>JAOAKB010000099.1 GCA_026413865.1 Nitrososphaeria archaeon
CTTTTTGAGATTCCCAAGTAAAATTCATTAAGCCGGTCTTTGTTCATCCATCACTTTCAATTCTCTTTTTGAGATTCCACCGGGTTAACCGACCTGGAGGAAGAGGGCGTCTACAGGACTTTCAATTCTCTTTTTGAGATTCAACTCTAATTTTTCAAAACTTTATGAGGTCGCTGAGGTGGAAACTTTCAATTCTCTTTTTGAGATTCAGAAGTCAAGCAACAAAGCATCGGCCGACGGCCTAGTCTTATCTTTCAATTCTCTTTTTGAGATTCCTGTAAGTCGCCGATGCTTCCACTCAGCGAGCCCTGGCCGGCTTTCAATTCTCTTTTTGAGATTCTGAACTGAACCGTGAACACCACGCTATTCGTCGCCATGTCTTTCAATTCTCTTTTTGAGATTCGTGTGGATGCGGGGCCTATGTGTGTCCTGGGTGTTTCCGTCTTTCAATTCTCTTTTTGAGATTCCAAAAATTGTTGTCGGCTATAAAAAGGCCTATTATCGCTTTCAATT
>JAOAKB010000100.1 GCA_026413865.1 Nitrososphaeria archaeon
TTTTTACCATCCTTAGTTCTAATAACATCATAGCCTACAGCAGCAGAGGTTATCATAGTCTTCTGGGGCAAAGCACCGTCTTCAAACCTCAAATTTCCAAGAGTTTTGAATATTACTTCAAGTTCTGTAGCATAAATTTGAATCCTCTCCTGTGAACCGTCAGCCTTTCTAAAGAAGGCTTCAGTAACATAAAAGGGTGCGACTTCATCTACGCCATCAATCTTTTCAATATTTGAGACCATAGTGTCTGTTATAGTATAGCTTCTCTGGGGAAAAACAACAATAACATTACCACCCAGTGAGGTAAGTTGGGACAATATTGTCTGAGAATAGCCTTGAGTGGTACCAATTATGGTAACCATGGAGGCAGGCCCTATAGCGATACCTATAATTGTTAGAATAGCTCTAACCTTCTTTTCCGTAAGAATACTTACAGCAAATCGGAGAATGTCAACAAACCTTAACATAGCATAATTCACACCGCAGCCCTTTTCGCTCTCTGATAAAG
>JAOAKB010000101.1 GCA_026413865.1 Nitrososphaeria archaeon
GAGATTCCTCCTACAGAACGCAAGAGTAAGTGTCAGGCTCAAAGACTTTCAATTCTCTTTTTGAGATTCTCGAGTTGCTCTATTGGCACGATGTCGCCCTGCATGTCACTTTCAATTCTCTTTTTGAGATTCCCAGAGATAGTTGAAGAAGGATGCGTGGTTCCCTCCGACATCTTTCAATTCTCTTTTTGAGATTCTCCTGGAACTAGAATGGATGATGGTGGAGGCGGTCTAGCTTGCCTTTCAATTCTCTTTTTGAGATTCGGCTCGAAAACTTTGAGATTCCAGCCCTCAAAGTCTCGACAAGCGCCCTAACCCTATCCACTTTCAATTCTCTTTTTGAGATTCAAGGAGAAGTGATGTTTGAGCCGCTCACGGCCGTCTTCACTTTCAATTCTCTTTTTGAGATTCACGAGGGCGTAGACGTCCCGGACTGCAAGCACATATTCATACCTTTCAATTCTCTTTTTGAGATTCTGGAGCCGATTAATATTTTTATATTCTT
>JAOAKB010000102.1 GCA_026413865.1 Nitrososphaeria archaeon
ACCTTGAACAGCGCCCTTGAGGGCGCTGAGATAAACTTTCAATTCTCTTTTTGAGATTCACCTAATGTCGCAGTACACGAACCCATACAAAAATTCTAGCTTTCAATTCTCTTTTTGAGATTCGAGGCCAAAGCTGAGCAATCAGTCATCGAAGCCGAGGAGCAGGCTTTCAATTCTCTTTTTGAGATTCCGTCAAAGTCTTTCTCCCGACACATCTTTATGCAGAGATCAAAACTTTCAATTCTCTTTTTGAGATTCCCAGGTGTTATTGAAGCTGCAGAGGCTGGTCACGTTCACCTTTCAATTCTCTTTTTGAGATTCAGGCCCACCGGAATGAACTCGACCCCGAGAGCGTTGAATCAATCTTTCAATTCTCTTTTTGAGATTCTATATGTGCTTATATGTGCTTTTTTGGGGGGTTTTGATGACTTTCAATTCTCTTTTTGAGATTCAGCGGTGAACACTACGAGACGGTGAACGCGTATAAACTGAGTGCTTTCAATTC
>JAOAKB010000010.1 GCA_026413865.1 Nitrososphaeria archaeon
AGCCTAGGCTTTAGACTATTAGGCAAAGCTGTAGGAAAGAATGCTATTATTGTTATCCCAGCAAGCTGCATGACAATAATACAAGGTGCATATCCAAATACTGCTTTAACTCTTTCAACACTAAATATTGCGTTTGCAGCCTCAGCTGCTGCTGCATCAGGTGTTTCTGCTGCACTTGAAATTAAAGGTAAAAATTATCCTGTAATCGTTTATGCTGGCGATGGGGGCACAGCTGATATTGGATTACAGGCCTTATCAGGTGCAGCTGAAAGAAACGAGAACATAACATACATATGTTATGACAATGAAGCATACCAAAACACAGGTATTCAGAGGAGTAGTGCTACACCATATGGTGCATGGACTACAACAACATTAAAAGGTAAGCAAGAAAGGAAAAAGGATGTCCCAAAGATTATGGCTTCACACAATATACCATATGTTGCAACAGCTTCAGTTGCCTATCCAATTGACTTTATAGAAAAGGTTAAAAAGGCATTACAAATTAAAGGTTTCAAATATATTCACTTACACGCCCCATGTCCCACGGGATGGCGTTTTCCATCTGAGAAGACTATAGAAGTCGGCCGTTTAGCTGTGCAAACTGGTGCATGGATCCTTTACGAAATAGAAAATGGTGTCTTAAAACTTACTGGCCCAAGCAAGAATCTTCTAGAAAAAAGTGTACGAAAGAATATTCGAGAGTATCTTAGGGCTCAAGGTCGTTTCCAGCATATAAATGGGGAAATAATGAAAAAATTTTATGATCAAGTTGAAGAAAAGTGGAATGAATTAAAAATGATAATCAATTTACAAAATCATCTTAATAAAATCTAAATATTTTATGTGAACTTCGACTAGGGATAAAGAGAACTTTATCTATAGACTTCCTCTACATCCTTGTACCATTTTTTCTTTTCTCCAACTCTAGCCCTAAGTTTCCAACTTAACGATTTTTCTTCATTATCTATTTTCTTCGAAAGTTTTTCTATCCTTTCTATAATAACCTTTTTATCTTCTTCACTTAATTTTGTACTATTGGTGGTGTAACTTTTTACTTTTTCCATGTTTTGTGTTACAGTTTTCCAAAATCCCCAGTCGACTGCAAGAATTTTTGCAATATATGGTGCATTAATTTGCTCATTATCGCCTTCTCCAACCTCATGTTCTCTTAACAGCATTATAGTATCAATCACATCCTTCTCGTTTAGCATAACAATCTGCATTTTTTCAAGAAACAGTTCTGCTAATGGAATTGTAGGCTTATCCATCTCTAATCTTCCCTCAAACTCTATAACATGATTGAATTCAAGTCTATCAAAAAATATGTCTGAATGTACTTTCTTGTCTGAGCCATAATAGTATAGTAGTCTTTTATGACCAAATATTTTCGTAAAATATTGGTCTTCAATCCATCCATTGTTTGCATAAAGTTTTCTAACATTGACCCTAAACTTACTGTAGGACGCGAAGTCTATATCTGAAAACTTTCTACCAAGTTCATCCTGAATATAACCAAATTTACTACAGTGTATTCTGTAGGCGAGTGAACCCAAATTTCTTAAAATGACATTATTATTTTCGGCTGACTCGACAATCTTGTAGGCTTTATCAGCTAACTCTTCCCATCTAAACCATGTTAGCCCCTCAGACATCCGCTTAAGCTTTAAAGATTGAATATTTAAAAATTAAAAAATGGTGGGGAAAGATTTGATTATGTAATATGTTCAGCCATATTGTTTTCAACTTTTATCAGGAAGCTTTTCTAGTATCTTTAAAACTTCTTCTGTTTTCTTAACTTTTGCACATACATCCTTTTGTGCAAGCAATGCAGCTTCATGTAATTGTTTTGATCTTGTTGTACAAGCATCTTCTAGTAGTAGTACATCATATCCCAGGTCTGCTGCATGGATTGATGTTGCTAAAACGCATTGGTCTGTCAAGAAGCCTACAATTATTAGACTATCTATATCCATGTTCCTAAGTATAAAGTCTAGGTTTGTACCAGATAAGGCGCCACCATTTGTTTTAGAAATAACAAGTTCACCAGGCAAAGGTTTCACTTCATCAATAAAGTCTCCGTCCTCAAATTCTGGTGGAATTATTAATCCAATTTTCCTATTAACTTTTGCTGTATGTCTTGGATTGTTTGTTGGACCCTGTATTCTCACATGAATTATATCAAATCCCTTCCTCCGGCATACTTCAAGAAGTTTTTGAACATTTTTTACAACATTTTTAACACGTTCATCATATTCTCTAACTGCTTCCCACGCTTCTTCCTCACTGTATCCTGCTTTAACCGCTGCCTTTACATAATGTTCTCCTAGAACAAACTTTTGCATGTCAATCAAAAGAAGCGCTGTTTTTCCCGGCCTTAACTCAAAATCTGGATAGGGTGCTTCAACTAGCCTTATTATGTCCTCAAACGTTAGCTTGCCCATACTTGCTCGCGAAAATATTGGTTAAAAATTATATAAATCTTAACCTGTTGTTATCAAGTAATCTCTAATTCCATTTTCTGTAATATCGGCTAAAAATCCCTTTAAAATTCCTTCAGTATATTCACTTCCTGGGTTAACACATAATGTTCTCCCTATCTTAAATATTCCACGCGATTCATGTATATGGCCATGTAGGCCTAAAAGTGGTTGATATTTTTCAACAGCCTTCCTTACAGAAGTGCTTCCAACATTAATCATATCAACTCCTCCAGTAGGTAATGCTATGGGCTTAAGATTTTCATCAAGTTTTGGTGCCAAATCTAAAGGTGTTCCATAGGGTGGGACATGAATATTAAATATGCAATTTTTTAAATCTGTCACTTGCGAAACAAGTTTATCAATCTTTTCTCCTATATCTTTTTCTTCCATGTCCCTTATACAGTGCCAAGGTGTAATGTTTGAAACACCTAACGTAATCATTTCATGGTATTCGTCTAGTCTAACAACCTGTTCCTCAGGATAAATTATGTACTTCGAATTTTTTAAATATTCGTCAACGATTCGACTATCATCGTTTCCAGGTGAAATAAAACATTTTACATTTTTATCTTTAAGCTTATTTTCGGCTATAGAAAGCCATCTCTTTATCATCTCAACAACAAGTGTTTCGAAAAGTTCTTCTTGCTTCCTCTTATCTGAAGCGAACTCGTTAAACTCTTCCTCACTCATTTGATGAGGATAAAAACCAATGGACCGTATCCTTTTCTCCATAGCCATTATCTCATTCTCTGAAGTTAAAACAAAATTTTCACCTAAAAATTTTAGATACACTTTTCCATCCTTCTTTCTAACAAGTGGCACTATTGTTTTAAATGTAATGTCTCCTCCTAAAATTATACAATTTGCTTTATAAAATTGTCCAGCATTAAGGAACTTAATAAAACATCTTTCCGAACCATGGACATCTGTTGTAAAAAAAATGCGGGTGCGGGGCATCTTCTACCCCTATCTATTCGGGTGGTATCTCTTTAAATGTTAACTCTAGTGGTATACCCTTAACCTTATGATATACTGAAGATATTAGGTAAACGATGAAGCCGACAACGAAAATTCCAAAGGTAAATATTATGTATGTCTCATTTAATGTTCCTGCAATGGCCGGTGTAAGGCTAGCGTATGCAATATAAATACTCGCTAGGAAGCTTAGTATTCCCATTAATGATAAAATAGGTAGTCCAAGAACCTTTCTTTTAACCATTGCTGGAGCAGTCTCAAATATGTCCTTTCTTATATATGGTAGGACTATCCCAGCAATAGAAACCATTGCTATCTCAAGAGACCAGCCTGTCACCACATACGCCACGTAACTTAGAATCGGCGTGAAGAGCCAGAGTGCTTCAAAGATTATCGAAAGTATTGTAATAAATATTAGTGCAACGTAAGGTGAATTGTAGCGTTCATCAACCTTTGAAAATGCCTGTGGAAGGACCCTATCAAATGACCATGAAAAGATCAATCTAACAGCAGTGAAAATATATGTTAGTCCACATGCCAATGGCACTATTGCCCATGTTAACACTATGATCGCGGAAAGCAATCTATTCTCTAAAACCATCATTGCAAGAAGGTGGAATGCTGGCGCAAACGGTAGTGTGTAATCGGAACTTCCCATTACCGCAAGATATGATATTGCTCCAACAAACTGTGGCCCCATAGCATTGTATGTTGCAGCATAAATTAGCCAAGTGATAAGTGTGAATACAAGTATACCTCCTGCTATGGCAATAAACTGTGCCTTTCTAACTTCTTTAACTTCTCCTGCGATATAGACAGAAAGGTTGAATCCAGTAAAATTAAGTATCGTGTAAATGATTCCAAGCATCGTGGCACTAAAGATAAAACCACTAGGATGTCCATTCGCTATTGCCTTAGAAATTATATCCTGATAGTTCATTCCAGTATTCTGATTAAAAACTGTAGCAAAGTTTGTAGGATTCATTGAAAGCAATGCTATAACATAGGTTATGATTCCAACAATAATTAGTATGAATGAAGCCCAGACTGCCTTAACAAACGCTCTTGCCCCTCTGATTGTAATAATAGCGCAAACACCATAATATACTACTCCAAGAAGCATCATAACATATGGGTCGCTGAGAAGGTTTGCAATTCCTTCGTAGCCTAAGTATGATAGGAAAGGTGCAAGCCCCCATTGTATAGCCCAAGGAATTTCCATTCCAACAAAAGCCATAAGTACTATAAAGATGAAGAAGACCATTGAGAAGCCTATAGCAGGATGCAATACTCGTGTAGCCCAAACATAGTCTCCTCCTGAACGTGGCATTATAACCGAAAATAGTGCGTAAAAGAATCCAATTATCATGCAAACAGGCGCTGCAACCCATGCGGTTAGCGTCAAGTCCACTCCTGGAAATAGTCCAGCAGCCCACATACCGTACAGGTAAACAGCACCGGGTCCCATGACGATAACGTTAAAAATTAGTGCATCCCATGCGGAAATGCTTCGAACAAGACCGGAAGCTTTTCTAACGAAGAGTTCCTGTTTTTCCATATCTCAATAGTGAAAAAGGTTGAAATATTTAAATTTATTCATTATAATGTTTATTAGAAAAATTTTTAATTTTTTTTAATTTTTTTAATAAAAAATAGAGAAGCAAAGTTAATAAAATAAGCTGTCACATCCCATATTTTGTAGCATGAAGTGTTGTTTCTCATGCAAGTATTGGGATAAAACCTCTAAGAAGGTACCGGTTGATGTGAAAAAGGTTCCAAAAGAAGATGAATATATAGAAGTAATGTTTGAAAACAGAAGAGTGTACATTCATTCTTGGGAATGGATTACTAATGAACCAATAAGTCTAAAAACCCTGTTAAGGAAAAGACTCTGTTTTTATGGAAAAGGTGTGATAGAACCATGGGATGAATGCAAAAACTATATTCCAAGGTATTCTATCGAAATTACCTACTGTAAAGTTAAGGGAGAATGTGAATTTTCTAAAAGTTGTCCCAAATTCTCTTCCCTAACATCCTATATCTCCTAATTTTATTAATCACTTTTACTAAACTTTTTCAAATTTCATAATTTAATTTATAGTTTAAAGATTTCATCCTGTAAGAAAATTCTTTAAATCCATCTTCATACCTTAATTCTTCGAAAACTCTTTTTATTCCTGGAACCTTATCAAAGCCTTTGTCTGATGAAACTATCACATCTATTTTTAATCTTTTTATTACACCTAAATTAATCAGGTCAGATAAACCTAGAGAATATCTTCCAAAGTTTTCTGTTGCAAACTCTTCATCATCTAACGTCGGATGTATTATCTTCAAATTAGTTAACGCTCTTAAACTATATATAAAGTTCATGATCCTACTAGTTTTATATCTCGATAACCATACAAGAATCTCATCCTTAACTAAAGATGTTGTGTAAGCGATCGTTCATTTATTAATTTTTGTTAAAGCATATCCAGATAACGCGTTCTCTAATGCTAAACTATTTTTGTCCGCAAGCATCCATTTTATAAAAACAGTAGAATCAATAAGCATCATTCGCTTCTCTCCATCTTTTCCTCTAATTCTTCAACTATGGCTTCTTCGATTTCATTTAACTTTATTTTTTTCTCGCTTACAATACCGCATAGTAATTGTATTGGATCTGAAGGCAATTTTGTAGGACGAACTATCAGTTTACCTCCTTCCACCAAAACTTCAACTCCTCCCCCTCTTTCAAATTCCATCTTTCTCTAACTTCTTTTGGTAACGTTATCCTAAAGCCCTGCAGTACTTTAATTTTATACAAAATGTATCACCTTTATATAAATATTAATACAAGATTTTCTATTTCTTTTCAATCATCAAGTTGGTGAAATTTATGTAAATAATGCTTAAATTTTGTTTCTATAGAACCTTTTTATATGTTGTCTATAGAGTTGGGATTAACCCTTTTCATATTAGGTTTCATATTAATATTTATAGGTATAATTTTGTCAATATTTACTAAAATTGCTGCTGGAGAAGCTAAGGTTGAAGGTGGTGGTGTGGTATTAATTGGTCCTGTACCAATAGCGTTTGGTACAAGTGGTAAATGGGTTGTTATAGCACTTGTTCTCGCTTTGGCTTTAATGGTGGTTTACATAATTTTTGGCAGGTGGATTATATGATGAGAAAAAACTTTTCAATTCTACTTATATTTGCAGGAATATTGTTTTGCTTTCTAGGTTTTGTAATAATCTTTTTGTCCTCCATAACCTCTGTTGCTGTCCCTGCTGGAAACATTTCTACAGGGGGTATCATATTTATTGGCCCATTTCCTATTGTATTTGGAACAGGCGAATATGGTTTGCAGCTT
Source organism: Nitrososphaeria archaeon (assembly GCA_026413865.1). Lineage (GTDB taxonomy): Archaea > Thermoproteota > Nitrososphaeria > JACIWG01 > JACIWG01 > JACIWG01. The sequence goes on from JAOAKB010000010.1 coordinate 6,817, forward strand.
ATATGGCTGTCTATAATTATACTAATTTTAATGTTAATTGTTTCCTACATCTTTTTAAAAGGCTATAGTAGAGATAAAACTTCTACTTTTTAATTTCTATAACATCTAAAATTATTTTTTTAACTTTGTTTTGTAAAATTTCTGCTATTGAAGGCTTTGTTCTACCTTCATCTCCATGTATAAATTCTTTAACATATGTTCCTGCGTCGCATTCAATTATAAGCTCTAACCTTCTCTTACTTAGTATTCTATATTCTACTCTTTTAACAACTCTTTCTCTTAGAAGGTCTGCTCTTCTGTGTAAAACTCTTATTGGAGTCTTTTGAAGAATTCGAACATTATTAATGTTAGATAATTTCTCTAATTCTCTCTTATCCAAATTTTTGCTAAAAGTAACTATTGCCCTATACACTTTATCATTTTTTGCCTCCTTTACAGATATAACATCATCTTTTGAAGCAAATTTTAGGTCACTTACTTGAACATACTTTGATCTATTAATTTCAGTTTTAGCCCTATACAAATCTATGTTCCTAATTTTTGGGTCAACAATTTCTATGACGAATGGCCTGTAGTCTAAGCATCTTACGTCAATGTCTTCTCTTCCGGAACCGTGAAAGCTAGATTTTTTTCCTTTTGCCATTCTAATTAGAGGTTTTTCTATTATTTGTTGGACTGAACTTCTATACATTTTCCCCTTCCAATTACAGTTTTTGCACCCTTTACCTCTGCATCTTTTACAGTACCATGTTGTTTGAGGTATTCCTCTCACAAGTTTTTTGTAGCCTCCATAAATGTAAAGATTCTTTGACCTAATTTCTACTTTTAATTTTTTAAGGTTAACAAGTATTTGAAGCTGTGGGTCAATGTAATTTACGCTTTTACCAAATTTTTCAACTATACTTTTACCTAAGATGCGATTTATTTCGTCTTTAATGGATTCACTGTAGTTTGGTGAAATCTTAAGAATCATTTGGTCCTTTTCATGAAGTGCTTTGTTTAAAACTGTTCCAACTAGGAAAGTTTCGAATTCATACCTTTTTGCCTTTTTGATGGCTTCTTTTACAAGTTTTGGAACAATTTCTGAAAAAATATTTTCACATACAAAGCATACTGTTTTATTTGATTGAAGCTTATCTAATCTTCTAAAGTTATATTCTTGAAAATTTTCCATTTTCACATTAATAGTTACTCCGCTGTCTAATAATAGTGCTATAAAATTGCGTATACTCCTTCCTTTTTCCTCATTAGGCATTCCATGCAATAGTTTGGAAAAAGTTCTTCCAAGACATTTATCACATACATACCCTATGTTCAATATGTCGGAAGCTATTCTAATGATCTCCAAAGCATCTTTTTCACTAGGTGTTTCTTCTGCGCTCATATGAGCTTTTCATTCCTAAATGTTATTACTCATTAAAGTCTTATTTATACTTGCAGCTGCCCTTTTTCCATCTCCAATTGCTTGAATTACTGTTGCAGACCCTCTAATTATGTCTCCACCTGCCCAAACTCTTTCTAAAGATGTTTTTGCCTCATAATCAACGATAATATATCCTTCTTTGTCTAATTTTAATTGGGGAACGGTTTGGGTGAACACCCTATTAGCCTTTTGTCCTATTGCCAAAATAACCATGTCCCCCTCCACATAAAAATTTGAGCCCTCTATCGGGACAGGAACAGATCTTCCAGTTTCATCGATATAAGTGAGCTGATTCTTTACCAACTCAACCTTAATGACATGATTATTTTCATCACCAATAAATCTGACAGGATTCACTAATTGTAAAATTTTAACACCCTCCTCGTTAGCACGTAATATTTCCTCTCTCCTTGCAGGCATATCCTCCACACTTCTCCTATAGGCTATCTTTACTTCTTCAACACCCATTCTTACTGCTACTCTTGCAGAATCTACTGCCGTGTTTCCCCCTCCTATTACGATCACTTTTTTTCCAAAGTCTATTGGTGTATCATATTTTGGAAAAAGATATGCTTTCATTAAAACAGTTCTTACAAGAAATTCGTTTGCCGTATATATGCCTCCCAAATTTACTCCAGGCACATCTAAAACTACTGGCGCACCTGCACCAATGCCTAGAAAAACTGCATCATATCCTTCTTCAAAAATCTCTTTTAGAGTAATACTCTTTCCAACACAAAAGTTAGTACAAATTTTAACACCACTATCCTCTAACGTTTTTATTTCTTTTTCAACAACATTCTTCGGTAATCTAAATTCTGGTATCCCATACACTAGAACCCCTCCAGGTTTATGAAGAGCCTCAAAAACTGTAACTTCATAGCCTAATTTAATCAGGTCTCCAGCAACAGTTAAACCAGCAGGTCCTGAACCAACAACTGCAACCCTTTTACCATTAAAGGCATCGCATGCAAACCTTTTCCACCCTCTCTTTAATGCAATATCTGCAACAAATCTTTCAAGTAATCCTATAGAAACTGGAATTCCTTTTCTACCCAAAATACATGCCTTTTCACACTGCATCTCAACTTGGCATACTCTTCCGGTAACAGCAGGTAAACTGTTTGTTTCGCAAATTATTTCGATTGCTCTTTTATAGTTTCCTTGTCTAATCGCGTTTATGAACTTTGGTATTTTAACGTTAGCCGGGCAGCCTGCCATGCAATATGCTTTAGGACATTGCAGACATCTTGATGCCTCTTTCTTAACCTGCTCTTCTGTGAATCCCAAATTTACTTCTTTAAATGTGCTTATTCTCTCCTCTATCGGTAAAAGTTGAGGCATCTCCCTTAAACTTTTTTCTTCGTTACCCATGGCATTGGCACCTCATAAAATCTTCGAAAGCTTTTCTCTCATGTTTTATGTAAGTTTTTAATCTTGATTCTAGAGTATCAAAGTCGAGCAGATGTGCGTCAAAATCAGGTCCATCTATACATGCAAATTTTATTTCTCCACCAACTATAACTCTACACACTCCACACATACCTGTCCCATCTATCATTATGGGATTTGCACTAACAACTGTCTTAATTTTATGTTTGAATGTAACTTTACTAACAGCCTTCATCATGGGAACTGGGCCAACAGCATACACATAATCAATTCTGTACCCTTCTTCTATAAGATTTGATAGAGCATCTGAAACAAAACCTTTGAATCCATATGAACCATCATCTGTACAAACATGAACTTCATCACAAAAAGATTTTAGTTCTTCAACAAGTATAAGCTTGCTTGAGCTTCTTGCTCCAACAATAGATATGACATAGTTTCCTACCTGCTTTAAAGCTCTTGCCTGTGGTAATATTTCTGCAGCACCAACACCACCACCAATTAATGCAACTTTTCCATATCTTTTAATTTCTGATGGTTTACCAAGAGGGCCCATGATGGAATAGATTTGTTCTCCCACGTTTTTTGAAGCAAGTAATGCAGTTGTTTTTCCAACAACTTGAAATATCAGTGTGATTGTTTCCTCATATGTGTTTCCATCAACTATTGTTAAAGGAATGCGTTCGCCTATTTCATTAACCATTAATACTACAAACTGTCCCGGTTTCCAACTTTTTGCTATATGTGGTGCTTTAATAATCATTTTAAATATGCCTTCTGTAAGTTGGATCTTATCAATTATAGTGTACATAATGTTGTCAATCTATTTTTATAGTGCACCCTATTAATACTTTACTTTTTTTATTTTTAATTGTAAAAAATTGCAAATATTTTAAAGTTTGATATGAGCCAATTTAGCCAGTTTACATTATCCAAATGGGCCTGTTGCAACTCCTTCTCCAACTCTGTTAAGTTTGAAAACTAGGTCTTCGCCATTATCTCCAACAAGCCTAATTTCAATTTCATCTCTTTCCACATATCCATCTTCATTAAATGGTGGACTATGTCCTGGAATTATTATTGCAGGCTTTAATTCCTTAACTTTGTTCACACTCTTTTTAGCATCTTCTTTATCATAAAATATTATATCAGGATATCCTTTTTTTATAGTTCTAAAATATGGTATGGCGTCCCCTGAAATTATAACATTCCCTTTTTCTGTTTTAACAAGTACTGAAATATGTCCAATAGTATGCCCAAACGTATTTAATGTGTAAACGTTTTCGGTTATCTTAAACATATCATCTTCTATAAGCTTAAGTTTCATTTTTTCTAATAATATTTGCTTAAACACTTTTGTGGCTAAATCCTCTTTACCAAAAAGGTTCCCCTTCTCCCACTCTCTTTTATGAAGGAAAATTACACTTTTTTCAAAAAGGTCTATGTTTGCGCAATGGTCCCAGTTAATGTGAGTTAATATCACATAATCTATGTCGCTTGGGCTTAGACCATTATTTTTTAAACCTTCTTCTAACCTAAGCCTATTTCCATAATGGCCTACATCGACAAGAATCTTTTTCCCATTATCGTATATTAGTGTTGAAGTTGAAGCACCTAAGGTTCCATAATTTGTCCTCAAAATCGTGCCTTTAACAATTCTCACAATATTTTTGTACGTGATAACCATATTAATCATATATTGTTCAAACATTTGATAATTTATACTTTTCAAAAAATTGTTGAACATTCATTAAAGCTTAAATGTGCTAATATGTAATGTTAAAGATGATGCATATGTCTTCAACTGGAGAAAAGAAGTTTAAAGGCTGGATTGTTTCACTTGATAAAAACAAATCTCCAATATCAGAAACTGTACTATATTTCAATGCTGCAAGGGAATTAAATACTGTAACCGGAAAGATATTACCATTTTCTTGGATAAAGTCTCTTAACACTGCCCTAAACAAGTTTTCAAACTATCATTTGAGCAAGTGCATAAACAAGATAGTTTCACCTGATGGCGAGGACATGACCGAATACATGATCTTTGCAGTTCTAGCCTCAAAAAAGGAATCGATAAAATCATATTCTGATAACCTTTACAATATTCCTCCATCAGATATACAACTCTACAGTAAGGCTGGATTACTTATCAGTGTTTCAGAAGATAATCAAGTTGGCCTTTTCGGACTAAGACCGTATGAATTGTTCAATTCTGTTGCGTCTAAACCAGTGCGAGCTAAAGTTTTAGAATCGCTTGTTGTTAATAGACCCGATTTTTGGGAAGAAGTACATATTCTAGTGACAGCGGACTACGATTGGAGTAAAATATTCTACTCAAGCAGATGATATAAGCAATAATTTTTTAAATATTTTAATTTTATTACGAAGGGTAATTAATGATATTTTTTGAGTGGTTGAGTATTTTATATAAAAATTGATTATAATTGCTCTTGACTTTTAGAAGAAAATAAATAAATAAGTATTTTGAATCTTAAATACATAAGGTGAATCAGCATGAAAGATAATTTAAAGTGCTTGTCTGTTAAGCCTAAACCTTTATCCTCTCCGATTGAAAGCTTCGACCACGTGGATCATGTGGTCAAACTTGCTTTGGATGGTCATGATAAACTTGCTGCTGACCACTTGCTAAACAAGGAAATGATTGGTTCATTGGCTTCTACGATTGGAAGTATAACCCGAACACTATCACTAGAATTCTATAAAAGTGAATATCTTGGTTCACAAGAATCTCAGCTTAAAAGATTCAGGATACATAATGTTTTAATGCAAATTGCATTAAACCTTTTCGGTTACGAAAGAATAATTGTTGGATTCAATGAAGATGAGGTTAACATCTCGCTTGAATACATTTTTCAAACTCTGTCAGAGTTAGAGTCATCTGAAAAGAAAATGTCTTCTTCTCCTGTAGCTGGAGCAGTTGTTGATAGAACATTGTCTGATATGAAAATGGTCATGTCAAAGTTCTATAGATCTCCAGGCTCCATGGTAAGTAAGATGGCTGAATCTATTGAAAAAAAAGTGGATGAAGAAAATGCTGTGTCCAGCTTTTTAAAGGCAGCAAAAGACGAAATCCAAGGAAACATATACTATCGTTTGAGCTTAAGCAAGAATAGATTTGGAAATGATTATGCATTAGGTCTAAGGTGGTTAAGACACTTAGGTTTTGTTCAAGTGTCAACAAATCCCGTGCTTGCAGCTGCAGCATATATTGATGATGAAACCTTGTGGGAGGGCTATTGTGGTGAAAGCTTATGTGCAGACTTTAAAACCGTTGTTAATGAAAATCCAAAATGGGTGACTTCACCTGAAACTTACGCTGACGAGATGACGATGAAGGCTACTGAGGTTTCAGTTTTCCCTAACCTTGCAATCTTTAGGCCTATAGCTATTGCATCTAACTTTGAACATGGTATGGTAAGTTATCAACTTAATCCACATGTTAGTTCGAGTGTTGAAGGAAGCCTGAAGGATGCTCTACAAATATATTCTGATGCCTACGATTTTCTAAAAAGATATGACTCTTATCTACTTTGGGGTTATTCAAATAAGCGTGTCGAAATAGGACGGCCAAACCTTGTATTTAAGGTTCCGGGAAATAATTCTGCAGCAATTGAAATAACGTCTGTGCTGGAAAGCCTAGGCATTGGAACAAATAATACTGAAACGTATACTGTGTCGCAAGAAGCATACCTTATAATATCAAAGATTGATGGTAGGGCGAAGGCTGTAAAGAAGGGTTTTCACGTTACAACATCTTATGAAACTACAATGTGTGGTCGATTAAATGATCATTTACGTGAAGTTCAAGCTGAAATATTACTTAATAGGATGTATTCTATGGAATCGGGTAAGGTTCTAGTAATGGAGTTGGCTAAAGCTTTTGGTATTAAAGGATTTGAAGCAATGTCAAAGGATACACTTATTAGAACTTTAAGTGACCGTAAGTATTTAAGTAGTTTAACAAATGAAAACTTTGTAAAAATTATCTTGGCCTCAAAAATTTTGGGTTCCTCTGAAAGAGATGTTGTTCAATATTTGGAGAGGCTGGAAGATGATATTGGGAAAGCCGGCATTGCTGTAAGTCAAATACTCTTTAAACTTTTCTTTACACCAGAAAGTAGAAGTAAATGGTTCAACTACATAAAACAAAGGTATGGGTTAAATGATAGTCAAGCAGATGAAGTATTAGATGGTATACATGTTCTTCCAGCATCAAAGAGGAAGCCAAGGGAAACCCTTTTAACTCTCTCTCCCCATAATATGACTAACACCGAATTTCCTAACCATCAAGCTAATGTTATGTTGGAGAGTTTAAGGGTGGACTTTGATATTAAAAAATATGATAATGCTGTAGTGAATCTTATGGTAGATAAAGAATCAATTTATCGCTTAACTGAAGTATATGATATAAAAGAAGACTGTAGGCTTGCTTTAGAACTTACACCTGAACTTAAAAATTTTTTCAAAGAAGTCGGTATTGAAATAGATATAGGAGAAAGGGGTATTAGACCTGAAGATTGGCCAAAGTTCGGGGCTGTAATTAAAACTAAAACAGAATTTACCAATGCATATAATGATTTTAAGGCTAAAGTGTTAGAGTTCGTAAAAAAAGCTTAGAAAAATGCAATTTTCATTACTTCTTTTTATTTAGCGTAAACTTTATTTACTCATACATGAATATTCTAGATGGTATAAAATGGCAAGAGTATTGATAAAAAATCTTGTAAAAAGATTCGGTTCTACTCTGGCAGTAAACAACTTGAACCTTGAAATAAAGGACAAAGAGTTTGTTGTTCTTCTTGGACCAAGCGGCTGTGGTAAAACGACAACACTTCGTTGCATAGCCGGCCTTGAAACACCAGATTCAGGAGAAATATATATTGGTGAGACTCTAGTTAACGATCTTCCTCCAAAAGATAGAGATATTGCAATGGTTTTCCAAAGCTACGCACTATATCCTCACATGACAGTATATGATAATATTGCTTTTCCCTTAAAAATTAGGAAGCTTCCAAAAAGTGAAATAGATAAAAAGGTTAGGGAAGTAGCTAAACTTTTACAAATTTCTGAACTCCTTGATAGGAAACCTAAGCAGCTTAGTGGTGGTCAGGCACAGCGTGTAGCGCTTGGTAGGTCTATTGTTAGAGAGCCTAAAGTCTGGCTTATGGATGAACCCCTCAGTAACCTTGACGCAAAACTTAGACTTTACATGAGAGCTGAATTAAAACGATTACAAAAAGAGCTTGCAATAACAACCGTATACGTTACACATGACCAGGCTGAAGCAATGACAATGGGTGACCGTATTGCTGTAATGAATAAGGGCTTACTACAACAATATGCTTCTCCAGACGAAGTTTTCAATAAGCCTGCAAATGTCTTTGTTGCAGGATTTATTGGAAGTCCACCTACAAATATGGCTCCTGGTACATTTGTGGAAAAGGATGGTAAGGGTTACTTTGATGGTGGTGCAATAAAGTTCAGACTACCTGATGTTGCTGTCGAAGCCATTAAAGCAAAGGGTGCAAACGAAATCATATTTGGTATAAGGCCAAGGGACCTGGTTGTTTCAGACAAAAAGCCAGATACAGAAATGTATCTAACAGCAGAACTCTATATAAGTGAACCTTTAGGTGATGAAATGGTTTTAGACCTAAAAATGGATGACCAGATATTTAAAGCAGTAGTAATGAGCTATGTTGGAGAAAAATTTGATATAGGCCAAAAGCTATATCTCACATTTGATCCTGCAAAGTTACATGTCTTTGATAAGAAAACCGAAGAACTAATTTATTAAACAACAATAATTTCTTTTTTTATTTAGAATAGACTTGTGGATTAGCTATGTAAGTAGGCTTTTGTCCGTTAAAGAATCTTCTTAAATCTTCAGCATTCATTAAATCCGTTCTCCTTAAAGCCTCTAGTGTAAAGTTTGCATTATGTGGTGTTACTATAACATTTTCTAGTGTAAGTAGTGGATTTCTTGGATTTATTGGCTCCTCTTCGAAAACATCTAAAGCAGCTCCAGCTATCCATCTTTCCTTTAACGCCTCATATAATGCTTTTTCATCTACTACTGCCCCTCTTGAAGTATTTATAAGATATGCTGTATTTTTCATTAACTTTAGTTTATCACGAGTTATCAAATGTTTAGTTTCAGATGTTAAAGCAACATGTAATGTTATAATATCAGATGTTTTTAAGAGTTCATCTAATTGTGCAGGTGTTGCACCAAATTTTTTGATATCTTCTTCTTTAACATAAGGATCATATACTAATATTTTAACATCAAAGCCTCCAAGCTTTTTTGCAACCCTTTTACCTATTCCCCCAAAACCTATTATTCCAACTGTTTTGCCCATCAATTCATAACCCAATATTCTATTCCATCCACCATTAACTGTAATATTGTGAAGTTTAGGTATCATTCTCATAATATTTAGAATTAATGCGATTGTATACTCTGCAACCGAATCCGAGTTAGCTTGAGGTGTATATGTTACAACAATCCCCCTTTCTGTCGCAGCATCAATATCTATGTTATCTATGCCAACGCCATGTCTCGCAATAATCTTCAATCTTACTGCATTATTTATAATTTCCTTATTTATTTTCTCGTTACCTACTATGATACCGTCAAATTCTTTCACTACATCAATAATTTCTTTCTGTTCTTTTACACTTTTAATTTCAACCTCAGAAAACGATTTTAAAATTTCTAATGCCTCCTTACAGTATTGTCCAAATGATTTCGATATAACACATATTCTAGGCCTGTTTGCCATTTCCATCACAAAAAATGTTAGAGAATATGATATAAATTTTTAAGAATTGCGATCATATATTTATAATTGTGCAGAAATGGTTGAAGAAAAAATTGTGTTAAAGCCGAACCAATTTTGTTATATAACCTTTACTTCGCTTAATGGCCTAACTTTTACTACATCAGAATTTAGTAATGCTGGTGGCATTTCACCTTTTAGAACTGAAATCAAATTATTTATTGCCAAATTCAGCATAGCTGTTCTTGTTTCAATTGATGCTGAACCTCTATGAGGCGACAAAACAACATTTTCCATATCCAATAGTTCACTGTCAAGTGGAAGTGGTTCTGTTTCAAAAACGTCTAATCCAGCACCCATTATCCATCCTTCCTTTAAAGCCCTAATCAGAGCCTTTTCATCTATTACCGCCCCTCTTGAAGTATTAACTATTATCGCATCTTTTTTCATTAACCTAAGTTTGCTTTCATCTATTAAATGGTATGTCTCCTTTTGAAGTGGTACATGTACACTTACAACATCAGCCTTTTTTAAGAGTGTCTCGAGGTCACAGTATTCGAAGTCAAGTTTGTCTGCATCCGATGGCTTTACAATATCATAGTATATTATATGCATTCCAAAGCATCTTCCTATTTCAGCAACTCTCCTACCAATTCTTCCTAGACCAATTATTCCTAAGGTCTTTCCCTTTAGGTCTCTTCCTAAAGGTTCCTTATAAATACCTTTAACCCATTTTCTTGCTCTAACAATACGTTCAGCTTCAGATATTCTCTTATAAGTCGAAAGGATAAGCCCCCAAGTTACTTCAGCCACACAATCACTTAACACTCCTGGAGTATAGCAGATATAGATTCCTCTCCTTGTAGCTTCAGGAACATCTATATGGTCATAGCCTACACTAAATGTGCTCACAACTTTTAAATTTGGTGCATTTTCAAAAAGTTCCCTGTCTACCTTTATATGTGGTGCAGTAAGTAAACCTACTTTATCTTTAAGACTATTTAATAAGTTTGCTCGATCCTTTATTAGTTCAGGTCCACCTTCAACTATAAAATATTCTTTAAGCTTTTCAAGTGCATTAGCTTGTAATTCTAATGTGGTTAAAATTTTTGGTTTCATAGGCATGAATACTATTTTTTCTCTTAATAAACATTAAATTTGTTAAATTAATTGTATCCTATTAATGATACCAATTTTTAGACTACACCATATAAAATATAATCGTAGAGATTTTCAATATCATATATTTTTTTTATAGTAATTTCCTCAAATATAGATGCAAACTCCTTAATCTCATATTTTCTTTTTAATCCTGTTGCAATTATTAGCGCTCCTTTTTTAGATACCCTTTTAATTTCCTGTAATGTTGCCTTTGGGTTTGGTAAATTCTGGATTAATGTTATTGTGAATATTGTGTCAAAAATTTTGTTTCGAAATGGAAGATGGTCTGCGTCTGCTTGAACGAGCATTATATTTGATTTACCCTTAAACTTTCTCCAGCCCTCCCTCAAAATTTTTTCAGAAATATCTATTCCAATAAGTGTCCTATCTTTGTTGTATATGCTTTCGAAAAGGATGCATGTGCCACATCCGATGTCTAATATAATATTCTTTTCTCCTAAATCAAGTTCTTTAAGTATAAAATTTATTTTGAGTTTCTGTTCTTCTCCATATAGTTCATTATAGCCTTTCGCAAGTGCATTATAATGTTTCATTGTAGTGAGCTTCCACTTTGAAACATTTGACAATTTATTATTCATAAACTTTCACATTTAGAATTTTGTTAACAATTTCTTCCATTTCTACAGCCATTTTAGTTTTAAGAAGCATTTGAGTGTTTCCAAAACATTTTTCTAGTTCTGGGTCAAATGATGTTTCTCCTAAAAATTCTGTCTCTAACTTATCAAGTTTATCCTTTACAGAATGCGTATGTTCAGACTTCATGTTTTCTATGATGCCAATGATCCCAATCTTTAAAATATTTAGTGCATCAATAAGTTTTTTGGCTGTTGCAAGTGAAAGGATAGATGATGTTGTAACAATAATAAATTTAACTTTTCTTATATAGCGAATAACATCTAAGGTGGCATCATTTATTCCAGGTGGCATGTCTAAAATTAGATAATCAAGTTTGCCCCACTTTGTAATTGCCAAAATTTCTAAGAAGGAATCTGAAAAATCCTGTCCTCTTAGGGAAAGAGTCTTATCTTTAGAAAAATATATTATTGACATAATTTTTATATTTTCGAATGTAGGGGGAACAATTCCTTCTTTTTCTTCTGGAAATAGTTCTTTTACACCTAAGATTAGATGTGTTGATGGGCTTGTAAAGTCCAAATCTATAAGCCCGACCTTATAACCTTTTTTAGCTAAAATTAGGGCTAAGATTGATGCTATAACACTTTTTCCAACTCCACCTTTTCCACTTGATACTGCAATTATATTGTTTACTTGAGAAAGTCTATGCTCTATTGCCTTGATTCTAGGGTCCAGCATCATCTTACTCCACTCACACTTTCAATATACATTCTTCTACCTTCTACAAATTCAAAATCCTGTGCTCCACATTTAGGACATTTTATAAAGGAGTGAGCTACTTCTGGCACAAAATGAATTGCTTCAGCTACCTCCTGGTCTAGTTCATTTTTATCGAAGTTCCAAGCATGTTCACAAATTCTACACTTTAACCTTGCCTTAATTGTTTCTATTCTAAATTCTGTGTTTTTTAATTTTCCTCTCTTTAATTGAGCTAGTGCAAATTTTATTGTCTCTAAATCCACTTGCTGAAGTTCGCCGACTTTTACATCAACTCTTGAAACTTCTTTTAACTGTTCTCTTTCAGCTATTTCTGTTACAGTGTATATTATTGCTTCAGCTAAGGCCCACTCGTGCATGTATGTCTGTTTTAAAATAAAGATTTTAAATGTTTTTAATATCCAAAAAGGAACTAGATTATCACTTTATCTTCGCATATCCTCTAACATGTCATACATGCTGTCATAGGATTTCGTGTACTCTGGACTGATTTTTTCAATCTTGCTTTTAATATCCATCATCCTTTTTACGAATTCCTTTTTATCCTTATTTCTAACTATCTCTACCCATTGTGCTAATTTCTTTAAAAGTGCTGAACCAATTTCTTCATTATCTGGGATACTGGTATGTAATGTTGCATAGAATTCAGGGTCTTCTAAAGCAACCGATTCAGCTAATGTTATAAGTAGTTTAAAACTTGTACCCGAAATCTTTTTTGCTTCAGAATAAAATTCATATTCTGCTAGCGTATCACAAACTAATAGGCCTATAATATGTGGTAGATAAAGTACTATTGACATAAGCTTATCATGTTTTTTTGGACTCATTATATAGACATTAGCGCCTTTTTTCTCTAACCACTTTTTGAATTCTTCAGCAAATCTCTTCTCTTTATATCTTACTGGAGTTAATACAATATTCTGTCCACTTATACTTTTTGCACCCGGACCAAATAATGGATGCATTCCTAATGTTATACCAAATTTTATGTACTTATGCATTATATTGACAGGTTTTTCTTTAAGAGAACAAATATCCAATATAACATGTTCTCGACTAATATAGGGACTTATTGATTTTATTGTATCTTCAAAGTTATCTAAGGGTACGGCAACCAATATTTTACAAATATTTTTTAAAATGCTATAATCTTTTGTTGGATTAACTCCAAATTCATCTTTTAACATAGAAAACTTTCTCTCATCTTTTTCAATAACCTCAACCTTATATCCTTCGTTAAGAAAGAATCTAATAAACCATCTTCCCATTTTTCCAGCTCCAATTATAGCAATATTCAAGGCTTTCCACCACCTATTATAAGTGAATGCTTAAACAGTTTTCTCTTGCTTTAAAATATTTTTCCTTAAAGTTGGCTGTTTTCTAATTTACAATTATTCATCTTTAAACCATTAAAATGCTAACAAAAATTATCTTTCGGATTAACATTCTTCCAGCTTAACATTTTCTAATAACAGTCTCCAAATTAAGGCTTCTTTAAAGAGGTTGGAGGTTAGAAGATAGGCAAGCTGATGAAAAGGCTAATAGTGTAAAAAATTTTGATCTAACTTTTTGGCTAAGACAGTAAATCTTAGCATACCTTGTTTGAACTTATTTATTCTATAATACATCCTTTATCGGCTGAACTTACCATCTTTGCATATCTTCTAAGGTAGCTTGTACTCTTTACCTTAGGTTCTGGTCGTTTCCAATATTTTAATCGTTCTTCAATTTCTTTACTTGAAAGTCTAACATTTAACGCACGTTTCCTAATATCGATTTCAATAATGTCCCCATTTTGTAAAATGGCTATTGGTCCTCCATCGTAGGCTTCAGGTGATACGTGTCCTATACATGGTCCTCTTGTTCCTCCAGAAAATCTACCATCTGTAACCAATGCTACTGAATCGCTTAGACCCATTCCAACTATAGCTGATGTCGGCGAAAGCATTTCCCTCATCCCAGGTCCACCTTTTGGCCCCTCATATCTTATCACTATCACTTGTCCCCTTTCTATTCTCCCACAAAAGATAGCGTTTGTACATTCTTCTTCTGAATCGAAGACTATTGCTGGTCCCTTAAAGTAAAGATTCTTTTCAGATATTGCTGCTGTTTTTATAACTGCACCATTTGGGGCGAGATTCCCTCTAAGAATAGCTATACCTCCCTCATTATGTAAAGGATTCTCTAGTGGTCGAATAATTTGTGTATCTAAAACCTTAGCATCCACTATATTTTCTTTAATACTCTTTCCTGTAACAGTTAACTGATCTAAGTCAAGAAACTTGCTTATGTTTTTCATTAAAGCAGGTATTCCTCCAGCTCTATCTAGATCTTCAAGCATATATTTTCCTCCAGGATAGATGTCGCACACGTGGGGAACTATCCTACTTATTTGATCAAAAACTGACAAGTCAATTTCTATTCCAAGCTCCCTTGCTATAGCTGTCAAATGTATTATTGTGTTTGTAGATCCTCCTAAAGCCATGTCCACAGCTATAGCATTTTCAAAAGACTTTCTATTCATGATATTAGAGGGTCTTAGATTTTCATAGACCATCTTAACAATTCTTTCTCCTGATTCCTTAGCTAATCTAATCTTTAGAGAACTTGTTGCGGGTGTTGTCGCGCAGTATGGAAGGGACATGCCAAGTGCTTCAGTCAGACAGCTCATTGTATTTGCTGTAAAGAGGCCACTGCATGAGCCGCATGTGGGACATGCCACATCTTCTAGCTTTTTAAGCTCTTTTTCACTCATTTTTCCAATGCTATAGTTTCCCACAGCCTCAAAAACTGAAATGAGTCCAACTTTTTTTCCTTCATAGAATCCTGCAAGCATTGGTCCTCCTGTAACAAATATTGTTGGAATATCTAATCTTGCGGCAGCAATTAGCATTCCAGGTGTTATCTTGTCACAGTTTGTTAGCATGACCATACCATCAAACTTATGTGCCTCTATCATAGTCTCTATCGAATCTGCAATAAGTTCTCTGGAAGGTAAAGAGTATTTCATTCCACTATGGCCCATCGCTATTCCATCACATATTGCTATAGTATTAAATTCGAAAGGTACTCCGCCTGCACTTCTTACACCTGCTTTTGCAGCATCTGCTATAGTGTTCAAATGTATATGGCCTGGCACAATATTCGTGTAACTGTTTACTATTGCGATAAAAGGTTTTTCAAGTTCATTGTCTGTCACTCCTACTGCTTTTAAAAGAGATCTGTGTGGTGCTCTCTCCACACCATGTTTTATAACATCACTTCTCAATTTTTCTTGCATGTTGTAGTAAAAGGGTTTACTGTAAGATTATATAAGATTTTAGGAAAGTCTTTTGTTTGAAAATCATATATAGGGTAAACCTTTTATATAGTGTATTATTCCCTTGATGGCGATAAAGTAGCTTGAGCTACAAGACAGAAAAAATATGGTTAGATGGAAAGTTCGTTAATTGGGACGATGCTAAGGTTCATGTTCTTGTTCATGGGCTACATTATGGTTCAGGTGTCTTTGAAGGTATCAGATGCTATAAAACTTGTAAGGGTTCAGCGATATTTAGGCTTAAAGAGCATCTGGAAAGGTTCTATAATTCTGCAAAAATATATTTTATGAAGATTCCATATTCTATAGATGAGCTTAAAGACGTTATTGTAAACTTGATTAAATTAAATAATCTTGAGGAATGCTATATTAGGCCCATAGCTTTCAGAGGCTTAGGCGGCTTTTCTTTGGATCCACGAAATAATAGTGTTCATGTTGCTGTTGCAGTTTGGCCTTGGGGTGAATATTTGGGTGAAGGTGTAAGAGAAAAGGGTGTAAGATGTACGATTTCCTCCTGGATTAGGGTTCAAAATAATATGATTCCTATGATGGCTAAAGCTACTGGACAGTACATAAATTCTATTCTAGCTTGCACTGAAGCCCATCTCAAAGGTTTTGATGAGGCTATAATGTTAGATTCTAGGGGTTTTGTTTCTGAAGGTTCTGGTGAAAACATTTTCATGGTTAAAAATAAGACAATATTTACTCCACCAACAAATGCCTCGATACTTTTAGGTATAACTCGTGACAGTGTTATACAAATCGCCAAGGATATGGGTCTAAAGGTTATTGAAAGGGATATTTCGAAGGAAGAGCTTTTCCTTGCTGATGAACTATTCTTTACTGGAACCGCCGCTGAAATAACTCCTATAGTTGAAGTTGATCACAGGCCTATTGGTGATGGTAAGGTTGGGCCTATAACAAAAAGTTTACAGCAGAAATTTTTTGATATAATAAGAGGATACGATAACAACTACAGTGATTGGCTTTATTTTATCTAAAATTGTAGTAGTTTATAAGTGAAATTTGAGCTGTATATTCTATTGAACTTTCCTACACATTAGTATAATTTCTTTAAATATTTTTTCACAATCTTCTGGATTTAAACCATTTTTTGCTGCCAAATTTTTTATTCTTTTATAGACTTCGATTTCTCTTCTAGAATCTATTACAGGTAAACCTTTTTCCTTCTTCAATCTTCCTATGTACTTTGCAGCCTTAACTCTTTCTGCTAAAAGTTTAATTATTTCTTCATCAATATAGTTTATCTTTTCCCTTATAACTTCAATTTCTTCACTCATTCCATCACATCCTTTACAACTTTAGGAACGATTCCCGTCTTTATGGCATGATCAACAAGGATTATTGCGACCATGCTTTCAATAACGGGTACAGCCCTTGGAACTATACATACATCGTGTTTTCCTTTTACTATTAATGTCGTTTTTTCCATTTTAATCAAGTCTATTGAAAATTGTTTTTTAGAAATTGATGAAGGTGGTTTTATTGCAACCCTGCATACTATTGGCATACCATTACTTATTCCTCCCAATATTCCTCCTGAATTGTTTGTTAATGTAATAATTTTTCCATCCTTTATAGTATATTGGTCGTTGTTTTCTGAACCCTTTAGTTTAGCGACATTAAATCCTGCACCAAACTCTACACCCTTTACTGCTGGTATAGCATATAATGCTTTGGAAATATCTCCTTCTAGTGTATCAAAGACTGGCGTACCTAAGCCTACTGGGACATTTAATGCTAGGCATTCTACGACCCCACCCAAACTATCGCCCTCACATTTTACATTTTCAATCATTTTTAGCATCTTTTCTGATGCCTCCAAGTCTGGGCATCTGACTGGACTCTTTTCAACATATTCTATTACTTCATCTAAATCCATTTGTTTCATTCTAATTCCACCTATTTCTAAAGTGTACGCTAAAACTTCAATATTAAATAGTCTCAATATTCTCTTTGCTACTGCTCCAGCCATAACAAAGCTTGCAGTAATCCTTCCCGAAAACCTTCCACCCCCTCTGTAGTCGTTGAAGCCACCATATTTTATGTAGGCTGTATAGTCAGCGTGTCCTGGCCTGGGTGTAAACTTTATACTCTCGTAGGTTGTTGAATCAAAATCTTTATTCCATATAATCATGCATATTGGCGCTCCTGTAGTGTAGCCGTTAAATATTCCAGAAAGAATTTCAACCTTATCCTCTTCTCTTCTACTTGTTGAAAAATTTTCATGAACTGGTTTCCTTTTATCAAGTTCATTTTGGATTATTTCTTCAGAAAGTTTTAGTCCTGCTGGGCATCCATCTATGACAACACCTATACATTTTCCATGACTTTCTCCAAAACTTGTGACTTTGAAAAGGTCTCCAATGCTATTTCCTGTCAACTAATCACCCTAATATTCGCACCTAAATTCATCATCACTTTCCAAAATTCTGGAAAAGATTTTTCAACACATTTTGCATCTAATATTGTTGTTTCACCTTCCGCTACAAGAGCTAATGTCGCTAATGCCATTGCCACTCTGTGGTCATTGTAGGGTTCTATTTTTGCGCCAAAAGCTTTTGAGCCAAAAATTTTGAAAAAGTTCTCTCCAACCTCACACCTTATATTCATCCTTTCAAGATTTTCTTTCATTACATATAATCTATTGCTTTCCTTAAATTTTAGTCTTTTTACACCATAAATTATACTCGTACCTTTAGCTTGTGAACAGAGTGTACATAATGGTGGAAATAGGTCTGGGCAGTCTGAAATGTCAACCTCTATGGGTTCTAGGCTTGACCTTTCTGCTGTAATCATATTTTCACCTGCCCAAATTTTTGCATCCATATTCCTAAGTATTTCAAAGATTTTTTTATCAGCTTGCAAACTTTTCAAATTTAATCCTTCCACCCTAACCTTACCACATAATGTGCCTGCAACTAAAATATTAGATGCTGAACTCCAGTCTCCTTCTACTTCAAATTTTGTAGACCTATATTCTTGCGGAAATATTTCAAACATGTTTGACTCTTTTACTTCTACACCAAATTTTTTTTGAACGTCTATCGTTAAATCAATATATGGTTTTGATTCAATATTACTACATTTTATTAAAACCTTTTCTCTAATTATGGGGGCAATTAGAAGCATGGCTGAAATGAACTGTGAACTTATGTTTCCTTCTATATTCACTTCTCCGCCAACAGGTTTTCCTTTAACATAAATAATATCTCCATTTTTTCCACATCTAACTCCAAGGCTTCTTAATGCATTCAATAGTGGTTCTATT
The DNA here is from genome assembly GCA_026413865.1 of Nitrososphaeria archaeon. Classification (GTDB taxonomy): domain Archaea; phylum Thermoproteota; class Nitrososphaeria; order JACIWG01; family JACIWG01; genus JACIWG01. The sequence goes on from JAOAKB010000010.1 coordinate 25,584, forward strand.
GGTCTTTGCATTAAACTACTGCTTCCTGTAATCCTACATTCTTCTCCTACAAGAGATGCTATTGCAGTGATAAACCTTAATGTTGTTCCAGAATTTCTGCAAAATATTTCCCTTTCAGGTTGTTTTAGAGTATTTCCTTCTACAAAAATTTTATTCTCTTTCTTTATTATGTTTATGCCAAGAAGTTGGAGTGCATCAATTGTAGCTTCTGTATCATCACATAATAGTGGTGTTATTATGATACTTTTTCCATTTGCTAGACTTGAGCATACAAGCGCTCTATGTGTTATACTTTTAGAAGGTGGTGCCCTTAATATTCCACTAACTTCACTCTTTCTTATTATAGTATTCAATCTTACCACCAATAATTTCTATAACCTTATTTGCCACTTCCTCCACACCTTTGTCTGTAGTATCAATCACATAATCTGCTGCCTCCAGATAATAAGGTGTCCTTTTTGATAAAAGTTCCTCAATATTTTTTATGCTATAATTTGTGCCAAGTAATGGTCTGATTCCCTTTTCTTTCAAGCTTCTTTGAAAGATTGTTTCAGGTGTTGCTTGCAAAAGAAATATTATTCCATTTTCTTTAAGCACTTTCACATTATCTTTGTCGAGTACAACTCCGCCACCACAATCTATTACTGTATCACACATATTAGACACTTCTCTTACTACTTCCTTCTCAATTTTCCTAAAGAAAGATTCTCCATTCTCTTCAAAAATTTTAGGTATACTTTTTCCACTTTTTTCAATTATCATTTTATCTGTGCTCACATACTTTTTCCTAAGAATTTCTGCAACTTTCTTTGCTACAGAAGTTTTTCCAGTAGCCATAAATCCTATAAAAACTATATTCTTCATAACCTTTTTTTCTCCAAAACTTCTAAAGCCGCTTTTTTCATAATATCCAAAGGCGCCTCTATTCCTGTCCAAATTTTAAAGGAAAGTGCTGCCTGATTCACTAGCATATCAAGTCCGTTTATAATTTTACAGCCAATTTCAACGGCGTCTCTTAAAAGTCTTGTTTGAAGTGGATTGTAGACTATGTCCATGATTACTAAATCTTTCTTTAAATAGTCTTTTGGGATAGGTGTTTTTTCAACGTCAGGATACATTCCAACTGATGTACAATTTATAAGCAAGTCTGCTTCTGTTACGGATTCCTTTATTGAGTAAGTGTCTAAAGTTTTGGCTTCACAATAAACTTTTGTCTTTTTTCTCAAGTCTTCTGCAAGTTTTATAGCATTTTCTAGTGTTCTATTCAATATAGTTACCTTGCTTGGGTTTTCTAATACAATAAAGTGTGATACTGCTCTCGCTGCACCGCCAGCACCAACTATCGCAACAATCTTATTTTTTAAGTTAAAGCCATTTTCCTTTATGGCCATTAAAGCTCCCTCTCCATCTGTATTATATCCTTTGAGGACTCCATCCTTGTTCACTATAGTGTTTACAGCACCAATCCTTTCAGCAATTTCGTCGACTTCATTTAGATATTTTACTACTTCAATTTTGTGTGGGATTGTAACATTTAATCCTTTTATGTTTAAGGCCTTAATGCCTTCAATTGCCTCTTTAAGCATACTCTTTTTAACCTTAAACGCTAGGTAGAGATAGTTTAATCCAAGTTTCTGGAAAGCAGCGTTATGTATTATTGGGGAAACAGTATGCTCTATTGGATCGCCTATTAAACAGCATACTCTAGTATCATAAACCATAATTTTTCACCTAATATTGAAGTATTTCATGAAACATTTTGTAAATTTCTTCGAGTTTTTCTAAATCTATCTGTCCTCTTGCTGATTCTAAGCCTTGTCCAATTGAAGCGTAAGTAAAAATTCCTCCAAAGAATGGTGAAAGTATTCTACTTAAGATACCTATATCACCCATGCAAAAAGCAACTATAGATGAAGTTTTAGAAGTTTCTCTAATTAGTCTAAGTATAGTAAGATTGTCTTCAAACCTTTTTGCAGTAGTAACTATCTTGCATATGTCTGCACCCTGCTTCACTTCTTGTTCGAAAATTTTTTTTAGCCTTTCCAATGAAGGTGTCCCATTAAAGTTATGGTATGAGATTAAAACTTTTTTACCATCTTCCTTTACATTCTTAACAATCTTTCTAATATGAGGTGACTTGAGTTCTATATCAATGTATGCTGCTCCAAAAGTTATGGCTTTTAAAAGCTCTTTAATTCTACTTTCTTCATCACCGTTCCAGAAACCTCCTTCCTCTTTTCTCCTATTACATGCTATCCATGGTTTTTCTAACATACTTGCACACTTTGTCCATGCTTCTCCTATCATATCTATTCTAACTTCAATAAGATCGGACCTATTTGCTACTTTAATACATCTTTTATCAAATTTTGTTATCACTGTACAAACTTTTGGCTTCTGCATAATTTATGCACCATCCTTTAACGTATTCAACACTTCATCTTTTTCTACTTCTTGGATTGTTACTTTACCTATTTCTTGAGGTAATATGAGGACTATTTTACCATACCATGCCTTTTTATCTCTTACCATTTCTTCAACTATTTTATCTATATGGATTTTTGTTGATGTAGGTAAGCCTGTTTTCTCCAAAAGTTCTTTTACATCATTAACCTGCTTAAAGCCTGTTACTTTTTCTGCAACCTTGCATGCCATAACCATTCCTATTGAAACAGCAAAACCATGTTTTATTCTATAATTAGACAGCTTCTCTATAGCATGTCCAAATGTATGTCCAAAGTTCAAGATTCTTCTTAAACCTTCTTCCCTTTCATCCTTAACAACTATCTCTACTTTCATTTCAACACATTTTTCTACAATCTTTTGCAGGATATCAGACTCTTTTTTCTTTAAAGTTTCTATGTTTTCTTTTATAAAGTAAAAAAATTTTCTATCAAATATTATACCATACTTGATAATCTCTGCAATCCCGTTTAAAAATTCGTTTTCTGGTAAAGTTTCAATAAATTTTGTATCAACTATTGTAAACGAGGGTTGATAGAATGTTCCTATCATGTTTTTACCGTGAAAATTTATTCCATTTTTTCCACCTATGCTTGAATCAACTTGAGCAAGCAATGTTGTTGGTATTTGGGCAAAATATGTTCCTCTCATGAAAGTTGATGCTACAAATCCTGTAACATCGCCTACAACCCCTCCTCCTAAAGCTATAATAAGACTCTTTCTAGTATATTTTCCTTCGATAAGCTTTTTCCAGAGTCTGCTTGCTGTGTTAAGACTTTTGCCCTTTTCTCCAGCATCTATTTCAAATTTTTCAACTTCTTTTAAGCCAATTTCTTTAAAAATATTTTCAAACCAAATTTTTCCAACGTTTTTGTCTGTAACTACACATACTTTAGACGGATTTAATCTTTTAACTTCCTCCTTAAGATGCTGTATTGCATTTTCTTCAACTATTATGCGTCCAATCTTTCCTTCCAAAATCATTTCAGTTCACACATCATTTGTTTGAACATTTCAAAGTTAAGCTGCTGTTTTCCATCACTTAGTGCCTTATCAGGTTCAGGGTGGACTTCAACCATTATTCCATCGCATCCAACAGCTTTCGAAGCTCTTGCTAATGGTATTACAAGTTTTCTAGAACCGGCTGCATGTGACGGGTCCACTATAACTGGAATGCTTGTAAGCTCCTTAACTATAGGCACTGAAGCCAAATCTAATGTGAACCTTGTCTCGGTAACGAAGGTTCTTATACCTCTCTCACATAATATAACTTTCTCATTTCCCTCACTCATTATGTATTCTGCTGCACATAACCATTCCTCTATTGTTGAACCGAATCCTCTTTTTAAAATTACTGGTTTGTTTATTCTGCCAACTTTTTTAAGCAATATATAATTTTGCATGTTTCTTGCACCAATTTGCAGTATATCTGATACCTTATGCACTTCTTCTAAACTGTATTCGTCCACGACTTCGGTGACGACAGGTATTTTTACCTCCTTCTTAACCTCATTTATAATCCTTAAGCCTTCGATACCTAAACCTTGAAAGGAATATGGTGATGTCCTTGGCTTAAAAATCATTGCACGAAGTATATCTACACCATTTTCTTTAAGAAACTTAGCTGTTTTTAAAAGCTGTTCCTTTGATTCTACAGCACATGGTCCAGCTATTATAACGAACTTTCTACCAAATGTAATGCCATCCACTTCTATTAATCGGTCTCTTTTTTCAAGAACATGTTTAAGGTTCATGATAACTCACCTTTAACAAAATTTAAAATATTTTTAGTAAAAATTTTTACATTCAATTCACATTTTTCAAGAAGCTGTAGGTAGTTTCTTGAAGATTCACCGAACATATCAGGCACACCTAACCTTTTAATCCTAAAACCCTTTTCAGAAAGTATTTCACAAACAGCTGCCCCCATTCCACCAATTATATTATGTTCTTCGATTGTGACAACTTTATCTGAATTTCCGCAAACCTTATTGAGTTCTCTATCTAAAGGTTTAATTGTGTGAAGATCTACTACAGCAGCATTAAATCCATTCTCCAACAGTTTCTCTCTTACTTCAAGCGAAAAGTATACCATCAAACCACATGCTATAATTGTTAGATCTGAACCTTCTTCCAAAAGGTTTGCTTTACCAAAAACAATTTCGTCTTCACTTTCATAAATCTTTGGCGCAAAATCTCTTCCAATTCTCATGTAACAAGGGCCATTTATGTAAACAAGTTGTTTAAGTAGACTCTTTATAGAAGTTGGATCTGAGGGTACAACAACATTCATTCCAGGCAGAACCCTCATTAAAGCAATATCTTCTAAACATTGGTGTGATGCTCCATCAGCAAAATCACTTAACCCAGAATGTGTTGCAATAATTTTAACATTAAGCTTGTCCCTTGCAATAGTATTTCTTATTTGTTCCCACCCTCTTAAAATGAACATAGAGAATCCTGTGACGATCGGAATAAAGCCTTCGAGTGCTAAGCCGGCAGCAATACCTATCATATCTTGTTCACTTATGCCTACATTAATAAATCTGTTAGGAAACATGTTCCTAAAGATAAATGTTTTAGTGGAAGCACTAACGTCAGGATCTAATACAATCACATTATCATTTTCCTTTCCTATTTCAATTAATGTTTCTCCAAAAGCTTCTCTTGCACTTGCGATTTGATTACTCATTAGTTATCACCATCTTATTATAATCTTCTTGACTTGGAATGTAATAGAATATTTTTTTGTCAATATGTTCTATTCCACCGTTTCTTTCAGTAAAGGCAATTATTACTGTTGGTTTTTTCTGGTAAACTTTTACTTCTTGAAGAACAGCCACCACTTCTTCAAACTTTTTTCCGTCAACTTCAACTACATCCCATCCGAAAGAAATCCACTTTTCCTTTAAAGGTTCCAAACATTTTATTTGTTCAGTAGAACCATTCATTTGATAAAGGTTTCTGTCAATGATAGCTATCAAATTGTCTAGTCTGTGAGTTGATGCGCTCATGGCAGCTTCCCAAATCTGTCCTTCATCAAGTTCTCCATCTCCAAGTAGGACTATAACTTTGCCTTTTCTATTCTTCAACTTTTTACCAAGGGCTATTCCTACACCTATTGATAATCCCTGTCCAAGGGATCCTGTAGAAACTAATGTTTCTTGAATAAATCTTTTGTCAGGATGTCCCTGGAGTCTAGAACCGAGTTCACAAAAGTAGGGGAGTTCATTTTCTCCTATAACACCTTCTGTTGCAAGAACAGCATATAAAGTAAGCGAAGCATGTCCTTTGCTTAAGACAAAAGAGTTTTCAGAACCTATAAGGTTTGGCCTAAAAATCTTGAATATTGCTGAGATTATATTCGTTGATGATAAAGAGGAGGGAAGGTGTCCTGTTTTAGAACTGTATGCTTGTAAAAATGTTTTTGTTCTAATATTTTGTACAATCTTTTTATCGCTTTCATTTAAAAAGTGCATTGAACAGTCTACTGGCTCATCATTTATTTCTGGAGAAAGAATTTGTAGAATAATTTCTCCTATCCTAGTAAGTTTTACTGGTTGAGGATTACCAATTTTCCCATAGGAAACTAAACCTGCTTCTCTTAAAATTTTAAGATTCAACTTTAAGGTTGAGAGTGGTATACCTGTCTTCTTAGATAATATCTTTAAAAATGATGATGCAGTTAAATCACCATTTTTTGAAACTAAACGTAAAATAAGAACTTGATTCTTGTTCAAAGCCTTTTCAAAGAGTTTTGCAATAACGGCTCTATCATCCCCTTTAAGGGAAGATAGAGGTTCTATGGATATTGGAATTGGTCGCCCATATTCACCGGCAAAAGTTCTACAAAGGTTATTTAAAAATATAATGGACAGGTGAATATAACCCTCAAAAAATTATTTTAATCACCATTTTTTTCTAGTCATAAAATGTTGACCAATAAATTTATTAACTAGGTTAAACTTCCCACTTGTCCAACAACATGGGCACATTCACTATTTCAAATAAAATAAACGTGTATAAAGTTGGTCTACTTCAAGTAGACCTTTTACAAATTATTATCCTTTAAGGAGGTGAATTTAAATAGCCAAACTTTCTGGCGCTCAGGCCCTCATCGACTCTCTCAAAAAAGAAGGTGTTGAAGTAGTATTTGGACTTCCTGGTGGAGCAATACTACCAGTATATGACGTACTCTATGATTCAAATATAAGACATGTTCTTGTAAAGCATGAGCAATCTGCTGCCCATATGGCTGATGGGTATGCGAGAGTGAGTGGTAGACCTGGAGTCTGTATCGCTACTTCTGGACCTGGTGCAACTAACCTTGTTACAGGAATAGCAACAGCTTACATGGATTCCTCTCCATTAATAGCTATAACTGGTCAAGTTGCAAAAGCAGCGATAGGAAAAGACGCTTTCCAAGAAGCAGATATTATAGGTATTACCACATCAATAACAAAATATAATTTTCAACCGAGAACTTGCTCCGAAATTCCTAATGTAGTAAAAATGGCTTTTCAGATTGCAACTTCTGGAAGGTTCGGCCCTGTACTAATAGACCTGCCTAGGGATGTCCAAACTGAAGTAAACGAGATCATATTTTCAGATAATATTATATTTTCAAGATTAAAATATAATATGATACCTCATCCACTTCAAGTTGAAAAGGCAGTGAACTTACTCTTGAATGCTGAAAGACCTTTCATTCTAGCAGGGGGTGGTGTCATTGCCTCCAACGCTTCACAGCAACTTCTTGCTTTAGCTGAACTAATTATGGCTCCTGTTGCCACTACTTTGATGGGTAAAGGATGTTTTCCTGAAAACCATCCTCTTTCTTTAGGTGTTGTTGGCATGCATGGAAGTTATGAAGCTAACAAGCTTATTCTTGAAGCTGATGTCTTACTTGCTGTAGGATGCAGATTTTCTGATAGGACTACATGTAATGTTTCAGAGTTTTGTCCAGACGCAAAAATAATACATGTTGACCTTGATGCCTCTGAAATAGGCAAGAATAGAAAGGTTGATGTTCCAATAGTAGGTGATGCTGGTGAAACTCTCTCAAAAATTTATGATGGTGTTGTTAAACGTTTATGTAGGAAGGAGGAAAGCGTTTGGCTTAATAGAATCGAAGAGATTAAGAGAGAAAGTGAAAATATTTACAGTAGTATTCAAGAAAATAACTTGACACCTATAAAAATTTTGAAGGAGTTAAGAGAAATATTACCAAATGACACCATTGTTACTACAGAAGTGGGCCAAAACCAGATGTGGGCTTCCCTCTACTTTAAAGCATTAAAGCCCAGAACTTTCATAACATCAGGTGGCCTTGGCACGATGGGCTTCGGTTTTCCAGCTTCTCTTGGTGCAAAGGTTGCAAAACCTGATACTCCTGTTTTGGATATTGCTGGAGATGGAAGTTTTATGATGACATCTAATATGCTTGTAACTTCTGTTAACGAAAATATTCCAGTAATGGTTGTTATCTTAAATAATTCTATGCTAGGCATGGTTGCACAATGGCAGAGACTCTTTTATAACAGAAGATATTCTGCTGTAAAGTTAGTTAATCCCGACTTTATTAAAATCAGTGAAGCATGCGGTGCAATTGGAATTCGTGTGGGGTCCTTGGAAGAGTTAAGAAGCGCTATTGGACAAGCATTAAAAAATGAAGTTACAACAGTAATAGACATTCCAATTTCTCCGGAAGAAGACGTTTTCCCCATGGTTCCTCCTGGAAAAGGATTGAAGGAAATGATATATAATGCTCTCAAAACATCTTCAATTTTGGCAAAAAAATCTGAGCGTTTAAAGGAGATGATAGACTAAATGTCTAACTCTGTAAATAATAAAGAGGATAATTATATTGTCTCTATATTAGTTGAAAACAAGCCAGGTGTCCTGTATAGGATCTCAAATCTTTTTAGGCGTAGAAACTTTAACATAGAAAGTATCTCTGTAGGTCCTACGGAGAAGAAAGAGTTTTCGAGGATGACGATAACTTTAAATGGTGATGATGCAACTGTTGAGCAGTTGGTTAAACAGCTGGCAAAAATAATAGATGTGGTAAAAATATCTCTTCTTAATCCAAGAAATACAATTTTGAGAGAACTTGCTTTAATTAAATTATATGCTAAAGATTCAAGGGCTCGTTCTGACATACTAAATTATGCACAAATTTTTAAAGGTAAGATAGTTGATACTACAGAAGATGCAATGACCATCGAAGTTGTAGGTACACCTGAGAAGATAAACGCTTTCATAAAAATCGCTTCATCTTTTGGAATTAAAGAGATGGTTAGAACTGGATTAACAGCATTAGAGAGGGGTGGCTAAATGGCTAAAATATACTATGATAATGATGCAGATTTAAAAGTTTTGGAAGGTAAAAAGATTGCTATAATAGGCTATGGAAGTCAAGGTCGTGCACAAGCCTTAAACTTAAGAGATTCCGGAATAAATGTAATCCTAGGATTAAGAGAAAACGGTCTTTCTTGGAAGAAGGCTATAGAGGATGGGTTTAAACCATATCCAATAAAAAAGGCTGCAGAGGAAGGGGACATAGTGCACATGCTTATACCCGACCTAGAACAACCTCAAGTCTATACCACTCAGATTGAACAAGCCTTAAGTGAAGGAAAAACATTAGCCTTCTCTCATGGTTTTAATATATACTACAAGCTCATTATTCCTCCTGAATATGTTGATGTTATTATGGTTGCGCCAAAAAGTCCTGGAAAAAGTATGAGAGAAGCGTATATGAAAGGGTTTGGTGTACCTGCGCTCATTGCTGTTGAACAAGATTATACTGGTAAAGGCAAGGAAACTGCTTTAGCAATATGTAAAGGGTTAGGCTGTACTAAAGCAGGTGTTCTTGAAACATCATTTAAGGAAGAGACTGAAACAGATCTTTTCGGTGAACAGGCTGTTCTTGTTGGAGGCCTTATGAGCCTAATAAATACAGGTTTCCAAGTTCTTGTAGAAGAAGGCTATCAGCCTGAATTAGCGTATTTTGAAGTTTGTAATGAAATGAAGCTTATAATGGACTTGGTCTATCAAAGTGGTTTTATTGGTATGCTAAATGGTATATCTGATACAGCAAAATATGGTGGTATAACAGTAGGTCCAAAGGTTATAGATGGACATGTGAGAGAGAATATGAAGAATATTTTGAAGGCTATTCAAAATGGTGATTTTGCTAAAGAATGGGTTGGTGCACCTGAAGAAAGTCGTCGCAGACTCAATTCTCTAATGGAAAATGTATCAAAATATGATATAGAAAGGGTTGGAAAATTGATAAGAAAAATGGCCGGGATTGAAAAATGAACTTTTATAAATATGTTGAAATTTTTGATACAACATTAAGAGACGGTGAACAGACACCAGGTGTGTCACTGACCCCACAAGAAAAGCTTGAAATTGCTAAACAGCTTGATAGGCTTGGTGTGGACGCCATAGAAGCTGGTTTCCCAATAGCTTCACAAGGCGAAAGGGATGCAGTTAAGCTTATTGTTAAAGAGGGACTAAATGCTGAAGTGTACGCTCTTGCAAGAGTAAACAAGAACGATATTGATGCAGCCCTATCATGCGATATAAAAAATATACACTTGTTTATAGCAACATCTGACATCCATCTAACTTACAAGCTAAAAATGTCACGTGAACAAGCAGTAGAAAAGGCTGTCGAAGGTGTTGAATATGCTAAAGCTCATGGGCTTAATATAGAGTTTTCTGCAGAAGATGCTACAAGATCTGACCTAGAATATCTGAAAAAAGTGTATAAGTTTGTAGTTGAAGCTGGAGCGAACCGAATTGATATACCTGATACTGTGGGTGTAATGACACCTTCAAAAATATCAAATATAGTCAAGGAAGTTAAATGTGTTGTTAATGTTCCAGTAAGTGTACACTGCCATAACGACTTTGGACTAGCAGTAGCCAACACAATTGCGGCTATTGAAGCAGGCGCAGAAAGAGCTCATGTAACAGTGAATGGGATAGGGGAACGTGCTGGGAATGCTGCCCTAGAGGAAGTTGTTATATCACTTTACTCTCTTTACGGTATAAAAACTAGGATAAATACTCAACTCATATATTCCACTTCAAAGCTTGTTTCACAGCTTACCGGTATAATGATTCCACCAAATAAGGCCATTGTCGGCGATAATGCTTTCGGGCATGAATCAGGAATACATACTCATGGCGTTCTCTCTATGCCACTTACTTATGAGCCTATAAATCCTGAACTTGTTGGTAGAAAGAGATGGATTCAAGCTGGAAAGCATGCTGGAGCCCATGGTATTCTGGCAAAATTACATGAGATGGGCTGGCAACCTACAGAAGAGCAATTGAAGGCTATAACCAATAGAGTTAAAGAGTTGGGTGATAAGGGTAAAACTGTTACAGATACGGATCTTGTAGCAATTGCTAGGTCAATAATAGGAAGAGGTTCAGAAGAAAAGGTCATAGACCTTCTAGATTTAGCTGTCATGACGGGATTCAAAGTTGTTCCAACAGCATCAGTAAAGCTTGTTCTTGAAGGAAAAGAGTATATTGCAGCCGAAACTGGGGTTGGGCCTGTTGATGCTGCAGTAAAAGCGATACAGAAGGTTACAGATAATCTAGCAAACATAAGGTTAAAAGAATATCGTCTTGAAGCGATTACAGGAGGTTCAGACGCTCTTGCTGAAGTCATTGTAAAAGTTGAAGATAGGGAAGGTAACATTATGTCTGCAAGGGCTGCAGGAGAGGATATTGTTATAGCAAGTGTTGAAGCAATGATAAATGGTATAAACGAAATACTTAGAAGAAGAAAGAGGCTACAAACTGATGTAAGCCAATAAAGTGTTTTGAAGATGAATATTATTGAAAAAATATTAGCAAAAGCTTCTGGCAAAAGGGAAGTTGTACCAGGCGAGATAGTGGAAGCAAACATAGATTGTGCTATGGTAAACGAAATAACAGGGCATCTATCAATAAGATATCTTCAAGAGCTTGGTATAGAAAAAGTTTGGGACTCTGATAAAATAGTTATGGTAATCGATCATACAGTACCCGCAGCAAGTGTAGAAGCAGCTGAACTCCATAAAATCATGCGAAGATTTGCAAGATCACAGAATATAAAATATTTTTATGATATTGGATTCGGAGGCATAGCTCATCAGGTTATGGTCGAAAAAGGGCATGTTGTTCCAGGAAATGTTATAGTAGGTGCTGATTCACACACATGCACATATGGCGCTCTTGGAGCATTTGCTACTGGGATCGGTTCAACTGAAATGGCTGCCGTGTTCATAAAAGGTAAACTTTGGTTTAAGGTTCCAAAGGTTATCAGAATATATGTGGAAGGAAGTTTTAAAGAATATGTTACTGCAAAAGACCTTTTTTTGAAGATTGCAGAAATTTTAGGGGAAAATGGTGCAAACTATAGGGGCCTAGAATTTGGGGGTCCAACAGTAGCAAGCATGAATATAGCTGAAAGGATGACCATATGTAATATGGCTATAGAAGTCGGTGCAAAAACAGGAATTGTTGAAGCAGATGAGAAAACATTGGCGTATCTAAAATATAGGACAAACAAGAGCTTCCAAATAATAAAAAGTGATGACAAAAACTCATACGAGCGTTCTCTGGAAGTAGACGTGTCAAACCTTCCACCTCTAGTAGCCTGTCCAGATTCTGTAGCTAACGTTAAACCAGTTTCTGAAGTTGAAGGAATTGAAGTGGATCAAGTGTTTATAGGCTCCTGTACTAATGGTAGACTTGAGGATCTAAAGATTGTTGCAAAAATATTAAAAGGGAAAAAGATAAAGAATGGAACTAGACTAGTAATTGTTCCAGCCTCACAGGAGGTTTATCTTGAAGCACTTAAGGAAGGCTTGATTGAAACATTTATATCTTCTGGTGCAATTGTAGCAAATCCAACATGTGGTGCATGTTATGGAGGCCATATAGGTGTACTTGCTTCAGATGAAGTATGTGTTAGTACAACCAACAGAAACTTTATTGGAAGAATGGGTAGTCCCAAGTCTAAGGTCTACCTGGCATCTCCTGCTACTGCGGCTGCATCTGCACTAGAAGGTAAGATAAAGGATCCAACAACATTAAGGTGGGCTAGTTGAAGATTTATGGAAAGGTTCTCAAATATGGTGATAATATTAATACAGACCTAATTATACCAGGAAAATATTTGACTTTAACAGATCCACATGAGATGGCAAAGCATGCAATGGAAGGTATAGACTCTTCATTTACTGAAAAGTGTAAGGATTCTATAATCGTGGCTGGAGAAAATTTTGGATGTGGTTCTAGTAGGGAACAGGCTCCACTGGCATTAAAATATGCTGGAGTTAAGTGTGTTATTGCAAAATCTTTTGCAAGAATATTTTATAGAAATGCTATAAACATAGGTCTTCCAGCAATTGAATGTGAAACCTTCTGGGATAAGGTTCAAGAGGGCGACATGATTGAAGTGGACCTTGAAAACGGGATTCTAACAATATCGGATAAAAATGTTAAAGTTAAAGCTCAGCCACTGCCAAAGTTCATGCTTGATATTCTAGAGGAAGGAGGCTTACTTAATCTTTTGAAAAAGCAGACTAGAAAATGAATAATAAAAACTTTTACAATAGTTTAAATGAAATTAAAGTTTCATTTCAAGGAGAAAGAGGTGCCTATAGTGAGGAGGCAGCATACAAGTTTTTTGGGAACAAAATTAAACTAAGACCATGTAAAGAACTTTCAGAAGTCTTCGAAAGTGTCGCCTCTAATGAAAGCGATTACGGTATTGTACCAGTTGAAAATTCTTTAGAAGGAATCGTTAATCAGGCATATGACCTACTACTATCATCTCCACTAAAAATATGTGGTGAAATAATATTAAGAATAGTACATTGTCTAATAGCTCATCCTACTGCAGACATTAATTCGATAAAGGCTGTATATTCACATCCACAAGCTCTTGCACAATGTAAAAATTTTCTAAAAAAATTAGGTTGCAAAGTTATACCCTTTTTTGACACGGCTGGCAGCATTAAAATGATAAAAGAAGAAAAAGCTTATGATGCTGCTGCAATTGCAGGAAAGAGAGCTGCAGAAATATATCAAATGAAAGTCTTAGTAGAAGGAATAGAGGACCAACCAAATAACTATACAAGATTCTTTGTCCTCTCAAAGAACGATTCCCCTCCAACGGGAGATGATAAAACTTCAATAGTATTTTCAGTAAAACATGTTCCTGGTGCTCTCTATCACGCTCTGGAAGAGTTTGCCATAAGAAACATTAACTTAACAAAGATTGAGTCTAGACCTACAAGAATTGCTCCATGGGAATACAACTTTTATCTAGACTTCGAAGGCCACATTAGTGAAGAAAGATGTAAGAATGCTATAGATGGTTTAAAAAGAAAATCCATTTTTATAAAGGTCTTAGGATCCTATCCAAAAGCTAAGCCATAAGGAATTCAACAAATAGCGTCTTAAATCCGTTCAAATATTAAAAAATGATTTAAGTTAAGCAAAAAATAAATTTATTTTACAATTTTTATAGCAAAATAAATTAATAGTTTCCTAAAATATTTCCCAATTTAATGGAAAAGATTAAAATATTTATGTTGCTGCAATGATTTATATGATAGAAACACCAAGATATCTTGGTCCAATACCTCATCCCGCAATCGGTGTTCGTATGCCAAGAATTTTTCTCGAAGGAATACTTACAGCGTTTAAAGAACGGAACACCGCAGGAGGGCTAATGCTATCCTATGGTAGAGAAACAGCTCCACAATATGTAATAAACTCTAAACCTGGAACCTATGACATAACCTTAGGCCATACTGGTGTTTCAATAAAAGAGTATATTATGGAAAGTGTTTCTGCGGCAAGAAAAAAGAATGTGGTTGTAGAAATTGAGGCAGATCATTTGATAATAGGCTCTTCCTTACAAGCAGTTCAGAGACTATACGAATCACGTGAAAACATAATTCTAGATGATGAAATAGTCGAATATTCTATGGAATACAATAGGCGGGCAATAGATGAGGCTGTTGAAACAGGTTATGTGAACACATTCACTGTAGACGCGACTAGTCTAATAGATTATAAGGTAATGGAATATCCTAAGGAAAAGGTTTACGAGCTTTTTGAGGAAAGAATTAGCGATGGTAAAGAGTTGCTTAAAAGGTATGTTAACAAAAATTTTCTCTTTAGCTGGATAAACGGTAAACTATACAAGGTAAACTTCACCGAAGTTGAAGTAATGAGAATTGCTTTAGCCTTCGACAAAAACTTGAAGGCTACAAAAAAACTGTACTCTTATATTGAAAAGAAAATGGATGGAAAACCTTTTGGATTCGAGATAGCCTTAGATGAAATTCCAATTTATACTGGTAAAGAGCTTATCATATACTTAGACATGTGGAAATCAATGGGCACACATATAGACTTTATAGCACCATACATTGGGTTTAGAAAAAGGGAAGACTATACAGGAAATCTTGAAGAACTTGAAAGTAGACTAAATTTTTTGGCTGCAATAGCACATGGATTTGGATGCATGCTTTCCATACATTCTGGAAGCGGTCTAACGCCATACACTGGAAAAGGTGAAGGTGTATACAATTCAATACTTAAAGCAACAGCAGGTTATGTAAAATATAAGATTTCAGGGATATATTTTGAACTACTTCTAGAACTTTTAGCAAACTCCAAAGAGACTAGGCATAGAAAGTTTTTTGAAAAAGTATTCGATAACGTTAAAGAATATATTGAAGAGCAGATAAAACTGAATACACCTTTTGCTAGTGCAGGATTAAAAGAAAAATATAGTATATATTTAGAAAATTTGAGAAAAGGCTTATGCAAAGAAAGAGATAGTAGAGCAGACTTTTTCAGACATTATTCCTTCATAGCATTAAACCTAAGGGACTCTTCGGGCAGAAGGTATATAAAGGAAACATTAGAGAACCTTTACCAAAATGATAAAGAATTTAAGATACAAGTGGATCAAGAAGTCAAAGCACTAACATTAAGATTAATAGATGGTCTAAACTATTCAAACAACATTAAAGGTTAAAGCCATCAAAATATTTAAAAATTGTTTTTACCTAATCATGAAAAATTATATAAAAAAATTTTATTTACAAACATGTTATTGTCTATATTAGAATTTTACTATTTAATTGTTAGCTCAATAATTAATAGTGAACTAGTTAAAAATTCCATAATAAAATCTTTTTCTCATTATATATTTTAAGCATATTACCTACAAATCTTTAGCTCTAAGAGTAAATTCTTTACAATATTTAAAACATAATTTGCATCCGATAACGCTTTCTGTGCATCTTTTTCACCAAATATTTCTGCAGCTGTTTTACCAACTGCCTCCATTCCGTAAAGGCTTGGACTTCTTTTATCTGCCAATTCTCTTGAAATTTCACTAACCTTCTCTATCTCCCTTTTAAACCATTCAGGAAACCTATCTTTAACAGCCTTTAATATCCTACTCATGTCATGTTCCTTAGGATATTCTACACCTACTGCTCTCAAAGCAGCCTTTAAAGAAAGCTCGACACATTCTTGACTATATCTAACAACATCAGGATATGATTTTTCTGAATAGGCAAGTTCTGCACTCTTAACCCTGATTATTGCTCTCTTAAAATAGTCTTCTGCTAGCTTTGCTAAATTCATAACTCTATTTCCCTCACCATATCAGGCGCTGGGCTTAGAATCCAGTACCAGCTTCCATCCGGTTCCTCAAACCTTTTAGCCCCAATCTTTTCAAGCTTCTTCCTAACTTCCTCTATCTTATTAGACATTATATTATTCTTATCATATATTATTATCGCATCTTTAACCATATCCAAATAAAATGGGTGCGTTATATTAGTCTCTCGCTCATCAATTAAAAGTATATCTAAATCCGCATAAATACCATAATTCTTCCATAAATAGATTATAATATCATCCATTAACTTGAAAGAAACAATCTCATGTATGATACTTGTTCTCTCACTGTAACTTTCAGGTAACTCTTTTGCCACAACAAGCAAGTCTATATCACTCTCAGGCTTAGCTGTACCCTTAGAAAGTGAACCAAACAAAACTATAGACTCCAACCTGGACCCCAATACTTCAAACAATCTGGCCACACAAAGCTCAAGCACAGGCAATCTATCCCTCTGCTTTATCTTATTCCTCCAAACAAAACCAGAAGCCTCCATCAAAGCCACAAACGGATGCACAACCCTATAAACACCTCTCTCTACCCTATCAACCCAACCATACTCACACATCCTATATAATAAAAGAGAAATATTAATATCATCCAAAACCAATTTTGCATCCTCTACTCTAAAAGGAGTAAAACTAAAAAATGAAAATAAAGCAAAATATTTGTCGGTTAACCAATTAGGTAAAGACCTAACCATATCTTCAACTTATAACTTCACTCTAATAAAATTTTCTATTTAGTAATAATTACTTATAAAGTAATTATTTGATAAAATTAAAAATTTATTAGCATAATATGTATAATTACTTTTCTCAAACTATTTATAGAACCTTATATCGAATACAAACTGTTTATGTGGTTAGGTCTTTATCTAAGTACTGACGAAATTGTAGGGCAAGTTGTAGATGAAAACCTCAAACCCGTATCTTTGAAGAGAAGGCCTATTATCACTAACACTCCTAAAAGCGGCTATGCTGAACAGGATCCGGAAGAATGGTGGAATACTCTTATAGTGGTTGTTAGAGAAATTGTCCATGAGCTTAAAGGAAAGAAAATTAAGGCAATCTCAGTAACCTCCCAAAGAGAAGGTCTTGTATTTGTTGATAAGAACGGAGAACCATTGGGAAAATGTATAATATGGATGGACACTAGAGCTTTAAAAGAGTCAGAGTATCTAAAGCGTAGAATAGGAAAGAATACAATCTATAATCTTACAGGCTTACCCATTGATGCAACATTTAGTTTTCCCAGACTTTTATGGGTAAAAGAACATACCCAAATATTAACTAAGACAAAATATTATTTACAGCCAAAAGACTATATAATTTATAAGCTTACAGGAAAATTTTCAACCGACCCTTCACTGGCATGTAGGACGCTCCTCTACGACATTAAACGATTAGAATGGATTGATGAGTTCTTTAAAGACTTCCATATACCGAATCTGTTTCCGCCTATAATAAAATCAACAGACATAGTGGGTTTCCTTAAAGATGAGGTTGCTGAAAAGCTTGGTATAGAAAAGGGGTTACCTATTGTTGAAGGTGGAGGTGATAGACCTGTACAGATGCTTGCTGCAGGTGCAAAAAATACGGGCGAATTTATTGAGCACATGAGTAGTGTAGTAAACTTAAGCACAGCATTAGATTCACCAAAACTTTTTGAAGATTCAAAAATTGGAGTAGGTTTACATGTTATGGAAAGAAAATGGTTAGCAGAAGCAAGTGTTTCAGCAGGATGTCTTATCTTCAACTGGTTAAAAACATTTCTAGGTATAGAAAAAGAAGATAATTTAATAGACTATAATGTGTCACAAGTTCCACCTGCATGTGAAGGTCTAATTTTTATACCACATTTACAAGGTGCAAGAGCACCATGGTGGACAGCATACAGCAAAGGAACACTATATAATATGACTTTAAAACATACAAAATGGTATTTACTAAGAGCATTTATGGAAAGCGTTTCATATGAAATTAAATTAACACTTGATATGTTCAAAGAAAACAAAATTCTTCCAACAGAAATAGTATGTCTCGAAAAAATGGATAAGCTAAAAATATGGCATATAATAAAAAGCTCATGCATAAATTTTCCATATACGTTCATAAATCTTGAGGAGCCAACTTCCTTTGGCGCTGCTCTTCTAGCAATGTATGGGTATGGGCAAAAGGATCTTATAGATGAATGGATCAAAAATAGAAACCTTAGCATGATAGAGCCCAAAAAAGAACTTACAAAAGTTTATGAAAAATCATTAACTAAGTACGTAAAAACAGTAAAAATTGCTCTAAACTATTATCGAAAAGAAACTTTATAAATTGCTCCAGTTTTGTTTATGATCTGTTAAAAGCATAAAAAATGTAATAATTATATAAAAAATGAAAGTGTTTGATATATAGCTTATCTGAATTATGAACAGATGTGATGTTATACTACTATTATAACAATTCATTGGAAATAAATGATCTGTGTCGAAGTGCAAGAAATGAGTCAAGATATTATTTTTGAGGATAATTATATTATTATATTAAAAATAACTAAATTATTATTAATTTTTAAAAAAAATAATTTAATTACAAAGTATTTTTTATATAGTTGTAGACCAAAAAGTATAAATATAGTTAATTTCGTATTATATATTATGAGTCAGGAACCAACAAAAGTTGGTAGAAGGAGCTTTATCAATTATTTAGTTGCTGTTGTCGCTACAGGAGTTATTGTAGGTTCAGGAATGTATTTTGCAGGGCCAAAACAGACAGTTACAGAAACTGTAACAAGCACTGTTAAAACAACTGTTATATCAGAAAAAACTATAACCATAACAGGAACCCCAACAACTACTCCTACAACAACCCCAACACCAACAACCCCAACATCAACAACCCCATATCCTAAGCCACCTGACCCCAAAGAACCAATAAAATTAACTGTATGGCTTTGGGGTACATTTGCTCCAGCCATAGATAGCTTAAATAAAATTGCATATTTATGGAATAAAGAATTTCCAAAAGTTCAAATAGAATTCACACCAATAGCGGGTCTCTCTTCTCTCGAATTTACTCTAAAAGCTGAGCAAGCCACAGCCGCAGGACAAGCGCCTGATATTGTACACAATGAAGATTATGCTATGGCAACATTCATATATGATGGATATGGAGAAGTACTACCACCCGAAATACAGGACCTTGCTAAAAAATATGTTCATCCAACATATATTGACGCTCTTTACTTCTGGGGACCGGATGTTGTAAGGAGAATGTATGTTCTACCTGGTGCCTATGGAGTTAATCCTAGTAAACATACATGGATCAACGATTATCATGTGGAAGAAGCCGGGATAAAATCTGAATGGAATCCAGTTGACTGGGACGATCTTATTGAAGTCGCACAAAAAATGACAAAATATGATTCAGCAGGAAAGCTGGTGAGATCAGGATACTTCTGTAGAATTGCTGGACATGTAGCCGGTATATTTGATAAATATTCAGCATTGCACAGAACTGCAGGAGGGAAAGTTATTTGGGCTGAAGGAGGACAATGGAAAACGGACATCGACTCTGATATAGCTAAGAATGTAATACAGAGACTTTATCTTGACATAATGTACAAATACAGAATATATGAACCTGGTTTTCCGGGTGATGTTGATGCGTTTGCAAAAGAACTTGTTTCAATAACAAATCCAAGGGAGTTAAGAGAAACAGTAATGTCTATCAAGACGCTAAACCCTGACAGATTCTGGGGTCCAGATGGACCCAAGGGTTTTCATGGTGCACCACATCCACCACCACGAAAGGGTATGCCATCACTTTCTTACATAGATGGACATACATGGACAGTTAACTCAAAAATATCTGAGGAAAGAAAAAAATGGGCTTTCTACTTCTTTGCATGGTATCTTACTGACCCGGTAGTAAAAAGCTTATTATTCAATAGTATTGGTAACATGACCATTTTCAAGGATGTAATGGAGTCTCCACCATTCACTAATCCTTGGTACCAAAAATTCTTAAGAAATTGTGAAATTCAAAATCCAGTATCTAGAGTATTTCATCCACGGTTGGCTCAAATAGGTAACGCAGGGGGAACCATTCTAAGCAGAATATACTTAAGAGAAGTTGACTTAGATGTAGGTTTAAGACAACTTGGAACTACTGTACGTGAAGAAATGAATAAAGCACCTGCTCCAAAGAGTTAAAATAATATTGTATCATACCAATGAACGGTGAACGCATACGGCTAATGAACATAGAATTAACATAATACTATATCTCTTACCTCCAATAATTCTCTATTCTATTTTTTATTATTTACCACTTGCTCTAGATGTATACTTTAGTTTTACAAAATGGGATTATGCTCGCCCTCCTGAATGGATTGGTTTAGAAAATTATGTAAAACTCTTTAATGACCCTATCTTTATTAGGTCAATTTACTTAACTTTATTTTACGTAGTTGGAGTTTTAGGCGGCTCAATTATTACTGGTACAGTTTTAGCCATTGCTTTAAATAGAGATACAAAACTGGCTACAGCTACAAGAGTGATAATGCTAATCCCATATATGCTTCCTGAAGCTGCAGCTGCCTCTGCATGGTTTATAATGTTTGCGCCAGGACCTACTGGATATGTAAATCATATACTGACTATTTTTGGGCTTAGTAGTAGTTCCTGGTTTTTAGATCCTACTCTTGGTGTCCCAATGTTAATAATATACTCTATATGGAAAAATACTGGGTTCTTTGCATTAATCTTGTATGCTGGATTAAAGGCTATACCTAAGGATGCTATAGAAGCTGCATATATCGATGGAGCAAATGAGTTTCAGACTTATCGTAAAGTTATAATACCTTTGCTTAGGCCTATGGTAATGTTCTTGATAATAACCACTATAATGTCCTCATGGTTCGTATTTGGTTCAGTATATGTACTAACAAAAGGTGGACCTGGTACAGCAACTATGTTAACTGGAATGTACATGTATCTTATNTCATTTGGACAATATAATGGAGGTTATGGTGCAGCATTAGCTGTAATTAATACTGCAATAATCTTAGGCTTCGTTTACCTTCAAATAAAAAGGTTTGGTATTGGAGGATATGGAATGTAGG
>JAOAKB010000011.1 GCA_026413865.1 Nitrososphaeria archaeon
GACCTAATTACTGGAAGATGTTATATCGTGAGTGAAAATCAGGGATATGCAGTAAGTCCAGATTGTATTGAAAAAACAGAATTTAAAGTTTGGTTAAAACATATTGATGACGGAACAATTGAAGGAATAATACATAAAAGTAGACCAATATTATCTGTACAATTCCATCCCGAAGCATATCCTGGACCATATGATACCATTTTTATCTTCGAATACTTTGCTAGGATGGTGAATTGCTAGATGCCAAAATATGATTTCATAAAAAAGGCGCTTGTAATAGGTTCTGGACCTATACAGATTTCTATGGCCGGAGAATTTGATTACTCAGGAACACAGGCACTAAAAGCACTTAAAGAAGAAGGAATAGAAACAATTTTAGTGAACTCGAATATTGCAACAATACAAACCGACCCTAAAATGGCGGACAAAGTATACTTACTTCCAACAACAGCAGAGTTTGTTGAAAAAGTTATTGAGAAAGAAAGACCGGATGGTGTACTATTGGGGTTTGGAGGACAGACAGCATTAAACTGCGGATTCGAACTATACAATAAAGGAGTACTTGAAAAATATGGTGTAAAGGTTCTTGGAACAAGCGTTGAAAGCATAAACATAGCTTCTGATAGACAACTTTTTAGAAAAACAATGGAAGAAAATGGCATATCAGTACTTAAAAGTGAGGCTGTAACAAATGTAGAGGATGCACTTAAGGTAGCAGAAAAAATAGGATATCCTGTCATCATAAGAGTAGCATATAATCTTGGAGGAAGAGGAGGAGGTGTAGCATACAATCAAATAGAATTGGATGAAATTGCAAGTAAAGGTATTGCAAACAGTTTCATAGGACAAGTTTTGATTGAAGAATATATTGGAACATACAAGCAGATAGAGTATGAAGTTATAAGAGATTACTATGATAATGCAGTGACAGTATGCAATATGGAAAATATACTTGGAATGAGAGTACATACCGGAGACAATTTTGTCGTTTCACCCTCACAAACGATAACAAACGAAGAGTATCACATGCTAAGAGAAATATCCATAAAAGCTACAAGAGCGTGTAAGATAGTCGGAGAATGTAATGTACAACTTGCTCTTGACCCAAATTCTCAAAAATATTACGTGATAGAAATTAATCCAAGACTTTCAAGGTCTTCTGCACTAGCATCAAAGGCCACAGGATACCCCTTAGCTTACATAGCAGCAAAGCTTGCTATAGGATATAGTCTACCTGAAATCTTAAACAAGGTCACTAATGTTACAAGCTCCTTCTTTGAACCAGCACTCGATTACGTTGTTGTCAAGGTTCCAAGATGGGACCTAGCAAAATTTGGACATGTAGATAGAAGACTAAGAACACAGATGAAGTCAGTGGGAGAAGTGATGGCCATAGGCAGAAACTTTGAGGAAGCATTACAAAAGGCGATGAGAATGCTTGATGTAGGATTAGATGGTCTTACAGCAGAACTTGAAGGAGAAAGTGTGGAAGAAATCGAAAACTTGCTTGCAATGCCAACAGATAACATACTACTTCATGTTGTAAAAGCATTAAAGGCAGGCTTTACAGTCGAAAAAATCTGTCAACTTACATGGATAGACAGATGGTTTGTTGAGAAAATAAAGAATATTGTAGAATTGGAGAAGAAGATAAAGGAGATTAAAGAACTTAATGAAAGTCATGTTGAGTTAGTAAGGTATGCTAAAAAGCTTGGCTTTTCAGATTCTCAAATCGCAAGAATATTAAATGCTAACGAATTTTATGTCAGAGAGTTTAGAAGGAAATATGGTATAGTTCCTGTTGTAAAACAGGTTGACACATTAGCTGCAGAATGGCCTGCAAAAACCAACTATCTATATGTAACTTATGGGGGAGTAAAGGATGACATAGAATTTGCTAGTAATAAAAAGAAGGTTATAGTTTTGGGTGCTGGAACGTACAGGATAGGAAGTTCAGTTGAATTTGATTGGTCCACAATGAACTTAGTGTGGGCTTTAAAAAATTATGGAGTTGAAGAAACAATTGTGATAAACTGTAATCCCGAAACTGTTTCAACAGACTATGACATGAGCGACAAATTATATTTTGAAGAAATAACATTAGAACGTGTTCTAGACATTTATGAGAAAGAAAATCCTCATGGTGTTGTAACATGTGTTGGTGGGCAGACAGCAAATAACCTTGCACCAAAACTGGCTAAAGCAGGAGTAAGAATATTGGGGACAAGAGGAGAAGATGTTGACAGAGCAGAAGATAGAGTTAAATTCAGTTCCCTTCTGGACAGCTTAAACATTCCACAACCGCCTTGGGCAAAATTTACATCAATAGAGGAAGCAAAAAAATTTGCTGAAAGAATAGGTTATCCTGTAATTGTAAGACCATCTTATGTATTAGGTGGAACAGTAATGAAAGTTGCTTGGAACCAGTGGCAGCTGGAGGAGTTTTTGAAAAGAGCTGCAAAGGTTTCAAAAGAGTATCCAGTTACAGTAAGCAAGTTTATTAGTGGTGCAATGGAAGTTGAGGTTGACGGAGTTTGTGACGGAGAACATGTTGTTATAGGTGCTATAATAGAGCATTTAGAGCCTGCAGGAATACATTCTGGCGACGCTACAATGATCATACCAGCACAAAGATTAACAAAACATCATATTGAAAAAATAAAAGATTATACTAGAAGAATTGCACGTGAACTAAAAATAGTTGGACCATTCAACATACAATATCTTGTTAAGGGTTTAGAAGTAAGTGTTATAGAATGTAATTTGAGGTCAAGTAGGTCAATGCCATTTGTTTCAAAAGTTAAGGGAATAAACCTAATGGACTATGCAGCAAGAGCACTTCTAGGAATAGGTATAGAAAATATGGATGAAAAGTATGTGCCACACGTTGGTGTCAAAACACCACAGTTTTCGTTTATGCAAGTTGATGGAGCAGACCCAATACTTGGAGTTGAAATGAAGTCTACAGGTGAGGCAGCATGCTTAGGTGAAAACTTTTACGAGGCACTACTTTTAGCATACACTGCTGTAGGATTAAAGGCTATTAAAAAGAATCCAGGTGGAAATATATTTGTAAGCGTTGGAAATGACGCAGAAAGGGAAGCTATTGAACCGTTAATAAGGCAACTTCTATGGCTTGGATTCAACATATACTGTACAGCTGGAACTGCAAAATATTATAATAGTAGGGGATTAAATGTTAAAACACTTCACAAAGTTAGTGAAAAAGTTGAACCAAACGTACTAAGTTATATTGTAGGTAGAAGACTGGATCTTATAATAAATATTCCTGGAACAGAAAAGCTAGAAAGCTTCCAGAGCATTTTGGATGACGAGTATGCTATAAGAAGGAAAGCAGTTGAAATGGGAATACCTGTTATCACAGTGCCAAAAGTGCTTGAGGAAATAGTGAAGAGTATGAGGAGGGTTAGAGAATTTAATATTAAATCATTGCAAGAATACCATAGTAATAGAAAAATTTGATGTGAACTTTTTGCCACAACAAAGAGAGTACCGTGAACGAATATATATTAGGGCTGAGATAATAATTAAACTTGCAGAGTATGGGCCACTAACTTTAACCAACTTAATAAGCTATTGTGGACTTAATCTTTCTAAACATAAAGAAATTTTAGATGAGATGGAATCTAAAGGCCTTATCCAAAAGTTTTACGAGATTGAAGGTAAGAAGAATATAGTTAAATATAAGGTTACAGAAAAGGGGTTAAAATTTTATGAAATCATATTAAAGCCTTATATTGATATGTTTCCATTAAAAAGATAACTTTGTTCCACAAAATATATTATTTTCCTACACAAAGGATAAGTGTTCAATATGAGTGAAAACGAAAACATTTCACTATTAGAACTTTTAGATAATATAATTGATAAAGTTAACGGATTACGTTCCATGTTCATTTACCTTATTATCGGTTCTCTAATCCTTTCTCCCGCGGCAATAATTCTTTCACTAATAGTAATATTTCATCCCCTAATCTTATTTCTTTTAATAAGACAGCAGCCTCTACTGGCATGGATTCTGCTTTCAGCATCAATAGGCACAATGTTGCTTTCATTCATAACATTATATTTTTCTTTAAAAGAGTACAAGTTTTTCACAAAATGGAGTAAAAGATATTGTAATTATTTGTCGAGAAAAGAAAAGTTAGAGGAGGAGCTTAAGAAAGAAAACCTATTATAAACAATTAAGCACGAAATCATTTCTTTTTAGAACTTGCTGAAACAAGTGAGATTACATCACGGTCCTTTAGTTTATAAGTAACGGGCAGTCTAAGACCGTCTCTACAATCGATTCCATAAAGCAAACCCTTTGCAAGTTCAGTGTGAACTTCCCTAGCTAAATCGGAAATTGTAGCCCCATATGGCATCAAATGGACATCAGGCAAAATATTACCATTTTTATCCGTCAAAGATTTAGGATCATAAACAGGATAAACTGCACTCATTCTAAGAAGTTTAAAGACAACAACATTCAAAGCAAACTGGACACCAGTATGAAGATACTTACTCAAAATACTTTTTCGTATAAAGTTTAGAGCCCACTTCTGTTTATCAGTCATTTTACTGGAATCTATAACTCTAAACCTTTCTTCACCAGGAATATATTTGATGTAGCCTTTTTGTTCAGCCCTCCTCAATGTAAGTTCAGCTTCAGCACTAGTCGGTATGACTATCATGTCAGAATATGCTTCCCTAATCCTTTCAAAATTTTCTTCAGCATGGGGTAGGTCCATTTTGTTTGCGACAATTAATGTTGGCTTGGAAACATCCCTTAGAGTCCAAGTGAAATTCTTTAACTCTTCCTCACTCCAGTTTCTGAAATCTTTTTCCATTAACCCAGATTTTTCTAAAGCAATTATAACATGCTCCTTAGTCACACCAACACCTTGCATAAAATTATTGATAATTGTTGGCAGATCCATATTACGTTTAATATCCCTTTCAATTCTATCTTGATTTGCTAAAATTAGTTTCATGTACCACATTACAAGCTCTTCTTCGATATCACCAATATCTGCTACAGGATCTCCTGTTCCAGGCTCACAGATGCGCCCTTCAGCATCCACAGAACCAGAAGCGTCTACAACATGTATTAGGGCATCAGACTGTGCTGCAACTGACAAGAATTGGTTACCAAGACCCTTCCCCATCCAAGCACCCCTTATAAGCCCTGGAAGATCTATTAACTCTATTGGAATAAAACGCCATCCATCATCACATATTGAATTTTGTGGATTATCCTTTACACCAAATTCCTTGTGAACACATAATGTTACTACATGAGCGACACCCAGGTTTGGAGTTTTTGTAGTAAATGGGTATGTGGATATTTCAGCCGACTGTAAAGTTGCAGAATTAAAGAAGGTTGTCTTACCAGTGTTCGTTTTACCTATTAAACCAATTTTTACACGCATTTCTACCCATAAGGATAGTTATACCACTATTTTATTTTTTATTTCCCTAAAGCTAAGGTAATATTTATATTACATAGCTTTTAGAAGTTACTTGTGATTAGAAATGATTTTAGATCCCCTCGCATTTCTTATTTCTATTATTCTATATATTGCGGGGGCATACACATTTTATATAATATTTTTAGGAATATATTATAAGAAACAGCTTCATATAGAAAATTATTATTTTCAAAACATATATTTTCCATACTATTCAATAATTGTTCCAGCAAAAAATGAGGAAAAAGTTATAGGAAGAGTTTTAGACAAGCTTGTTTCACAAAACTATCCATACAACCTTTACGAGATCATTGTTGTAGAAGACGGTTCAAAAGATAAGACTCTAGAAATTGCTAAAGAATATGAGAAAAAATATAATAATGTTAAGGTAATTCATTGCAAAGAAAGTAGAGGTAAACCTCATTCAATAAATGTTGGTTTAGAACATGCACGAGGAAATGTTATAGGAATATTAGATGCTGACGCAATCCCGCCTCCAGATATGCTTCTTAAGGCATCAAAATACTTGTATAAACCTGATGTCGACGCAATACAGTGTATTTACCAGTATGTTAATGGTAACGAGGGAATACTTGCTAAAGCAGGAATGTTCGAGGGACTACTCTGGCACGCTTTTGTGCTAAGGGTTAAGGACAAAGTAGGACTTTTTGTACCATTATGCGGTAGTGGAATGTTCATAAAAAAACATGTCTTTGACATAGTAGGAAAGTGGGATGAAAAGTCATTAACAGAGGACATCGATTTCTCTATAAGGATGCTTAAAGCAGGCTTTAAAATAAAACATGCACTTATTCAAATTGGACACGAAACACCTGGCAAATTAAGAGTGTTCTTTAAACAGAGAGTTAGGTGGTACAGAGGATATTTTATTACTGGAATAAAACATATAGATGTTTGGAAAAGGTTAAGTAAAAAGATTGCATTTGATATATCATTTACACTACTAAGTCCACTAATATCTGTTTTAACTGTTATCGCATACTTTTTTAACACAATCTATTTTCTCAGTGCAATGAAAATCTTTTCATTTCTGAGCCTTCTTCTGGGATTATTTGCATACCAGTTTATTTACCTTGGCATAGCAGTCCTATGGATACTTTTGAGCAACATTAAGGATAAAATAACATATATTATGATGTCCTTTTTTTCAATACCATACTTTTTCCTACTAGCAATGATAAACATTTATGTTCTATTTACCTTGATTTTTAAGAGACCCATAGAGTGGACTAAGACTGACAAAACAGGTGCATTTGACCAGAAATATTTTAAGCCACTACCCTAAAAATAATTAAACCTTAACAAATTTTTTTATAGCATTATATATTTGCTACAATAGGGCTTTATGAGTAGATTGACAGGAGCCGTAGAAGTTAAAATTAAGGGAGGAAGTATTATAGCAAGCTATAGGGATAAAACTTTTGCATTAGACCCAAAGGCTCCTGTCAATTCAGACTACTATTTTATATCGCATGCACACATTGATCATGTTTGTGGAAGGCTTAAAGAAAACGTACTTTCATCAATGGAGACAATAATTCTTGCTAGAGAAAGAGGATATCATTTACCGGACCCTATTATGCTAGAAGGTGTCGAATTATATGATTCAAGCCACATCATTGGCTCAAGGTCAATATTAATCGATGACAAAATATTTTATACGGGAGACATATCAATACGGCCCAGAGGTTTTTTAAAGCCACCAAAACTTCCAAAAGCAAAGGTACTAATAATCGAAACAACATATGGCCATCCAAAATATTTGTTTCCAAACCCTGCAACTATTGTTACAAAAGTGAATAAGCTTATCTCTGAAATGTATGAGAGAGGTATTCCTATCATATTATGTGGATATCCTTTAGGAAAAGCACAGCTACTAACATACCTATTTTCAACATGGGAACCAATATACGCTCAAGAGAATATTTTGAAACTTAATGAAACATGTAGAACAATAGGCACCCCATTAAAAAAACTTAAATCATACAATGAGGCAAAAAGGGAAGGATTACTAGAGAAAAGACCATGGATACTACTGGCGCCATCCTACTCCTTAGGAGGAAGTATGATAAAATTTTTGAAGAAAAAGTATGAGGCTGTAACAGTCTATTTTTCTGGATGGGCTTTGGATAAGAAAAATGGTAACAATAGAGCAGACTATTCATTTCCACTAAGCGACCATTGCGACTACAATGACCTAATAAAAGTTGTAAATTATGTTGAACCAGAAAAAATTTTTACAGTACATGGTTATGCAAAAGAATTTTCTATAGAACTTAGAAAAATGGGATATGATGCAGAAGCACTTTTTAGCAGCCAGCCTTTGCTAGAAGAATTTTATAAAAGTGATTAGTGACATAATATGGTACTGGAATACGCCCAAAAACGTTATACAATGGACGAAGTTGTGAGAGTACTTGAACCTGAACTAGGTAAATGGTTCAGTAAGTTCAAAAAACTTACACCACCTCAAGAATATTCGATTATTCCTATAATGTTAGGAAAAAATACATTAATTGCTGCACCTACAGGTTCTGGAAAAACTTTTGCAGTTTTCTTAAGCATAATAAATGAGCTTCTAAAGATGAGCAAAAATGGACAGCTTGAAGACAAAGTTTATTGTGTTTATGTTTCACCATTAAAAGCTTTAGACTATGATATCGAAAAAAACCTAAACCAGCCACTTAACGAAATATTTCAAGATGAAGGAGCTAAGGAAAAGGTTACCAGAATAAGAGTTGGTGTTAGAACAGGAGACACAACACAAAATGAGAGAACCAGGATGCTTAAGAAGCCACCACACATTCTTGTTACAACCCCAGAGAGCATAGCAATACTTTTAGTTGCACCAAAATTTAGGGAGAAGATGAAGTCAGTTAAATGGGTTATTGTAGACGAAATACATGAAATATGTAGTAGTAAAAGGGGAGTCCATCTTTCACTAAGTCTAGAAAGATTACATTATTTAACTTCAGGTAACATAGTTAGAATAGGCTTATCAGCTACGATCCATCCAATTGAAGAAGTGGCAAAATATCTTGTTGGATATAATGATGATGGCACAGAAAGAGACTGTTTAATTGTGGACACAAGATTTGTTAAACCAATAGAGTTAAAGGTAATCTGTCCAGTAAATGACTTGGTTCACACACCAGCAGAGGAAACAACCTTAAGAATGTACAAGCTTATAAAAAATATTGTTAAAAGACATAAGACAACTCTAATTTTTACCAACACTAGATCGGGTACAGAAAGAGTCGTTTTCCAGCTTTCAAAGTTAAAGGTTGTAGATGGCGACGAACTTGCAGCACACCATGGATCGCTTTCAAGAGAAATAAGACATGATATAGAGGATAGGCTAAAACATGGGCTAATGAAAGCTGTTGTCACCAGCACATCACTTGAACTTGGAATCGATGTTGGAAGCATAGAAGCAGTAGTACAAATAGGTTCACCAAAATCTGTCTCAAAATGTTTACAAAGAGTTGGAAGGTCAGGACATTCTCTCGAAAAACTTTCTAAAGGATATCTTATACCATTAGAAAGAGATGACCTAGTAGAAGATGCGGTTATAGTAAGTGAGGCAAAAAAGGGAGCTTTAGATAGAGTACATATTCCAAAAAACTGCTTAGATGTTCTTGCACAACATATTGTCGGGATGGCGATAGAACAAAAATGGGATGTAGAAGAAGCATATAAGCTAATTAAAAGAAGCTACAACTACCATTACCTAAAACTAGATGTGTTTGAAAATGTTCTAAAATATTTGAGTGGAGGGTACCAGCAACTTGAAGGCCATAGGGTTTATGGCAAGATATGGTATGATACAAATGAAAGAAAATTTGGTAGAAGAGGAGCACTTGTTAGGGTAATATATTCTACAAATATTGGCACCATACCCGAGAACGTTCATGTCAAAGTTTTAACCTTAAATAATAGATGGGTTGGAATGATTGAAGAAGAATTTCTTGAAAGATTGATACCTGGAGACATTTTTCTCTTAGGAGGCAGACCTTACGAGTTTAAGTACGCAAAAGGTTTAACAGCATACGTTTCTCCAGCTGAAGGCGAAAAACCCACCGTGCCAACATGGTTTAGTGAAATGTTACCCTTAAGTTTTGATACAGCTGAAGCCATAGGACGGTTTAGAGAAAAAGTCTTTAAAATGATAAGAGAAAAAGTTCCAAAAAAAGAGATAATAAAATTCATTAAAAGAGAAACGTCTTCAGACCCAAAAGCATGTGAATCAATATATTCATATTTTATGGCACAAGAAGAATTCCTAAAACATATAAATGTAGAAGATAGACATTCTGACAAGAATATAATAGTAGAAAATTATATTGATCAAAACAATAGACAAAATTTTATCTTTCACGCAATGTTTGGAAGAAGAGTTAATGAAGCACTATCAAGAATCTATGCATACGTTATAATGAAACATGCAAGAAGAAATGTTTCTGTAACGGTTACTGATTCAGGATTCGTTTTAACAGTTCCAGGCTACATTCCACTTGATATAAAAAAAATTATAGAAATGGTTTCTAAAGAAAATGCTAGGACACTTCTTATTGAAGCAATAAAGAATACTGAACTCGTTAGAAGAAGATTTAGACACTGTGCCACAAGGTCTTTAATGGTTCTAAGAAACTATAAAGGCCATGAAATAACAGTAAATAGACAGCAGGTCAGTTCACAGACACTTATGACATTAGTCGAAGAATTAAAAGACTTTCCAGTTTTAAATGAAACATATAGAGAAATAGTCGAAGATTTAATGGATGTTGAAAACGCTACAAAAGTAATAGAGGAGGCAGAAAAAGGTGTCAGAAAATTTATTGTACTAAAACCCTATGACCTACCCTCACCATTCTCACATGACATGCTCTTAACAGGATATAGTGATATCGTCTTAATGGAAGACAAAAAAGCACTGTTAAGAGACCTATATGATGAAGTCATTTCAAGAATAAGAGCAAGCGGTATCACCTTCAAGGAAACCTAAATCTTATATGAAAGAAAGTATAAGGTTATAGTATTTGTTTGACTTCCGATATTAAATTGACAAAAAGATTAAAGATAGTAGAACCTTGGCCAGCCCTTATTCTAGACGAGAGCATATTGGTGGTTTCAGACCTACACTTTGGTATAGAAGAAGAGTTAGAGGCAGAGGGAATACATGTACCATCGTCACTTGCGCCAAAAATAATAAATTTTATCATAAAGCCAGTAAAGGAATTAAGCTTAAATGAAGTACTAATTTTAGGAGACGTAAAACATGAGTTTGGCTACCCTTCACCCAGCGAATGGATTTCAACAAAAAAACTTATATCAAGTTTAAAGGAGCTTAATGTTAAACTAAGAGTAGTACGAGGTAATCACGACAATTATATCATTACGATCTTTAAAGAATTCAATGTAGAACTAATTCAACCTTATACCATAATAGGGGATATGACATTCACGCATGGACATATTCCTGAAGAAGAACTTAATACAACAAATTTTATCATAGTAGGCCACGAACATCCATCAATAGCCATAAGAGACAAATTGGGACATATACATAGGTTTAAATGCCTTTTATACGGAAAAGTTGATAAAAAAACTCTTATAGTTTTACCTTCATTGTCTCCTGCAGCATATGGAACAGACATAAACTTGAATCCTTCATCAACATTTTTATCACCTTTTTTAAGAAACAAAAATATTTCTGAAATGACACCATATGCAATAGAGCCAGGAAAAGGTGTGCAAAAATTTCCAAAGTTAAAGTATATTATTTGACTATTATCTTTAAATCTACCCACCTAATACCCCATATTGCTGCTCTATATGAAAATAAATAATGAGAGAGAGAAGAAACTTGTGATATCATCCTTAGTACAACTACTATACTACAAAAAAGTGATATCCTTCCAAGACTCCCTAAACCTATTAAAAAAAATCAGAGCAAAAAAAGCTGAAAGAATGCTTGAAATATTATATAATAATAAGAAGTTTAGGGAACATATTTCTATTGAAGAGAAAAATATTAGGTTCTGGCTGTCAAATACAGCCTGGAAACTTAAAATGAGAAGAGAAATGACATCAGTTTTAGAAAAAGCATGCCATGTAGCAGCCTTTTTTGCATTAAAATTGAAAGAAGATCAGAGTATTGACGTAGTTTACGCCAATTCCTATTCTTCAGAAGCCCTAAGTTTAATGCTTTCAATATATTCTGATGTAAACTACTTTAGTATAGGACCAGAATATGATATAAGTAGTCCAGAAAATCTTCTAGTTCCAGTAGTATTAGGTTTTGAAACGAATCTCGAAATTGAAAGGAGAGAAGAAATACCATATTTCGGAGTAAATTTGCTCTATAAAGTCAGTGAAGTAAAAAGGAAAATGGGGTTAGTCTATAAAATATATTGTAAAATAATGCAGAAAAAGGATCTAGAAAAAAGATTTTGCAACGATTATGAGAAGAGACTTCTTAAGAGGACTATAGAGAGACCAAGTATATTCTCAATAAAAAGATGGCAAAAAATTTGTATTAAAAGTATACATAGCCTAAACAAGGAACTCGAAAACACATTTAACGAGGTGAAGGAAAAGGAATTAGGTTTGGAAGAAGAAGCGCCTACTCCATTAGCGTCTTCGATAACATGGCTATTAAATAGGAAAAGTCTAGAGGAAACAATTGACGTTATAACAAAAATTCCTATAGCCCAAGAAGACTTTGATATAAGTCGTCAACCTATGTATGGCTAAATGCTAAAATCTACCAAGTGAGTAAACAAGATTTTATCTGACTAGACTTTAACTATGGAACAATTTTTATTCCAAGAACCTTATCATCAAACTCTACTCTTTTCCAATCTGCTCCAACCTCTTTTACTGCATCAATGTTTTCTGCCCTCACCAGAAACTTTAGCTCATTCAAATAAGATTTAACAGTATCCAATACTTCTTCATCATCAGACCAAATATAAACAGATTTAACAATCTGTGCAGGATTAAGGCCTAATTCTTTTCTGTAAGCTTGTATCCTTCTTGCAACATCTCTTAGTAAACCTTCTTTAATTAGTTTTTCATCCCTAACACTTTTTAATATAACCTTTCCAAAAGATGTTTCCTGTAAAATGTAGCCTTCTTCTGGAATCAAAAAGTATTCAAAGTCGTCTCTTAATAGATTAAAAACTTTCCCATCAATTTCCAATACAGCTTCCAAACTTTTCTGTAATTTTAGTGCAAGAGAGCTTCGGTCAACCCTATTTAGGGCTTCAAGTAGAAGTGGAAGTTCCTTTTTGAACCTTTTACCTAAAACCTGTAAGTTTGGTTTAACATCAAGTTTTACTGGAGCAAAGTTGAGATTGTCATATATATCTATCTGCTTTGCATTACAGAGCTCTTTAAGTAGTGAGAGATCGTCTTCTGTGAAATTTATAGCCTTATCGAATACAAAAACGACTCTTTCAACAGGCCACCTTCTCTTTAGTTTAGCTTTCATTCTTAAAGCATTAATTTCAGATACCATCTCATCAATTAACTTGAACTTTGATTCAACCGATTCATTTACAAGTTCAATTCTAGACATTGGAAGCCTTTCTAATAGTATTGATTCCCTTCTTTCTTTAAAACATTCTAAGTACAACTTTTCTGTAATGAATGGGCTTATAGGATGTAATAGAATATCAACTACTTTTAGACAACATGATAGGACAGCATATATTGCTAATCTCCTTGAGAGAGTTTTGGGGTCGTCTGTCCAAAGTTCCCTTCTAACAATTGGAACATACTTTTGACTCAACTCTTCTATAATAAACCTTTCAAGCTCCTTTGCAGCCTCATTATATTCTGCACGCTTATAGTAGTTTGTTACAGATTCAATCAATTTTTGACACCTTGATAGAATCCATCTATCAAAAAACTCTAGAAGATTGTTTGAAATACACCAGTCAATAGTATGTATTCTGTCATCAAAATTGTCTAAAGCACTATTTTGTTGCAAATATACATGGAGATGATAAAGTGTATTTAGAACTTGGAAAGGTCGACCATATATTTCTTCAGGCTTAAATACTAGTGTTGATATTGGTGAATTTTTCCAAACCAAATAGAATCTTGTAGCATCAACTGAATTCTCTCTTAAAGTCTTATTTGCATCAATTATATTTCCAAGACTCTTAGACATTTTTGATTCGTCAGGTCCAAGAATATGGCCTTGGAAAAGGAAGGCCTTATAAGGCGGATTTGGCCCTCTAGTAAGTATTACACTTAAAATAAGAAGACTATATGCCCAACCTCTTGTCTGATCAATGCCTTCCGTCAAAAATTCTACAGGAACATACTTTTTATATTCTTCGTCGGAGAATGCAGCATATGGAGATGAGCCTGAATTATGCCATGTGTCTAGAACAAACGGTTCACGGTATGCTTTGCCACCACACTTTTTACATTTTACAACAATCCTGTCTATCCAAGGACGATGAAGTTCAAAATTTTCACCATCAGGAAGAACGATAGCGTTTTCTACGATTTCTTTCCGAGAGAAGAGACCGATTTTTTCGCCACAATTACTGCAAACCCATATAGGAAGAGGAGTTCCCCAAACTCTTTCTCTAGAGATACACCATGGCTTCATTTCCTTAATTATATTAAGAAACCTGTTTTTGGGAGCTTCAAAAAAGTATTCTACCTTTTCAGCAGCCTTAAGAGCGCGTTCA
The DNA here is from genome assembly GCA_026413865.1 of Nitrososphaeria archaeon. Lineage (GTDB taxonomy): Archaea > Thermoproteota > Nitrososphaeria > JACIWG01 > JACIWG01 > JACIWG01. The sequence continues at coordinate 14,207 of JAOAKB010000011.1, forward strand.
CCAATCCTATCAACCCAATAAAAGTATTCCCTTCTCGCAAGCCAAACAAGTCTATGATGAGACCTCCAACAAGTAGGATACTCGTGAACTATTTTTGAAATATGAACAAGTAATCCCTTTCTTTTTAGATCCTCAACAACCATCTGGTCAGTATCCCTTGCAAAATAGCCTGCATACTTTCCCGCCTCCTGGGTAAAGCATACAGCATCATCAAAGGGGTTAAATATTGGAAGCCCCTCTCTTCTAGCAATTTCGAAATCTATTTCACCATTAGATGGTGCCATATGTACAATGCCTGTACCAGTGTTTATGTCTACGCTTTCATCAACTACAACAACATGAGCATTATATTCCTTATCAAGTATCTTCTGTTTTGGAACTTCATCCTCAAGGGGATATTCATAGCGTTCACCCTTTAAAGATACACCTAAAATTTCTTCTTTCACCTTATAGTCTTCAATACCAACTTCTTTCATAAAATCTTTGACCCTATTTGATGCAATAATCCACTCTTCACCATTAACTTCAACAATAGAGTATGATGACGTAGGATGGACTGCAACCATTATATCAGTTATTACAGTGAAAGGCATAGTTGTCCAAAGGACTATAAAACGATTTGGATAACTTCTTAACCTAACCTTATAGTACAATGAAGGGTCTTCGAGCATTTCATATTCGGAACTAACTTCACTATGACTTAATGCAGTTTGACAACTTGGACAGTATCCAACAACCCTAAAGCTTTCACCAAGTAGGCCGTCCTCCCATGCTACCTTTAAAATTTGCCATTCACGTTCTATATATTCGTCCTTGTACGTCCAATAGTCCTTTTCATGGTCCATCATCATACCCATTAGCCAGTCAGCAGAAATCCAAAACTTATGATAATGTTTTATCATTTCCTTTGCCTTTTCAACAATCTTCTCCATTCCATATTTCATGAGCTCCTGTTTTCCTCCGATCAACCCAAGCTCCTTTGCAGCCTGAAGTTCAACAGGGAGACCTTGGGTGTCCCATCCACCCCTAAATATAACCCGCTTGCCATTTAATGTAGTAAACCTAAACCACAAGTCCTTATAGATTCTCCCCCTAAGATGACCAATATGTGGTTCACCATTTAATGTTGGGGGACCCTCAACATAGCCAACAGTTTCAGTTTTAGACAAATCCATTTCAACCTTTTTTCTAATTTCATTCTTTTCCCAGAATGCTCTAACTTCATCTTCTAACTCTTTAGGTTTATATGTTGGATCAAGCATCTCCGCTTACCTTATTTCCCGTCCTTATGGATAAAAATAAGTTTTTAATGAATTTTTAGGAAATAGTAGGAAAATATTAAAAACTATTATGTAGTATGTAATATGGTTTGGATATAGCGTTAATAGCTGATATTCACAGTAACCTTGAGGCATTAGAGGCAGTGCTAGAAAAAGTAGAGGGCTATAAAATATTGTGTCTTGGAGACCTAGTAGGGTATGGTGCAAATCCAAATGAGGTCATAGAACTTATAAAAGAAAAAAATATTTCTTGTATAATGGGAAACCACGATTATGCTGTTTCAACCGGAGACTATTTTGATTTAAGCCCAAAAGCAGTTATCGCAGCAAATTGGACAAAAAAAGTTTTAAAGACGGAAAATTTAAGATTCCTTTCAAGCCTTCCCCACATTTTAAGATTAGAGGAAGGTGGTAGAAAGTTCCTCTTAGCACATGCAACACCAGAGGAACCAATCTTTGGCGATTATATTCATCCAGACACAGACCCATTCAAGTTCTCATACTATGCTACTGAATATGAAGAAGACATTATAGGGTTAGGCCACTTACATGTATCATATGTTTATAGAAGATTTGAAAAGATTATAGTAAATCCAGGTAGTGTTGGACAACCGAGGGATGGAAACACATTAGCAAAATATTCCATACTAAATTTAGATAACATGAATGTTGAAATACTTGGAGTAAAATATGATATTGAATTGTCAGCGAAAAAGATTATAGAAGCGGATCTTCCACCAATATTTGCAACTAGGCTCCTGAAAGGATTCTAAGTTGTAGCCTCTTAATAGCCAGAAATTTTTTATAAATTAAAAAGTTATTTACTTTAATGATAAAAGTTTAGGATATGAAAATTGGTGTAATAGGATTTGGAGCTTTAGGAAGCGCTATAGTCGAAGGACTTATCAGGGCTAAAATATCTTCTGCAGACATATTCGTATCAGACGTTGACGAAAGAAAGCTTGATAGAGCAAAAAGTCTAGGAGTAAAAATTTCAAACAATCAAGAAATATGTGAAACAGTTGATGTGATAATTTTGGCTGTAAAACCAAGGGATTTCAATAAAACTGTAGAAGAACTTAAAAAAATAGATGAAAACAAGGCACTCGTTTCTTTTGTAGCAGGATTAAAAATAGAGAAAATAGCGTCAGAAGTTAAGTGTAGAAACATTTTTAGGGGAATGCCTAACCTTTCAGTTAAGGTATGTGATTCTATAATTGGGCTTACAGCCTTTAGTAAAGCAGATAATAGAGTTAAGGATGATATTATAAAATTGTTATCAATGGTAGGTGAGGTTATAGAAGTTGAAGAACGATTTCTTGACACTCTAACTTCGATTTCAGGTAGCGGTATTGCTTTTGCTAGTGAAATAATCAAAGCATTTTATGAGGCAGGAGTAATGCTGGGCCTAGACCATGAGACAGCTAAGAAGATTAGTTTAAAAGTATTTTCTGGCACCACAAAGCTGCTTGCTGAAGAAGATTTTGACAAAATATTTAAGCTTGTAGCCACACCGGCTGGAACCACTATAGAAGGAGTATATGTTCTAGAAAAAAGTGGTGTTAGAGGGGCAATCATTGAGGCTATAAAGGCTGCTTCAGATAAAGCTTCAAAACTTCTTTCTTAAATTTCTCTTACTTGACCACTGCCGTAAACAATATATTTTGTTGTAGTAAGTTCTTTTAAACCCATTGGGCCCCTTGCATGAAGTTTTTGCGTACTTATTCCAACTTCTGCTCCAAAACCGAATTCTCCGCCATCAGTAAATCTTGTTGAAGCGTTAACATAGACACATGCACAGTCGACATTCCAGGTAAAATATTTTGCATCTTCCAAGTTTTTTGTAATGATCGCTTCAGAGTGTTTGGTACCATATTTATTTATATGTTCTACAGCATCTTTTACTGAATTCACTACCTTAATAGCTAAGGTAAGGTCAAGATACTCTTCATACCAATCACCTTCGCTAGCGGGAATAACGTCCTGAACTATTCTGAGAACATTATCATCACCCTTTATTATAACACCATATTTTCGTAACTCTGACACTAGTAATGGAATATATTTTTCGGCAATGTCTTTGTGAACAAGCACTTTTCGCACTGCATTACATACTGCTGGCCTTTGAACTTTAGCGTTAACTATTATCCTGTTAGCCATTCCAAAATCTGCGTCCCAATTTACAAAAATATGGTTGTTTCCAGCACCAGTCTCTATAACTGGTACAGATGAATTGTCTCTCACATATTTTATGAACTGAGCACTACCTCGGGGAACGATTACATCAATGTAATCATTTAATTTTAGCATTTCATTCACTAGAGACCTTTCTTTTGATTCAATAATCTGTATGGATTCCGGGGGAAGTATGCCTTCTAAAGCCATTCTTAGAATTTGAACAATTTTAATATTCGAGTTTATAGCCTCAGAGCCGCCTCTTAAAATACAAGCATTCCCAGACCTTATAGCAAGACCACTTATGTCAACAGTAACGTTAGGTCTCGCCTCGTAAACTGCTCCAATAACCCCAAGAGGAACTCTTACCTTTATAATTTCGAGACCATGCCTTGTACGCCATCCTTCAACAACTTCACCTATAGGGTCTGGTAGAGATGCAATCTTTAAAAGACCTTCAGAACAATCTTTAACTCTTTTTTCATTAAGCAGTAATCGATCAACTAAAGGTGAACCGGGGTTTGCTTTCTTAAACTCTTCTAGATCCTTTGCATTTGCTTCAAGAATTTCTTTGGTATGCTCCAGTATAGCCTTTGACATAGAAATTAGAGCTTTCTTTCTTGTTTCATCAGATGATTTAGCAAGCTCATATGAAGCAAGTTTTGCTGCTTTAGCCTTTTCAATAAGCTCGGACATTGTATGCTGACAAGCAGATTATAGGATAAAAACTTTTCTAGATTATGGAACATATATGATTATTAAGTCCATTAAGTTTGTTCCAGTTTCTCCAGTATAAATGGCGTCCCCCAAAACCTTCCAAACATATGAAGAATTATGACGTTTTAACTCCTTAAACAAGTCTATTCCATGCTCTTTACATCTTGATAAGGTTGAACCATCAACGATAGCTCCAGCAATTTCTGTTGGACCGTCAGTTCCATCCGTGGCAATTGCGGCTAAAATAGCATTTGTACCTGCAATGCCTAAGGCGGTTGAAAGTGCAAGCTCCTGATTTCTTCCACCTTCACCAAATTCATTATCAATAGATACGGTAGTTTCACCACCGGCTATTAAAATGCATGGGGGAGAAAATGGCCTATGATATAGTATAATTTCTTTAGCTATAGAAGAAATAACTGTCCCAACATCTTTTGCTTCACCCTCTAAAGATGTTGTAAGAACATATGAGGGAGCATAATCTTTTGCATAATTTAATGCTATATTACATAGGTCAATATTATTAACAAGAACAAAATTTTGGACTCTAGCCTGGTTTAATTCACATTCTCTCGAGCTAGAATTTTCTATCAAAAGATTTTCTAAAACATAATCTCTTATTGATTCTGGAACTTTATCTAGTAAATTATAATTTTCTAAAACTTGTAGTACATCCTTGAATGTTGTATTATCTTTTACAGTTGGACCCCAAGGTTCACCTCCTACTTCATCTACAGCAATTAAACCTAATACGGTAGCACCATTAACATGCTTTAAGAGCTTCCCTTTACCCAGCATCGAAATATGGTTTCTAACAACATTCATTTGATTCAGAGGCATACCTGAAAAAAGAAGTAACTTGTATGTTTCAATAACGTCTTCGAAAGGCAGAGTGGGTGGGGGAAATGTTGTTAACGCAGTCCAACCACCACTTACACAAACGATAATTAGATCTTTTTCACAAGCCTTTTTCACTAAAGAAAGTATATTTTTACCCGCATTAAAACTTTCATTGTCTGGTAATGGATGGCCAGCATATATGATAGGAAATTTTAACTCTACAGAATGGTATCCTCTTTTTTCAACTACAATAGCTTCTGAAATCTTTTCACCCAAAATCTCCTCAAATGCCTTAGCCATAAATGATGAGCTTTTTCCACCTGCTATAAAGTATATTTTTTCAAAATCTTTTAAATTGAAAAGCTTATCCTTGATTTGCAGTACACTATCATTTAGTAAATGAACATATTTTTTTACTAGATTATAATAGTTGACATCGTCTAACGTTTTTTCAATAATTTCAAGTACAATTCTTCTCTCTAAGGATAAATTAAGTTTATCAAAATTTTTTATGACCATATCATACGTTTATAGTAAGCTATATTGGGCTTCTATAGTTTTCTCCTGCATATTTTGCAGCAGACCCTAATTCCTCCTCAATCCTTAAAAGCTGATTAAACTGTGCTACACGTTCACTTCTCACAGGAGCACCATTCTTAATTTGTCCAGCATTTATGGCTACTGTAAGTTCTGCAAGCCAAATATCTTCTGTCTGAGCAGACCTTTCCGAGACCAGAACACTATAATTGTTTCTCATAGCATATGCTGCAGTATCTAATGCCTCTGAAAGAGTTCCGATTTGATTAACCTTCAACAATATAGTGTTTGCTGCACCACATTCAATTCCCTTTTTCAAGCGTTTTATATTTGATACAAACAGGTCGTCACCAACTATCTGGACATCCTTCAATTTTCTTGTAATTTCAGCAAAACTTTCAAAATCATCTTCATGAAATGGGTCCTCAATAGAAGCTAGGGGAAATTTTTTAGCCAACTCAATATAAATTTCCATAAGTTCACCCGCATCAACTTCCTTACCCCTAAATCTATATTTACCTGACATGCTATTGAAAAGATGTGTTGCAGCGGCATCCAATGCTAGAACAAACTTTCCACTATAGCCTTGGGATTCTACCGCTTCTAATATGGATTCAAATATAATATTAGGGTCATCAACTTTTGGTGGAGAAAGGGAGCCTTCATCTCCAACATTTAGAGAATACTTTCCAAATTTTTTAGATAGTATGTCAGCTAAAGCATGATAAACCTCACAGCCCATTTGGATTGCTTCAGAAAAAGTTTTTGCGCCTGTAGGCATGACATTAAATTCTTGAAAATCCAGGTCAGTGGCAGCCAATTTTCCACCACATACATAGAGGAACATTGGAACTGGAAGAATGTGCGCATTTGAGCCGCCAACATATTTGTACAGGGGAAGTTTTAAGCTAGCAGCTGCTGCCTTAGCTACGGCTAATGATGTTGCCGTTAAAACATTTCCTCCAAGCCGTGACTTATCTTCTGTACCATCATATTCTATCAGGATTTTGTCTATTTCCCTTTGTAGACGAACATCTCTTCCCTTTAGTAGAGAGTTTAAAGTTTCATTAACTATCTTTACAGCTTTTTGTACACCAAGACCATGATATCTTTTTGAACCATCCCTAATTTCTACAGCCTCATATTTTCCTCGAGAACGGCCGGCTGGTGCAGAGGCACGGCCTAAAACATTAGCCTCCGTTACAACATCTACTTCAAGAGTTGGATTACCTCTGCTGTCTATAATTTCTCTGCCTCTAACATATTTTATTAAAAAGTCGGTTTCCATTTAAACCATTCATTGTCCACAAACAAATATTATATAAACTTCATCATTTTTTATCTTATTTTTTATCTTAAAGATAAGATTATATACTTTTGTTATTAAAATTGGTATGTAGAGGAAATTTGAAGAAAAAGGTTCTTGCGCCAGAGCTTGTGCCTTCAATTGGTGAATGGAGTGAGAAACCAGACCCAATAGAACTTAAGAGGCTTACAGAAAAGCTTATGGAGTTTGCTGAGGTTGAAGTCTATCATCCAAAAAGTGCTAGTGAATGGCTTGAAAAGATGGCTGATGTGAACGTGTTAGCTGGAGGAATAAGGGTTGACAAAGAATTTCTTAAAGCTGCAAAAAATCTTGAACTTATTCAAGGCTTTGGCATAGGATATGATCATGTAGACGTTGAAGAATGTAGTAGAAGGGGAATTATAGTCTGTAATGTTGGAGAAATATACGCTGAACCTGTTGCCCAGCATGCACTAGCACTTATGCTAGACCTTTCTAAGAAGATAACTTTGGCTGATAGAGCAGTAAGAGAAGGTAGATGGAAGAAAATGGACTGGATGGGGGTCCAATTATGGAATAAAACTTTGGGTATAATAGGTTTAGGTAATATAGGTGGAAGGATTGCCCTAAAATGTAGGCTTGCATTTAATATGAAGATACTAGCCTATGACCCATATGTTTTACCTGCGAGGGCACAGTTATATGGTGCAGAGTTAGTTAGCCTAGAAAAACTTCTTCAGGAATCAGATTTTATAGTATTAAGTGTGCCTTTGACAACGGAGACTAGAAAATTAATAGGGGAAAGAGAGCTTATGCTGATGAAAAAAAGCGCCTACTTGGTAAACATATGTAGGGGAGCTGTAATTGACACTAGTGCGTTAATCAAAGCATTAAAGGATAATGTTATAGCTGGTGCAGGATTGGATGTTACAGAACCAGAACCATTACCAGAAGACAATCCTCTTTTGACAATGGAAAATGTGATACTTACACCACATATCGCATCATCAACTAAAGAGGCAGTATATGAGACATTTAGGGCTGCTGTGGAAAATATAATAAGGTTCTTAAAAGGTGAAAAACCATATTGGGTAATCAATCCTGAAACAATTTATAAAAGAAAGTAGCAAATTCTTATTAAATATAGTCAAGGAATATAATGCATGCAAAAAGTTTCTTTAGATGAGATGACGAGAGAGGAATTTAAAAATGTTCTTGAAATGGTTAAGGCGGTGGTCGTTCCAGTTGGAAGCATAGAACAGCATGGACCGCACTTGCCAATGAAGCACGACCTTGCCTCAGTCCTATATGTTGCCAGAAAAGCTGTAGAAAGAGTCTATCCGAAGATAATTTTGGCCCCTCCACCACTAAATATTGGAATTTCACCACATCACATGAACTGGCCGGGTACACTAACAGTTTCAAACGAAACATTTATGAATGTAATATTTGAAGTTTGCAAAAGTTTAAGAAAACATGGAATAGGTAAAGTCATATTATTAAATGGGCATGGAGGAAATGTTCCAGCATTAAGACTAGTTGGGTTTAGAATCAGGGATGAACTAAAGATGAAGGTTGCAGCCCTTTCCTATTGGGACCTTATACCAAAAGATTTTTTGGAAAAAATTCTTGAAGAAGACGCTTGTCCAGGCCATTCTGGCGAATTTGAAACTTCAATAGCTTTAGTTATACACCCTGAACTTGTCAGAAAGGATTTGATACCTAAAGGAGGAAAAAGGCCATCTTACTTAAAATATATGATACTGAACCAGGAGGAAGTTTGTCCAAACGGTATCGACCTTGACCCAAGTTTAGGAAATAAAGAGAAGGGTGAAAAAATTTTAAAAGCCATAATTGACGAATTAGAAAAATATTTTCTAAAATTTGCTGAAATATAGATTTATGGAAGACTATGACCTCTTTACTGGAAGAATCCTTGTACCAACTTCAACACCATTTAATATGTCTTTGATAATATTTGGACGTCTCCCATTGGCTATAACAACAGGTATTCCAGTTTCCGCAACAATTTTTGCAGCCTCAAGCTTTGACTTCATCCCACCCCTTCCAAAAGAACCCTGACCTCTAGCATATTTGAACATCGCATTGTTTAGAACCTTTATTTCTTTTACAAGCTTTTTAGACCCATCTGGTGCAGTCTCATAATATCCATCAACATCACTTAAGAAGATGAGCATCTTACCCTTTACCTTTGACGCTATTATTGCAGAAAGCCTATCGTTGTCACCAAACCGTACATCATCTGGAACATATGGGTTTACAGGAAGAAGCTCTCTAACTGATACAGCATCATTTTCATTAACAATTGGGACAACATTACGTTCTAATAATGCTTTCATTGTACGCCATACATTCTTGTATGTGATCTTGTTTGCAAGGTCCTCTTCGGTTAAAAGTATCTGTGCAGTAACTATCCCCTTTTCTCTAAAATATTTTTCGTATAAGCTCATAAGATAAGGTTGACCAATTGATGCACAAACCTGCTTTTCTGTCAACTTCAATTTTTGGGGAGTAGTATTTAATCCGAGTACAGTAATACCAGAGAGAATAGCGCCAGAGGAAACTAAAATAAACCTTCTCCGCTCATCTATAAGGTCACATATTTGGTAAGAAATGTTTTTAATAGCTTCCTCACTTATCCCCTTTCCATCAGAAAGTACTGAGGTACCAACCTTAACAATGTATATGTCGAAACCCATCACACCACTCTCAATAAATTCTTTTTATTAAAATTTATTCACTCTAATAACACCCTTTGGGTCAATCACCAAATGTTTTTCTGCACACAATTTCATTAAAATGCCAGGATCAAGTTCTTTATAAACACTGTGGTCGGTGGCAACAACAACTATATTAGAACCTGTTAAAGCTTTCTCCAAATCTTTAGTAAAGTTCACGTTGCTAGGTAAACCTGTACAATTATAATCATATGGATCGTGAACTATAACATTACAGCCTCTTTTATAGAAAAGTTTAGCTAAAGGTATTGTTGGAGAAAATCTATTATCAGCTATATCACCTCTAAAGGACAACCCTAATATTGTAACATTAACCTTCTCAAGTGTACCAAATTTTTTGTAAAAAAGTTTTAGAGCCCTATCAACAATTACATATGGTCTTTTCTCATTTACTTTCCTTGCTACCTTTATAAGGTTAAGGGAATCACCTTTAGATAATAGGAAGTACGGGTATACTGGAATACATGCACCACCGACACCTACACCAGGCTTATGTATATGACAGTATGGTTGACTATTCGCAGCATACACTATTTCGTGAAAATTTAAACCCTCCATTTCACAGTAGCTTTCAAGCTCATTCGCAAGCGCTATATTAACATCTCTATATACGCCTTCAAAAACCTTTTCAGCTTCCGCAGACTTTATCGAAGACATACATATAACACCTTTTCTTGCAACCAGCGAATAAAATACTTCCCCAACCCTAAGACTTTTTTCACCAAATCCAGCAACTATCTTCGGATAATTTGATTCAATATCTTGTATAGCGCGTCCTACAAAAATTCGTTCTGGGCTATATATTAGTGCAAAATCTTTTTCAGCAACAAGCCTACTTTTAGCTTCTAAAATGTTTTTCAGCATATTCTCTGTGGTTCCAGGCGGTAAAGTAGTTTCTATTATTACAGCATCACCCTTCTTCATAAAACAGCCAATCATTTCACATACTTGAACAATATGCGTGTAGTCGACAACAATTTTACCTCTTTTCTTTATAGATACTGGTACAGCTATAATGTGAAAATTAGTATTTTCAACTGAAGCTTTACAGTCTGTTGTTGCAAAAATCTTTTTTTCCAAAATAGCCTTTTTTATGGTTTCATAAACTTGTAAATCGTCCCTGAAATACCATGTACCATCATTAATTTTTTTAACAACATCCTTTTTAACATCATGCGCTATAACAATACAGCCCTTTCTCAAAAATACAGAGGCTATAGAGGCACCAACATACCCAAACCCGTGAACTGAAATAGATAATTTGCCTTCTAAAAGACCTTTTACTATATCATCCTTTGACATTAGAAGCAAGTTTGTTTCCATTCAACGTCCATTATAGAAAATATTAGATAAGTTTTAAAAAAAAAGTTGAGAAAAAAATTTAGGGCGATATGGGACCATAACCGAATTTTTCTGCAAGCTTATCTGCGTATGCCTGTATTTTTGCAACTTCTTCAGGCTTGTTTACTAGATGACGGAACCTTCCCTGAGCCTTCAAGTACTCGATCACTGGTAGCCGTTTAGGAACTTTTACTGTTGTAATATATTCTCCGTCCACAACCTCATATAGTGGCCAAAGAGCTGTTTGCACTGCCAAACGACTTACTTTAATAGAGTTTGCAGTATCGATTCTCCAACCTGGAGTACATGGACTTAAGAAATGCATAAATGTTGCTCCAGGCGTATTAAGGGCTTTCTCTATCTTATTTGCTGCATCAAGCAGATATGCTACCGTAGCTGTTGCAGCATATTTTATTCCATGAGAGACAGCGATTCCAATAAGGTCCTTTTTAGTAGTTTTCTGACCAGGACTAAGCTTTCCAGGCGGAGAAGTTGTCGTCCAGGCACCATAAGGTGTTGCACCACTTCTCTGAATACCAGTATTCATGTACGCTTCATTATCATAGCATATGTAAAGTATATGGTCACCTCTTTCTAGAGCACCACTTAAAGCTTGCATACCAATATCGGCTGTACCGCCATCTCCTGCCAACACAATAACATTTGGATTTTTGTCTACAATACCCTTGCGAACCATCGCATTGTATGCAGCCCTAATACCTGATGCAGCTGCAGCAGAGTTTTCGAAGGCAACATGAATGTATGGTACACCCCATGCTGTATCAGGATAGAAGGTGGTAGAAACTTCCACACAGCCCGTAGCGTTGACTATTATTGTATTTGCACCCGCAACTTTCGTCACAAGCCTTGCTATTATACCAGCACCACATCCTTGACATAGTCTATGACCTGGCCCAAAGTATTCTTCAAGAGGCAAATCCTTTAATGTCTTATACGGCATCTACAGATACACCCCCACATAATCTAATAGCCGATCAACCTTCTTTTCTGAAGCAACTTTTAGACCTCTGTTAAACATTAACCTTATATCATCTGGACCAATTTCTCGGCCACCAAGACCTGCAATTATATCTATAACTGGAACATTTAAGTCAAATGATTTTAGTGTCGCTTGTATTTCCAAGAACAGTGGACCACCAATAGCTCCAGGAGATGAGGCCTTATCAAGCACCACAATAGACTTTGTTTTTGAAAGTACTTCAGCAAGTTCCTTTGCAGGGAAGGGTCTAAAGAGTTTTAAACTTAATGAACCAACCTTTGAACCATTTCTTCTCATCCTTCTAACAATTTCTCTTATTGAACCACCTATAGAGCCAAGTGAAACAAGTATGGTGTCAGAATCTTCGGTCATGTAAGCATTGTATAACCCATAACCTCTACCACTTATTTTTGCATATTCCTTGTCAGCTCCAATTATTGTTTTTAGAGAATTTTCTAAAGCCTTAATTGCCTGATACTTTGCCTCAAAATAGTATTCCGGTGAACCAAGACCACCAAAGGTCATTGGATTATTTGGGTCAAGAACAAGTTTTCTTCTCTTTTTAGGCGCATATTTTAAAACCAATTCATCTTCGATTGGCGTAACAGGCTCGTATGTGTGAGTTAATATGAAGCCGTCAAAGTTCAAATTTACAGGCAAATGCACGTTTTCATCTTCAGCAATTCTGTAGGCTTGGATTGTTCTGTCATACGATTCTTGAGCTGATTCTGCAAAAAAGCTTATCCAACCAGTATCCCTTTGAGCCATAATATCACTATGATCGTTCCAAATGTTTATTGGCGCGGAAACAGCTCTGTCCGCAATACCCATAACAACAGGAAGACGTAGACCAGCCGTTATGAACATTATTTCATGCATTAACAGTAGACCTTGAGAACTAGTTGATGTAAAGACTCTTGCACCAGCAGCTGAAGCGGCAAGTACAGACGAGAGTGCAGAATGCTCTGATTCTACTGGAATAAATTCAGCATTAAGTTCACCGTTAGCGACATATTCTGAAAGCTTTTCCACCATTGTAGTCTGTGGTGTTATTGGGTAGGCTGATATAACGTCGACATCAAGCTGCTTTACTGCATAAGATAATGCAGTATTACCCGATAATAATATAGTTTTCATCTCAATCACTCTCCCTTACCATTGTTATAGCCTTTACAGGGCATTCTGCAGCACATATTCCACAACCCTTACAATATTCGTAATCAACAGTATATTTGCCATCTTTGAGGAAAATGGCTGGTTCAGGACAGTAGCTCCAACAGATTGCACATGATATACATTTACTATAGTCTATTACTGGTTTAAATGCACGCCATGAACCAGTTTTAGTTTGCATACTACTCCTTGGAGTCGTCATCACAAAACCTTCTTCCATTTCAGAAACCTTTTTAGGCATCACACTAACACCTCCGTTTTCTCATAGGTTTCCTTAAGGGAATTAGAGTTTCTCGGATCAAACCTTTCTTCAACCACTTTCAACATAACATCAAAGGGTACGATTGGGACAGCTTTAAGGAGTGCGCCTAACATTGAAGTGTTAGTTATAGGTGCACCAAGATTCTTTAATGCAATAGATGTAGCATCAACTTTAGCAATCTTATATCCTGGAAACATCGACCTTATTTCTGAAGAATTTTTTGAAGTATTTAATACAATGAAACCATCTTTTTTTAATCCAGACACCACGTTCACAACAGATATAAGCGAGAAGTCGAGAACCACTATAACATCTGGTTCAGTAATCTGCCACCTTATTTCAATAGGATTGTCATCAATTCTTGTAAAAGCTAAAACAGGAGCACCTCTCCTTTCAGGCCCGAACGCTGGAAAAGATTGTGCAAATTTACCGACCCTTACTACTGCATTAGCAAGCAGTTCGGAGGCAGTTACAGCACCTTGTCCTCCTCTACCATGCCATCTAATTTCTATCAATTTATATCATCAACTGCTTAAAAACAATAGTTTATATTGTTTACCTAAGACACACAAGATTTTTATAAAAAAGACACTTATCATACATGATGGTAAATGACATATAATATTTTAGAAAATAGGGAGGTTATAGATCTTTCACCATTACTTGTTCCTGGAAAAGAGAAAAGGAGACTTACAATAAGGTCTTTTATTGCGGAACTTGATAAAACAACTATGTGTGATATTGATATGATGAGCCATTTAGGAGCACATGTTGAGTCACCTTTACACTTTAATTCGTGTTTGCCTGACATATCCTCTTTAGATATACGAAAATTTTTCGGAGAAGCAGTATGCGTTGATTTACGTTATAAAAAACCTCGTGAAGCGATTCTTGTAAAAGATTTAGATGAACATGTTAAAGAAGGTGATATAGTTTTACTTCATTCAGGAATAAAGGGGGAGGATGCACCCTACATTTCTAAAGAGACGGCTGAATGGCTAAGTAAACGTATAAAGATGCTGGGCATAGATGATACAATTAACTTAGAAGAATCTTATGACCTTATGGCTTCACACAAGCACCTTTTGGAAAATAATATTCCAATTATAGAAATGCTTACCAACTTGGACAAGGTTGCAGGAAAACGTTTCATATATATTGGTCTTCCATTAAAAATTAAAGGACTAGACTCGTCACCAATAAGGGCTATTGCAATACTTTAGCTTTCCCTAAAAATTTTTTAAAATACATTCAATACAATATATAGATGAGAAACTGCATGCGTAAAATTGATGCCGTAAAATATCTGATTGGAGCAACCTTTATAATAGCATGTATTACTTCACAGTATATATTTAATGTTAGAGACTTTTTGCATCAGATCATTCTAGTATATGTTATACCTTCCACAATTATATTATTCCTGGATGGAAAACGAATAATTTCAAACTCTTATAAAAATATGAGAATAGCAGTAAAATATGGACTTGGATATTTTGGAATTTTTTCTGCAACGGGCTTTGGTTTGGCATTCATCTTAATCGTAACAATTTTTGCCCTAGACCCCAGCAGCCAACAGATTATAAATAGACCGAACCCTCTTCTCAACATTTCTCCTGATTTTGCATGGTACATGATATTCTTTTCCTTTATAATAGTAGGACCCTTTGAAGAATTTATTTTTAGAGGATTCATGTTTGGCGCACTTAAAGATATTTTAGAAAAGTTTCACTGGACATATTCTGCACTCATATCATCATTTATCTTTACTATAATACATTTTTACTATTACATAATCTTTGGTAACATAGCACTGATACAATTTACTCAGCTTTTTATGTTCAGTATTGGAATGTGTGGAGCATACTATAAGTCCGGTGGAAACCTTATAATACCAGCACTACTTCATGGAGCATTTGATGCAACAAGCTTTTTAATGATTGCTATACCTAATTTCTTGATTGGATTAAACTTAAAAATATTGTTAATTCTTGTTGGAATATTTGTAGGAATTTTCTATGTTGTAGGCAAAAAATAGTTGTTTTTAGGGTTCTATAATTTTTCCCGTACTAGAGTCGGTATAGTATCCTTGGAAAGTTTCTGAAAGTTTTGTCATAAATTTATCAGAGTTTAGAACTTGTACAAATTCTTTAACGTACAATTTTTCAAGACGATCCTTTAATATTATGAAATCATATTCTTCGTCAACAAGTGGTATAAAGTTTAAGCCATACTTTCTTGCATAGTATTCTATACCTATTCCAACATCAGCACGCCCTTGTAGTATGGCTAATGCGACAGCAGAATGTGTTTTTGCCTCATAAGTGTAGCCTCTTATCCTTTTAACTAAAGCTTGAAAATTTTCATTATTTTTTTCTGCAACCTGTTTTAAGAGATGGTCGAAGTATGTCCTTGTACCAGAACCTTTATTTCTATTAACTATTTGTATATCATTTCTTAAAATGTCTTCTATTGAATATATGTTTTTTGGATTACCTTTTAAAGTTATAATACCTTGCCTACGCTTGTATCCTTTGACAAGAATAGCTTTACCTTTTAAAGAAAATCTTTCTAGAAATGGAAGATTATATTCCATTTTCTCTTCATCAAGCAAATGGGTACCACATATGTCCGCTTCCCTTCTCTTAATAGCATTTAATCCACCCATCGAACCCAAATTTATTATTTTAGCCATACACTTCCGCTTAAATAGGGAAAGTATAAGGTCTATTGCAGGACAGTGGCTGCCTATAAAAACTAGGTCTGGAATAGATATTTTTTCAGAAAAAAGTTTAACTTCAACCTTTTCATTTTCTTCAATAAATTCAACATTTTCTGGCACGTCAATAAACCCTTCACTATAATTTAATACTGAAACTGTTCCAGAAGAACCTGGTGTGGGGTAAGCAACAAGTCTATCGCCGCTTTCAACAAGACTAACCGGTATTAGAGTACGTCGACCCCTACCAGTTGCAATTTTAAATGGAACAATAGCATCAACTTTGCGAAATTCTATTCTATCAAATCCAGCTATCTTCATAAGAATGGGTTTAACCAGTATAGTAAATATCATGGAGGCTGAAACAGGAAAACCTGGAAGACCGATAACAAGCTTTCCATCAATAACAGCTATAATTGTGGGTTTCCCAGGCTTTATCTTTAATCCGTGAACAATTACTCCAGGAGAGCCTAGTGAATCGAAAACTTTATACATTAAATCACCTAATCCAGCAGAAGTACTTCCTGAGGTTATTATAACATCAAAATTTTCTAAAGCACCTTTGAGTGCATAATACATTTTCTCGAACGTATCAGGCAAAATACCCATAAATTTTGGTTCACAACCGCACTCTTTTATCATAGAAAAAATCGCTGGACCATTAGCGTCATAGATTTTTCCAGGTTCAAGAGGATTTCCTGGAAGTATAAGCTCATTGCCTGAAGAAAATAATGCTACCATAGGTTTTTTATATACTGGAACTCTATAATAACCTAATGCAGCAAGTGAGGCAATTTCCCTTCCAGTTAATAGAGTGCCCTTTTTTAGGAAAATGTCACCAATAACATAATCAGAGCCAGCCTGTGAAACATTTTCTCCGGGCACTACTGGGCGATAAATGTGAACTTTTCCTTCCACTTCCTTAGTATACTCTACCATTACTACAGCATCAGCACCCTTTGGTATAGGCGCTCCAGTTGCAATTCTCATGCATTCTCCTACATTAACCTCCTTTTCAGGTAAACGGCCAACTTCAGATGAGCCAACAAGGTTTAGTATCCTTGGCTTATCTTCTTCAGCACCAAATGTGTCTGCTGACAGTACAGCATAACCGTCAACTTCAGACCTGTCAAAAGGTGGCGAATCTATTTCTGAAAACATGTCCTCTGCCAGAATGCGACCCCATGCATCAAATAGATTAACATATTCTTCACCAATAGGGATAATCTGAACATTGCTTTCAATAATCTTGGAAGCCTCTTCAACAGAAACTAGTGTGTGAAATATTTTTGCCATACTATGTCCCTCATTCAAGAAGCTGCACTTCTACAGTTTCACCTTCATCATAGCCTTCAACATCTTCATCAATTACTAAAAGTGCATTAGCTCTAGTTAGTGTTGAAAGTAGACCGGAGCCAGTTAATCTTAAAGGTTCAGCAACGTATTCACCATTCAGTTGATATACTTTAATTCTAACAAAAGCTTTCACACCAACTGGTTTAGCAAGCCTTCTGGCAAGTTTAGCCCTAATCTTAGGATAAGAAAGAGGTTTCGAACATCTTAAAAGGTTTATAGCATATTTAACAAAAACTTCAAAACCAGTAAATGATGCAACAGGATACCCTGATAATATAAAAAGAGGTTTACTTTTCACAATAGCCATTCCAGTGGGCTTACCTGGCCTCATTCTTACACCATGAAAAATTATTTTAGAACCATCTATTGACGATATAGCGTCTGAAACAAGGTCAGTTACACCAACACTTGTTCCACCCGTAGTTAGTAGAATATCAACATCTTTTATTGCATATAATATTCTTTCCCTAATTGCATCAACATCATCAGGTACCGTACCAAAATCATGTGCATCACAAAATTCTTCTTTTATAAGAGATAAGAGAAGAGGTTTTGTAGTATTAATTACTCCTGTATTTTGCCATTCTTCAGTAAGCTCACTACCAGTAGACATAACACCAACTTTAACCTTCCTAAACACCTTAATTTTCTCGTAACCTGTTGATAAAAGTGCTGCAAGATGCCAGGGCCTAATTAATGTACCTCTTCCAACCACAATAGAACCTTTTTGGAAATCCTCTCCTTTCCTTGAAACATTTTGGTACGGTGATAAAGGCCTGAAAATTTGGACTTTCAAGCCATCAGCTTTTGTATCCTCAAACATTACAACAGCGTCTGCATTAGGAGGTAATGGTGCACCAGTATAGACTATTGAAGTTTCGCCATGATGTAAAGGCTTTAACATTTCATAGCTTGAATTAGCATAAATTTTTTCTACAATATTTAATATAGTGGGGTTAGTTATACTAGAGCCTATTACATCACTAGATATTACAGCATAACCGTCAACAGCACTTCGATCATAGTTTGGCACATCTTGAAGGGCGTGAACATCTTCAGCAGAATAATAGTGTAAAGAATTTCTTACATCGACTTCAACCACATCAACTATATTATCTTCCAATGATTCCCTGATCAACTTTAGCGCATCTTCTACACTTTCTAGCGTCTTGAAAAGCCTTTTTTTAAACAATAAACTTTCATTATCCTTATTCAACTATCATTTTCACACCCTTTTCAATAATTTTTATGGACAGCATCAGCTAGCTCTTCTATTGCAGCAATAGTCTTTTCAATATGAATCCTTTCTATTCCCCTATGCGTTACCATCCTAACCTTTTTATCACTGAAAGGAAGACATAGTATTTTTTTATTTTTCAACAGTTCAACAAAACGATATGCAGAAAACCCTAAACCACTTACATCAAACATTACAATATTAGTTTGAACGGTTGAAAGGTCAATAGATATACCATCTATTTTAGATAAAGCTTCTGCAAGAATGCGTGCATTTTTATGGTCCTCTTCAAGCCTATCTATCATCTTTTCTAACGCAATAATTCCTGGTGCCGCAATAATACCAGCCTGTCTCATACCACCACCAAGCATTTTTCTAAACTTTCTAGCCCTCTCTATAAAATCATAGCTACCCACTACAATAGAACCTATCGGACAACTTAGCCCCTTAGAAAGACAAAACATTAGATTATCAACATGCTTAGTGAAATTTTTTACATCAGTTTTTAACGCTACAGCAGCATTAAATATTCTTGCTCCATCCATATACAATTTTAGACCATGAGCTTTAGCAAAATCATATATTATCCTTATCTGTTCCGGCTTTATAATTGTACCACCAGCTCTATTATGCGTATTTTCAATACATATTAGTGTTGTTTCTGGATAGTGAATATCTTTAGGCCTTAACACAGCCTCTAGGTCCACAGGGTCCATGTAACCGTTTTTACCCCTAACAAGTATTGGGAGAAGTCCTGCAACAAAGGATAGTCCACCAACTTCATAATAGTATATATGTGATTCAGCTTCTAAAATTATACTGTCACCTCGTTTAGTATTACTAAGTAATGATACAAGATTTGCCTGTGTACCACTTGTAACAAGAAGAGCCGCATCTTTACCCATCTTTTCAGCAGCCATTTCCTCTAACTTTTTTACAGTTGGATCTTCTTCAAATACATCATCACCTAACTTGGCATATCTTATTGCCTCTAACATTTCATCTGTTGGCAAAGTTACTGTATCACTTCTCAAATCAACCACTTCTTCAGAACTCAACTGTCTCAACCATATTTGATTTAATTTTAGCGGTTAATTAATCTTTTATTTTAAATTTTTTCAAAACATAATGTTATATTGATACTGGAAGCTCCTTTGACACATCAATAATTGCTCTACATGCTTTAAGAGCCCATAAAATCTCATCTTTAGAAACTATTTGGCCGACAATCATCCTCAACCTAATAAAATTCAAATGCTGCACATATTCCATAAAAGAAACACGCACACCTTTAACCTGTATTATATAAGACATATCAACTATATTAAGATCTTCTGATGGAATATTAAAATGAACTAGAATTTTTGTGAAGACATTCTTTACTGCATTATAGCAACATTGTACAACATTCTTATATTCACCTTGCTCGAAATAGCTTTGAGCTTGATTATAAAATGAAATTGCCTCACTAACGTCAATTGAAATAAAAAATTCTTTCTCCTTTTCCTTTATGAAAGAAGGAGGCTTAGGCTTTCTTGCATATAATTCGAACACTCCTTTTACAATATTGTAGGTTACAATAACAGCAGACATTATACATACTACAATAATGCTCCATATAAGCAGTGCAAAGACGTCTACTTGAAGCACATCCAGCCAAAATATCAATTTTATGGATGCTTAAAAACTTTTATAAGATAGTGTTTAAAAATAATATATGGCGTCGATGAGGAATCAGAGTTACTGAACATTTTATGATCTAAAGGCATTTGACCGAGACGCCTATTCTGGAGGAGGAATCCTAGACCTAGCCCATATTATTGTGTCAACTTCTTTAAAACTCTTCATATAATATAAGGTTATGGATAATGTTAAAAAGAG
The DNA here is from genome assembly GCA_026413865.1 of Nitrososphaeria archaeon. Classification (GTDB taxonomy): domain Archaea; phylum Thermoproteota; class Nitrososphaeria; order JACIWG01; family JACIWG01; genus JACIWG01. The sequence goes on from JAOAKB010000011.1 coordinate 34,769, forward strand.
CATTATACTTCTAAAAACAAAAAGAAGTCTTAAACTTTGTAGTAGATTTGCTTTTAGAAAATTTTTTGAAAGTTCTAGGACGAGCCCTCCTAAAGGAGAACCTATTATTAGAGAAAAATCTCTAACGATTCCATATGCACCATAACCTGTACCCCTCTCATCTGAGGGTACAGCGTCTCCAACAAGTGCCGTAAGCATTGGAGAAGAGATCATGTTACAGCACATTACAATTGGCAAAATAATGTATGCTTGCAATAAATTTTGTATTAGGAGTAAAGCTGGAGAGATTAATGCTGCAATAAATACGCCAACTTCTAAAATAAGCCACTTACCATATCTATCACCTAAGGAGCCTGCAAAAAATTGTGTAATAAGACCAAGAATGCCTCCAGCGCCTATTATAACACCTATATCAAGTTCACTTCCGTTTAAAACATCAGATATAAATATTGGTGTATAACCTTGTAATAGAGATAAAGAAGTTTGAAGGACAAAGGCTGATATTGCAAGATGTTTTAATGCTGGAAACTTTCTTAAAGCTTGAAAAGATTTTTCAAAATTGTTTCCAATCCTTTTAATGATAGAAACTTGTTGAATAGATGAAACCTTTTTTGTTTCAATTGTTTCTTTTAGAAACAATAGGGCTATAATAAATGCTGCAAAAGATAGGCCAGCACTAAAACCAAAAGTGGCATCAACCCCATATAAGTCAGCGATAACTCCACCTAAAAATGGTCCAGCAAACCAGCCAGCATTATAAGCGATCTGTATCGTTGAAATAACTTTACCTCTATGCTTTGGATCACAAATATCCATTACCATCGCATCAGAAACAGGCCATAATGCACCCGAGAATATACCTTGGACCGCTCTAATAGCAAGAATATGCCAGGTTTGTGAAGCAAATATGTACAGGAATGAGACTAAACTATAGCCCAAAAGTGAGAAGGTAATAAATGGTTTACGCCCATATTTATCAGAAAGTGCACCGATTGGACCTTGTGATAATATTCGTGTTATGGCAAAAGAGCTTATTGTTAGACCTATTTCAATTTCTGAAGCGTGAAGATAATCGTACATTAGTATTGGTATAATGGGCAATATCTGCCCAAACCCTAACATTGTTATTCCATTTGAGAAAACTAATACGCTTATTATAGGATTTTTGAGAAAAGCCCAGCGTGAAAATGATGCTTTTTTATCAGCCAATATCGCAATCACTTTAAAGTTGTTCTTTAGCTATTGACCAGAGAATTGCAATATCTTGCATGTAATTTTTTTCTGAATCATATGGTGTTTCTATAATAAGAGGAAGTTTTTGTACTTCTTTAAAAGATAGTAGTGCCTTAAACCCGTTTAAGCCAATCTTTCCCATTCCAATGTGCTCATGCCTATCAAGATGACTATTCAATTCACCCTTTGAATCATTTGCATGTATAACCTTTAACTTCCCAATACCTATTATTTCATCAAAGTTTTTCAGTAAATGTTCTACCGATTTATGTGTGCGGATATCGTATCCTGCTGCAAAACCATGGCATGTATCAAAACATACACCAATCCTCGACTTGTCTTCAATCAAATCAATACATTTTCTTAGATGGTTAAATGTGTGGCCCACACTATTTTTTTGGCCAGCAGTATTCTCAAGAAGTAGAATGACATTTCCTTCTGAATTCTTTATAGCATTATTGCATGCTTCAGCAACCCTTCTTATACCATCTTCTTCGCTTGTACCCATATGACTACCAAGGTGTGTAACAAGATAGGCTATTTTTAAATAATGACATTTTGTAAGCTCTTCTGTAAGGATTTTCACAGACTTCTCATATACTTCCTTATTTGGGGAGGCAAGATTTGGAAGGTAGGGCATATGCGCTATAGGAAAAAATCCTGTTTCATACAATTTTTTATGGAAGTTAGCTATTTCTTCTTCCATAAGCTTTTTGGAGGACCATCCTCTAGGATTTCTTGTAAAAATCTGGAAGGCAGTACAGTTTAAAGCCTTCGCCCTATCAAATGACTGACCTATTCCACCCGCAATTGAAACATGTGCACCTATGAGCCACATATTCTAAGTTTTACGAAAAAATTCACAATATATAAAATTTTATAAAAGTTTTATGGAAAATATCCCGCGATATTCATTGCTTCGACAACTCTACCAACACTAAGTATAAGTGCAGCAGTCCGCATATCAACACATTTTTCTCTGGCAATATTGTAGACTTGTAGGAATGCATCCCTCATTTTATTATCCAGCTTATCGTTAACTTCATTTTCTGTCCAGTATAGGTTAGTCAGATTCTGAACCCATTCAAAGTAGCTTACAAGTACTCCTCCACCATTTGCTAGAATATCAGGAACAACCATAATTTCTCTATCAAATAGTATCTTGTCAGCCTCAGGTGTTGTTGGACCGTTAGCACCCTCAACAACTATTTTTGCTTGAATATTTTTTGCATTACCTTTATGAATCTGTCCCTCCAGGGCGGCTGGAACAAGTATGTCACATGGCAGTTCTAAAAGCTCCTCATTTGTAACATTTTTTGCACTAGGAAAGTTTACTACGGATCCAGTCCGCTCTTTATGCTTTAAAACTTCAAACACATCAAGACCTTTTTCATTATATATTCCACCTTTAGAATCACTTACTGCTATAACCTTTGCACCAAACTCTCTAGCCAATATTGCAGCATTTGCACCCACATTTCCGAAACCTTGAATAACTATACCGAGACCCTCCATTTCTCTCTTAAAGGCTTTGGCAGCCTCTTTAGCAGCTACAATCACACCTCGGGATGTTGCAGTTGACCTACCGGCTGAACCTCCAAGAGAAATGGGTTTCCCGGTTACTATGGCAGGAACACGATATCCTACAAGCTGGCTGTATGTGTCCATTATCCAAGCCATTGTCTGTGGATCAGTATAAACGTCTGGTGCAGGTATATCTGTATATGGTCCTATTATAGGAGAAATCATCATCGTATATTTTCTTGTAAGCCTTTCAAGTTCAGATTTTGACATTTCTTTAGGATTGCATGCAACACCTCCTTTAGCACCACCATAAGGTATATTTAGTACCGCAGTCTTCCAGGTCATCCACATCGCTAGAGCACGAACTTCATTAATGTCGACTAGAGGATGGTACCTTATACCGCCCTTAAATGGTCCCCTTGCATCATTATGTTGAACACGATAACCTGTAAAAACCTTTACTTTACCATTATCCATTTTAACAGGAAAGGAAACCTGAAGTTCCCTCTTTGGCCTACTTAAAATTTCTACAATGGAATCTTCAAGGTTTAAGTATTTGGCAGCAGTCCTAAGCTGCACTAAAGCCATTTCATAGGCATTCATAAATTTATCACAACAAGTATTAGATAAAATAAATTTATAAATATTGCTAAAAATAGGGTTATAAAATTAAAAAACTTTACAGTCTCTTAATGAGAGGGGGAAGCTCTAAGAGGGAAGTTATTATGTAATCTGGCTTATATTCGAGAATCTTTTCTATAGGATTATATCCTCCAGACACAGCTACAAACTTTATACCTAAAGCTTTTGAAGGAATAATGTCAATTAAGCCATCTCCTACAGAAACACATTCATCCGCACTCAAATTTAATAAGGAAAGTGTTTTCTGGAAGCCGAAAGTTGAAGGTTTCATAAATTCTACATCATCTCTCGTAAGAATTATATCAAAAAAGTTTAAAATATTAAATTTTTTTAAAGCTTTAAATGTAGCATTTCTCCCACTATTTGTTAAAAGTGCTATATTTTTACCCAACACCTTTAACTCTGTCAAAGCTTCCATAACACCAGTCTTCAAAGAAGTTTCTTGAACCGCCTTATCCTCAAACCTTTCCAAAATTTTATAAACTTCCAATTTTATAAATTCAAACTTTTTTTTATCAACCATTTCTCTAACACTTTCAAGTATATGATAATATGTCAGATTACTATCCAAACCATTTATATCTGGCACCATCTCTTTAATAAAATGTATAACTTTTTCTTTTGAAGATTTGACGTCAAGTTTAAATTCAATTAATGTACCATCTAAATCAAATATTACAGCCCTAATCATTACAGTCCAAATAACTAAATAAACAAAGATAAATAAACTATTACCATATTTTATATTATAGTAAAAATTTTATTGTCTTTTAAATACACTTTAAGAAACTCTATGATACGACCATCTACTTCATTAATAAAAGACTTGAACATTTCAACAGGAACAATAGGAACACCGTTTACAAACTTTATAGGTGAAGGATACAATGTTACTATAATGGGAATTAAAAACTTATTTTGTAATAGGACCCTTTCATGCAATAAAATAATTTTTGCACGCTCAACTTGTTTCATAACAATAGAATTTAATACTGAATACGAAAGAGACTTACGCCAATGTTTACAATCAACAACAAGACCAAACTCTTTTTTTAACGCTAAAATATCAACTTCCAGCCTTGGCCTTTTCAATCTAAAACCTCTAAAAGTTCTGTAACCATATTCGATCAATATTTTTTCAATAAAATTTTCAAAATCCTGCCAGCCAACAACTTTACAAACATCATCTAATGATGCACCATATTTAATGGCTAATAATGAAGCCATAATAATAGAACCTTCTTTTAAAGTCAATAAGTCACCAGAGATAATAATGTAACCTTCATTAATTAATGGATTAAGAATGTCTAAAACAACACTTTTGCTTAATTTTAACTCACTGACAATCTTATTTATGTCTAAGAACTTTTCTTTGAAATATGGTATAATTTTTAAAAATATTTGATAATTCATACCATATTTATTTAAAAGATTAAAATTAAAATAAAAAATAGGGAAAAAATTTTATGCCTTTTTCCTTCTCATAAGTACAACAGCTAGTACTATAACGCCTATTACTAGACCTATGCCGACACCGATGTAAGCAGTTTGAAGACCGCTTGGCATTTCAGTTGTAAATGTTAGAGTGGGCGCTACTGTTGTTGATATTGTTGTTGGGGCAGTTATAGTGGATGTTGTTATAGTACCTGTTGGTGATATTGTTGGTGTTGTTATAGTGATTGTTGGTATAGGTTTCATAACATCGAAGTATCTTTTTTCTGAGGTAACGAATGCGACCTGTTCACTATATCCAGCAATAGTTAATTCGTAAACTCCAACACTTAGTTTACTTGTAAAGTCAGGATATAATTCTATAGAGAATTTGGTTGATGTTATTGGAGTAGCTGATCCAGAACCCATAATTGAACCAGTTCTCGCATCTTTTATTAAATATATCACACCTAGTGGAGTTGGCCCTTGTAATTCGATATCTATTCTCGCTGTTTGACCTTGAAGTACTGTAGGCACATAAACACTCTTAATCTGTGGTGTTACAGGTTTGCCAAAATACCATTTGCCTGCACTAAATGGATAAGTTGAATCTCTGAAAGCTCTTATTTCAGCATATTGTGCAGTAGGATCATATTTGTATAAGTAGAATGGGCCATCACTTATAACAAGGTGACCGTAAGTATTGAACCAGTTTAGTGCTGAATCAACTTTTGCAGCAAATTCGCTTGATGTAGCATAAGATTTTCCAGCTACTGTAAATACGTTAGATGGGAAGAAGCCTGAAGCCTTAAATGATGAAAGTGAGGCTGCAACCATACTGGCATGATCCTTAAGGACCATTGATAGCCATGGAACATTTCTTGCCCTTGATGACGCTTGAGAATATGCTGCTGCTTTCTTGTTTAATACAACATCATCCATTGCAGCACCTACGGCATATTGATAGTGAATCTGTGGCGGGGCAGCATAGGAGGCAATATAATTTGGATCAAAATGCCAATAGTCTACGTATACTTCTAGATTGTTTCCAACTATTCTAAAACCTTTGAAACGTGCAAACACATCTTTATATTGAGAAGCGAGAGTGCCTTCAAGTGAGGCCTTGCTTGGGTTGTATACTAGGNCAAACCAAGAATATATGCCCCATAATACGTCTGCCCAAGCTATTGTTGTCTCATCATGCCATTTACTGCCAATATATTTAGAAAAGTCAAATGTTACAGCCGAGGTTGCTTTTACGCCAGAACCTACAAGCTTCCAACTTTGTGATTGGGTATCCCAAAGGAATGAATCAGATGGGACATCAAGTTTACCATCTGGACCGGCTGTTTTTACACTATATGCTGTACGGAAGGGCATTGGTTGACCTGAGAATGGATGATTCCAGACTAGTGGATCATATACATTTCTCCAAATATCCACACTATACACATCAGTGTGACCACCAAATGGATTCCATACCGATGTGGCTGTGTGAACCCAAAGATGACCTACGTTTACCGTTGATTTTCCTGATATATATACTTCTCTTGTAGTTAGTGGAGATCTTAGACCAGTACCTAAATCATTTGTTAGACCAGATACATAAGACTTTGCAGGCTGAATATCTAGTCTTGTAGCAGCCCAAATTCTTATGGATTCTTGGATAATCATTTCTGTAGCCTTTTTATAAAGCTGATCCCTTTCAGCTTTGCTCTTAAAATCGCCGTTGTAAATCTTTTGACCCAAATTATCTATTGTACTGTTTTCATAGTTCCAAAAAGCAGGTTCAGCCCAACCTGGCATCCAACCCAACCAAGGCGCTCCAAACTGGTTTATTGTCCCATAATCATATTTGTCTGGTGCACTTTTACCCCAACCTTCAGTGTAAAGGTCCCATTGATGGTCTTTAGGATCAGTGCCATAAACTATGTCTATAGCTTGTGCAAATGGCATGTACATCCTATTGACTGTAAAACCAAGCTTTTCTAGGTCTGATGCAAAAGAATCACCAATTTCTCTTCTTTCATCTTCGATCCTTATGATAAAGTTTACAGATAATGGCTGACCTTTGTATGTCCATTTACCGCCAACTTTAGTGGCACCAGCCTTTGTTAATGCAGCTGTTATCAACTTATCTGCTAGTTCCAGATTATAGCCGAACTCATATTTTGCTATTATATCATATATTGTTACAAAGTCAGGATCATATGACGAGAGAAATGTGACCATAGGGGCTGCAAATCCCTTATAGATCTCATTTACAACATAGTCTCTGTTCATTATATAGTTCAGTGCAAAACGGACGTCCCTTATTGATAGTGGGTTTAATCTACCATCAGTATATGGTGCCGGATTAAGTACGATATCTACTAGGCCAGAAGGCGCATAATACATATCGATACCAGGAGTGGTTCTTAGAACTATAGCCTGGGAAGGTCTTAAACCGAATATATAGTAGTCTATATCACCAGCTTCTAATGCTTTTGGCACAACATCAAGAGGAACACGTTTAAAGACTATTGCGTCAGACGCTGGACCTGTTTTTGCCTGTGCAAAGGCAAGAGGAACTATGCCTGTGAGAAAGGTTAGAGCGAATGTGATTAGAACAACCATAGCTAAAATTCTTTTTATATTACTTTTTTGACTCATATTGTCGTTAGAGTAGCTATAATGCATATTTAAGCTTATTGCTGTATAAAGATATATTACAATATGTTATATTTTTAATTTGATTTTTGTAAAAATTTTGTAAAATATTATTTTTTTGTATAAAGATGACATGCCACTTTATGACTGGAATCAAGAGTTTCCAGTTCAGGCTCTTTTTTATCACATACTTCAAATTTGTAAGGGCATCTTGTGTGAAATCTACATCCAGGAGGTGGATGTACTGCACTTGGAATTTCTCCACTGATGACTTTTCTGTAAATGAATCTGTTATTTGGGTCAGGATCAGGTACTGCTGAAATTAATGCAGCTGTATACGGATGTTTTGGGTTCATTATGACTTCCCTACTCGGGCCGTATTCCACAATTTTTCCTAAATACATTACAGCAAGATAATCAGAAAAGTATTTTGCTGTTGCAATATCATGAGTTATGTACATGAATGTTAAATTATATTTTTCTTGTAAGGATTTGAAGAGGTATAATATTTCAGCTCTACTAGATGCATCAATCATAGAGACTGGTTCATCAGCTACAATAAATTTTGGTCCTAAAACCATTGCCCTAGCAATCCCAACCCTTTGTCTTTGACCGCCACTAAGCATATGTGGATATTTTAGAAGAAATTCTTCTGGAGGCTGGAGCTTAACGTCAACAAGAGCTTTTATTATAATTTCATTTCTTTCTTTTTGATCATTAAATCCATGGATTATTAGAGGCTCTTCAAGTATTTCTCTAATTGTCATATAGGGATTAAGTGACATAAACGGGTCCTGAAATATTATTTGAGCCATTCTTCTAAAATTTTTCATCTCTCTTCCATCATTTAAATTAGTTATATCTTTTCCATCAAATATTATTTTTCCTCCTGTTGGTTCTACAAGCTTTATTGCAGTCCTTCCGAGAGTCGTTTTCCCTGAGCCAGACTCACCTACAATAGCAAGAGATTCGCCTTTTTTCATTTCTAATGAAACATTGTCTACAGCTTTAACAACAATTGTTTTGAATAGACCTTTTGGAAGAAAAAAATATGTTTTTATATTTTCTAACTTTAAAAGAATTGAATTGTTCACCATTTTATTCACCTTGACCTTTCTCCTTATAAAGGAAACATCTGATCTGTCTACCTCCATCCAAAATGTATATTGGAGGTTCCTCCTTATCACATAATTCGAACCTATAGGGACATCTTGGACTAAATCTACATCCTGGAGGGGGATTAACAAGGTCTGGGGGAGCGCCTGGAATAAATTCCAACTTTTTATCGCTTCTAAGTGTAGGAATGCTTCCTATGAGTTTCGAAGCGTACGGATGTCTTGGGTCAAGTAAAACTTGTTCAGCAGTACCAAGCTCCATAATTTGTCCACCATACATTACTGCAATCTTATCACATAAATCACTTGCTAAAGCTATGTCATGTGTAATAAATATTATGGATAAGTTTAACGACTTCCTCAAATCTTTTAACATATTCATAATTTGAGCCTGTATCATCACATCTAATGCTGAAGTAGGTTCGTCTAAAATTAGAATTTTGGGATTTAGTACAAGCGACATTGCAATAACAACTCTCTGTTTCATTCCACCACTAAGTTCATGGGGATATCTGTTTATGAAATCTTGAGGTAATCCAACAAGTTTAAAGAGCTCTTTTGCTTTTTCTAAAGCCTCTTTTTTTGGAACATTGTCATGAACTATTAATGGTTCTGCCACTTGAAAACCTACCTTAATAACTGGATTTAGAGAATTCATTGCGCCCTGAAACACCATAGAAATTTTTTTCCACCTAACTTTCTTCCTAAGATCAGAGTCATCCATTTCCATAATATTTTCGCCATCAACAATTATCTTTCCCGTAAATATTGATGTATTAGATGGAATCATCTTCATTAAGGCATATGCAGTACTTGATTTACCGCAGCCTGACTCTCCAACTATACCCAATGTTTCCCCAGGTTTTAGAGAAAAGGATACGTCGTTGACTGCCAGAAGGTCGCCTCTTAATGTTTTATATGCTAAATTTAACTTTTCGACCTCTAAAACATTTGAAGCCAATTTTTACCGCCTCCTTCTTAATCTAGGATTAACAACAGGCTCCAAACCTAATGCTAATAGAACAAACGTTATAGCCGAAAGAATAATTAGTAGACCAGGTGGAAGTATCCACCACCAGTATCCTAAATAAACGGCACCATTTCTGAAAGCATAATCTAATATTTGTCCCCATGTTGGTATTGATGGATCACCAAGGCCTAAAAAGCTTAATGCTGATTCAGATAAAATTGCTTGAGGAGTATAGAATATTAGTTGCGCTAGTATAAAGGGTGCAACTTGTGGAAATATGTGCCTTGCCATGATCCTAGTGCTATTTGCTCCTACAGCAACAGCGGCTTCAACAAAATTTGAGGACTTTAATGATAGAACCATAGAACGAACAATTATTGTAAGACTTGGCCAACCAAATATAACAAGTATAAGAACGATAACCCACAATTTTCCTCCAAAAATAAATGTGAAGAATATTAGAAGTGGGAGCAGTGGTATATTATTAACTATATCGGCTATTCGTTGAATAATGATATCTGTTTTTCCACCAATATATCCACTAACAATACCTAAAACAGAACCTAAAATAGTTGAAAGAATGGAGGTTGCAAGACCTATTACTAGAGCGACAGGAAAACCGAAAAGAAGACCTTGAAACAAGTCCCTTCCTAATGTATCAGTACCCATCATACCATATACTTTCCCCCCAAACACCATCGCAACCTCACCTAAAGAATCCTTTTCATTTTCACAATACATTAGTACATTAACTTGATATCTTCCATTTAATGGCTCAAATGTATTATCACCCTTCGGAATACCAAAAATAATCTTTTCCACACCCACAGAGTAAACTTTTTCAGGAGAGTATGTGATATTAAATTCCTTATAGAGAAAATCAGACAATGTTCTGAAAAGTGAGGGATCACCACTTAATAAAAAACGTTTTGCTTCATCTTTAAAAAGAATAAAGGGTACAGTTTGTGGCACACCTTCAACACTAACGGGATATGTTAAAATAGAAATAATTTTATTGTCAGGCCTTACTATATGCACCCTTATTATAGGAGGACTTTCGTAAAAAGTTAATGCCCTAATCTTGAAAGTTAAAAATGAAGGAAATTGACTATACTTAAAGTCGTATGTTAAAGAATAAGCCTTCAAATAATAGCCTCCACCTAGATCTTCAACTTGCACAGGAGAATAAGAATATAAGACTTGATGCTCAACTGACTTTTCGGACATAAAAGTGTTAATCCAAGCGGGAGGGGAAGCCTATGGATTGTCAACCCAATATATTGGATTGCTCCAATATTTTGTACCAAAGTCCAATGG
>JAOAKB010000012.1 GCA_026413865.1 Nitrososphaeria archaeon
CATTTGACCCCTTTAACCTCGGGGACCTAACAAGGATACTGAAGGAAATAGAAGAAACAAAAGAAGGCTTAGACCCAGAAATTTTGGCCTCATGGTATAATGTGGTGGAATCTGAGGCAAAAGCTTTATGTCCAACACAAGAGCTTAGAGATAGCATTTCAATAGAACAAGACCCAATTTTCCCAATGAAATTTAAAGTCAATATGTCACGTCGGGCAGTCCCATACTTCATGCAGGCTATCGATAAACATCTACCTGAAATGCCATTTGCTACAAGACTTTATTTTCAGAAGCTGCAAGAAATCGTGATAAAAAAATTTGCTGAAGAAGCCAGTAAAGAATATTGACAAGTTTCAAACAATTACTAAACTATAAATTGAAAAGAAAAATGTAATAAGATTCCAATTTATTGGGACATACTACCATAAAAATTGAGAACAAGTACACAAAAAGCAGAAAATACACGAAAAAATCTTTGAGAAAAGTTGCTTTTATCAATCCTTTCATTTTAAGGATAAATGTTTCGAAAATATTTTTCATAATATAATAGTGCAAGTAATGTTTTAGAGTCAGCCACATCTTCTTTCCTAATTAATTCAATTGCATCAGTTATAGATAAAATTAAAGTTTCGATAACCTCTGTTTCTTCTCTCTTAGGAATAGTCTTGCCCAGACCTCGAGCCACATAGACATGTATAATTTCTGTACAATAGCCAGGAGAGGGATAAATCTTAAATAATGCTTCAACCTTTTCAGCCCTATATCCTGTCTCCTCTTCTAATTCTCTTAATGCACATTCTTTAGGATCCTCTCCTTCCTTATCTAATGTACCCGCAGGCAACTCGTACACCCAATTTTTTACAGATGGACGAAATTGTCTTAACAATATTACCTTATCATTTTCTAAAATCGGTAATATTACAACAGCACCAGGATGTTCTACAATTTCCTTTTTTACAAATTTACCATTGGGTAAAATAGTATCTACAATCTTCAAAGAAATACGTTTTCCTTTGTAAATATATGTTGTTCTTTCTGACCTACCATTAGAGACCATACCTCAAGCTAAAGGTTTTTAAAAAATAAAATTTTTTTGCATTATTTAGACAATAATTCTCAGTATATGATATGACTTTTTTATGTCAAAATATGATATAAATATGCTTATAATTGATTATTTGACACATTCTTTTTAAACTTAATCAAAGTTCTCATGTTTATATAAGAGGGTAGTAGACCAGAATTTGAGAGCGCCAAAATTAGTGAATTATATTTTTTCATGATTTTAGTAAACACATTCCATGTTACTACAGACAAACCCAGATTTTTTTGTACATCATATATTAATATTCTATACCGTCTACAATATTTTGCCGGCTTAGGTAAGACTTCAACACGTCCATGCGAAGAAGTTTTAACTAGAAAATTATCCTTAACCTTTATTCGTGCCCGCGAGAGTATGACTGTATAAATTTTTGTGTCATCTAATTTCCAATACTTTTTAGCCTTTATTGCTTCACGTATGTTTTCTATATCTTTTTGAGAAATTCTCTTAAACAAACTTGAAGAACGTTTGGCCATTTTTAAACACCTTATGCGGTTTTTAATACTTATTGATTCGGTTTATAGTAAACATTGTGCAATATTTACACTATATAGGCATTCTGAACACGAATCTTTATTACCCATACAATCTTTTTCTGAAGAAGAAGTGTAATAGCAGTTTAGCGTAGAATATACGCATTCGCCACACCATGGAAAATTTTTATTTAGATCTTTCCTTGACATCCTAAAATTTTTGAAGTCATCAGCTGACCATACCCTTTTTAAATCTTCTTTCTTAATATTACCAAATACGACTTCTTTAACCAATCTTTTATGTAAGTTGACATACTCATAATATGCATACATGAATTCCATGCATGGTACAACACTGCCATCGGCTCTAATAACAGAAAAGTCTTTATCAACATATGGGCAAATTCTCTTTTTCCTGTCAGCAAATTGGTTTGGAAGTTGAAGTTCTATATCATAGGCTGATGCAAGTTTGGTCGATTCTTTAAACACGTGTAAAGCTCTCTTAACATTTTCTAAAACAGACTTCATTTGTATTAACATGGGAAAATTTATCCAACAATCATATTCTTCAGCTTTTTTCCAGAACATTCTATACTTTTCTAAAGCACTATAAGCACTTTTACCAGCATATATTAGTCCATGACTTTCCATTATTGCATCATGTATTATGTTCCAGCCCTCGTCTAAAAAGTCTTTAACAATATTGTATGATGTTTCGCTTACAGTTAAAAAAAGCTGTTGCCCATTTAATACTTCAGTATATGGTATAACATTTGTTACTAGTATTCTATCCACATCATTTTGTGCAGCAAATTCTACTAACTTAGGCAAATACTCCAACGTATCCTTCATTAACACTACTTCAATGGATAAAGTGAAAGGGAATTTTGAAAATTTTTTTAATCTAGATACTTCCTTAAGATTTTCTAAGATCATGTGACTTTCAGCACCAACTCTTAACCTTTCTAGTGCCAAAGTTTCTATAGTATCAAACGAAAACGAGATCAAATTAACACCAATATCTTTTATAAGCTTTTCAGCCAATTTTACATCTAAAAGTGAGCCGTTAGTGCTAAATGATATCACACCATCTTTTTTTATAGAACTTCTAGCTAATCGAACCATTTCCACAAAGTCTGGATGAGTTAAGGGTTCACCTAACCCATATAAAACAACAGTCTCCATTTCACTAAATGAGTTACTAAGTTTCTTGAATAAGGCAAGTGGCATATCTTGTATTTTTATGTTCCAAAAGTTTCTCAAACAGTAAACGCACTTAAAATTGCATCTATTTGTTACCTCAACCTGTATACCTCTAGGAAGTTCCATAAAATTTACCTTTTAACCGCCTGCAACCGGTGGAAAGATTGCTACCGTATCACCATTATTAAATTTAAGTTCTCCTTTAATGTCCTTAACATTTCTACCATTAACCATAACTATGAGATTACTTTTGATATGTTTTGATTCCTGATCATATATGTCTTCTACAAGCTTTGGACTTATTTTTTCTCCAAGAGCCTTCAAGAAACCATTTAATGTCCCATCAAATTCTAGCTCTGTTTCTTTTATTCCATACTTTTCTCTAAATATAGCAAAAAGAAGTACTTTAACAGAAACCATATTTGCCCCACATAAACTTTCGATATCTTGGTAATATAAAAATATAATGTTAGAACCCTCTACATTAAGCACTTCTTGCACATAGAGAAGGAAATTCCACCATTATTTTATAAATTTAATTTTATACTCCTTCTCCAATTTCTCTTTAACCTTTTCAAAAGATAAGTTCTTAAATTCGTCATAATTAGAAATTATAATCTCTTTTGCAACTTTACCTAGTGGACCAAGATCTTTTAAACCATCTTCTATATAAGGTGGAAGCTTCCTTATTTTTCTAAAATTTTCAGGTCTTTCTACAACACCCACAGATGATAGTATTACCGTACACTTATATAACACTATTGATAAAAAAAATTAAAATAAAAAAATAGAGGAAGATTAGAGCTCTATTTCGAGTTCCTTTAACTTTTCTGGAGTTGGAATTCCGTTAACCCAGCCTCTAAGACGATAATATTCTTTCTTCATCTGTTCAAGTTCTACAACTTGCCCCTTTACAGGACCCTCTGGCATAGGCTCAGATGTCAGGCGTGGTGGTAGAGTATCATCTTTATCCGTGAAACCGAATTTACTCATTATTAACCTTTCAAGATTGTATATTCTTTCTCCAATCCTCATTATTTCGTCTTCTGTAAAGGTCCAGCCTGTTACTGCAGAAAGTAGGTTAGCATAGTCAGCTGCGCCCAAGGCAAATGTTGTAAATAGACAGTTTACAGCAGAGTTTACAACACATGTGAAGTCCTGGAATGCTTTTACCCATTGTGCTTTCCCTTCAATTGTAAGCGGATCTATTTTCGTTGGCAACCCCAAAATTTCTGGTGAAATTGTATAACCTGTGACATGACAGCCGCCTCTGTTTGATGTGGCATAGTTTAGACCTATACCTTTTGCACCACGTGGATCGTAGGCTGGCATTTCCAACCCTTTTACACTCATTGAAAGTTCTGGGGCTCCAAATATTTCACATAATCTTTTTGAACCTAAAGCCATATATTTTCCGAAACCATCTTTATGTGCAATACGCCATACAGATTCTACGAGTGTCGCAGCATTTCCAAAGCTCAAATCAATACCATGTAAGTATTCGTCTTTAATTAGACCACGCTGTCTTAGTTCCATAGCCGCTGCAATTGTTGAACCTGTTGAAATAGGGTCAAGCCCAAATTCATCACATAAATGATTTGCCTTAATAACTGCTTCCATGTCCATTACGCCTGTACTATTTCCAAGAGCCCATATACTCTCGTATTCCGGCCCTTCTGTGAGCAGTATCTGATATGGGCCAGTTTTTACTGAAGTGACTCTACCGCAAGCTATGTTACAGCCCCAACAAGGCCTTCTTTTTATCAAATAATTCTTTGCAAGTGTTTCACCACTTATTTTATCTGCTTCAGGATTGTATCCAAATTGCCAGTTTTTGAATGGAAGCATTCCAGCATTGTTGATTACATTAACTAATATTGCAGTACCATATGTTGGTAAACCTTCTGCTGTAACAGAGTTCTTTCTCTCCTTCTCTAAAGCCTCTCTTGAAGCTTCCCTAAATTTTTCCATATTAGCGACCGGCACACTTCCTGAGCCTGAAACAACTATAGCTTTTAGAAACTTTGAACCCATAACTGCACCCAATCCTGTTCGCCCAGCAGCACGGTGCTTATCATTTACAATATTGGCCATGGGTACAAGGTTTTCTCCAGCTGGACCAATACATGCTACACTAACATTCTTTCCACAAACTTCTTTCTTTAAAAGGTCATCTGTATCAAATACATTCTTACCCCAATAATCTGAGGCATCACAAATTTCAATGCAACCATCCACAACAGAAATGTAGACTGGAGAATCAGCTGCACCCTTTATAAAAAGCATGTCAAAGCCCGCAAACTTAAGAAATGGACCCCATTCTCCACCCGAGTTTGCACTACCTATAGAACCAGTTAGCGGGGAACGTAGAGCCATAACATGATATCTTCCTGGTGATGGAAAACCTGGGACCCCTGTTGCTGGACCTGTTGCAAAAACTATTGCATTATCAGGCCCAAGTGGGTCTAAGTCACTTAATGCTTTTCCCTTTTCTTCAAGTTCCTTTGCATATTCATATAATAATGCTAAGGCATATCCTTTTCCACCCAAATATTTTTTTCCAAGAACTTCACATGTTTCCTCTATTCTGATTGAGCCATCAGTTAAATCAATTATACCTATTTTGCCTACATATCCTCCTGGCATAAAGGTCAAGATACCTTATCTAAGTTATACTATATAAATATTTAAACCTAAAATATTTTTAATTTTATAGAGAAAAAATTAAAATAAGAAATAAATAAATGGTATAATATTATTCCCTTTTTATCCTAGATGACCTCCCATTTCCTCTAAAGCTTTCTTTACCTCTTCCACTGATGCACCGTCTTCTAATGTTGAAATGTCCCCTAATGTTGCACCACTAACTATGGCCTTTAGTAAACGACGCATTATTTTACCACTTCGAGTCTTTGGAAGCTTATTTACAAATATTATGTCTGCTGGTACTGCTATTGGCCCAACTGTTGCTCTAACATGCTTAGAAAGTTCGGCCTTTAGCTCATCTGATGGAGTAAAACCACTTCTTAAGACAACAAAGGCTACTGGAACCTCACCTTTTATTTCATCTGCTTTTCCTATTACCGCTGCTTCTGCCACAGACTTATGTGAAACTAGAGCACTTTCTATTTCAACAGTACCTATTCTATGCCCTGCTACTTTTAGAACTTCATCAGCTCGACCAAGGAACCATATGTAGCCATCTTGGTCTCTTATAGCATAATCGCTTGTATAATATATTCCCTCGAAACGTCCAAAGTATACCATCTTATATCTCTCTGGGTCACGCCATAGTGTTTGTAGCATTCCAGGCCAAGGTGTTTTTATAACAAGATATCCTCTTTCCCCAACTGGAGCAGGTTGTCCATTATCATTATAGACTTCTGCAACTATACTTGGGAGAGGATATGTTGCCGAACCTGGCTTAAGAGGGACCAATTCAATACCTAATGTTGGTGAAATCATGAATCCTCCTGTCTCCGTTTGCCACCATGTGTCAATAATTGGGCATCTTTCTTTACCCACAACTTTATAATACCATAGCCATGCTTCTGGATTAATTGGCTCGCCAACGCTTCCCAATGCTCTTAATGTGGAAAGGTCATGCTTTAAGACCCATTCGTCACCGAATCTCATAAACATTCTGATTGCTGTTGGAGAAGTATAGAATATTGTTACACCATGCCTTTCTATTGCATCCCACCATCTATCTGGCTGAGGATAGTCTGGGGCACCATCATACATAAAAGATGTTATACCATGTAAAAGTGGACCGTATACAACGTAACTATGTCCTGTTATCCATCCGATGTCTGCTGTACACCACCATATGTCTTTATCATTAACGTCAAAAGCCCACTTTAGGGTCCAGTATACCCAAACAAGATAACCGCCAGTGCCATGCTGTACACCCTTAGGTTTACCAGTGGTTCCCGAAGTATAGAGAAGGAATATCGGGTCTGTTGAATCCACAGGCTCTGGTGGAACATAAGTGTTTGATGGCACTTTACTCATTAGTTCATGATACCATAGGTCCCTTCCCTCCTTCATTTGAACCTGTTGACCAGAATATTTTACAACGATAACCTTCTCTATTGTCGGACATTTTTCTACTGCAACGTCAGAAGTTTTCTTTAATTCTACTATTTTTCCCCTCCTAAAGCTTCCATCTGCTGTAATTAGAATTTTAGCGCCAGCATCATTTATCCTATCAGCTAAAGCATCTGCACTAAAACCTGAAAACACCATAACATGTATTGCGCCTATTCTTGTTGCCGCAAGCATTGCGGTAGGAAGTTCAGGTATCATAGGCAAATATAGTGCAATCCTATCGCCTTTTTTTACACCCAAATCCTGTAATACTTTAGCAAATCTGTTGACTTCCTTATATAGTTGATAGTATGTTACAGTCTTTACTTC
Source organism: Nitrososphaeria archaeon (assembly GCA_026413865.1). Lineage (GTDB taxonomy): Archaea > Thermoproteota > Nitrososphaeria > JACIWG01 > JACIWG01 > JACIWG01. The sequence continues at coordinate 7,201 of JAOAKB010000012.1, forward strand.
TCCACTTTCGCCTTCCCAAATGTATGCCACCTTATTCTTTTTTTCTGTGACAACATGCCTGTCTAGACAATTATAGCTTGCATTTATTTTTCCTCCTACAAACCATTTGTAAAAGGGCTTATTAGAGTCATCAAGCACTTTGTCCCAAGTTCTAAACCATGAAAGAGCTCTAGCCTTCTCATCCCAGTATTTTTCGGGATCCTTTATTGACTTAGACCATTCTTCACTCCTAATTTTTCCCGGTTCAAATTTTACATGAAATGGTAGTGACATTTCAGACATTTTATTATCACGCTTAAGGGATGTATAAAGGTTTTTAAAAATATTTATAATTGGGTTTGAGATAAAATTTGAATAAGTTGGCTTCAAAAGACGAGATTAGAAAATTAATTTGGAAAAAGATGATGGAGTTAAATTTGAGCAAATTTCCACCACCATTTGGAAGAATTCCTAACTTTATTGGAGCAGAAGATGCTGCAAAAAGATTGTTTACCACAAACTTATGGAGAAATGCTAAAACTGTTAAAGTGAACCCTGATAGTCCACAAGCTCCTGTAAGACAACAAGCTCTTGAAGATGGGAAGACGCTCATTATGCCAACACCTAGAATTAGACATGGATTCCTAGTACTCGAACCAAAGTTTATATCCAGGGAGAAATACGCCTTTGCTTCAACTATTAAAGGCGCATTCGTGTTTGGAAAAGAGGTTAATGTTGTGGATTTACCAAAAATAGAATTAGTGGTTGTAGGCAGTGTGGCTGTTAATATTTTTGGGGAAAGAATTGGTAAAGGTGAAGGTTACTCAGAAATAGAGTGGGCTCTTGTTCGTGAGGAAGGTAAAGTTGTTGATAATACGCCAGTTGTTACCACAGTTCACGATGTACAAGTTGTAGAAGAAAGATTTGAGACTAAAGATTATGATTTGCCTGTTGACTGGATAATAACACCAAGTAAGATAATTAAAACCAGTCCTATTTTAGATAAACCAAAACAGATATATTGGAACATGCTTACAGAGAAGAAAATTAAAGAAATACCGATTCTATACGAAAAATGGAAAAGAAGATATAGAATTAATAGCTAGGGTGCATTTATGAAGGTTAAGAAATCATCCATGCCTTTTTGCTTAAGGGCAGGATTAAAGCTTTTTTCTAAACCAATTGTAGAAGAAGGAGAAGACCCATAATCATGACCAGGATATATTTCTATACTATCATCTAATTTTAGTATTTTATTGTATAAACTTTGGTAAAGTTTTTCAGCATTTCCCCCGGGTAAATCAGTCCTACCACATCCACCTACAAATAAAGTATCACCAGTTAAAAGTTTGTTATCAAACAATAGACATATACTGTCTTCTGTATGGCCTGGCGTATGAATAACATTTATTTTTATTGACCCCACTTCAACAATACTTCCATCTTCTACTCCAATATCTTTATCGATATCAGAAACTTTGTGTGCTACAATCTTTGCACCAAATCGTGTTTTTAAAAAATCAACTTCCGCTGTATGATCAAAATGGTGATGGGTACAGATGATGTATTTTAGTCTTAGTCTATTTTCTTCTAATATTTTGATTATAGGTTTAATGTTGAAACTTGGGTCAACAACAGCAGCTTCTCTTGCACTTGTATCGGCAATAACATAGGTAAAGTTATCGCCAACTGCCTTAATCTGCTTAAATAACATAGCATTTGAGGAAAAAGTTGGGAATATAAACTTTTAAAATAAAGTTTAAAAATGTACCGAATTAGAATTAAATAAGAATGGGCCGCTGGCGACTTCTAGTAAGTGAAGGTACAGCCCAATATAATATGGCGTTAGATGAAGCAATTCTAACTTTAAATGAAGTTAAAGAAAAGTTGAATGTTCTAAGACTCTACATTTTTAAGCCGAGTGCTATAACAATAGGATACTTTCAAAAAGTATATGAAACAGTTAATGTCGATTACGCCTACAAAAATGGTGTACCCATTGTAAGAAGAATAACTGGTGGGGGAGCAGTTTTTCATGACGAAAATGGTGAGATAACATATAGTGTTATCGCAAAAATTGGCGACATCGCATTTGATATACAAGAAAGTTATAGGAAAATTTGTAATGGAATATTGTTTGCTCTAAACCATTTTGGATTAGAGGGGAAATTTGAGCCAGTAAATGACGTTATAGTTAATGGTAAAAAGGTTTCAGGAAGCGCACAAACACGTAAAGTAAAAACTCTACTACAGCATGGGACATTAATGTACAATACTGATTTATCAAAAATTGAACAACTTTTAATTGTACCAAAGGACAAACTTGCCTCCCACAGTGCAAAGACAATATATGATAGAGTTACAACTCTGTCAAGGGAAAAAGGTGTAGCAATTTCAAGAGAAAATGCTATAAAGGCACTTAAAGAAGGATTTGAGAAAGCATTTAGCATTAATTTAGTAGAAGACGACCTTGATGAGGAGGAAAAAGATCTTGCCGAAAGGCTAGTTAAAAAATATAGTCAAAGAGAATGGAATTTCAGGTGGTAAGATATTATGAGACATTTAGAAATGAGCAAGAAGATTGTAGGAGGAAAGTATGTTAAAATTGAGCTAGATTTAGATAATGATATCATTAAAAAGGTGCTTATAAGTGGAGATTTTTTTGCATATCCCATTGAAGAATTTGAAAATTTTTTGAACACCTTAAGAGAAATCAAATTTACTGTTAAAGAAGTTGAAACTGTTTTTAAAGAATATGAGGAGAAAATAGTTTTTTCTGGCATAGGAATAAATGATTTAAAGGAAATGTTTTTTCAATTGTTTAAAGAATAGGTTACTAAAAAACTAGTATTATTTAAAAGATTTTCAAAATGTTAATAAAAAAATTTTTATAATCGTGATATTAAAAATATTTATTGTATGACTTTCCCAAGAAACTTTTTATGGGGTGTATCATCAAGCGGTTTCCAATTTGAAATGGGTAATCCTGCAGGAGAAGGTATAGACAGAAATACCGACTGGTTTTTATGGGTTCATGATAGATATAATATTGAAAAGAAGATTGTTAGTGGCGATTTACCTGAAAATGGACCAGATTATTGGCACTTATACGAAAAAGACCATCAACTTGCAAAAGATATGGGACTGAACTCTTATAGGCTAGGTATTGAATGGAGCAGAATTTTTCCAACTCCAACTAAGGAAATCAAGGTTGATGTTGAGAAAAACGAATTTAAAAGAATATCAAATATATCAGCTAAAGAAAATTTTCTTGAAAAGATGGATGAGATTGCTGACAAAGCAGCATTAAATCATTACAAAAAAATGATATTAGATATAATAGATAAGGGTATGAAGCCAATTATATGCTTAAACCACTTCACACTACCATTATGGGTACATCAGCCAATTAATGTTAGAAACTCTAAAGGACGGTTTGGACCAAAGGGTTGGATTGATGAAGAAACTATTGTAGAGTTTTGGAAGTATACTGCTTATATAGCATGGAAACTTGGGGATATAATTGACTTTTTGGTTACATTTAATGAACCAAACATTGTCGCTGAAACAGGATACCTATTCCCAGAAATGGGGTTTCCTCCAGGATTAAACAATTTTAGACTTTTCAGAAAATGCTTATGCAATTTAGTTATTGCACATGCTAGAGCTTATGATGTAATTAAGCAATTTAATAAGGTTTCTAAAGTTGGCATCATACTAAATATTGTACCAATGGAACCATATAATAAAGAAAAGGACCTAAATGCATGCAACGTTTCAAGCCATATACATAACTTATTTTTTATTGAGGCAGTTTTAAATGGATGGATTGACGAAAACTTAAATTGTAAAATAGATAGGGGAGAAAAAGATTCGTCTGTAGGAAATAAGGTTGACTGGATAGGTATCAACTATTACACACGAAACGTAATAAAAGGTAGAAGGTCTATACTAGCTAAACTTTTTGCCGGAATACCTACTATTCCTGAAATAGTTAGGGGATATGGTAACAATTGTAAACCTAATGATTTTTCTAATGATGGGAAACCGACATCAGATTTTGGATGGGAAATTTATCCTACCGGCCTTCTACACGCTTTGGAACTTATGAAAAAATATGATAAACCCTTGTATATTACCGAAAATGGTATTGCTGATTTCGAGGATAAGTTAAGACCAAATTTTATTGTAGAACACTTGAAGGTTTTGGAAGATGCTATCGCAAAAGAGAAAATAGATGTAAGAGGCTATTTTCATTGGTCGCTCACAGATAATTATGAATGGGCACAAGGATTTAGAATGAGATTTGGTCTCTATTATGTAGATTTTAAAACTAAGGAGAGAAAGGCTAGAAAAAGTTGTGAAGTTTATAAGAAAATTGTTTCAGCTAACACCACCTTTGATTAGCTCAGCCATGCGCCTTATCTTATTTCTTGTAGCAATGATATCTTTAGGTATCACATAAGCTAATACAATAAATAATATTCCACATACAATCCAAGTGGACACTGAGACATAAAGGATACTTAATCCTAAGCCTAGCGAATCAGCCAAGTAGCCTGCGATTAATGGGGAAGCTGAAGAACCAGCAAATTCAAATATTCTAAGTAATGAGTCCGCAGAACTTCTTATCTCTGGTTCTGTGACATCTGTTACAGCTGCAGACACGTTTGGACCTGCCATTGGCAGAATAAACGATGCAATTGCACCTAATATTGTGAAACCCATAATGTCTTCTATTGGCCACATTAACGTTATATACAAAGTTAACGCTGAAAGAAACACATCTATTGCACCAACTATTGCACGGCCACTGTATATTTTAGAAAAAAGTAGGTCGCCGATTGCACCACCCACAAGATTTCCGATTACCATAACAATAAGCCACACAAGCATCACAATCATAGCCTCTGTTTCATCAAACAATCTTTCCTTGAGCATGTAAGTGAAAATCCAGGCTTGAAGACATTGCCACGGAAAAACACCAAAAAAACCTTGCAGGTTAAGAAATAGTAGCGACGGTCTTTTTACTAAACTAATCATTTCTCTAAATTTTATTCTATAAAGTCCTTCTTTTAAAGCTAAGCCTGAAAGTTCAGGTTCTGAGCTGCCTCTTGGAATATCTTTTACATAAAAATATACGATAATAGCCATTAGTATACCTATACCTCCGGTTATAAGGAAGAGATATCGCCAACCATAAACATAACCTAGCATAACTCCAATAATAGTACCGATTAGTGCACCAAAGGCACCTGTTGCATTTATCAACCCCAAAGGTTTGCCTCTACTTTTTGGAGGAAAATAGTCACTTATCAGACTATTAATTCCTGATGGGGGTGTATCATCAATGCCCGTCAATGTTCTAGTTACAAAAAAGCCTGTAAAATTTCTTGGAAGAGTATTTAACCAAGTTGTTATACCCCACAATATTCCAGATACACTAATTAGAAGCCTTCTTGAATACTTATCAAAAAGGTAACCCCAAATAGGGTAAAGTAACACTGAAAAGGCGAATGTAGCAGTAAATATTGCACCGCCACTAACATAGGTGATCTGAAATTCTTCTAAAATTTGTGGAAGGACTACTGAAATCACATAAATGTCAGCTGTATGAAGGGACCTAAATATGAATAAGATTATTGCTATAGTCCAAGCATATTTTAGAGAAGATAGATGCATAAAAGTCACTTATAATGTTTAAAGGCTTCACTATTCCACGGTTGTCTAAGCTGCTCTTCAATAACTCTTTTCGCATCATCAAATGATCTTGTTCTAGAATCTTCTGCTACCATAAGTATTAGACTTGTCCTATCACCTTCAAGGAATGCTTGAAGAATCTGCTCCATTTTAAGCATTCTAGGAATCATGTTAAATAGCATAATCCTCTTAGGTAATGAACCAACATGCATGCCTTTAATACCCGTCCCATCAACTAATACTGGAACTTCAACTACAACATTATCAGGTATTCCAGAAATTAGGCCATTGTTTGGAATGTTCAATTGTAAAATCGTTTGCTTGTCATTTAGGATTGCATCAATTAAAGGAACATGTTGCTCACCACTAAATTTTGGAGGATAAAAGTCGGTCAGTTTGAGTTCAGGATTATTTGCAAGATAATAGAGTTTTTCAAGATTTTCCTTTAAAAGCTTCAGATAAAGTGTCCAGCCAATTTCTGAATCAAAACCGCCAGTTGGACCAAACCACTTTTTCTTGCTTTCTAAATCCTTATGAAACCACCAAGGCGAAGTACTTCTTACTGTATCACCTATTGGAAATAGCCCATATAGTCTATACATTTCAACAGCGGCCTTGGAAAGCTGTTCGCATTCCCATGGGAGCGCCTTTAAATATTCTTCACTCGTCCAATACTCTTCAGCTTCCTCTTCAATCCATTTATCTAAAATTGGGTAGGCATTTTCACCTTTATAGAGAAAATCTTTAAGCCATATGTTATGATTAAAGCCTGCTATTGTAACCCTAACATGCTCCTCGCTCAAGCCAAGTTTTCTAACAATATCCTTATAACCTAAGTGACCATGACAAACGCCAACAACCTTAATCTTTGTTTGCCTGCTAATTAGAGTAACCCCTTCAAACACAGGGTTTGCGGCTTGAATTAGCCAGGCTTCTGGACAATATTTTTCCATATCAATTGCAAGTTCTAGAAAGAACTTTAGTTGATGGTATGCGCCAACACCACCATAATAGTCACTAACTCTTTCACCGACACCCCTATAATATCCGTATTTCTCAGCAATCTTCCGCTCTTCCTCCATTGGCTCATATCCTCCAACCTTAACTGTATTAACAACAAAATCTGAACCTTCTAAAGCATCTTTTCTACTTAGAGTTTTTTCTATAGAAAGATTTGCCTTGGTTTCCTTTGAATACCTTATAGCCAATTGATACATCACATTTAAGCGTTCCTCATTAATGTCCATCAAAACAACTTTACAACCATGTAAACTTTTTGTGAGACATAAGTCAACCATAAGTCTTCCAGTAAAGACTACACTTCCTGCACCTATTATAGAAATTTTTACCATAAATTATACTTTTGCTCTTATTCTTAAAAACCTTTTTCAAAGAATAAATAGTCGTATAATGTAAAATTTTGTGGCTATGGATCCCCCAATTGTGAAAGGTTTACTTTACTATATTATCAGTGCTTATCTTCTAGCATTCCTAGTTGACATTCTTGCCTTACATATTATAACAAACTATCCTTTAACCTCAATGACGACAATCCTAATTTGGGGCTTAATTAGAATGTATACGCCTACGTTAGCATCAATAATAGGATTAAAAGTTTTAGGAAAAAACGTTGTTTATGAGATAAAAGGATTTTTAGGTCAAATTAAAAATGTTCTAACACTAAAATGGTATTTCCTTTCACCACTAATAACTTTTGCAAGCTTAGGAATTTACATACTATTTTCAATGATTTTTGGATTCTTTAACTTGACAACACTTATTGAACAAACAGAAGCCTTACAAAATATTTTATCACCAGAAACCAATCAAACAACATTACTTATTATAATTATTTTATCCATGATATTATCATCATACATTGCAGCCATAACTCTGAACGCTATTTTTGCTCTAGGAGAAGAAATTGGCTGGAGAGGATTTCTTGTAAATTTACTTTTAGAAAAAATTGGATTCCTGAAAACAAGCATTATTGTGGGCATACTTTGGGGCTTATGGCATGCTACCGCGATATTATTTCTTGGACACAATTATCAAGTACATAGGATTGAAGGAGTCATACTTTTTACAATAATAACAATCCTTTTTACCTTCCCACACATTTTTGTCAGAAATTCTTCCAAGAGCGTGCTACCAGCTGCTTCATTGCATGGCTCAATAAATGCATTATGGGGCTTCACCCTATTAATAACCAAATCAGCTGACAATGAAATATTTGGAGGATTAGGATTCTTGGGCATTTTTACTTGGCTTATTACAAGCCTTTTATTGACATATGTTTATAAAAGGAAAAATTCTAAAGCCAATTTTATGAAAAGTTTATAACTTTAAAATATAGTAAAAAATTTGATAGTAGATGAGCGAAGTCAACAATTTAAGAGTTATAATCCCTGTTGGCGGAGAAGCTAAGAGACTTAAACCATTAACTTGTGAAGTTTCTAAGGCGCTTGTAAGATTATTAAATAGACCATTAGTTGAGATAGCTATAGTAAAATTGGCAAGACAAGGTGTTAGACATTTTATTTTTGGAGTTAAAGGTTATGTAAATTATCGAGCACTCTATGACTATTTTCAGGACGGTGTTGGATTATCTGCAAAATACGGTATAAATCCCCGAATTCACATCAAGTATCAGCCTAATAGAGAAGATTTGGGTAGTGCTGATTCAGTAAGAATAAATATGGAATATTATGAGATAGATTCTCCTGTAGTTGGAGTTCAAGGTGATAATATATTTGACATAGATGTTACTGATTTCCTAAAGTTTCATAAGGAAAGAAATGCTTTAATGACAATAGGCCTAGTTCATGTAGAAAATGTGGAGGATTATGGGGTAGTTGAAATGGATAAAGATTATAGGATACAAAGATTTATCGAAAAACCCAAAAAAGAAGAGGCGCCATCAAACCTTGCTAACACCGGAATATATCTTTTGAGCCCAGAGATTAAAAAAGTGTTTAAGGAGCCTAAGATAAAGGAAATGCTTGAGAAGAATAGAAGACTAGATTTTGGTTTAGACCTAATACCATATCTAGTAAATTCCAAAGCACCAATTTATGGCTACATTCTTAAAGGAGAATGGCATGATATTGGAACACCACAAAGATACTTAAATGCAATGCTTCGAATATTACATAGTGGTGCAAGAGGATTAGATATCGAAGGTAAAATATCAGATGAATCAAATGTTTGGATACAAGGACAAAGTCCAGAAGCGTTAAAGAGAAGAGAAGAAATCTTAGAAAAGATAAGAAGTGGCAGGATAACTGTAGAAGGTTCAGCTCTGATTGGTAGACATTGTAGCATTGGAGAAGGAACAGTTATTAAGGATTCATGTATTGATAATTATTGTATTATTGGCAAAAATGTGGTTATAGAACGTTCAGCAATAATGGACAGGGCTATGATAGAGGATGGAGCAGAAATAAGGGACAGTATAATAGGCAGGCACGTCAGAATAAAATCTTCAGTAAATAATCCTACGAAAATAGTCGGAGTTAGTGTAATAGCTGACGACAATATATTAGGCGAAGGATGCGAAATAATTTCTACAAAAATATATCCGCATAAGGTTATTCCTTCAGGAAGAAGAATGATAAACGAAACATTAGAATAAGTGATAAAAGATTAACTTAATTAAGCAAAGTTTATTAACATAAAATTAAATCAAATTTATGAGAGTATGGCTTCAAAATTTGTTGGTATAATAATAGTGGCTTTACTTGTGATAACGGGTATAGCCATATTAGTGCCAATGATATTGGGGTACGCAGCATACTTACAATCAGGCTTATCATTAATTGAAACAAAAACCACTACAGTCACATACACAAATCCAGCATATACAAAAACAGTGACAGTGACTTACGTTGTTGGTAATGCAAGCTATGACGCATCAATAATATTCCAGCTTACATCACCAAGTGTTGTACAAGTAACGGTATACGATAAAAATTATCAACAACTAAGCTTAGGCTCTGGATTCATATATGATAGTAACGGACATGTTATAACAAATGAACATGTAGTTGAAGGAGGCACATACTTTATTGTCATGACATACGATAATGAAATGTTTGAAGCTAGACTTGTTGGAAAAGATTCATATGCGGATTTAGCAGTATTGGAGGCAGAATTACCTGAAAAGTATCCTCCATTAAAGCTTGCTGAAGTGATAACAATTGGGGAGCCAGTATATGCAATAGGAAGCCCATTTGGATTAACAGGAAGTATAACATCTGGGATTGTGAGCCAAGTTAACAGAACGGGGATAACATATGTTCCAATGCTTCAGACAGATGCTGCAATAAATCCAGGAAACTCTGGAGGACCATTAATAAATTCAAGAGGGGAAGTTGTTGGTGTTGCAACAGCTGGAATAGAAAAGTCTGTTGCAGAAGGAGTTGGTTTTGCTGTCCCATCAACAATAGTTAAGAGAATTGTACCAGAACTTATCAAAAATGGAGTATACAAACACCCGTACATTGGAATATATGGAGAATATTTAGACCCAATAGTTGCATCATCGTATGGCTTACCAAAGAGTATAACCTCCGGATTTATAATAACACAGATAGTTAGCAATTCTCCAGCAGCAAAAAGTGGTTTAAAAGTAAAAGACGTCATTATAGCTATTGATGATTACCCAATTAAAAAAGATCCTGACCTCAATTATCTTATGGCTTACAAATATTCTCCAGGAGATACAGTAATTATAACTGTTATCAGAGACGGAAGAACGGTCAATATTCAATTAACATTAGGTGAAAGACCATAACTTTGAAAATTTTAGAAAAGAACTAGATTATAAATTGCCCTAATTTTTCAAAAAACTTTTTATACAAAATTGTAAAGTATTAAAATTGAGTTTATCATATAGTTTGTTTACGGTAAACTTATTTTTAATCAACATAATCAATATATGTTTATGATAAACTTAGTATATCTTAAACTATAAACGATAGTCTTCTACTCTTAAATTTTCGCAAGATTCCACAGTATTACTTTTTGGAGGGACTCTAAAATTAATATTTTCTTCATTAATGATTTAACTTGTATTGGAGAACAACTTCTTCTTCAGGAGGACTTGTGAGATAACAGTTCCACATGGTATCAAGATTTCAGCTGAGCCATCTAATGAGTCTAGCACTAGATGCATTAGCCTTATCTCCTTCACAACACCAGTCTGACCAGAAATGGTTACAATATCACCAAAAGTAAATGGTCTAGTAATTAAAATAAAGACTCCAGCAATTAGATGAGATAAAACTGTCTGTGTTGCAAAACCAACAACCAATCCACCAAATGAACCTATTGTTAATGCAGTTGCTGGATTAACATTTAATATTGATGCAACAATTGTTAGAAGAATACCTATTCCAAAAATTTTTGTCAAAGTCTTAAACGTTGATGCTGTGGGATGGTCAGTTATCTTTATAAAATAACGGTATACGATACCACTTAAAGTATTTGTAATAAGATATCCAAAAATAAAAACCAGTAAGGCATGAACATATGGAATGTATGGATTAATAAACAGTATTATTGTACTATACTGCTTTAAATGTTCAGGTATTTCTTCGTAAGTAGTCCACCTAAAAAGGTAGTTTAAGATTATCAAAATTATTATAAGAATAACTATATATGATACTATTTTTACGCTACCATACTTAAAATTTTGCATTCTACTTTTGACAGCACTATTTCTTTTGCTACCCATTTGTTCCTCTATTATTCATACTAAAATAAATATTTTATTAAAGATATTTTTCGGCACAGTCTTCCGGAATGTACCCGAGCTTTGCTTTAGTTTCACTTAAGTCGAAAACAGGATGCCTATTATTTGATATACCATAAAATATTCCAAATTTAATATCGGATTCGAGACTTTTATGTATAAGCTGAGCCATATCATGAGCACTTATCCATAACCCAAGAATCTTTTCAGGAGAATATGTGGGATGCACTTTTTGTCCTGTAATATACTCTCTAAAGAATTGTGAAGGATCGTCCAAATCCCTGCAAATACCAATTCTTAAACATATAATGCTTAACCCATATTTTTTAAAATAATAGTGTGCAAGTGCTTCACCAAAAACTTTACTAACACCATAAAGACTGTCAGGTGCGATTGGAGCATCAGGACCAACGATATCTTTTTCATTTATAAGTGTACCACATGCATGATTTGAACTTGCATAAACAACTTTCTTAACATTACATAAACGGGCTGCCTCAAAAACGTTATATGTGCCAATAATATTTGTATTCAAAACAGAGTTCCACTCAGCTTCAACACGAGCGTCTGCGGCCAAATGAACTATGGCGTCTACACCTTTAACCGCATTTAATACACTATTAAAATCGGCAATATCACCATAAACAACTTCAACATCAAATGTGTCTAGAGATTTCTTATGTAGCATAAGACGAAAAGTGTAGTAGTTTTTGTATTCTCTAATAAAAGCACGTCCTATCCTACCACTGGCACCTGTTACAAGAACCTTCATATTCTTAGCCATTGTCTTATTTTAAAGTCATTTTATTGATTATAAACTTTTTCTAAAAAATTCCTTATCTAAAAAATTAAGAATTTATTATAGAAACGTATATGGTTATAATTTGTCTTTTTAGTCCTTTTAATAATTTTGTTGGTACAATATTTGGATACCACTATTATTTTGTTAGAGAAAATGCATAGAGGACAAGAATTATAAGTAATCTTACTTTTTTGGGAGCACTATAATTGAGTATACTTCGCTTGAAAATTTTTGAGAAACATATGAAACATATACTATAACTATTATTATAATACTTGGATAATATTAGGTTGGAGGTTACGATTTTGAGCTATATCGTTAAATTCGGGAGCGTTCACTGACCTGATCCAATAATATATTAAAATAAAAGATTATTTGTGGTATACAATACCAAAATAAGGTTAATCGATAAAATGATAGTGAACCATTTATACAAGAATTTTGATTAACTAAATTTGCTTTTAAAAATTTTTATAATCTGTTTATGCTTTACTCTTGACGAGTGAATATGTATAAGAGGAATTGGAGAGAAATTGAACCAATTTTAGAAGATGAGGGAAATTCTTTTGCTAGATACTATTTTAGAAGAAAAGACCATTTAGACCATGTGGGTGGAATAAAGGTTACAAAATACTGGGAATGGGTAAAATATGTTACTATACCATGGGAAAAGAAACCATTATATAAAAGACAGAATTTGGAAAAAATACTATTTATTTTGCAAGGAGAGGGAGAAATTCAGTCTAACCAGACTTTATTAACGATTAAAGCCCATGACACAATATATGTTCCCCCTAAAACACATTACATTGTATATTCTACATTAGAACAACAACCTATAATATTTATGGAATATTGTATACGAACCCCTCCTGAATCTAAAGAAATAGAAGTTATAGAAACTGGTTCACAAGATTTTGTTAACAAGATTTTAGTTGAGCGTTGGACTTCCAAAAAGCCAAAGATGGGACATGAGGGAACATGCTACTCTTACAGCATCTTTACAAGAGAACAGATGAAGTATTTTCTCTTTGCAAGCATGATGTCTGTACCAAAAGTTCTAGGATATCATTCACATAATTCTGAAGCAATATATTTTATTGTTTCTGGTAAGGGCAAAGTTAAGGTTGCTGGTGAAGAAACTGAAGTAAGTGAGGGTGACGCAATTTATATACCTCCTGGAATGGCGCATAGATGCTATAATCTTTTACAAGATCAGCCACTTAACGTGTTCTGCCAAGGTATTGCGGATCCGTATGATGCTAAAGTTATAACATTAGAGAATTTGCCTGACTTACCTGTATAATTTTAACGTGGTACTGATGTTGATTAAGGTGGATAGTGAATTAGAGAAAAGGTTTCCTGGCTTAAGGGCACATGCTCTTGTAATAAATAATGTAGATGTTAATAGAAATGATGAGAAAACATACAATGACTTTAATGCTCTTTTAAAAGAGGTAGTAGGATATGTTAAGTCCAGATATACATTAGATGGATTAAAAAATGAGACACTATTTAGAGCTTACAGAGACTTTTTCTGGAAGATAGGAATAGATCCTACAAAGGTTAGACCTGCATCTGAAGCCCTTATACGAAGAATATTACTTGAAAAACCTTTCCCACACATAAACATGCTAGTTGATGCCTATAACCTTGCCTCTGTTATTAGTGGAGTACCTATTGCTGCATTCGACAAAAACAAAATTCTAGGAGAACTTTTTATGAGAAATGCTATTAATGGAGAAAAATTTCTTGGAATTGGAATGGAAAAACCAATATTATTAAATGGTACTGAAATAGTCATATCCGATAATGAAAAGCTTGTGGCAATATATCCTTACAGGGATGCAGAGGCAACAAAAATTTCTGATGAGACAAGAAATGTGGTATTTTTAGTATGTGGTGTTCCTGGAATAAGTGATGAGGTACTTGAAAATGCAGTGAATAAGGTTATAGAGTACGTGAGCCGTTTTTGCGGGGGGAATGTGGTAAAGTAAATATTATAAGAAAAATATGTTTATCTTAAACTTACTTTATGATAAAGTTATCCTTTTGTTTTTAGAAAAAGATTAGTTTAAGTTAAACATAATATATCTTAAACTTATTTTTACTTTTCTAAAAGTCCGCATAAAAAAGGAAAAAGAGTGATAATTAAGTAAATGTATGTTAAACTTCTCCTTCATACATCCATTCGAGAATCCTTAAAACATTCTCTTTATTTAACTCTATTGGACTATTGGGTCTAGGAAAATTTGTTATAGAATCTTCTGCAAGTTTGGGTAAAATTTCCTTTGGCACACCATAACTTTTTAATGCATGAGGTATATTTAATTCTTCAAGCAATCTTTTAACTGCAATAGCTGACATTAGGGCTGCTTCTTTTAATTGCATATTTGTGACATCTTCTCCACTTTCTATGGCAACCTGTGCCAGTTTTTCACTTACTACGGGTACATAAAATTTCATAATATAGGGAAGTGTAATTGCACACGAGATACCATGTGAAATTTTGTACATTGGACCAATTGTTTGTGAAATTGAATGTCCTACAACCATTCTTGCATTACATAAGGGTATCCCTGCAATTGTTGCAGCCATAGACATGTAGTATCTTGCCTCAACATCATTTGGTTTATAGTATGCCCTTTTCAGGTAATTGAATATTAATCTTATTGCTAGATAGGCTAGCTCATCTGTTATTGGCGTTGCTTCTGTTGAAATTAATGATTCGATAGCATGGCTTAAGGCGTCCAATCCACAGCCTGCGGTCACCTTAGACGGTAATGACAGTGTTAGCAGTGGATCGACTAGTGCAACGTCAGGTATAATGTATGGACTAGCACATGTCTTCTTTTTTCCCTCTATGGTGAAAACTGCATATTGTGTAACTTCACTACCCGTTCCAGCTGTAGTCGGAATACAGATTATTGGTTTACCTCTTCTCTTTAAAAGATTTGGGCCCACATACTCTCTTAATTTACCCGTATGTGTAAATGATGCAGCTACAAGTTTAGCAGAATCCATTACGCTTCCGCCACCTATTCCAACAATAACGTCAGGGTCAAAGTCTTTTGCAAAGTTCGCAGCATCTTCTACAACTTCTATTCTAGGTTCTGGTTCCAGATTGTCATATATTTTAACTTCAAAACCATCTTTCTTTAGAATTTCTGAAGCTTTTTCCGGAGACCCTGTTGATAATACAGGCTTGTCTGTCATTACAAGTACCTTAGAATTTCCACCAAGAAAACGAACTTCCTTCGAAAGCCTTTCGAGAGAATTTAATCCGAACACCATCTTTCCGGGCATATAAAGGTCAGTTGTCCTATAAAATAATGGAAATAGAGGAGTAGAACTCATGACATAATAATTTGAAAATATTTTATATAAAGATTACTACAACTTATTTGATGGAATAATGGTTGATATTACAAAAAGATTTTATAGATTTCCTCCAAGATTTGCACCGGAATGGGGTTCAGGAGGAATTTTTGGTTTAAAATATTATAGGGACACATTATTCTTTAATTTAGCTTTTGAAGCCAAAGCCCACTTTATAGATGAGGAAAAAGAGAACGTATACGAGTATAATCTTGTTGGACCTAAGCCTGTTTCTGGAGGGGACACATATAATGCTGTTGATGTAGTCGATGATTTTATATATTTTGGAGGATGGGTTCATGCACCAGCGTTATATCGTAGAGAAGGTGATAGAAGAACCATTTCTTTTGTTAACAAATATAGTCATGTTCACGAATATAATGTTAAAGAAAAAAAGGTTAGGTTAGTTTGGAAGGAAAGTATAAACCATCCTACCGACTGGACTGGAGAAGTTTCTGAAATAGTATATGATCCAGTTAGTGATACACTTCTTATAGCTAGGGCGGATGGACATAAAAATTTAGGTGTATTTTCACTTGAAAGAAAGAATGGAAAAATTGTTCAATTAACAGGTGAACCTGCACTTAAGGGAACAATATTTTTAGATAGTGCATTCTTTGATATTTCCCATATAGGCTATTTTAAGGGATTACAGTTTATTGATCTTTTTGATAAAAGATGGTCTAAAATATATGTGGAAGATTTTTCTAAAATATCAGTAGATGGAGGTAATGTGATTAGACCCTTTGTTGGAAGCATGATTTCAGCTTATGCTAGACTATTTACTTTTGTTAAGGGGGGAACATTTGTTGCTGAACCATCGTTGTTTGATAAAGATTCTATAAAATTTGTTAGACTTTTTGATTTTGGATATTCAGGATATGCGCCGAGTAGGACCATGGCAATAACATTTGGTGGAGGAATAATAACAGCCTTCAACAGTTTTACTCACGGTTTAGTCTTTCCACAGAATGAATTAGAGAAGAAGGTGATGGAGGAACAGAATACGATTATTGGGCCCTCACTTCTAATATACATTACTCCACCTATGGCTCGTATAGTTGGAGCATTTGGTGCAAGAATAACTTCGATAGAAACAGTAGGAGACAAGATCTTGCTAGGAACTTCAACCGTAGCCAACCTTGCAAGGTTTGATGCAATGCCAATCGATGTAGGGTATAGAGAAATAGTAGTACTGGATAATAGAATAATATTCGAAAAACCGCCGCCTGTGTACTTTATGTTACCAACTAGACTTGTTTCTACACTAAACTGGGGTGGAATACCATTGTATGGGTATAAAGAGACAACATTGAACATAGATTCTAGTAGCGATAATAGATTATATGTTTATGAATACGATTTAAGTCTGCCCGTAGATGATGCTGAAAAAGTAGTTTATGAAATAAAGAAGGGTAAGAATATTTTAAGTTTAAAGGATTTTAAAAAGATTGTTTCCTTTAAACTAGAAAAGGAAGATGTATTTGGGACAATTAATATAGACTTAAACTAAAAGATGATAGCATCAATAACAAATGTTGTGAAAGCGTATGGAAATTTTTGTTGGAACCTCAGGCTGGTCATATGATTGGAATATTGAGGGAACTCTATCTTGGTATGTTAAAAATTCTGGACTTAATTGTATAGAATTGAATGCAAGCTTCTACAGATTCCCATTTCCTAATCAGGTGAAATCTTGGACTTTAAAAGGCAAGAGTTTAAGATGGATTGTTAAAGTTAATCAGCTTATTACACATAAGTTTAAGTTTAATGAAAAGGCTTTTACTCTATGGAAAAAGTTCGAGAATCTGTTTGAACCATTGGATGATGTTATCGACTTCTATCTTTTCCAACTACCTCCAATGCTTTCACCACAATATTCTAAAAAGTTGGAAGATTTTATTAAAAAATGTAAGTTAGGTACAAGATTCGCTTTAGAAGTTAGAAATATTAAATGGTTTAATGAAGAATGGGTTAAATGGGCTTCTGGATTAGGCATTACTTGGGTTAGTGTTGATTCACCAGAACACCCAAGAAAAATATTTTCGTCAAATGGAATAGTTTATGTCAGAATGCATGGTAGACAATTCTGGTATTCACACTATTATGAGGATGAAGAACTTGAAGAAATCGGTAAAAATATTTTGAAGATTAAACCTTTGAAAGCCTATGTTTTATTTAATAATAATACTAATATGCTTGAAAATGGGAGGAGAATGTTTGGTTTGTTAAAAAGGCTACTTTAGCATATCTAGTGGTAAGTTAACATCCTTTTGTATAAATGAGATATGCTTCAATTTGCCATTTATTTGTATCATATGTTTTGTGGTTTTTGGAGGAAATCTCTTACCTTCAAGCGCATACAATATCACGGTTCTTTTGTCCAACTGTACACTTTTCCAAGAATCTAAGATTATCATTGGACTATTATAGTCAACTAATAATGTTGGTACAAGCTTGCATCCAAGACTCTTAAGCACACTCACACGATGATGTCCATCTAAAATAGTGTAAGTATTTATGTCTGCTACAATGGGCTTTTTTATGACCCTATCTGCCTCAATAATCTTTCTCAGTTCTTCACAATATTTTGTGTCTACGTCTTCATGGGCTTTAAGCAAGTCTATATTTACTAGTATTGGTTTTAATAATAAAAATGTGCTAGGTTCTGATATTTTATTAGAGACCTTCTTATATGACACAATATTTATTCCACCCTCGGAATAAGGGAAACATACTGTGATATAAGTTCTTCTGATGGTTCATAGTCTTTTAGGTTATTATAAATCAAGTCTTCATACGCTTTCAAATCAAGGAGGCCATGCCCACTAAAATTAAATAATATTATTTTTTTCTCATTCTTCTTTTTTGCATCAAGCGCTAAGTCTATTACAGCCTTTATTGCATGCGAAGTTTCAGGTGCAGGAATAACCCCCTCTAATCTAGCAAAAAGTGCACCAGCTTGCATCACTTCAGTCTGATGATATGCTCTATTTTCAATAAACCCGTTTTTTATGAGTAGACATAGTGATGGTGCCTTACCATGATATCTTAAACCTGCTGCATGAATAGGCGATATCGGAAATTTACTTCCAACTGTGTACATTTTAAGCATAGGCGTCAAACCACCTGAATCACCAAAATCATATGTATATTTTCCTCTTGTAGTAGATGGAACAGCCTTAGGTTCTACAGCTATAAACTTTGTTTCGCTAGCACGCTTTAATTTATCTCTTAAAAATGGATAAGCTATACCCGAAAAATTGCTTCCACCACCAATACATCCTACAACATAATCAGGTGTTCTGTCTATGAGTTCCATCTGTTTTTTAGCTTCTAAACCTATTATTGTCTGATGGAGAAGCACATGATTTAGTACACTCCCAAGAGAATATTTTGCATCATCTTGCCCAAGTGCTACCTCAAGGGCTTCACTTATTGCAATGCCAAGACTTCCTGGATGTGATGGATCAGATGAAAGATAACTTCTTCCAACGTTTGTTTTATCACTTGGGGAAGGATAGACTTTGGCACCAAAAAGCTCCATTATAACACGTCTATATGGTTTCTGTAGATATGAACTTCTTGTCATAAAAACAATCGTTTCAAGTGAGAAAAATGCTGAGGCTAGAGAAAGTGCTGAACCCCATTGTCCTGCACCAGTTTCTGTTGTAACCTTCTTAACACCTTCTTTACAAAGATAATATGCTTGCGCTACAGCAGTATTTGTTTTATGACTTCCAGTTGGGCTAAGATCTTCACGTTTAAAATATATTTCTGCTGGTGTATCTAAGTATCTTTCTAGTCTTTTTGCTCTAAAAATCGGTGTAGGCCTTCCAAGAACATGGTATATTTCTTGAATTTCTTCTGGAATTTGTATATAATTTTCCATAGAAACCTCTTGTCTAATGCATTCTTTTGCAAATATTCTTTCTAAAACAGCTGGATTAACCGGATTTCCAGTTGATGGGTCAACTGGTGGAGGAAGAGGTTCAGGCAAATCTGGAATTATATTATACCAATATTTTGGCATCTCCTCTATGGGCAATATTATTTTATTATTCGAAATTTTATCCATAGGTAAACGTATTAAAATGCACATATAAATTCATTTATGTACTTTTTAGTACATTTTTAGAAATGTATAAGTATAACTATACATGAACATACTTGAACATGATAACATGGCCCTTTAAAGGACTGGGAACAATTCTTGAAGAAGCTTCTAAAAGAAAAAAGGCTAGAGCGCTTCTTTTGAAAAAGATGCTTGAAACTGGATTAAGAGTGGATAAAAATGGAAGATTCTATTTTGATGACATTGAAGTCAGCGATACTGCTATAGCAAAATCTTTAGGAATAGATAGAAGAGTTGTTAAACAGACTGCAAACTATATACTTTCTGACCCAAACCTAGAGTACATTTTTACTCGTTTAAAGCCTGTTGCATTTTTTAAAGATGTCGCACACTATCTTGGTTTTACAGTGATTGTGATAACGTCTTATCCAGAAAAGCCTGGAATAATTTCAGAAGTAACATCCATTATAGCTAAACATAAGCTTGTCATAAGAGAAGTTTTTGCAGAAGACCCTGAACTTTTTGATGAACCAAAATTGACACTCATAATTGAAGGTGAAGTTCCATCAGAGGTTATTAGTGAGTTGCAGAGTATTAAAGTGGTTAAGAGTTTAACAATAATAAAGTAGAAGATTTGAACCTATTTTATTTAGCCAAATTGTATTAGTTTCTCGAAATATATATCATTTGATATTAGATCAAATTTTTTGAAATTGTAGTTGCTGCTATTAGTAAATCAGCATTAGAAACTATTTCATATTTCTTTTTGGGTTCTTGGTAAATTATAGTTTAATAAGAAACTCACCACTTCTCTGCATATTTAACATTCTCTAAAAAATTTTTTTAACCTCCACTTGAGCGGAGATATTTGCACATAATTTTCTATTATATCATTATATATGAACTTATAAAAAATAATCTAAGAATATGCGAATGCTGAGATGTATCTGTGGACTATTGAAAACATTATCCCAAAAATAAATCCTGAAAAAGCATATACCATAATATGGGTTAATGTGATACTAGTATATGGATACAAAAGTAAAAGTGATATTATATTATTGTGGATATACTTTATTGGCACTAATGAAATCAGCCAGAAAAAACCTGAATATAATGCAAATTTTTTAAAAACAATAAACTTTTTCTTAAACAATTTAAGGGAAAAATCGTAAATTATACCCACAATAAAAAAAATAAAACACATTATTACGAAAACGGCTATTGAATTTAGGAGGTTTGATTTAACAAAAAATGTAGGAGTTAGAAGTGGAAATGAAAGGATTATAGCCACAATTGGTCCGATATAGTATTTCAAGTTGTCTCCTAAAAAAGTTTGTCAGATGGGCTTATAAAGTTTGACTACTGCTTAAGGGCTTTTATTATTTCTTGGCAAAAATATGGTAGATCAGCAGGTATCCTTGAGGTTACAATGTTTTCGTACCTAACAACAGGTTTGTCCACGTAATTTGCGCCAGCATTTATCACATCATCCTTTATTGCTGAAACGCAGGTCACAGTTTTTCCTTTTAATATATTAGCTGAAATAAGCACATGTGGACCATGACATATTGCTGCCACAACCTTCTTTAATTCAAACATTTTTCTCACAAAGTTTAGTACTTCAGGATATCTTCTTAATCTATCTGGAGCCCAGCCTCCTGGAACTATTACACAGTCAAAATTTTCAGGTTTTGCTTCAGCAAAAGTCAAATCGGGTAGTATTGAGAGACCATGCTTTCCCACTACAGTCTGCTTTTCCATTGCAATAACCTTGACTTCAGCCCCTTCTTCAATCAGCCTTAGATATGGATAGTGCAGTTCAAGATCTTCATAATCTGGGCCTGCGAGAATTGCAACTTTTTTACCCTTTAAACTCATCTTTTATCACATGCCAAAAATTTTTTAGACCTTATATAAATTTTACTTATTTCGAACCCTTTTTCACAAATATGGAATTGCTTAAATAGTACAAATTTAACATATTTTCATATGATGACACCAAGAGAGAGGATAAAGGCGGTAATGGATTTTAAGAAAACTGACATATTACCATGGTGTGAAAGATTTTATGATGAAACTCTAGTTAAATGGTTAAATGAAGGGCTTCCAGCAGATAAAGTATTGGTTATAGATTGGGAGGTTAGAGTCGGAGGCGTTTCACTCTTAAACTGGCCAATTATCAAAGGCTTCAATCCATACAAATATTTTGGATGCTATAATTTTTTGAGTCTCACAGTCCCATTAGACCTTGGTCCTCTTCCAAGATATAGGCAAAGAGTTTTAAGAGAAAATGAAAGGTATGTTGATGTATTAACACAGACTGGTGCAATTGCAAGAAGATTCAAGGAGGCAGAGCATATTTGGTACAGTATGCCTATGTTTCTAGAGTTTCCTGTAAAAGATAGGAAAAGTTGGGAAGAATATAAAACGCGTTTGAACCCCAAAGACCCTTGTAGACAGCCAAAGGACTGGAATAAGGAAGCATATATTAGAGTTTTTGAAGAACATCAGGATGGCCCCACAGCAATATGCTTAAATGGTTTCTATGGTTTTGGAGCTGAACTAATGGGTATCCCAACATTTTTAACCACATTTTACAAAGATCCGGAACTTATAAAAGATATGCTAGAACATTGGGAATATTTTACTATCGAGACAATCAGAAATTCTGTTGAAACTTTAAAAGATAAAATTGATTTAGTTTTTTGGTGGGAAGATTTAGCTGAAAAGAATGGCCCATGTATTTCTCCAAAACTTTATAGAGAGTTCTTACTTCCACACTACAAAAACGTTATAGGTTTCTTGAATAAGAATAAAATCCATAGAATTTTGATGGATAGTGATGGTAACCTTTACCCTATTTTAGACCTTATTATTGAAGCGGGAATAACTGGTTTATGGCCTCTTGAGGTAAATGCTGGAATGGATGCAATAACTGTGAAAAAGAAGTATGGCAATAAACTTTTCCTGATGGGGAATTTGGATAAGAGAGAAATTTCTTTAGGAGGAGAAAGGATGCGGAAAGAGATTGATGCTAAAGTGCCAATATTAAAAGAGATGGGAGGATACATTCCAGGATCAGATCATTTGATTCATGTTGAATTTTCTTACAAAAGGTTCATGGAATACGCTAGTTACATAAAACAGATTTTATTGTCTTAGAATTGATTTACTTAATGATGGTAGATATTTGGTCTACTGGAAGTTTTGGCGGAGCATCTGGAATTTCTTTAGGATAGCCCACAGGGATTATTGATATAGGTTCACTTCCTTTTGGAAGATTTAAAACCTTTGATAATTCCTCAGGTCTGAATCCTGAGACCCAACATGCACCAAGACCCATATTAACTGCAGATAAGAGAAGATTTTCTATTGCTGCACCAAGGCCAAGCAAGCCTGGAACACGACCCTCATCACCATATCTTGCAGAAACCGGACGAGGGAGGTAACAAACAACTATCACCGCTGACGCAGACTTTATCCATGCTTGTGGAGATGAAGTTTTCACGTTCCCCGAATATGTGGTTGAAACTATTTTTTCAATCAACTCTTTATTCTTAACTATAATGAACTCCCAAGGTTGAAGATTTCCAGGCGAAGGCGCAAGAGATGCATGTTCTACCAATTTTAATAAGATATCATCTGGAACCACCCTTTCTTCAAACAAACGAACACTACGCCTATTTTTGACAACCACCTCAAATTCCATTTTAATCTTTGATAATCCTCAATTTACTTTATTTAAATTTTATTCTTAATATTATTCTGGGCTAAATAATTTTAGTCAAAAATTTTCATGCCAAATCAATTATACCAATTTACCACTCTTTTTAGATATTTACTCCAAAAATTGCTTAAAAAACATTTTAATGCCTATAATTGAGATTATTTCAATAAAATATCTTATTATAAGGATAATAATATTATTTAATTAGAATTAATTGATTAATAAATTATCCATTGAGAAAAAATGGTATAAAGATTATTATAATCGGTTTTTGAAGTATAAAATTAAAATTTGACAAAAAAATTTAAATTAAATAAAATATAAGGTCTATTGGGTGAACTTTATGACAGAAGGACTAGGTTACCACATAATAGCAGACTTTTACGGCTGTGAACAAAGTTTATTGGATAATGTTAAACTAATTAGAAAAGTTTTGAGAGAAGCAGCCCTAAATGCTAATATGAAGGCTATAGGTGAAATTTTTAAGAAATTTACACCCTATGGAGTTACAGGTATTATAGGTCTTGAAGAATCGCATATATCAATTCATACTTGGCCAGAATATGGTTTCGCTAGTGTAGACATCTTTACTTGTGGGGAAAAGTCAAAGCCGCATGTTGCCCTAGAGTTGATTAAACTTGTTCTGAAACCAGCAAAAATAAGAGTTAGAGAAATTGAGAGGGGTGTTTTAACAAAAGTTATCAAGCTTTAAATAATATTTAAGATAATATTTTATAATATTTTAAAGATTCTTGGGAAAGCTCTTCAACATTTCTGACAATTTTATAACTTTTTGAAACAAAATCTGGAAGTAGATTAAGATATCTCTTATATCTTTTATCTCCAAGCACGAAAACAGCCTTATCTTCTTTAGACCTTAAGGCACGGCCTAAAGCTTGTGAAGCTCTCTTTAAAGCCGGAAGAATGTACGCATAATATTTGCCTTCCTTTTCACCATATAGTTTCTGAAAATATTGGATGTACAGTTTTGTCTTAACTGTTAACCTTTCGAAAGGAACTCCAACAAGGAACACTCCTTCAAGCTCCTTCCCTGGAAAGTCTACACCTTCAGAAAAACGTCCAAACATTGTAGCACATAAAACCCCTTTTTGCTCTGATTTCGAACACTCTTTAAAGCTATCTAAGATTTCCCTACCTTTTTTACCACTCATCCCTTCTTCTTCAAGAAAAAATCTTCTTCCATTTTCAACCACAACCTTTTCTAGACCAGAATCTAAAAGATTCTCTAATATTCTATAGCTTGAAGCATATATTGCTATATTTTCTTTGATAACCTTAATGAATATATTAATAGAATTTATGAACGATTTTGCCATTTCCTTCTCAAGTTCTTCACCCTTTGTGGTAAGATACGATGTTATAATTGTATGCACATTTTTTTCATCAAATATTGATGGAAATGATCGCCCAACATAGTTTCCTAAGCCTATAACTCTAGTGAATTCATCTATAGGATTTAGAGTTCCTGAACAAAAAATACATCTATACGAAAGATTCCAAATGTTTGAAAGAGTTTCACTTACTCTCATATCAAACATTTCAAGTCTAACCTTACCCTTTCTATCCTTGCTTAATATGAAAGCAACGCCTTCAACATCAAAATTTTTTATCGAATTCTCGAAAAACAAACTTAAATGATAAAGGCTTGACCTTGGCACCAAATTTTTTCTAAACCGCTCCATCCTGACAATAAGACCTACTCTATGCAGTCTTTTTATCATGTTAACAAATTCTGCCTGACCAAATTTTTGTACAAAACCTTTGAAGTCAAACTCCTTTTCTTCCTCTACATCCTCGCATTCAGACTTTAGAAATTTAAGAAAATTTTTTAGGAAATCTACTAGTTCTCCACCTTTCGGGTAAAAGCTTTTAGCCTCCCTTACCGCCTTCAAGATCCCAGTCTCCGAAATAGAATCAGAATTTAGACTCATGCATGCATTTTGGAGATTATGTGCTTCATCAACTACAAGAAAGGCATTTTTTAATTTTAAACCGTAATTTACAACCCATCTTACATTTTCATTAAGTATATAGTTGTAGCTCATTGATATAACGGTCGCTTCAGGTAAAAGCTTTAACTGAAAATAATACGGACAAATATTTAAACGCTTACATTCTGAAAGAATTTGAGAATATAGCATGGGATCTCTGAATCTGTAAAACACTCTTTCAGGGAGATTCTGATAATATATGCAATCATTCTTATGCAAATCACAAATATACTTAGCATCTTCATGATCAATTTTTCCCTTAATTTTCATATCCTTAATAAGTAAACACATATCGCGTTTCCCACGAAAAGAAAAACCAAAAAATTTAAAGCCACCTTTTTCCACTATACGCTTAAGTTCCTCAATAGGTCTATCTATTTCGTTACCTGTTCTCACAACCCAAACAATTTTACGTCCTTCATGAAAAGCTTTAGGAAGCAATGCGGCTAGAATAAGTGGAGTTTTACCGAAGCCAGTAACTGCATTTATGACTAAATTTTTATCATCCACATTATATTTAATAAACTCTAGAAACTCTTTTTGATATTCCCTGAATGAATATGGAAAAATTTCTTTATGCACTACAAACTGCTACAGTTTTGAACCAATATAAAAATTTTCCAGCAGACTGATGCCTTAAATAAAGATAAAGAATATAAACACATAAAAAGATGGTTGGTTGATAATGATAATACATACGAGAATCAAGGACAACAAGATAACTATACCTGATCAGCTTATTGAAAAATATGGTATTACAGAAGACAAACTGGTGATTTTAATGGATGTGGGGAACGGTATACTAATAAAACCCACATCTTATAAAGTGCCAAAAGAAGTTATTGTAAAGGAAAAGTCTTCCGTTGAAAATGATATAGAAGCTATAATTTCAGAAATAATAAAACAACAGCAAGAAGAAAAAGTTAAAGAAACGATAGTCAAGTAATAGGATAGAAAAATATTTATTTCCAGAAATCAAATCTGATTGTTGAAGGTGGGGTGTCGGAGCGGCTACGAGTCCGCCTGCAGAGCGGATATACAGGGGTTCAAATCCCCTCCCCACCTCATTAACAAAATTCACAGCAGAAATAATTTTAGAAATATAAAGCCTTTTAAGGTATTAAGGAACACACATGCTATGATGAATAAAAAAGATGTTGATAATAAAAGTATTCGCGCACGTTTTGAAAACTATCCTAAGATAGTTAAGGAAATCATTAATTCATCAGATAATCTAGAGTTTTCCATACTTAATGTATTACATTTGTTATCAAAAGAAAATCCTGATGAAGTGTATAGAGCTTGCAAAATTTTTTTGAACGCTTTAGGCGACTACTATATTGTAAATAGTGGGCACCTTGGATTATGTGACATGTGGTTAAAAGATACAGCATTTCCAGGTGACATTATAATCTACTCTGTACCCTCAAGATTAAAAACAAACGATCTAATCCAATATTTGGCAGTAAATTTAGAAAATAATAGGACAATCATTGTGCATGCTAGAATAATTTCATTGTTAGAAAATAATTTAGTAAAGGTTAAAGACATATTCACACAGGAAGAGAAGATAATACCACAACTTCATATAATAGGAAAGGTTGTAAAGATAATTCCCTTTGGAAGTAATGAATGGAATGAACTCTATCCTAGGATAGGTTATGAAAGCAACGATATACACATAAGGCAAGTGATAGACGCTTATATTGGGAGCATAAGTGATCCAAAAAACAAGTATTACTCAAAAATGAGCAAAGAAGAAAAAGAGAGATTGCTTGATGAACTAAATTTACGCAAGGCACATTTTACCTAATAAAAATAGCTGTTGGTTAAAGTTAATTTAAGTTAAATTTATCTTTTTTAGAAAAATTTAAAATGACTTTTGCATAAACTAAGTTCAATGAGTGCTAGGACACAGAAACTACAGAAAATTGCTACTGAAAGCATAATTTTAGATATATTAAGTAAGCAACCACGAATAAGATGGAAGGAATTGAAACAGAAAAGTGGGCTAAGTTCCAGAACCTTAAGCGACCGTTTGAAAAGTTTAATGGACAAAAATTTAGTTAAAAGGAAAGTTGATCCTTCAACATATCCTCCAGCAACATACTATGAAGTAAATCTTGCAGTGGATTTGAGCACTATAACTGATGGCGAAATATATCTGGTTTTTAAAAGCTTTTTTGATAAGAAAAACAGGTCTGCTGGATTGTTTGCTATTATCGAGAAGGATAATCCTAGAAGCATTTTAGAGAATGTTTTAAAAAGCATTTGGCATGATTTTCTTTTCACATTAAATTTTTGCTTAGAAAATTACCAATATTCTAAACATATTGCTGTACTTTATCAGACCATATTTAACATTCAAATGGAACAAATAATGGGATATACGTTAAAAAATTTTAAGTTTGCTGAACAAATAAAACAAATTTTTAATGAATATTTAGAAAGTCAGAAAAAGATACTGGAAAGCACGCTTTCTGATGTATTACTTGGTTTCAAGGATAAAGAATTGGCAAAAGCAGTTCTCATATTATACTATAAAGAAGCATTTCTGCTTGATATG
The DNA here is from genome assembly GCA_026413865.1 of Nitrososphaeria archaeon. Lineage (GTDB taxonomy): Archaea > Thermoproteota > Nitrososphaeria > JACIWG01 > JACIWG01 > JACIWG01. The sequence goes on from JAOAKB010000012.1 coordinate 35,198, forward strand.
GAACTATATATATTTCTTGCCCAACTTTCACAGTCGCTAGAATTACGGAAAAAACTTGAAAAAGAATTCGGCCAACCAGTAGATGAAGAGAGACTAAATAATCTAATTGCCGAAGAAGGTTGGAAAGATATAGAAAGTTTTAGTACAGCAGTTAAGAGGGCTACAAGTTCATAAATTATCCTAAAATATTGTAAATTTTATAAATTTTTACTTTATCTAAATTTTAAATCCTTTTTGATAAAAATTTTTTTATTCTATTTTATTTTAAATAGAGAAAAGATAGGAAAGACTGATAATGCATGACCATAACGACCAAAATTAGAAATGAGTATGTGGACATTCCTGTATCTTTATAAAAAGATATAGAATGTGAAATAGAACAATGTTAGAAATTGTTCCATTGGGGGAAGGCTTATTACTTAAACCTATGATTGTAACTAAAAAGAAGAACGATTTAATTGATAAATATATTTCAAGGATAAAGCAGATTAAAGATAGTGATATAATAGCTATTGTCTCTGAAATATCTCGTCAAAGCTCAAAAGTTCTAGTTCAAGAAAATACGACAAAATAAAAAAGGGGTAGGAGTAACTAAATCTTTACTTGTGATCACTCTAACGTTATTGCACCTACTGGGCAACCGTCCGCTGCAGCTTGACAATCACACTTATCACATGCGTTAGGATTTTTCACATGGGATTTACCATCATCGCCTAACTCGAATACATCTGGACAGATTGCCACACAGGCTCCGCAGCCAATACATGCGTCTTGGTCTACTTTTGGTTTTGGCATACAGTAGGATAATTTTTTTATAAATAAAAATGTTTTCAAGAATATGAATTATAATTTTTACTTTAGTTAAATTTATATAGGCAATTCCTATGAGTGAATAGGAATCTGATGGCTGCCTCCAGGAAGTATAGGATTGGGTATGTGATTCCGGGAATAGGACTTACACTTGAAGAAGCAGAGAGGAGGAAGAAAATAGCAAACAAAATTGTTGAACATTCTAGTGTTGATATAGTTTGTGTTGATAGTGGACCGCTTACAATAGAAAATTGTGTAGAAGAAGCATATGCTGCATCTTCATATCTTTCAAAGATTTATAGTTTGCAGGATTTATATGATGCATTTGTTGTTGGATGCTTTGGAGACCCTGGACTGCGTGCTGCTAGAGAGCTTGTAAATAAACTTGTGGTTGGGCCTGCGGAATCAACGTTACATCTTACATCACAGTTGGCGGACGCGTTTATAGTTATCTCACCTTTAACAAATACGGTTATACTTACAAAACATATGATACATTCGTATGGTTTTGGTGAAAAGGTTACAGCGATAGTTCCTGCAAATATTCCTGTTATAGAATTTATAGAAAATAGGGAGGAAGCTTCTAAGAAACTTGCTGGACTTATTCTTAATACTGTTAAAGAAAAGGGTGGAGATGCTGTAATTTTAGGCTGTATGTCAATGGGATATGCCCTTGTTGATGAACTTCTAATGGATAAGACCAATTTGCCTATAATAAATCCTGTTAAAGTTTCTTTAAAAACAGCTGAAATGCTACTTTCACTTAACCTTAAACAGAGTATTAAAAGTTTTCCAAAACCAGACTATAATAAATTAAAACATCTGTTGGATTAGTTATGCCAAGTGGGACAAAAGAATATCTTTTAAAGAGGGTTCTGATCGGGCTTGCAATGGTTCCGGCTGTAATTATATTTACATTCCTTTTACTAAAACTTGCACCTGGGGACCCTGCTGTACTTATGGCAGGAGAGACTGCTACAAAAGATTATATTGAGATGATTAGAGAAACATATGGACTGAATAAGCCTTTACATGAGCAGCTTATAATATATTTAAGCAAACTCTTTACTGGAGATTTTGGATATTCATTTACTTTTAAAAGGCCAGTACTTAACGTTATCTTGGAGAGAGTACCAACAACACTCCTTTTAGCTGGTACGGGTGTACTTATTGCAATATTTTTTGGTATAGTTTTAGGTGTTGTTGCTGCAATAAGGAAAGATACTGCGATAGATAATATAATATCATCTCTAACTCTAATTTTTTATTCTATACCCATTTTTGCCCTTGCACAATTTTTAATTTTATTCCTCGTTATCCAGTACAGGCTCTNCCCATTAAGTGGGTATGTGAGTATTGGTATTTCACCTGCTGATCCTATAAATTATGTGCGTGATGTATTGTGGCATTTGGTTCTTCCTTCAATATCTTTAGCACTTATACAGATGGCAACATATGTCAAGCTTACAAGAACCTCAATGATTGAGGCACTTTATTCTAACTATATAATTGCTGCAAAGGCACGTGGACTGAAATGGAGGAGAATTCTGTTTAAGCATGCACTAAAAAATGCACTTTTACCCATTATAACAGTTGCAGGAATTCAATTAGGATTAATAATTGGAGGAGTTGTTATAACTGAAACCATATTCTCTTGGCCTGGTGTTGGAAGATTAACGATAGAGGCGATAGAGGCAAGGGATTTTCCACTTTTAAATGGTATATTTGTGTTAACTTCTATTTCTGTAATTATCGCTAATATAGTCACTGACATAATTTACACTTACGTGGACCCGAGAGTGAAATTGAGGTGATCGTTTGAACATATTTAGAAGGTCACGTTCACTAACAATATCTATTATATTACTTTCAATTATAGTGTTCTTAGGCTTTACTGCAGGAGTTTTGACGGACAAGGAGCCTCTTAGAACAGGATATGCTGTTGGACTTACTGCGCCTTCTTCACAGTTTCCTATGGGTACAGACCAATTGGGTAGAGACATATTTTCTTGGACCCTTTATGGAATACGTACAGCTTTGTTTGTAAGCACAATATCAACAGGTCTAACAGTCATAATTTCTATTCTTATTGGATTACCAGCAGGATATTTTGGAGGCAAACTTGACCAACTTTTAATGCGTGTAACAGACTTCTTCCTTTCCATTCCAAGATTCATTTTAATAATTTTTGCTGTTATAATTTTTGGGCCAACCTTAACTAACATAATATTGATTCTTAGCGCATTTTCATGGCCCACAATCGCACGTATAGTTAGGGCTGAAGTACTTTCTATTAAGGAAAGAGAGTATGTACAGGCAGCAAAAGTTTTAGGTGCAGGAAACCTTGATATCATGTTTAATGAAATTTTGCCAAATGTTATGCCACCAGTGCTTGTTGCTGCAGCATTACAAATGTCGGATGCAATACTAGCTGAGGCAGGATTAAGCTTTCTAGGACTAGGAGACCCTAATACAGCAAGCTGGGGTAGAATATTAGCTATAGCCAGGCAAGCAATTTATGTAGGTGGCTGGTGGACTCTTCTTTTTCCAAGCCTTTTTATAACTGCTACCGTTCTTTCAGTAAATTTACTGGCTGATGGATTGAACGATATATTCAATCCAAAAAGTGTAAGGTGATAATAATTGGAGAATAATCTCTTGCTCAAGGTTGAAGGATTAAATGTTGAATACCTTCTAACAAGTTATAAAGTTGATGCTGTAAAAAATGTCTCATTTTATATGAAAAAAGGAGAATGTATTGCATTGGTTGGGGAATCTGGAAGCGGAAAATCTACTGTTGCAATGGCAATCATGAAATTATTACCACCCTATGCAAAAATTTCGGCAAAAGAAATAATGTTTGATGGGAAAGATATTTTAAAAGCTGACGAAAAACTTATGAGTGAAATTAGAGGAAAAGATGTGACAGTAATATTCCAAGACCCAATATCATACCTTAATCCAATAATTTCAGTAGGAGAGCAGATTTTTGAAGCATTAATGGCACACAATTCAAAAATTTCTGACAAAGATGCACAAGTACAGGCAATAGAATTGTTAAAAAAGGTGAAGATAGCGGATCCCGAAAGAGTACTAAAAATGTACCCCTTTCAGTTAAGTGGTGGAATGGCCCAACGTGTTTTTATAGCAATGGCGATATCAGCAAACCCAAAACTATTGATTGCAGACGAGCCGACCACAGCACTTGATCTTACGATTCAGTCACAGATTCTTAAGCTATTAAATAATTTGAGAAAAGAATATAATCTTTCCATAATCCTAATAACTCATGATCTAAGCCTAACATCCTATTTAGCAGACAGAATTTATGTTATGTATAATGGGCAGATAGTTGAAGAAGATACTGCAGAGGGAATATTCTCAAATCCGATACATCCATACACTAAAATGCTTATTACATCATCTCAGGCAATATATCAAGGAGAAGTAAAAAGATTAAAAGATAAAATGAATTCGGAAAAGGAAGTGAATTCAAAAGTAGAACAAGGATGTAACTTCCTGAGAAAGTGTAAGGATAGTAACGCAGAATGTGAAAAGGAGCCTCCGCTCATTGAATATAATGGTTTAAAGAAAGTTAGGTGCTGGAAACTATGAAACAAACAATTTTTTCCATACAAGATCTAAAAAAATATTATTTAGTAAAGTTAGGGTTATTTAAAAAAGCTTATATTAAAGCTGTGGATGACGTAAACTTTCTAATAAGAGAAGGAGAAGCATACTGTATTGTTGGAGAATCTGGAAGTGGGAAAACCACAGTCACAAAAATGCTTTTAGGCCTAGAACTACCAACAGAAGGAAAAATAGAGTTCTTAGGCAAAGACTTAAGCAAGCTTTTATCCGATGCCAGAAGTGCAAAAGATTTTAGAAAAAATGTTCAAGCCGTTTTCCAGGACCCATTTTCATCCTTAAACCCTAGGAAAACCGTTAAAGACATTTTAGAAAAACCGTTCAAGGTACATAATGAAAAGATAGAAATGGAAACAACAGAAAGGCTTCTGGAAGAAGTGGGTCTCATACCACCGAAAGAGTTCTTAAAGCGTTATTCGCATCAGTTAAGTGGTGGACAGAGACAGAGAGTTTGTATTGCAAGAGCCTTAGCACTAAAACCTAAGGTAGTAATATTGGATGAGCCAACAGCTGCTTTAGATGTCACAATAAAGGCGCAAATTCTTAACCTACTAATAGATTTGAAAGAAAAATATAATCTAACATACATAATAATCAGTCATGAACTACCATTACTAAAAAGCATAGCTGACAAGATAAGTGTGATGTATGCTGGCAAGATTGTAGAAGAGGGGGCAGCTGAAAGAATATTTAATAATCCAAAACATCCTTACACATTAGGTTTACTTGAATCTATTCCACCACCAGATCCAAAAAGCGCTAAAACAAAAACATTACCTACACTCGAAGGTGAACCACCTTCTCCAGTAAATCCACCAAAAGGATGCAGATTTCATCCAAGATGTCCATACAAGTTCGACTTATGCGATAAGATAGAACCGGAAAAGGTTGAAATATATTCAGAACATTATGTTTCATGCCATCTTTTTAACAGAAAATAGTTTTTTTACCATAAACATGTAATTAAGGTTTATAAACTATCTAAATGTAAAGTGGCGCAATGATATCAAAAATAAAAAAGTATGATGGATATCAGTCATTTAGCTATCTCGAAGCTGGAAAAGACTATAAGGAATTCAAACTTGCAAAACAGGTTGGAAGAGTTAATTCAACAATAATATCCTTATCAAAAACAGAGGAAGAAAGAGTTCAGACGATATTTGAAAAATATTTAACCATATCCACACACGACCATCTTGAAGTTTTCCCAGAAGACCCTTCTGAAACAGTCGAATATTTAAGAAGAGGACGATTATTCACAGGATATGAAGGAATTGCTGCATCAGGTCTTGATGCAATATTTGCAGCATTAAGCGATGGTGTAGCTTTAGCTAAGTCACCAGATGCATGGGCATGGGAAAATGTTGTACACCAGATTGGAATGTTTATCTCGGATGTTGACCATCAAGACCTAGCATTTATAGCAAAAAGAGTAGACGATATACCCAAAGCACACAATGAAGGAAAAACAGCAATAGTTATTCACTTAGAATCAACACCACATATAGGAACAGAATTAGATAAAGTTGATGTCTTATATGGGTTCGGTGTTAGAGTAATGGGCATCACATACAGTGAAGGCAATGAGTTTGCTTCTGGAATAGCTAACAAACACGATGGTGGATTAACTGACCAAGGATATAATTTAGTTGAAAGAATGAATAAGCTTGGAATAACAATCGACATATCACATTCAAGTGATAAGACATCTTTGGATGTAATTGAAGCGAGCAAGAAACCTGTCTTTGTTACACATGCTGGAGCCAGAGCATTATGGCCGTCAAGAAGAATGAAGCCAGACAACGTGATACAAGCGTTAGCAGAGAAGGGTGGTGTAATAGGTGTTGAGGCAGCACCACATACGACCTTAACATACAATAATAGAAGACATTCAATTGAAAGTGTAATGGAACACTTTGAATATATTGTGAAGTTAGTTGGAATAGATCATGTAGCATTCGGTCCAGACACATTATTCGGAGACCATGTAGAATTACATCATACATTTGCAAAAGAACTTTCTATAACCTCAGCATTTAGAGATAATCTTCCAGAGTTTAAGGAAGTACCTTTTGTAGATGGTTTAGAAAATCCCTCTGAATATCCTAATATAGTAAGATGGCTTGTAAAACATGGATATTCTGACCAAGAGATTTCGAAGGTTGTCGGAGAAAACGCATTTCGTATAATTAAACAGACCTGGTTTAAATGATGTACGATCTGTGCTTCTGTGGAGACATATACGCGGACGACCCCTCAAATTTATTTATTGGAGAAAAGTTAGAAAAAATTTTTAGCAGCAGCAAATATGTTATAGCAAACCTTGAAGCACCGATAGTCATAGATAAAGATTTAAAGCCAATGAATAAATATTCAGCCCTAAAAACGAAACCTGAAATAGTAAGGTTTCTTAAGAAAATGAACGTTAAAGTGGTCTCGCTGGCAAACAATCATATAATGGATTATGGAATCGAGGCAGCAGACTATACCAAAGAAATTCTTGCAAAAGAAAATATAATGAATTATGGTTATGGAAAAACGATAGAGGAAGCATTTTCACCGTGCATAGTAAATGTTAATGGGAAAAAGATTGGAATAATAGGTCTGGCAACAACATTTGTTCCTGAAGCACTAAGTAAAAGGGATAAACCTGGAATTGCTGGTATAAGAGTAATAACAAAAGTTATTATTGATCCGAGAGAAGTTTTAGAAGAACCTGCACCACCATATATTGTTAAAGGGGAAATATTGAATGAAGATATTGAACACCTAAAAAGCATTATAAAAGACAATAAAAGAAAATTTGATTATATTATTGTACATCCTCATTGGGGTGTTGGTTTAGCACCTTATAATAAAGTTGTCGTTGAATATGTTAAGGAACTTGCTAAAAATATTATTGACTTTGGAGGGGATATAATAGTTGGTGGGCATCCTCATGCAATACAGCCAATAGAGGCATATAATGGTAAATTGATATTTTACAGTCTCGGAAACTTCATATTCTATCCATTAATGAATGAAATGGAGAACCTAGGACTAGTTCTAGGAATAAAATTGGATAATAGGAGTTTAGATATTTACTTTGTTGAACAAAAATATAATTGTATTGAAATTTTAGATAACATTAGAGAAAGAGTTGAAATAAAATATTTTAAGTATTTGATATCAGCTAATAAATTAGAGTTGAAAGAGTCGGATTCGCATTTCGAACTAACATTTTAAAATTTTTTAAAAAAAATTGAATATTTTTCAATATATTATACTTTATAAAATTTTTTATTCTCAAATTGAAATATTACAATAAAAATATAGTAAAGTTTAAATAAGCTTATACATGCACTTTTTGGGATGCAAAAACATAAGCCATATTGGAAAATAGCTATACCAATACTACTTATACTAACCACATCGATAGCTTCACAAGCATTAACAAAACCTAAAGTTGGAGGACAGATAGTTATCGGACTTGGTGCAGAACCAAGAGTTATTGATCCAACAACTGGAGCGTGGCATGCATCCTTTGTCGCAGCACAAATATTTGATTCACTATTAAATACGGATAAAAACCTAAATATTGTACCAAGTCTTGCAGAATCATGGAAAATTTTAGAAAATGAGAAAGCATATGTCTTCAACTTACGTAAGGGAGTTACATGGCACGATGGAAAGCCCTTTGGACCAGAGGACGTCAAATTTTCTTTTGAGAATATAATTTCAAAATATGACATATTTGGTGCAGCATATTTTAAGAATGCGAAGGTAGAAATATTAAATGGAACCGCTGTTAAACTGAAAGTTGAACAACTACTTCCCGCCGTGCAGCTCACACTATTAGCTTCAGTTGATACAGCAATAGTTCCAAAACATATTCTGGAAGGACAGGATTTCGAAAAAAGCGCATTTAGGACAAAACCTATTGGTACAGGGCCGTTTGTATTTAAGGAATGGGTAAAAGGAAGTCACATACTCTTAGAAAGAAACCCAAACTATTGGGACAAAGGTAAACCATACCTTGAAAAACTAATTATTAGATTTATAACAGATCCGATGACGATGGTTTCAGCCTTAGAAACTGGTGAAGTCAATTACGTTTTTAGAGGCTTACCATATGAGGCAGCAGCAAAGCTTGGCACTAACCCAAATCTTGAGGTGATAGCATCCCAAAGGCCACCCTACAAGATGGTTTTACAGTTTAACACAAACCATACAATCTTAAGTAATCCTGATGTTAGAAGAGCAATATCCTATGCTTTAGATAGAAAAGACATGGTTCAAAAAGCAACCTTAGGACTTTGTACACCAACCTATAGGCTGCTTCCAGAAACAATTCCAGCTTCACCAAATCTAGCAAAATACGATTATAGCCTTGAAAAAGCGAATCAACTTCTTGACAAAGCAGGTTACCCCAAAGGTGCAGATGGTAAGAGGTTCAAAATTGAACTATTGACAAGAACAGGTGAAGCCGAAGAGGCTGCTATAGCAGACCTAATTAAAGATCAACTTTCTAAAGTGGGAATAGAAGTTGTACTAAAAAGGGTGGATTTTGGCACAATGCTAGACCTGGAGACAAAATACCAGTACGACTTTGTACTAATAAAACGTTGGGTTGAACCAATGTGGTCATATCAGCTCTTCCATTCATCATGGATTCAGCCGGGTGTTGCATTTTCTAACACAATGCTATATAGAAACCCACAAGTGGACCAATTACTAGATTCATGGATGAGAGAAGTGTCTCCAACTAAACAAATAGAACTTTTACAGAGACTTGAGGAAATATTAACAAACGAACTTCCAGAAATATCCCTATATAATGTCGTTTTCTTGAACGTTAAATCCAGAAATATAAAGGGTACTGACATTCCAGTAGGAAGATATGTATTCTGGGACGCCCTTGTTAATACGTACATTTATGAAGAAACTGTAACATCACCACCTCCAACAACTACCACAATTGTTACAACAACTGTGCCTACCACAACAGTTATAACTACTGTGACAACTACTACTGCTACAACCACGACTACAGCAACAACAGTAACACAACCAGCTCAGCCAGATTATACTTCAACGATTTTGGCTGCAGCTATAGTTGTAATCGTTGCAATAGTGGTAATAGGGCTATTACTTAGAAAGCGTAGGTAGTTTTCCCCCATTTTATTTTTTTATTCACTAATATCATAAACTTGTGCTTTTGTTAGATTAATGATATCTTTTGGCCTAATTTTAAGAAGAGAATGAGTTGAACCTCCGCCTCCAATAACATAATCATATTTAAGAACACGCTCATCAATAAAAACTTTTACACTATTTTTGTGAAAAATTGGTGGAACACTTCCTACTTCATATCCTAGAATTTCTTTAACCTCTTTTGCTTTAGCCAACCTAATATTTTTTGAATCAGTAATTTTCATAACCTTATCAAATGATACCTTTTTATCACCATTTAATATTATTAAAAAGGGTTCATTTCTCTCATTTAATACCAAAATACTTTTTATAATGTATTCTGTGGATATTTTCAAATTTTCTGCCGCAGCATCTACGGTCATAACATGTTCTTTAAAATAGAGAATTTCTGCATCAATGTAATTTAATTTGATATAGGCTTGAAGGTCTTTATCATTATATAGCTGGCGCACACATTACGTTTGTACATTATTTTTAAAAAAAAATTTTTACCGTTTTTGAAGAAAA
>JAOAKB010000013.1 GCA_026413865.1 Nitrososphaeria archaeon
CTATTGAATCTCATAAAGAGAATTGAAAGTAAAAATCCTCTTGACGCACACCGGTTCAGGAAATGGGTTCACGGAATCTCATAAAGAGAATTGAAAGATTATCGGAATTACTGCTTTCGTCTCATTTTTTGTAGAATCTCATAAAGAGAATTGAAAGAGGGTGGTTCGGCAGAGGATACTTTTGTTACTATTCAAGAATCTCATAAAGAGAATTGAAAGTTTGCACCTTCAAACGCTTTTTGAAGGAGCCTGAAAACGAATCTCATAAAGAGAATTGAAAGCCTTTAAAAAAGAGGTGGGTAATTGTGTTGGACTAACCAAGGAATCTCATAAAGAGAATTGAAAGTTACCGTATGGTATGATACAATCAGAAAGATCCGGAAAAGCGAATCTCATAAAGAGAATTGAAAGAGTATGAATGTGACGTCGTCGAATACGATGATGGTGTTGGTGAATCTCATAAAGAGAATTGAAAGCGTATGTAAGGAGCTTTCTCTAAAAGTAGACTATTACCTCGAATCTCATAAAGAGAATTGAAAGTTGCAACCCTACAGCAGGGTTATGCTGTGAAGTTAGCCAAACAAGAATCTCAAAAAAAGAATTGAAAGACTATATTGTTAGTTGTAATTATAAAAGGTTGCTTTTAAGGTAATAAATGAAGGAAAATGATGGCTGTTTATTAAATTATGCTATTCAGTTAATTTTTTTCTCTTAAATGATATTTTTGCTGTAAATATTTTTTCTGTTGTGAAAAGTTTTGCAGCAACATATAATATTATTATTGTAAATAGTGCAAGATATATTATATTTATTAAGACCATTGAATATTCTCCCATCATTATGCTTTTTGAAGCAACCATCGTGTGTGTGAACGGTATGAGGTAAATGGGTATTTGAATTGTTAGGGGTAAAGTGTTTAGGTCTACAAACATTAGTATTAATGTAGGTATAATAACTATAATAATTAAATAACCCATTGATGCCTGTGCGCTTCTGACATCTTCTGAAAAGACAGAAAATGATACTGCGATTGCTAATGCTGCCACTATCGACAAAAAGAATACGACTCCCATAAGTATGTAGCCTACTGGTGTGATGCTGATGCCTAATGCTGAAAGGTCTATATTTTGCTGTTCACCGAAACCGCCCATTAAAGAGCTCATGTAATAATTGAAACCAACTAAGTATGCTACTGTTCCCAGAATTGCTACGAAAAGTGATCCAGAAAGTTTTCCTACTAAAATTGTTATTCTATTTACTGGTAGTGTGAGTAATGTTTCTAATGTTTTTATCTCCTTCTCTAACGCTATAGATGTCGAGGCCATGCTCATTGCAGAAAATAGCATAATCATGATAACAATGGGCATCATCATTATTTGAATGTAAATTGTGCTTGTAATAATTTGTGGATGAATGTTTATTACATTTCCTCTAAAATATGTGTAATATCCTCCAGCTATAGGGCTGCTTACGAAGCTTGGGTCCATCGAAGGTATTTGACTGGAAATAAGTTGAAGTGATAGTATTCTATTAAATGATTCGACTATGGCCTGGAACATTGAAGCCTTTCCCTGCTCTGTCATCGATAAACTGCTTAATAGAATGTAAGAGACTATTTCTCCTCTTGTTCCTTTAGAAATATTTTGTGAAAGTCCTTTTGGTAGCAAAATTATTCCTGATGCATTTGTCTTCTTAAGTTCATCAAAGGCTAAATTAAGGTTTTGAACATATAGTGCACTAATTTTTGCAGCTGGATAATTTTCTATAAAACTTTTGAAAGCGTTTGAAACTGGCCCATTGTCTTCATCCACGACTATAATTGAAATGTTTTCGAAGCTTTCTCGAGCTGAACCTATTGAAAAATTAAATATTGATCCAAGTAGTCCAAACATTATTATAGGCATTAATACTGTTCCAACAAGTATCTTCGGGTCTCTTAGGAGTTCTTTAACTTCTTTAACTATTAATGTTGTTAATGCACTAGCCATATCTGCTCACCTTAATAAAAACTTCTTCAAGATTTTTAGAATCATATTTTCTAAATAATTCTTCTGGTGAACCTTCTTCAACAATTACTCCATTATTTATCAAAGCAACTCTACTACACAAATATTGTACCTCAAGCATGTTATGGCTTGAAAGTAGAACAGTAACACCATAGTTTCTAGCATACTCTTTAATTTCATCCCTTACATAGTGTGCATAGAAAACATCTAAACCACTTGTAGGCTCATCTAGTATAGCAAGTTTAGGCCTTGTCATTAAAGTTCTTGCAACAAGCAATCGTCTCTTCATACCTTTACTATATGTCTTAATTTTGTCATTTAATCTTTCTTTTAACCCAGAAATTTTAGCTCCTTCTTCAACAAATGATTCAATTTCCTCTCTATTTCTAGCATAAAATGATGCCATAAATCTGAGATACTCTAGGCCACTTAAATTATTGTATGCTCCAGATTCTTCAGGCAAGTAGCTAATAAGTTTTCTAACGTTTCCAGGATCAGATACAACATCATATCCAAAAACTTTAACATTACCTGAAGTTGGTTTAAGTAATGTTGCAATAATCCTTAACGTTGTTGTCTTACCCGCACCATTTGGTCCAATTAGGCCAAAAATTTCTCCCTCATTTACCTTTAAATAAAGTCCATTAACCGCCTTCTTTGTACCAAAAACTTTCACAAGATTAGAAATATCAACAGCGGCGGCCATTTCTTTTTCTCCTCCCTCCATAAATGCATTATTTGATGTGCTATAAAAATCGTTTATAAAGTGAGTTTGGCAACAGTTATATTCGCCATAAAGATTGCTATGTGATGTGAAAGAACTTTCTATCATAATACCCACATATAATGAGCGGGAGAATATTGGTCGTTTGATAGAAATGATTATTGAATCATTAAGGGGGCTTGATTTTGAAATAATAGTTGTTGATGATAATAGTCCAGATGGTACTGGCGAATTTGTTGAACAGCTATCACATAAAGTTGATAATTTGAAGGTTATTCATAGGCCTGGTAAGCTTGGCTTGAGTAGTGCTATACTTGATGGTGTAAATGTAGCGCAAGGTTATGCTGTTGGTGTTATTGATGCAGATTTGCAGCATCCTCCACAGCTTTTAAAGGAAATGTTTTCTAAAATTGGGGAAGGTTATGATATTGTTGTTGCGTCAAGGTATGTTAAGGGTGGTGGAATAGAAGGCTGGAGTTTTACTAGAAAGATTATCTCAAAAACTGCATCGTTTTTGGCTCATTTGTTACTAAAAAGGTGTAGGACTGTTAGTGATCCCTTATCAGGATATTTTGTGTTCAAAAAAGATGTTATTTCTGGTGTCAAATTTGAGGCTAAAGGCTATAAGATTTTGTTAGAAATCTTGGAAAAAGGAAAGTATGATAAAGTTTCAGAAGTTCCATATGTTTTTAGGTCAAGGAAAGCTGGAAAAAGTAAAATGAGGTTTAATGAAATATTAAATTATGTTAAGCTTTTAATGAAGCTTTCAGATTATAGAGTTTTAAAGTTTGTAACTGTAGGCTTATCTGGTGTTGTAGTAAATCTTGGCTCATTATGGCTTTTGGTAAACTTCTTTAATTTTCCTCAACTGTATTCAGCTATTTTCTCTATAGAATTTTCAATAGTCAACAATTTTATTTTAAACGACTTTTGGACCTTTAAGGATAGACGATCCGGTAATTTTTTTTATCGCTTAATAAAATTTCATGGCTCAGCTTTGGGTCCACTTATAAACTATATTGTTTACGCATTTCTTTTGATTTTTGGAGTAAACTATTTAGTTGCCGATGCAATAGGTATTATATGCGGGTTTGTAGCAAACTATCTTTTTAGTGAATTTATTGTATGGAGGTAGTTAGGTTGTCAAAAAATTTGTTTTCAAAACTTCGACAAAATATTAAAAAAATATCGTTTCTGATAACTGTAATTGGTATAATCTCATTTTCAGTTTATACTTACTATATTGCAAGTAGTTTGACTGGAACTATAGGCTACACATCAGATGAGTGTTGGTACGTTAGTTCATCCAGAAATATATTGAGGGAAATTTTTCATGTTCAACCTTCTTATGTTGACAGCGACGGTATGCACCATTACACAATATTTTTCCAATCATTTTATTGGCAAGAAGTCTATGAAACTGGACTTCAAACTTTTCTTGAAAAAGAATATGGTGGAAGAATAATCATAAAATATAATAAAACTCCAGCATTCTCTATTGTAACTGACAAAGTTTTAGATAGAAAGAAATTTTTGGAGGAATTCAAGTACGTTAGTATTATTCAAAGTGGATACAATTATCCTGATAATCAAAACATTGAATACTATATGAATGCTGAGCATCCTCCACTTGTTAAATATATTGTTGGTTTTTCTATGCTAATTTTTGGTGATAAACCTTTAAGTTGGAAAATACCTGGAATGGTATTAGGTTCACTAACTCTAGCTATACTATGTCTGATAGTCTACAAAATCTCAAATAATTCTCTTCTTTCCATACTGGTTCTTGTATGCGCTTTTGCTGACGCTGTATTTGTTGCTATGTCATCTATTGCCATGCTAGACATATATGTTACATTTTTTATAACATTATCTATGTGGTTTGCCTTAAAAGAAAAATATCTACTCTCCTCAATCTCTATTGGTTTTGCTGCTTCTGCAAAATTAACTGGAGTCTTTCCTCTTATAGCACTATTTACAATTTTTATTTTATGGAAGATAGACTATGTTAAAACTATTTTTTACACTTTTATTATACCACCTACTGTTTGGTTTTCTTCAAATCTTCCACTACTATTGAGCTGGGGTTTTGATAAATGGTACAGGGAACTTGAAAATGGCCTTAAATGGCATATCACTTCTCGCCCAGAAGGTCCTCCAACTTCTTCTCCTTGGGGATGGTTCTATAATGAAAATCCTTTTGCACTACACTTTAATCCTGACCTTGCCGCTAAAGTTAATCCCGTAATCTATTTCATGGCAGTAATCCTACTACTCTTTATACCATACTTTTATCTTAAGGTGAACAAAAAGTACGCTATACCATCCCTATGGTTTATCTTCACATTCTTAGGCTATGTGGGTGTATATGTTTTAGGAAATAGAACCTTATACAGCTTCTATGTTGTAACATTATCTCCAATGGCATATGTTCTCACATCACTACTTATCCTACATTTGGGTGAAGCTCCAATCTTCTTAGATGCCCTAAAATATTATTTTCAAAAATTGAAAGAATATTTTAAAAAATAGTGGAAGATGTTTAAGGAATAAATAGCACTTTTCCCGCTTCACCCTTATCAAGCAATTCGAAGGCTTTTGGGGCATCATCTAAGGCGAATTTGTGGGTCACTACCTGAGTTAGATCCACTATTTTATTTTGCACAAGTTTAATGCTTCTGTACCATGTATCAAACATTATTCTACCAGTTATACCTGAAACTTTCAGTTCCTTGTAAAGTATCTGATTTGTTGTATCAATTTCTGTAGGCTTCTGTGTTGTTCCAACAAAGACAACTTTTCCATTAAGTGCAGCCATGTCCAAAGCCTGCTTAACTGCAATATTCGCTCCAGAAAGTTCTATAACAACATCGGCACCCTTGCCATCAGTTAACTCTTTAACCCTACTTACTGGATCAACATTTAACACGTTTATTGTCTCATTAACTCCAATCCTTTTCGAAAGATTAAGCCTATATTCTCTAGTGTCTGTTGAAATAACCATTGAAGCTCCAGAAATCTTTGCCAACTGCTGAGCAAATAACCCTATAGGCCCACATCCTGTTATCACAACAACATCCCCTGGACCAATACTTGCTTCACAAATAGCATGTAATGCTACACCAAATGGTTCAAGTAAAGCTCCATCTTCATAGCTTATGCTATCGGGTATTTTAACCGCCGCGATCTCAGGCAAAACGGTATATGGTGCGAATGAACCATAAAGCGTATCAACACCAAATATCTTCATATTCTTGCATATGTGCATTCTACCTGTATTACAGAGATAGCATGTTTTACAAGGTATGTGTGTTTCTCCAGCAACTTTATCTCCAACCTTAAGTGTCTTTACACTTCCTCCAACTTTTACCACTTCCCCTGAAAACTCATGTCCCAAAACTCTTGGAAATCCGGGGTTGTGTCTTTCAGCATATCCGTCCCAGTGATAATAGTGTAGGTCTGTGCCACAAATTGCTGAAGCTCTAACCCTTACAAGAACATCCTCTGGCCCAATCTCAGGTTCAGTTATATCAAATACTTCTATTCCAGGCCCCTTTTTAGTCTTACCCACAGCTTTCAAAATATATACACCCTATACAATATTCGCTAAGCTATTATAAATTGGTTTCCAAAAATTATCAGATAAAAAGTTATATATTCAAGTTTAAAGTTGTGTCCTCGTATGAAGATTGTCTTCTTATGTGGCGGTATTGGGAAAAGAATGTTTCCAATTACAAAGGACAAGTTTTTGCTAAAATTTCTAGGAAAAACATTGTTAGAACATCATATCATACAGGCGTTGAATGCTGGTTTCAAAGATTTTGTTATAATCGGGAACCCAGGTAATGTTGAGCATATAAGAAAAATTTGTGATAATATGGGTTTGAATGCGGCCATTTTTGTTCAAAAATCACCTAAAGGTATGGCTGATGCACTATTAACGGCAAAGGATTATCTTTTAAATGATGAAATTTTGGTAGTTAATCCTAACGATATCTTTGACCAAAGCCTTTATGACAAAATTTTGGATGAAAGGAAAAATGAAAACTATTCTTCTTTTATAACAGGGTATAGGGTTTCAAAATATTTTCCAGGAGGTTATCTTGTGGTGAATGATGAACTTGAACTTTTAAGCATACACGAGAAACCTGGTGAAGGAAATGAACCAAGTAATCTTGTGAACATAGTTGTACATTTGCATAAGGATGCTGTTAGACTTTTCCGTTATATTGAAGAAACATGTAGTCCAAAAGACGATGTATATGAGTGTGCTTTAACGAGGATGATTAATGATGGTATTAAGGTTAAGGTGGTTGAATATTCTGGAAATTGGGTTGCAATCAAATATCCTTGGCATGTTCATGATGTTATAAAATATTTTCTAGACTCTATAAAGACTCCATTTATCAAAGATTCTGTGAAAATTTCAGATAATGTCCAAATTAAGGGTAATGTGATTATAGAAGATAATGTAAAGATTCTTGAGGGCGCAATAGTTAAGGGTCCATGCTATATTGGAAAAGATACTGTAGTCGGAAATAATGTTCTGATAAGAGATTATGCTCATATAGGCGAAAATTGTAGTATTGGCTATTCCACTGAAATAACAAGGTCATATATTGGAGATAACTGCTTTTTTCACTCAAACTTTATAGGAGATAGTATCGTATGCGATAATTGCCTTTTTGGATATGGAACAATAACAGCAAACTATAGGCTAGACCAATGTGCAATAAAGGTTAAAGTTAACGAAAACAGGATTGATTCAGGTAGGTCTAAACTTGGTGCAATAGTTGGTGAAGGAACTAGAATAGGGGTTGGCTGTATGATAATGCCTGGTGTAAGATTGGGTCCAAACTCTATAATTGGACCTGGAGTTATAGTATATGATGATGTTGAGCCAAATAAAAAGGTTATATTAAAACAAGAATATGTAGTAAGTAGTATAGGTGTTGCAAATGATACAAAAAAGCTATGAACATAATATGATAAAGGAGATACTGGAAGAACCAACAGTACTCTATAAGACGTTTGAAAAAAATAGGAAAGAGGTCGAAAGAGTATCTAACAATATTCTAAAAAGGTTTAAGGGAACAATATATTTAACTGGTTCTGGAACAAGCTTTCATGCACTATTATCTTTCCAATATCTCTTTTTCCAATTATCTGGAACATATTCTACTGCCATATATGCTTCAGAATTCCCACTCTGGGTTCCTGAAACTTCTCCGCCATCAATAGTTTTAGCTGTAAGCCAGTCTGGTGAAAGCTCTGATATACTTAATGCAGTGAAATGGGCTGATAGGCTAAGATTCTATAAAGTTGGTGTAACAAACAGGATAGGCAGTCAACTTTCACTCTTGTCTGATGATATCCTGTACACTTATGCTGGAGAAGAAAGAGCTTTGGCCGCAACAAAAACCTATGTTACACAATTGATTGTATTGTTGTATTTAGCTTCAAATCTTGCACATTTGCTGGGAAGGGTGCAAAATAGCCAATATCATAACCTTGTTAGCGATTTAGAAAATGCATATTCTAAAGTTAAGTTTGCGATAGACAAAAATATTTATAAGATAGAAAATTTTGCAAAAGAAATCTCATACATTGATAGGGTATTTGTTCTAGGAACTGGATTCCTCTATCCTTCGGCAATTGAAGGTTCACTTAAGTTAAAGGAGACATGTACACTACCTTCTGAAGGTTTTGCATTAAGAGAATTCTTGCATGGCCCAATACAGTTGATTAATGAAAAAAGTTTAACAATAATCTTGGGGCACAGTAGTATTGGTGAAAAGTTATATTCTGATTTAATAAATAAGATCAAAAATTTTGGAGGGAAGATATTATTTATTAATGATAAATTAATAGAATACAATGTTGATGAACAGATAGTTGCAGACGCATCTTATACAATTTCGCCAATAGTATATGCTCCAATGATTCAAATTCTTGCATACTATCTTGCTATAGCAAAAGGTTTAAACCCTGATTCTCCAGAAAAGTTGAGTAAGGTGGTAAAGTGACATACACACATATCATGTTTGGATTAGAAAACACATTATATGATGCCGATTTACAGCTTTCAATGGCAAGAATGAATGCAGTAAAGGCTATGATCGCTGAAGGTCTACCACTAAATCATGAATCAGTGTATATGATGCTAGAGCAGATTGTTAAAGAGTATGGTGTTCACTTTCCAAAACATTTTGATATTCTTGTTGAAAGGCTTGGTGTAAAATATTCTCCTAGAATAATTGCGGCAGGTGTGTTAGCGTATAGGGAAACAAGTAATGTTTACCTTAAACCTTACCCTGACGTGCAATCTACGCTTCTTGCATTAAGAGATAAGGGTGCAAGGCTTTATCTAATAACCTCTGGGCCTCCAGTAAAGCAGTGGCAAAAGATTCTATCACTAAACCTAGGCCACCTCTTTCACGATGTTTTTATTGAAGAAAGGTCAGATATAATGGGTGGGCCTTCAAAGGATTTTCTAAAAAATTTATTAGACCAACTTCCAGTTGATAGAAGCAGTATATTAGCTGTGTCTGGTCTAGAAAATGAAATAAATGTTTTCAAGGAATTTGATATTTCATCTGCACTTGTAATAAGAGGTGTAAGCAAGTATAGTGCTGAAAAAGCGAAGCATTTGGCAACCTATGTTATTGAGTCTCTTGAAAAAATTCTAAAAATAGTGTAGGGGTATATGGAATATAGACTTTAGGTTATGGGTGTGTAAAAAAATAATGTTTGCTTTAGAAGCCAGTACAATATTTACGCCAACAAAAATTTTGAAAGACACTTACATAATAGTTAGTGATGGAAAGGTCGTTAAGTTAACTAAAACTTTACCAACGAATGTTGATAAAATTGACTCTTATGAAAGTTGTATAGTTGCTCCTGGTTTTGTCGATATACATACACATGGTGGTTTTGGTGTTGACATCATGTATTCTTGTACAAATGATATTAAGAAGTTTATTGAAAAACTTCCTAATACGGGTGTAACTTCCTTTGTCCCGTCTACTGTTACAGACAGTTTTGAAAGTCTGAAAAGGTTTTCAGAAAAGTTTTCTAGTATAAAGTATGTGAAAGGTTCTGAAGTTATTGGAATACATTTTGAAGGTCCATACATTAATATTGAAATGGCTGGAGCGCAATCTAAGGATCATATTAGATGTCCATCGGTTGAAGAAGTTAAAGTATTAAGTGGCTTCTTTAATCATATAAAGAAAAGGGTGACATTGGCTCCTGAATTGGAGGGTGGCATAGACTTTATCAAAGCATTAAAAGGTTTGAACATTATTACATCAATAGGTCATACATGTGCATCTTATCAGCAGACGATCCAAGCTTTTTCCGCTGGAGCTAGGCTTGTGACACATATTTTTAATGGAATGAAGCCTTTCCATCATAGGGAACCGGGTGTTGTCGGTGCAGCACTAAATTGTCCAAATGTTTATGCTGAAACAATTTTAGACCTGATACACCTGCATCCTGCTACAGTAGAATTAGTCTATAGATGTAAGGGTTCAAAAAGGATGGTGCTTGTAACTGATGCGATTGCGGGTGCTGGTTTAGATGATGGTACGTTTAAGCTGGGGCCGATGGGAATTATTGTTAAGGATGGCATTTCTAGGCTTTCTGATGGTACACTTGCAGGTAGTACTTTGACAATGGATAAGGCTGTTAAGAATGCTGTAAAAATTGGTATTCCACTTATAAAGGTTTTGGAAATGGCTACTTTGACTCCATGTAAAGCTATGATGGTAGAAGGAAAGGGGTATATAAGGGAAGGAAATGATGCTGACCTTATAGTTTTGGACAAGAACTTAAATGTTATCTCAACATATATAAAGGGAGAAAAATTTTTCTCTAACTAAATTATATTTATGCCTCATAAATTTATCTATTAAAGATTTGGGGGAATTTTTGTTAGCACAATTATTATCAAATTACCTTATTAGTCTAACCTATGCTATTTTCATTCATAATAAAGAATGCACAGAAACTTTGAAGATAGCCTACTCGAACCAGTGGCTAAGCATTATATGCTTGTTCCTGTCGCCTGTCTTATTCAGTCCTAAAGGTTCAAGGATCTGTGCCATCATAGTGTACATGTTAGAAATATAATCTTGTACATTTATTTCATCTTTTTTTGCAATATTAATTGGTTTTACTGTAAACTTGTTTCCCTTGTAATAGAATGGTTTAACCTTTACAAATGTTATAATTTGCCCTTTTTTTAGCCTATTTCCAGCATCAATAAGTTGGATTGCACACTGGTATGATTGTGCATTAATATTTGAACTTAATACTTCATTGGGCTTTTTATGTAATATTACAGAAAATCCCATTTCCTCTATCTTGAACCTTTTTTGCAAAATATCCTTCTTCTTTTCTTCTAAAATTCTATTAATTCTTTCCCTTACTCTAGGTATATCTTCTAGAGTATCTATTTTTGCCAACTCTATTGCAGCCTCCTTCAAAACCTTTTTGACAAAAGCTGGTGTACTAGACTTGTATGCTGCTAATCCCTTAGGATCTATTTTACCATCATCAAATATTCCAAGGTAGGCCTTTTTTGCGGTAGAAAATATGCAAACCTTATATTTTTTATCAACAGCTAAATCTAGGCCAAGCTCATTTTTAACTCTGTTAACCAAAGTTTGCACCTGTTTACTTTCAGGGTTTACTATGAAAAGGGAGTCTGTGTCTCCATAAACTGGCTTTAAACCACTATCTAAAGCAATTTTCCAAGCCATCTTTAGAGCGTTTCTAGCGTATGCTGTTATTGATTCGGCAAGGGACGGATTTGCTAGTCCCCTAATCCTTATTGTAACACCATAACATATGACGAGTATAGTTTTTAGGATATCGGAAACAATTTTTGCCCTATAATCGTCCTCCTTTGCCTTCTTTTTATAATATTTAATACGCAGGTCCTTTAGCGCACCTATTAAAACAGAATACTTTCCTCTCCTTAAGGTGCAAACATGATGTTTTTCTTCAGGCACCCTGTTTTTTGTACACTCACTATGTCCACAGTTTACAGTTTCATGAGAAAGGTTGTAAATGTCGATGCAGCTTGGATAAAGTGATTCATAATCTAATACATATGTGTTCAAAAACACTCCCTTTTCAGGAGTTATAACCAATGCTGCCTTTCCATATACTCCTCTTGAAACTTCTCCTCTTGAAAATTCTTCTGCTGTAGGTATAATATAGCCTTCGCTCTTTAAACATAGGTAGTATAGTGCTTTAATAAAATAGCTTGGAGGCATTCTCTTAAATGCTAAAGGTGTATTCGTTATCCTTGAAAGATATATTGCCTGCAGCATTTTACCTTTATCGTAGCCAAATTTTCTTGCAACATCTTCTCTTATTTCTGGTAAAGGCTGTTCTATAACCTCAAAAAATTTTTTTGTATAATAATATTTTATGGGATCATTATCTAATAGGCTGCTAAAAATCTCATTAAAATAGCTGTCTTTAACATCTGATGGTGTATATTCTTTTCCAAGAACATCATACTGTATTCCAAAGCGAATATTTTTTTCAAAAACGTATTTCTCTATAGCTGAAAGCTCATCCTCCCAAACTCTTTTAACCCTATACTTTATGCTTTCAAGAGCCTTTTCGCTTCCAAAAACTTTATAATATACTTCTTCTTTATCGGAAAAAAGATTCCTTCTTTTTTCAGGAGATAAATTACAGCTCAAGCTTGTTACGTAATCAAAAATCTCTTTTCCCTCTTCACTAGAAACATAAATATAGGGATAAAATTTTTTATCGTCAACCCACTCAATTAACTTGCCATTTTCCTGAAGGTAATATAACTTGGCCTCATTTTTTTCTAGTTTACAGTCAATTAGAAGTCCTTCTGAATCCAAAATTATCACTAAATCTGATATTTAATTAATTATTTCTAATTATAAATTTTATGTCCTACAAGAATTGCATTTTGCGAGATACTTATTCTCCTATAATTTGTAAAACTATTCTTCTATGCCTTGGTCTAACATCAAGTTCTAGAAAAATTACCTGCTGCCAAGTTCCAAGTAAAGGTCTTCTGTCAACAAATGGTATAGTCAAGCTTGGTCCAATCAAAGAAGCTCTTACATGAGAATGTCCGTTTCCATCATGCCAAGTTTCCTCATGTGCATAATAAATATTCTTTGGAACAATTCTTTCAAGAATATTAGGTAAATCTTTGATTAATCCAGGTTCATATTCAATTGTTGTAATAGCTCCAGTAGAGCCTGGAACAAAAACTGTTATAATACCATTGGAAACTTTGCTCTTCCCAAGCTCCCTTACAATATGTGGTGTAAGGTCTATAATGTGGTTTTCTCCTCTTGAATCTATTTCTAAATATTTTGTTTCTACAACCATAACCTAAATGGAATACAGTTGCTTTAAAAAATTTTAGTTTATAGTTATATGAATAATCTATTATACTTAGCTATTGAAGTAACATGGTAGACAAGATTAAATAATTGCTTAACTAATCTTAATTCGATGATAGGTGATACTATCGAAGTTCTGAAGACACTTTCTGTCTTTATAGTAGATACTAGAAAGTGTATGTTAGAGAAACGTTTTCCTGAAAAGTTTTCACCATTGCTTGAGGACCTTAATTTGAAACTTCAGGGTGCAGCAAAGTCTGTTGAAAAAATTTTTGATGCAATAAACAAATTCTATAACATAAACTCCTTAGATTCTCTTCAAAAGGCTTCATCAGCTTTTGAAATACTAAAATTTGAAGATGAAATTATTTCTATGCTAAATTTTCTTTCTTCAGCAAAAATAAGGTTGCAAATTATCTTAAACGAAGTAGTAAAGGAGCCTCTTGAAAAGGTTGACATATTAGAAAGAATTACGGTAATAGACGATGTTCTAAAATACTTTTCCAAAGAAAAGTTAAGTGAACAGATATCATTGCAGGTAAAAGCTGCTCTAGAAAATATTCTTTCAGACACTTCATTAGAAGATATTGATGTTCAAAAAATAATAGAGCAGTCTACAAAAATAAAACCAGACTTCTCTTACAGGATAAGGTTTGTTTCAGAGTATCCGCATTTATCCTCTTTGATTTTAAAAGTTTCTAAAAATTAATCTTACTTTATGTGTAGCTCCTTTAGTAATGCTTTTGTGATTGTCATTTGAGTCTTCCTTGTTTCAACAAGTTTTTGATGCATAAAAGCGAATGCCCCTCTTCCAAACATTGATATAACATAAATATACTGTAATGATATAAAGGTACCAAATATGGGTTCAGCAAGTGAAAATAGCAGTCCTCCAACAATAGAGCCTGCAAAATAAGATATTCCTGCTGCCATATTGTATAATGCTGTATAAAATCCTCTTTGGCCACTAGGTGTTGTATCAAAAAGATATGCTAAGATAGAGGTGTCCGCTAATGCTGAAAACATACTTCCTATAAAACTGGCTACATAAATGTAAACTATGTTTGGTGAAAAGGCGTAGGATAGGGGAAATACTATGAGCCCAAATCTTGATAGTACGAGCATTGGTACTCTTCCAACTTGGTCGAAAGTTCTCCGGAATAGGTTCTGTGCAAATATATATCCTAGCATAGAAAAGAGTTGTGCAAGACCAAACTCAAGTACTCCTGCATTATGAACTTTGGCTAAAGTTAGTCCTGCAAGAGGCCACATTAGCGACATAAAAAATCCGTACAAAAATGTAAGTAGTACAAAGATTGAAAAAGCCCTATTCTCTTTAACAATTTTTGGTAAATCCTTTATAGGATGTAATGTTTCTTTAACAATTTTAAGTTTTGGCTCCTGAATATAATGTATTGAAATCGTTGCAAGTGTTCCGAAAAAGAATGATGAAAGAAATATGAACTGGTATCCAAATGTATTATTACCAAAATACGTGTAAACAAAAAATGAAGTGAATGCTGTTGCAATAAGGTTTCCTACACCGTTTAAGAGATTCAGTTTTGCCATTGTTGATGCACGATCTTCTATCGTTGTCATTTCCCCTATTAGGGAAAGGTAGGCTGGTGTTATCATAGCGTTTGCTGCATACTGTATTGAAAGTAGTAAAACATACTGCTTGGGTACTGTAACAAAAAGTATTGGAATAAAAATTACCGAATATATTATGCTACCAATGTAAAGAATCAACTTTCTTTTTCCAATTCTATCAATAAGTCTCCCAAAAGGCAGTTGGAAAATATTAGGTATTACGTTGATTGCTGCCTGCAAAAGTCCAAGGTCTATCGCGTCAGCACCCAAGTTTATTGCATATAAAGTGAGAAATGGGCCTGACATTCCAGCCGCTAGAGCAAAAAGTGTTGTTCTAGCATATATTGGACGATAGTATCTTGTGCTCATTGAAAAATCATCTCAGATTACTGTCCTATTTTTTTAGATCTAAAACGTGGGACTCGAGTACAATACACAAAAACTTGCCAATAAAGGCAACCTTATCGTCTTTTAAAACTTGTACTTCAACAAAATATCTGTTCTTTATTCGCCTGTAAACTCTTGCTTTAGCGACTAGTGTGTCTCCAACTTTAACCGGTAACTTAAACTTTACTTCGGCCTTATATAGGACAACGTTTGGATGGTTAACGGCGACCATTGCAGCATAGTCTGCCAAGGAGAATGTGAATCCTCCATGTACAAGACCCTTATCGTCAACTTTCATAAAATCTTGTGTTTTTAAAACTACAATGGACCTTTTTCCATGTATTAGGTCCACACATTTGCCAGAAATTGTTTCATCAATCTTTTGGTGTGTTAGTATCATTTTGCATCTTCATTTGGAATAATATAAATGTTATAAAAAGATTTAATCGCAAAAGCATTAATAGTATATAGGATAGGATGATTGAAACGCTCTTCAAAAAATCTTTTATATTGGATGAAGAAGTATTCTTAAGCTTACTGGAAAAAGACCTTTATTATGGTAGACTTTTTTCAATAGATGGTTGTCTTGTAAAAATCTTATCCAATGGAATAGCCTTAGTTATAGGTGATGTTCATGGTGATATAAAGTCATTGAAAACTATATTTGAAGATGTTAATGTTGAAAAATTTTTGTCAAATGATGAGAATATACTAATATTTTTGGGCGATTATGTTGACAGGGGTCTGTATCAATATGAGACTCTTGCCTTTATATTACTTTTAAAGCAAGAATTTAGAGGCCAAATTTTACTTTTAAGGGGAAATCATGAGCCACTTATACAGTTAATTCCATACCCACACGATTTTCCATATGTTTTGAGAAAACGTTTTCCACAAAAGTGGGATTATCTCTATAAGGCTTCGTTTAACTTTTTTCAAAGGCTCCCTCTTGCATCATTTAGTAATAATGGCATATTTTTTGTTCATGGTGGTCCACCAATATCTGACCTTAAATTATCTTCATTAAAGGATCCATCATTAAAGTTGATGGAAGAGGTTTTATGGAGTGATCCAAGAGAAGATATACTTGAAACCACCCCATCATTTAGGGGTGCTGGACTATATTTTGGAAAGAATGTTACTGATAGGTTTCTTAGAATTAATGGTCTAACTGCCATAGTTAGAGGTCATGAACCTTGTGAAGGGTTTAAATTAAATCATGATGGAAAAGTTGTAACCCTCTTTTCTAGGGCTGGACCACCTTATTGGAACAAAAGTATAGGATATATGCTTGTACCACTTTCATCTAATCTTACTCTAAAGGCTTTAAAAGATTGTTTAAAAAATATTGAGGCACCAACTGACTTTAACAATTCTATATCATATGAATCATATTTCTAAAAGTTTTGACGGGTTATCCTTTAACATCTTTTCAATCATACTATCTTCTATTCCAGCATTCTTTAGCATCCTAATATATTCTATTAAACCTGTAATTGGGTCAGGATTATTTATTTGTCCCAAGTCGCTTGTTATAATACACTTGTCTGCACCAACTTTCTTTATTGAATCAGCTACAAGTTTTGGGTTAAGCCTTTCAGAGCTGTCTATGCACGAGAACGCACTGTGTTCTAGGTATGCTCCCATTTCAGCCAGCTTTAATTGTTCTTCTTGGCTGAATCTGGTTACAGAATAGTCTACATGTGTTACTATAATCTTTTTTATTCCTCTCCCTCTTGCCTCTTTAACAAGTTTAAAAATCTCTTCTTTGGTAAGATGTCCTGTTCCCAATATCATGTTGTTTTCTGAAACTAAATCCAATATCTCGTAAACTTCATTTTTCAATTTTCCTTCATCATCAACAATTTTTAATCCTTCTTTTATGGTAAAGTCTATTGGCTTCAGAAATATCTTCGGATCATACTTGATTTGTCCAGCTTTCTTCAAATGGTTTTCTGAATGAAAAGTTGGCATCCAAACCTGTTTTGCATCAAATCCTATCGCAACTTTTACGGCGTAAGGGTTTAGTCCGCCTACGAAATAGTTTAATGCAACCCCTCCAAAAAAATTTATTTCAGGCACAATACTTTTTACATGATAAACTCTATTATATGTTGGAGTATAGTTGCTTTTTGAAATTATTGCTTTATAGCCTACTGCTTTACCCATTTTTGCAAGCTCTATCTCTGTAACAGACCTTCTTGTTACATCAGGTGCACAATGTACATGGAGGTCACATGCTCCATCTAGGAGCCTTCTATACTCGTTACTAACTTCTATCATACTATAGATAAAATATACTTTTTATTTAAAATTTTGTATTTATCTCTGTCCTACTTTTTCGATAAATTCTTTATGAAGTGCCTTAAGCGCCTTTAAACCGTCTACCTCTTTTACCACAAAACTTATGTTTAATTCACTGGAGCCCTGAGCTATCATTCTAACATTAACTCCTGCATCTGCGACAGCCTTAAACATTCTTGCAGCAACTCCAGGTGTTCCTTTCATACCTTCTCCAACGCATGCTATTGCACATATGTCATCTTCTAGCTCTAACTTCTTTGCTTCATTACCGAATTCTTTCATTAATATCTCATGCACTTTTTTTGCATTCTCTTTTTTAACTACTATGCTAATATTCGATTCTGAGATACTCTGGGATATCATCATCACATTAGATTTTGCTTCAGCTATTTTGTTGAAGAATCTTGCTGCCATACCAACTTCTCCAACCATTGAAGCACCCTTTATCGTTATCATACAAATGTCCTTTATTAATGAAATTACTTTGACAACAGAATGGTATGGTCTGGTAACTGCTTCCATGATTTTTGTTCCCTCATGCCGTGGATTAAATGTGTTCTTTATTCTTACTGGAATCTTTTTTTCAATTACAGGTTCAAGTGCTCTTGGATGTAATGCTTTTGCACCCAAGATTGCCATTTCCATTGCCTCCTCATAAGTTATTTCAGGTAAAGTTACTGCTTCAGATACTAATTTTGGGTCAGCTGACATTATTCCATTAACGTCACTCCATATAATAACTTCGTCAGCGTCTATAGCGTTAGCTAGTATTGTAGCACTATAATCGCTTCCCCCTCTTCCCAAAGTTGTTATAATACCCTCTTCTGTTGCACCAGCAAATCCTCCAACAACTGGTATAGTATTATCTTCTAATAAGGGTAAGATTGTTTCTCTAACCTTTTTCCTAACTATTTCCATTATGGGTGTAGCTTGTCCAAATCTTGAGTTTGTGATTATACCTGCTTCGCCGCCTGTAAAGGGCTTTGACTTAAAGCCTCTAGAAATTAATGTTGCTGAAGCTATTTCTGCTGAATATCTTTCCCCAAAACTTGCCACATAATCTAAGCTTCTGGCTGTAGCCTCTCTCAAATAAAGTATTCCATGTAGAACATGTTTAAGTTCCTCGTCAGCCTTCTCTAGTCTCTCCTCAAGCCAGGATGGTAATGTTCCAATAGAGTTTCTTGCAACTTCCCTATGTGTTTCCTTAACCTCTTTTAGAAAATCTTTTATCCACTTCTCATCTCCCCTTTCAGCTTTTCTAGTTGCCTCAAGTAACTTGTCAGTAATGCCTTTTAATGCTGACACGACAACTACAACTTTATCGCTTCTATAATTCGATAAGATATCACATATCCTTTGATATCCTGCATCCTTAACAGACGTACCACCAAATTTCATTACATACTTCATAGTTGCATCCATTTTTATTTAATATATTCCATTCTGTAGAGTAGCTCTGCTGTAAGGATTGCGTTTCCTGCAGCTCCTCTAATAGTATTGTGGCTTAACACAGTAAACTGGAGTGAATATTCATCTAATCCTTTTCTAACTCTTCCTACTACAACACTCATTCCTGGTACAGAGCCAGAATCCCTATCCCTTCTAGGCTGAGGTCTATCGTTTTCTTCTCTAACAAGTATTGGCTTTTCAGGTGCTGATGGTAGTTTAAGTTCTTGAGGTACACCTTTAAAATCCCTTAAAATACTCTTAGCTTCTTCAACATTAACTTTCTTCTCAGTTTCAATATAAACACTTTCAAGATGTCCATCAATTACGGGAACACGATTACATGAGGCTGCAACCATCATATCATTCTCTACAATAATCCCGTTCTGGAATTTGCCCAAAATCTTTCTAGTTTCCCTAGCTACCTTCTCTTCCTCGTCCTTAATATATGGTATAACGTTATCAATAATCAAAAGACTTGGTACACCAGGATAACCTGCACCGCTTACAGCCTGCATTGTTGTAACAAAAACTTTCCTAACATTATATGCTTCATCTAAAGGTTTTAAGGCTACAGCTAGACCCGTTGTTGTACAGTTGGGTCCTGTTACAATAAAGCCCTTCCAACCACGTTCTCTCTTTTGTCTTTCAATAATTTTAATGTGTTCAGAATTGAGTTCCGGTATAATTATTGGAACATCACTCTCCATCCTATATGCACTAGTATCACTTACCACAGGATATTTTTGTGCAAACTTTCCTTCAACTTCTCTAGCAACTTCGGAGGGTAGACAGCTGAAGAACAAGTCTGCAGCTTGTTTTTCGGGCTCAATTTCGCTTACGACAACCTCTTTAACTTTTGATGGTGGATCATAGGATCCAACCCATTCTACTGCATCACCAAATTTTTTTCCAGCTGAACGTTTACCCATTAAAATTGAGATTTCAAACCAAGGATGTTTTTCAAGTAATCTTATGTACTGTTGGCCTACCATTCCTGTAGCTCCCATTATGGCGACATTCAACTTGCCCATTTTTTCACCTATGCCTCTTTTCTCCTAGAATAGTTTTTTATATACTTTGTGTTTCTTACAAATAACTTCATCATTAATAATTTTTTAAAAAAATTTTATTTTTTAAAGTATTTTTCTGTTAAAAATATATGATATAAAATGTTAAATATTTCCTCAAACTCTACTGGTTGGAGTTGAAGGTTAAGGCGTATCTTAAATGCATAATTCCAAGCTGCGGTAAAAGGTATCCCATAGATACCACAAGAACTTTTTGTGACTGCGGCAACCTTCTGGATGTAGTTTATGAAGGGCATTTCCCAAAGTCTCTGGTTGAAGTTTTTTATGAAAGAAGAAATCATGGTAATAACATTTTTAATGAAAGTGGTGTGTGGCGTTTCAGGGAGCTCATAAATTTTACTGGAACTGATTCTGAAGTCTATGATGAATATAGTAAGGTTTTTGTTTCGTTTGATGGTGCTGAAGGAAGAACAAGACCCTATGAAATGACTAAGGTTGCAGAATATGTTGGTATGCCAAAGGAGAATGTCCTTTTTCAACCTGAGGGTCTTAACCCAAGTGGTTCATTCAAAGATAATGGTATTGCGACTGGTTTAACTCACGCGAAAATGCTTGGTGTAAAGGAAGTTATATGCGCTTCTACAGGAAACACTTCAGCCTCTGTGGCGATGTATGCTGCAAACGAGGGTATAAAGGCAAGCATCTACATTCCCAAGGATGAAATTGCATTGGGGAAATTAGCTCAAGCTTTTCAATTTAATGCATGTGTATATCAGGTTATAGGTAATTTTGATGATGCCCTAAAGGTTGTTTTACAAAAGGGACAGGAGGGTTCATATGTAATGAATTCTGTAAACCCTTTTAGGCTTGAGGGGCAAAAGACCATGATATATAGGATGCTTGAATATCTTGATTGGAATCCACCTGACTGGCTTGTTTTTCCAAGAGGCAATATGGGTAACTGTTCAGCATTTGGGAAGGCAATAATGGAACTATATGAATGGGGTTGGATAAAGAAGAAGCCGAGGTTTGTTGCAGTAGATGCTAGGGGTTCAAACACCTTTTACACACTATATAATGGTCTCTATAATGGTGAATCATTAAGGTGGAATAATGGTAATGTTAATGAAGAGCTAATTAGAGATTATTATGCCTACTTAGACAAGAATAATTTAAAGCCTAAGACCATCGCGACAGCGATACAAATTGGTAGGCCAGTAAACATAAAGAAGGGTCTGAGGAGTCTTGAATATACAAATGGTATAAGTGTGCAAGTTGAAGATAAGGATATGGAGGACGGTATAGCTATTGTTGGAAGTAACGGATTCGATTGTGAACATGCTTCTGCCTCATGTGTTGCTGCAATAAAAAAACTTGTTGAAGAAGAAATAATAAAAAAAGATGATAAGGTTGTAGCAATATTAACTGGAAGGCTAAAGGATCCCGATGCAATGATAAAATATCATATGGGCAGTAACAAATTCTCTAATCCTCCTAAAATAGTAAGAATATAGTTTAGAAAAGGTACTTAACAATTCTACAACCATTTCCAGGTTTAGTGCAAATGTATGTTGCCTCATAGCCCTCTCTAGAAAATGCTGAACACATTTCTTCGCCTAAGTTATCTCCATTAACAATATTTGAATCATAGAATGCAATCATACTTGGTCCAGCGCCACTAATTGTTACACCTAAAGCCCCAGTCCTTAAAGCAGCCTTTTTAACAGAATCATATCCAGGAATAAGTTTCGACCTTGCAGGCTCAACAACTGCATCATTCAATGAACGTGCAAACAATTTTAGGTCCCTAGTTAAAATTGCTGCAACCAATGCTGATGCATGGCCAACATTGTGAACAAGCTTATCCAATTCTATAAGCTTAGGTATTACTGCACGAAACTGTTCAGTCTTTTTTTGACCGTAAGAAATTTTCGGTGAAGCTATACACATTCCAAGATTTTCGGGAACATCAAATCTGAGGACGTCAATTGGATCATATGACCTTATAAGTGTAAACCCTCCTAAAAGCGAGGCTGAAACATTGTCTGCATGAGGTTTTCCCGCAGAAGCAACTTCTCCTTCAGCAGCATATCTTACAAGACTATTCCTATCAAGGTTTAATGAAAATAGTTCATTGATTCCATATGCTACTGCAGCAGCTGAAGCAGCACTACTACCCAGCCCCATTCCAACAGGCACACCCTTAACAATCCTAATCTCAATATTATCTGGCAAATTATAGTCTTTAACAAGCTTCTTTGCAACAACCCCTGCAGTATTTCCATCCACAACGTTAGGTATCTTTTCACTATCTATCCCTTCAACAAAAACTCTTACTCCACCTTCTTCTTTTAAAGAAATTTTTACGGTATCTTTTGGAAATTCAACCGCTATCGCGAAGACATCAAACCCCGGTCCAACATTTGCTGAAGAGGCTGGCGCTTCTACAACAACACCTTTACCTATCTTTAATACCATACTTTTCTCTCAGACCATTCAACAATAATCTATTTAAAAATTTAATCTCCAACTGTTTGAACATGTGTTGAAGGAAAAATTATATTCTAGATTGTAGAGTATGTTGTGGATAAAGAAAATGGAGAAGATTCTTGTCGCGTTTGACGGTTTAGAGGAAAGCAAAAAGGCGCTTTCAATCGCACTAAAGTTAGCATCTTTCTTCGACAGTCACGTGACAATATTGAATGTTGCGGGCCAGTCTATTGTTCCAATGGTACCATCCTCAATATCATCACATGTTGGTGAATCTCAGGGTGCAATTTATCCATTGCCTGAACATATGAGGGACATTATGGTCAAAGAGGCGATGAAAATACTTTCTGAAACTAAGGAGGATGTTGAGAAGGTCTGGAATAAGCTAGACTTTGCAATAGTTTTCGGAGATCCTGCTTCAGAAATTATCAAAGAAGCTCAAAAATCCTATGATCTAATAGTCATAGGCTATAGAAGCATACATTCTCCTATAACGTCGCTTGGAAATGTTGCTGAAAAAGTTGTAAAAAATGCCTCATGTTCTGTTTTAGTAATAAGGTAAAGATAGTTTAGAAATTTTCCTTTATCGTTTGAAAAACTACACATGTTTGAGTTTTCTGTATTCCCCTCATCATCCTTAACCTATCGATTACAAGCTTTCCTATTTCCTCAACAGACGCTGTCCTAACCTTCAGAATAATATCCCATTCACCAGAAATAAGAGAAACTTCATAAACTTCAGATATTTTGGCTATTTCCTCAGCCAAACTTCTTTGAGAAAGATTACTTTCGCCACTAAAGCTTACAAGAATAAATGCTGTAACACCCTTACCTATCTTCGAATAATCCGGTATCGCCGCAAACTTTTTTATAACTCTCTCCTTTAATAGCTTTTTTATTCTCTCTTGAACTGTCGCCCTTGGTATACCGAGATCGTAGGCAATCTCTACTACAGACTTTCTTCCATCTTCTATCAGCTTCCACAAAATTTTCCAATCTTTTTCGTCCAACATTATGGCATAATGCTAATTTTTGATAGTATATATAGTTTTTTATCAACTATATGCCAAAAAATATAGCATAATGTTTTTTAATATTACAAAAGCCGCACCCTCTTATATGCAGAAGGAAAAAATAAGGTTGGAAAGTGGAGAAATAGATTTACCTAAGCCATTGGAACAACTTTCTAAGAATGAAATTGAAAGAAAAATGTATATTGCTAAGGTTATGACAAAAACTTTAAGCTATCTGACCCAATCTTTCATAGAAAATGGTTTTGAATGGCTTCTTCCTGTTGTATTTTCAAAATCTACAGACCCTCTATGGCCTGACCCAGGTGCATCCATAGAAAAACGTATTGAAACAGAAGTTTATGGTGAAACAGTAAGGACGACTTTAAGTATGATTGTTCATAAAATTGTAGCTTCCTCTCTTGTTATGCCAAAACTTTTTATTCTTTCACCTAATGTTAGAATTGAAAAGAGGGACCGTCGTTTTACAGGATGGCATCTTTACGAGTTCACTCAACTTGACTTTGAAATTCGTGGTGCAAACTCTTCTAATGTTATGTCTTTTGTAGATTCTATAATAAAGGGGTTAATCTTTTATCTAAAGAAAAATGCGAAAGAGGAACTAGAATATCTTAATGTTTACAATAGTTTAAGTGTTCCAGAATTGCCTTTGAAGGTCTATGATAGAATATGGTTAGAGGAAAAGTATGGGCGAGACTGGGAACCGTTTTTTAAGGATGATATTAATGAACCAGCATGGGTCACAAACATTCCTAGGGAATTTTATGATTATGAAGATTTTTCTACAGGACGATGGGATAACTATGACCTTATAGTTCCAAAATATGGTGAAATACTTTCAGGAGCTAGAAGAGAATGGGAGTACGATAAACTAGTAAGAAAGATGGAGCGTGACGGTGTTAGAAAAGAAAATTATCTACTTCTTCTTAAACTTGCTAGAGAAGGTAAAATTAAGCCTTCAGCTGGAGCTGGTATTGGTGTTGAAAGGTTAGTATGCTGGATTACAGGCTCAAAGCATGTTGGAGAAGTTCAATTATTTCCAAAAATACCTGGAACCATATATGATCTATAGTAAAAGTTAAAGTTATGTTTAGAAAAGCTTAAGAATAGTGTCTCGAAACAAATAATTTTATGGTATATAAGACAAAGGCTATACTCTTGTATTCTGGAGGGCTTGACAGTACCCTAGCGTTACATATACTTGTATCCCAAAATGTTGAAGTTATTGCCTTAACATTCATTACACCATTTTATAACTACAATCGCGAATCAAAGGTTTTCAAGAATATTATAGGTACAGTTGAGAGGCTTGGGTGCAGATTAAAGACCATTAATTTGCAAGAAGAATATTTACCTATACTTAAGTCTCCAAAATATGGTTTCGGGAGTGCTGCAAATCCTTGTATTGACTGTAGAATATTGATGATGAAGCATGCAAAAAAGATTATGGAAGAAGAGAAGGCAGATTTTATAGCCACTGGAGAAGTTTTAGGTCAACGTCCATTCTCTCAAACAATAACATACTTAAAAAGAATTGATAGTGAAGCTGATGTAGAAGGTCTTGTCCTTAGGCCATTATCTGCGAAACTTTTGCCAGAAACGATTCCAGAAAAATTGGGGTTAGTTGATAGAGAAAGACTATTTGGTATAAGAGGAAAGTCTAGAAAGGTTCAGTTAGATTTAGCTAAAAGTTTTGGAATAACTGATTATCCTTCACCGGCTGGAGGCTGTTTACTTACTGAACCGGCGTTTGGAAGAAGATTTAATGATCTAAAGAATCATAATCCAAATTTTAGTCTTAAAGATACTATTTTACTTAAGTTTGGAAGACACTTTCGTATAAATGATGATACAAAAGTTATAATAGGAAGGAATAAGGAGGAAAATGAAGAAATGATCAAGTATGTTGAGCCAGAAGATATCGTTTTTGAAGTTGTAGAGTATAAGGGTCCAGTTGGTCTCTATTTTGGAAGGGTTGAAGAAAGTCTACTTTTAAGAGCTGCCTCAATAATTGTAGCATATTCTAAGGCTCCAAAGAATACTTTGATAAAGGTCAGATTTTATAACAAAGTTTCTTTTGAAAAGATCTTGGAAACAAACGCAATTTCTCTTGAAGGGGCACATCTTTTCCTAATAAAATAATTTTTATTTTTTGTTCTAATGGATGCAAAATTTTTATATAATTTGTATAGAAAGCTATTGCTGGGAGTTACATTGAACTTCCCCATCCTTTACATATTCATCTTAACCATATTCATTTCTGCACTTATATTTTGGATAGGAGGGAAAATCTCACAAAAATCAGTACCTTCTGAAGAAAAGCTTCTCCCATATACAGGAGGGGAAAAATTTGAGCATGAACTTGTTCCAGTAAATATAAAGTTATTTGATTATGCTTTACTTTTTATAGTTTTTGATGTAATATCACTTGTTCTATTTTTTTCAATGGGGGCGGTTGAAAGCGTTTTTGGTACTATAAGTAAGATAGGTGTACTTCTATATGTTATAATTACTGTTCTGGCCCTATATTATTTTGTTAGGAGGTTATGATATTGGGCTTAATAAGCTGGGCTAGAAAAAGAAGTCCTTGGATTGCCCACTTCTGTACTGGGTCATGTAATGCATGTGATATTGAAATTCTTGCATGTTTGACACCAAGATATGATATTGAAAGGTTTGGTGCAATTGTTCGTGGAAGTATTAGGCATGCGGACATACTTTTGGTAACAGGTCCTGTAACTAGACAAGTTCGGGATAGGTTACTTAGGATCTATGAACAGATGCCTGAGCCAAAGTATGTTGTTGCTGTAGGCACATGCGCAATAAGTGGCGGTGTATATAGAAACTCCTATAACATATATCCAGGTGTAGATTCAGTTATCCCTGTTACCGCATACATTTCAGGCTGTCCTGTTAAACCTGAGAACATAATTAATGGTTTATCTTTTCTGCTAAAAAAGATTGGTGAAAGCGAATGAGTTTTGAAGAAAGTTTCTTAAATGAAGTTAAATCAGTATTTGGGGAAAAGATTATTGAATCTAAACTTTTTAAGCGAAGAATCTTTTTAAAAGTAAATCCTGAAAATTATTATAAACTTATTGAATTTCTTGTTAAAGAAAAGGGACTATATCATCTAGAAACAATGACTGCCACAGAGTTAAAAGAAGGTATCGAAATTATAGCTCACTTGGGTGTGTCTACCTCTGTTTCTGTCAAGACAATACTTGACAAGAACTCTCCAAAGATTGTCTCACTTTGCAATTTAATACCTGGCGCAGAATTTTATGAAAGGGAAATAATGGACTTATTGGGTGTCGTGTTTGATGGTCATCCTAACCCGAAACGTTTTGTTCTTCCACAAGATTGGCCGTCTGATATACATCCGCTGAGAAAATCTTTTGAAACAAGACATAATCAACCATTAAGGAATGTTGGTGGTGAATGATGGCAACATTTGATATACCAATAGGTCCCCAGCATCCTGCATTACCTGAGCCTCTTCTACTAAAGCTTGAAGTTGAAGGCGAAACAGTTGTTGGTGTCGACTTTGATGTTAGCTATATGCATCGAGGTATTGAAAAGCTTCTTGAAACAAAAACATACTTTCAAGGTCTTCCACTAGTTGAAAGAATATGTGGCATATGTAATGCAGCACATGGCCTTTGCTATACACTAAATGTTGAAAAGTTATACGATAAAGAAATTCCTCCAAGAGCGCAATATCTAAGACTTATTGTTGAAGAATTAAGCAGAATACACAGCCACCTCCTATGGTTGGGTGTTGCAGCATTCGAAATAGGCTTCAATACTATGTTCATGTACACTTGGAGAGATCGTGAATATGTAATGGATATGCTTGAAGCAATAACTGGAAATAGGGTTACAACAGAATATAGTCAAATTGGCGGTGTAAGAAGGGATATTTCACCAGAACTTGCTGACAAACTTTTAAAAACAATGAATGTGGTTGAGGAGAGAACAAAATATTATATTAAAGTTGCCTTAACTGAACCCACTATCGCTAAAAGGACACAAGGTGTTGGATACCTTTCTCCTGAAGATGCAAAATCAACATGTTCTGTTGGCCCAATTATTAGAGCTTCTGGAATAAAATTTGATATACGTGCTGATGACCCGTATGCTGCACATGAAGAGGTTCCATTTAATGTAATAACCTATGATTCTTGTGACGTTTTTGGACGTGTGGTTGTTAGGGCTCAGGAACTTCTTGAATGTGTTAACATGATTAGATATGCGCTAAAAAATCTTCCATCTGGTCCATTTAGGATAAAGTTGCCGATGAAGCCAAATGCTGGCGAAGCACTTACCAGAGTCGAAGCCCCCAGAGGTGAGTTATTGCATTACACATTATGTGAGGGCACTCCAAAACCCTACAGATATAAAGTTAGGACTCCAACTCTTGCTAATTTGGGTGCACTAAGAGCTATGCTAACGTCAAAGGGAAGATATGTTGTCAATATAGGTGATGTTCCAATAATATATGGCTCCATTGACCCATGCATCTGCTGTACTGCTAGAGTACAGTTTATTGACATAAAAAAGGATAAGACTTGGACGTGGACATTAGATGAAATAAGGAATAGGTCTAGGAGGATGAGGGTATGAGTCTTGAATCGTTTTTATTTGAAGCGTTAAAAATTATATTTTTCCCAGGATTTGTTTTTATTTTCATATTAGCCCTATTTTATGAATGGTTTGATAGAAAGTTTTATGCAAAGCTACAGAATAGAGTCGGTCCATTATATGCTGGTCCACTTGGAATATTACAGCCTCTAGCAGATTTCATAAAGCTTCTTTCTAAAGAGGATATAGTTCCAAAGGGTGTTGATAAAGTATTATTTACGGCAACACCTCTATTCTCGCTTTCTCTATCTATATTTGCAACATTACTTCTTCCAATATTCTCTGTCAAAGGTCTTCTCTCTTTTGAAGGTGATTTGGTCATAGCAGTCGTTCTCCTAACATTCTTATGTATCATCACATTCTTTGCAGGAGTTGCTTCCTATAATAGATTCTCTATAATAGGTGCAGAACGTTCATTCTTACAACTTATAGGATATGAAATTCCTTTAATGATTTCAGTAATTTCTGTCGCCTTAAATGCACAATCAGTAACAATTTCAAGTATAGTTTCATCCCAAAAAGGTTTATGGTACATTTTAGGACCAAACATACTAGGTTTTATAGTTTTCATTTTTGCAGCACAGGCTGAACTTGAAAGAATACCTTTTGACCTTCCTGAAGCAGAGCAGGAGCTTATTGCCGGATGGAATATAGACTATACTGGTCGTAGGCTTGCAATGTTTAGGCTTGCAAAAAATATAGAATTAGTATTCTTATGTGGTCTTGCAGCTGCCCTGTTCTTAGGTGGTCCACTTGGTCCAGTGGTTTCTGGCTATGAACCAATATTGTATACAATATACTTTATCATCAAATCTATTTTTGTGCTTGCAATATTGACAATTGTTAGAGCCCTTTTTGCCCGTTTAAGAATTGATCAAATTGTCTCTCTTTCATGGAAATATCTATTACCTTTAGCTATAATACAGTTTTTGATTGTGAGGTTGATGATATAATGTCAATGTTATCTGAATTATTAAGAAACTTGTTTAAGAAGAGGGCTACAGTATTGTATCCTGAAGAAAGGGATAAAGTGCATGTTCCAGAAGGATATAGAGGAAAGCTTGAATTTTATAGGGAAAAATGTATTGGATGCACCCTATGCTATCAAGTTTGTCCCTCATATACAATCGAAATTGTTGTAGATGAAAAAGGTAAAAGGCCTGTATTCAATTTGGCCAGATGCACATATTGTGGACAGTGTGAAGACATATGTCCAACAAAATCAATACATTTGACAAAACAGTTTGAAGTAATAAGTTTAGATAAAAAGGATTTGGTGGTGAAGTAAAATGGAAGAACTCTATCAATTTCTGTTTGGTCTTTTGGCATTTTTTGTAGCATTGTTTGCTATTGAATCTAGGGACATAATTAGAGCCCTATTATATTTTCTATTGTTTAACGTTATCGTCGGTATAATAATGTATGTTCTTGGTGCACCTTATGTTGGCATATTCCAAATTCTAGTATATGCGGGTGGTGTAACTGTATTGTTTCTTGCAGCCCTACATACTATGGGAGGTAGAGTTAGAAGATGATGGAGGAAGACAGGTTTTTAAATAAAGCGGTTGCAGCAATAATCTTAATACTAGTTATAGTTGCTTCAGCATCAGCAATATTTTATCTAAAGTTTGTTGGGGTGTCTGTTGACTGGAATTTTACAACTGCCCCTGTCTTTCTATGGACTTATAGGCTTATTGATGTACTTGCTCAAGCATTAATCGTTTTTGCAACAATTGCAGCCATATATGCATTGTTAAGGGAAGAAAAAGTTGGATTTGTGGAGGAGGTTGAAGAATAATGTACACTATACTACTCTTTTTCACATTCTTAATTGTATGTCTCTCAATATACTGTATTGTATCGAAAAGGAATATGATAAAAACTGTGTTGGGTGTAGAAATTTTGACAGCATCCATAAACTTGAATTTTGTTATAGTAGGTGCAAGAGACGGGTACGTTGATGCTTTAGCTCAATCATTTGCTATTATTTCAATTGCTATTGGTGCATGTGTTGCCGCTCTTGCATTAGCTTTGATTGTTAACGTGTATCGTCATTATGGTAAAGTTGATTGGGATGTTGTGAGGCGATTAAAATGGTGAACCAGATACTATATCCACTAATTCTAATTTTTGTTTCAGTCCTAATTTTGCCATTAGTGTCAAAAGTAGGTGATTATCTAAAGTTTCCTAAGATTAGAGACTTTTTTGCATTTATTGTACTCGCTGTCTCTATGCTGCTTATAGTTAGTATGATACCTTATGTTCCATTATCTTATCACTTAAGCATCTTCGGCCCTCCATTTGGAATAGAACTTTATGCTAGCATGATGAGCATTTA
Source organism: Nitrososphaeria archaeon (assembly GCA_026413865.1). Classification (GTDB taxonomy): domain Archaea; phylum Thermoproteota; class Nitrososphaeria; order JACIWG01; family JACIWG01; genus JACIWG01. The sequence goes on from JAOAKB010000013.1 coordinate 30,401, forward strand.
TCTTGCACTATTGTCTATTACAATTGTTTTGCTTGTAGCATTCTATTCCATAAAATATATGGAAGTAGATAATGGATTGGACAAATATTATACACTTATTTTAACTTTATCTGGAGGAATAGTGGGCCTAGTTTTCTCACAAGACTTTTTCACACTATACGTTTTCTGGGAGCTCATTTGTATTTCATCATATACTCTTGTATCATTTAGAAAGTATAGGTGGCAGGCAGTAGAAGGGGGTATAAAGTATCTTTTGATGAGTACAATAGGTTCTCTTATAGCCTTATATGGTATTTCGATGCTTTATGGTGTAGCGGGAACACTAAACTTTGCATCACTTTCGGACATTATTGTAAAGCTTCAACCTAATATATCCCTTTACTTTATCATAGTAACGATTGTTGTTGGCTTCGGAATGAGTTCCGCCATTGTACCATTTCATTCATGGATTCCTGATGCATATGTTGGTGCACCAAACTGTATTGCATCAATATCAACGGTCATATTGAAGATTTCCGCTTTCAATATAATAAGAAGCTTGATAACAGTTTTCAATCCAACAAATTACAATTATGGTCCTATATTGATCTGTTTTGGTCTACTATCGCTTACATTTGGCAACTTTTTGGCAATAACGCAGAAGGATATAAGACGTCTTCTAGCCTTCTCAAGTGTCTCTAATATGGGCTACATATTTACTGGCTTTGGTGTTGCCTCTTACATCATCTACACCTACGGCTACTTTCTTTCCTATGCCTTTGAAATGGCATTGATAGGTGTCTTTCTACATATGATGAATCACGTTTTTGGTAAGGGTCTTCTTTTCATGACAGTAGGCAACTTTAGTGTTCAAACGAAAAACTATTCAATAAACTCGCTTGAAGGTCTGGTGAAAAAAATGCCTTTATCGTCCTTCTCAGCGGCTGTTGGCTTGTTAGGCTTAGCTGGTGTACCTCCTTTAAGTGGTTTTTGGAGTAAACTTTTCATTATTGCTTCCGCTGCAACGGTGTTAAGTGATCCTATACTTTTGGTTACATTATCTTTGCTTGTATTTAATTCTGTCTTTGATGCCGCATATTATGTTTGGGTTTTTCAAAAGATTGTATTCAGGCCTGTTTCTGAAAAAGGTCAATCTGCTACAGAAGTTTCAGTTTTCATGTGGCTTCCGGTAGTGGTTTTGGCTACACTTTTGATAATAATAACTATTAGATTAGATCTTTTCATCACATTTGTTAGAGCTGCTTTATGGTCACTTTTTGGAGGTGTATGAGTATGGAAGAATTGTTAATTTTTGGTTGGCTTGCTTGGATATTCCCAATTGTTGGAGCCCTTCTCACACCCTTACTTGCTAAAATAGGAGATAAGGTAAGAGACTATGGGGCTGTATTTTTCTCGTTTATGGCAGTTGTATCTACTGTCTCTCTCTCATCTTATCTCTTTAAAGAGCATGTAGAATGGCCTTTACATAATAGTATTGTTTGGCTTTCTGTCGAAGGTTCACCAATTTTGAGCGAAATTAGGGCAGGTATCCTGGTTGACCCATTGAGTATTATAATGTCTAATGTGGTTTCCATAATAGCGTTCTTGATCATGGTTTATTCCCTAGGCTATATGAAGAATGAAGAGGGGCTTACTAGATACTGGTTCTTTATGAATCTCTTTATAGGTAATATGCTTCTACTTGTATTTTCGGATAACCTAATTCAAATGCTTTTCGGCTGGGAAGGTGTAGGATTATGTAGTTATGGTCTCATTGGTTTCTATTATAAAGATAGTAAGGATGGGTGGAAAAAGTATTGGGTTGGTGAAGGTGACGAAGCCTACCCTCCATCTCATGCAGGCTTAAAGGCTTTCATAATGACTAGATTCGGTGATCTTCTGCTTTTTGTCGGTGCCTTCATAATACTTGCGTTCGCAGGAACATTAAATTTTGTAGAATTACAGAATGGTGCAATATCACGTGTTCCAGTTTGGGCTCTTTTGCCTGCAATAATATTCTTCTTTGGAGGCCCAATAGGTAAAAGTGCTCAGCTTCCTCTCATGGAATGGCTTCCTGATGCAATGGCTGGGCCTACTACTGTTAGTGCATTAATACATGCTGCTACAATGGTTAAAGCGGGTGTTTATCTTGTTGCGAGAATGTTTCCTATACTTTATGCTACTAAACTTGCGTCAGATTCTTCCACACTTGTACTCATGTTCTATTTTATTGCATGGATTGGTGTATTAACCTCATTTGTTGCAGGAACTCAGGCAATGGTTTCTAGAGAATTAAAAAAGGTTCTAGCCTACTCTACTGTTAGCCAAATAGGTTATATGATGATGGCGCTTGGTATAGCCGGCATTTCAGTAGAATTTATTACTGGCTATGTTGGTTCTATATTCCATTTGATGAGCCATGCATTGTTTAAGGCCGCACTCTTTTTAGCCGCTGGTTCGGTAATACATGCTACGGGTTCAAGATTTATGTATGATATGGGTGGTCTTAAGAAGTATATGCCAATAACCTTCTGGTGTATGGCTATTGCCTCATGCTCTCTTGCTGGCGTGCCAATCTTAAGTGGTTTCTGGAGTAAGGATATGATTCTTGAAGCCTCTCTGATTTCAGGCGAATATTTGTTATTGTTTTTTGCGCTTTCTACGGTTATAGTAACTTCTTTCTATACTTTTAGGATGATTGGTCTAGTCTTTTATGGGCAAAGTGTTAAAGAACAAGAACATGAACATCACTTGCATGAAGCACCAGCTATAATGTGGGTTCCATATGCTATACTAGTTGCTGGAACTTTAATTTTGGGTGTAGGTGGTTATTTTGTTAGGCATTGGCTTATAGAATCCTTTGAATATCTAATGGTCTCTCTTCATGGAGAATATGTTGGAGACTTGACTGCAGAGTATCTTATATCATTCTTGTCAGTAATGTGTGTTATAATAGGTTTTGTTCCAGCATATATATTCTACATAAGAAGGTCTAAATCGTTTGACTTGTCTTCTAAAGCATTTTCTTCAAAGATTTGGACATTTTTAGCAAAAAGATGGTATATAAACAAACTCTATTACAGTCTATTTGTTTATCCCACTGTATCCATATCTAACTGGCTTTATGAGAACCTTGAATCAAGGGTTGTTGATGGACTGAATTATTATATTGCATCATTAGCTAAACAGGCTTCAGTAAAGATTAGAAAGGTTCAGAGTGGCAACTTTAATGATAGTCTAACATTATTTTTATTAGGGGTGTTTGTTGCCGTGATAATATTATGTTTCATAATATTAGGGTGATATTTGATGATAGCTTTTTCTCTTCTACAAATAATAGTTGTGCCAATTTTTATGGCAATAATCATAATGCTATTCGGTAAAATGTTAGAAAAAAAATGTGGTTGGCTGTCTTTTGCCTCCCTCTTTTATATTCTTTGTATCTTGTTAACTGAAATTTTAAACTTATCAAAAGGCGGGTACTCCTTACTTGAATCTTATTCCTTTACGCCTCTAATAGGTGACTTTACTCTTCTCTTGGACGGCATCAGTGGTGTTGTAGCATTAACTATAACATTACTTTCTCTTGTAATCTCCTTGTATTCTATAAAGTATATGGAACATGAGGAAAACTTTGACCTTTACAATGTACTCTATCTCCTATACTATTCTGGCATGGTTGGTACTGTTTTGTCAACAAACCTTGTAATATTTTTCCTCTTCTTTGAACTCATGCTTATTCCATCATGGATTCTAATAGGCATTTGGGGTACAGGTGAAAGGGAAAAGGTTGCCCTAAAATATTTCTTATTCACTGAAGCCGGTGCAGTTATAATGCTCGCTGGTATTGGTTCTACATACATGATATCCGGCTCCTTTGACCTCTTTGTTGTCGCTGAAAGAACTTTGTTTATGCCTAAAACTATCCTTTATCCAATAGTTGTTCTCATTTTAATAGGCCTATTAGTTAAGATGGCTATTTTCCCACTACATAACTGGCTTCCAGACGCTCATGCAGAAGCACCTACACCAATAAGTGCATTACTTTCTCCTGCAATGATAGGTATCGGAGGATATGCTGCAATAAGAATTCTTTATACATCATTTCCGACTGTAGCTTTTGATAATAGTTTCACTTTCGTTCTAACTCTTCTTTCTGTAATAACAATGGCTTATGGTGGAATAATGGCCTTCTCACAAGATGATATAAAAAGGCTTCTTGCATTTTCTAGCATAAGCCAAATGGGTTACATGCTTTTCGGAATCGCTTCAGCCTCAATAATAGGATTAACTGGTTCACTAATAATATATGTTAGTCATGGGTTAAGTAAGGCTGCACTCTTTATGATATCTGGTGTTTTTATGCATAATTTGAAGACTAGAAAAATAAGTGATCTTGGTGGTCTTGCTTCAAAAATGCCTCTTACAGCTATCTCGACATTGGTGAGCTTTTTAGGGCTTGCTGGTGTACCACCACTTCTAGGCTTCTGGGGTGAATTCTTCATTTTTGCTGGAGCTGTTTATGGCAGCTTTAATCCTATAGACTATCTGAAACTTGTTACAGTAATAGTTGGTATACTAGTGTCGATATTGACTGCAGGATATGGTTTATGGACTGTTAGAAGAATATTCTATGGGGAACTTAATGAAAAATATAAGGGTGCAAAAGACCCTGAATGGGAAATGTTGGTTCCAATTTTGATAATGATATTGCTAGCTATAGTTGTTGGTGTATATCCTGCACCATTAACTTCAATAGTATCAAATATTATTAAGAACTTATTCTAATTAAAAACAAAAATTTTTTTAATATAACCTCACCTTACTATAGGTTATGTCAGAAGAATTTCATTTTGTTAAAGATGTGTGTGATGTAACCGCTTATAGAGTGACGAAACCTGAAGGCTGTAATAGGACTGTGGCTATACTACTGGATAAAGCTGATGGTGCAAATAATGTTTCCATGGGCATGTGTGTTATAGATCCACAGAGTAAGATACCATTTCATACGCATGAAAATGAGGAGGAAGCAATGTACGTATTACATGGTGAGGGCATATTCAAGATTGGTGATTCAGAAAAAAGAATATGTGAGGGCTCAATATTGTTTGCTCCGCCAAAAGTTGGTCATCAAATAATAAATACAAGCAATAAAGAACTACGATTTATTTTCGTATACAGTCCAGCTGGTCCAGAACAGAATATTAAAAGGGTTGGTCAAGCTATAGGTAATATGAAAAAATGACTTTAAAGAATACGTTTCAAGTAGTTTAAAGACGTTTTAGCTGCATCTTCAGCACTGGGAACAGGTAGACATTCAATAATATACCATCCATTATATCCAATTTTTTTTAGCGCTTTAACAATTTTACCAAAGTCTATATGCCCATAGCCTAATGGCATCCTTTTTGTATCAGAAAATTTAGTATACCATATCCTTTCTTTAGTATATTCTATTGCTTCATCTATCCTTAATTCTTCAATATCCATATTATAAGAGTTTACGAGAATACCTGTGTTTTCTAAGGAAAGTTTTTTTATTAAAGAATAAACTTCAGAAAGACTGTTTAAAAAACTTGTTTCATAACTGTTTAGAGGTTCTATAAGCACTTTTACTCCAAAATCCTTTGCTCTCTTATCTAATATCTTTAATGAAGCCTGTAACCATACTTCAGTCTTTTCATCTTTGATGCCTTTTCCGATAATTTTTCCTATGATCAAGGGTGATGAAAGTTCACGTGCTATTAGTAAACCTGACATAATAACGTCTAATGTTCTTCCTCTAACAGCAGGGTTAGTGCTTATGAAAGAATAGCCTAAGTGTGTAGTATAATGGTCTGTTGAAAGTCCAGCAATCTCTATCCCATGCTTTTTGAAGATTTCGTTTACCTGTTTTACTAAAATGCCAATATTAAACATTAGGGGTATAACAGCTCCCTCATATCCTATTTTCTTTAAAGTTTCTAAACCTTCTTCAAAATTTTTTTTATCGTTTATGTCTTTAAAAATGTTTTTAACAATGTAACCTATATCTTCAGAAATTACAAAACCATATTTTGGCAATCCAAATTAAATGTTTTTTCTTTTAATATAAATTTTTGGTTAGAAAACTTAAAATATCCACTTAAGACACCATTCTATAAGTGAAGTATAAATATGGTGTCTAGGAAGATTATAATCGAATTTGAAAAAGTGGGTACTGTTGAAGCAGAAATTTCTGATCAGATAAATCCTAAAACATTTGAAGCGTTCGTAAAAAATATTCCATTTGAGTCAGAAGCAAACATTTGGGGTAAAGAAATCTACTTCGACACGCCAGTAACGGTTCCAATAGAAAATGGTAAAAGAAAGGTTGAAGTGGGTGATATCGCATACTGGCCTCCTGGGCGCTCAATGTGCCTATTCTTTGGCCCTACACCCGCAAGCTCAGGTCAGGAGCCGGTTGCAGCAAGTCCTGTAAACGTTTTTGGAAAAATTACAAAGAACATTGAACTTCTTTCTAAGGTCAGAGATGGTACTAAGATAGTGGTAAAATTTGCATAATTGTAAAAAATAGATTCAAGAATATGGTGAAATTGAATTAAAATCTAAACCCTTTTATATGTTCTAAAGGCCTGTTCTTTTAATCATTCCAAAAAATATATTTACCATTGTAACAAGAGAAGTAAGAGGGTGATTAATATTCCCAAGCCTAAAGTTGTTTTAACAAGAAAGATTCTAGAACCTGGCTTATCAATTCTGAAAGAAAATTGTGAGGTTCTTGTTAGAGACAAGATACAGCCTCCTACAAAGCAGGAAATCATTGAGCTGGTAAAAGATGCTGATGCACTTGTATGTCAGATCACGGAAAAAGTAGACAAGGACATATATGATGCTGGCAAAAACTTGCGTGTTGTGAGCACAGTAAGTGTTGGCTACGATCACATAGATGTTTCTGAGGCAACAAAGAGAGGTATTTATGTCTGCTATACTCCTGGTGTACTAACTAATGCTACCGCTGATTTTGCATGGGCTCTAATTATGGCTGCATCTAGAAGAGTTGTTGAAGCAGATAAGTATGTTAGGGATGGAAAGTGGGTTATACCTTGGGCTCTTGACATGTTCCTTGGATATGATGTGTATGGTGCTACTCTTGGTGTTGTAGGTGTTGGTAGAATTGGGCAAGCTGTTATAGAAAGGGCAAGAGGCTTTAACATGAAAATCATATACTATGATGTTGTAAGGAGACAAGATTTGGAACAGCAGCTTGGTATAGAATATTGTGAACTGAACGATCTTCTTAAGAGAGCTGACATAGTTACAATACATGTTCCAAGAACTAAGGAGACAATAGGGTTAATTAATGAAAACAATATAAAGTTAATGAAGAAGACAGCGGTGCTTGTCAACACTTCAAGAGGAGGAATTGTTGATGAGAAGGCTCTCTATAAGGCATTAAAGGAGGGCTGGATATTTGCAGCAGGCCTAGATGTCTTCGAAAAGGAGCCGACACCATTAGATAATCCCCTACTAACCTTGCCAAATGTTGTTGTAGCACCACATATAGCAAGTGCAACTGTACAGTCTAGAACAAAAATGTCTGAGCTTGCTGCATTAAATGTTGTAAAGGTTCTTAAGGGTGAAGAGCCGCCAGCACTTGTGAATCCTGACGTGAAAAAGATTAGACCCCCTGAGCAGGTGAAGATGGTCTAAAATGGTCTTCACAGTACAATTTAAAAAAGATGGATTTTGTTTTTCAACAGAATTTCCGTGGCGACTTGGTATAGTACTTTTTATGGCATACCCTTCATTACAGAAGAGTGAAGAAGAACTTGAGAAGGCAATAAAGTTTCTAACATTAGATAATTTCTTTGACAGGCTAGAAGTTCAAAAGATAAGTGATGAAGGCTGGAAGAAAATTAAAAAATATGTTGAAAATGTTGAGGTTGCAAGAGCTTTTCAACCTGACATATTGGCTGGAAAAAACTTAAGCGCCATTGATGAATCAAAAAGGCAGGAAGCTGTCCAATATGTTAAAAGTGAAATGGATGTTTGGCTTAAAAGAGGTGTGAACCAGTTTGCAGTATGCTCTGGTCACATAGCTACAACAATGGAGGAAGGTAAAAAGCAGTTTATTAAATCAATCAAGGAACTTGCAGAATATGCTCTAAAAAACTGTGCAGTAATCTCACTTGAAACATTCGATATTGATAAGGATAAGAGGCAAGTTATAGGTCCAGTACATGATGCTGCAAAGATTGTAAAAGAAATTCGAAAAGAATATCCTAACGTTTTCCTCATGTGGGATCAAAGTCATGCACCACTTTTAGATGAAAAACCAGATGTTCTAAAAGAATATGCTGATATTCTTGGAGTTATCCACATAGGGTGTGGCCTAAAGGCTAAAGATGGACTACTAGACTGGCATCCTGTATATCATACGCCAGGTGCCATAAATGACGAAAACGACCTTGCACAACTATTTAACGTTCTCCTTGAAATTGGATACTGTGGTCCAGTAACAGTTGAAATTAGGCCACAAGAGGGACAGACTTCTGAAGAAGTCGTTAACAGTGCTAAGGGTGCAATATATACCGCATACTCTCTTGCAATAAAGAAATTACTATAAAGACCCCTACTATTATTTTTTATTAACATTTTATTAGGTTTAACAACAATCTTATTGAATAGTAAAGTTAAATTAACCTCACTTCTAAGCTTTAATCAGCATGCCTCTATACTTTTCTCCAATAGAATTAGAAAGATTTGGAAAAGAGCTTTTAGTAAAGTTAGGCTTTCCAATACAGCATTCTGAAATAATATCTAAAAGTCTTGTACTCGCGAACTTGAGAGGTGTAGACTCGCATGGTGTTGTTAGACTATCCTATTACTCAGATGGTGTTGAAAAGGGTTTAATAAATCCGAAACCAGACATCAAAATTGTAAAAGAAAATCAATATTTTACCCTGATAGATGGTGACAACACATTAGGCTATGTTCCAGCAACAATTGCAACAGAAAAGGCGATTTCTAAGGCTAAAGAATATGGAATAGGCATTTCTGGAGTAAGAAACCTTAAGCATTCTGGTATGCTAGCTAAATATGTTATGCAAGCTGTTGATGAAAAAATGTTTGCTCTTGCTATAGCAAATGCTTCGCCAAATATTGCCCTCCCAGGCTTCAAAAAACCTGTTGTAGGCACAAATCCTCTTGCAATAGGTTTTCCAGTCGACGGTTCCCATCCCATAATACTTGATATGGCTATGAGCGTGGTTGCTAGAGGAAAACTTCTTGTTGCATCGAAAAAGGGGTTACCTATTCCGAAAGGTTGGGCTTTGAATGAAAATGGAGAAGAAACTACAGATGCGAATGAGGCGATAAAGGGCATGCTTCTTCCGATAGGAGGCTACAAAGGTTTCGGTTTAGCCATAGTGATAGACATTTTATGTGGAATAGTTTTGGGTGGAGGATATGGTTTAAAAATACAGCGTTCTTGGTTTTCTCAGGGAGGCTTTCTAATATTTGTGTCTAAACTAGATATGGCAAGAGCCTATGAAGAATACTTGAATGATATAAAGGAATATATTAGGGAAATTAAGTCAACTCCAGTCTCTGAAGGAACAAGAATCTTATTTCCAAATGAAATAGAAGAGGAACTAACTTGTAAAAGAATGAAGGAAGGTGTACCCCTTGATGAAGAAACATTCTTAGAGCTTACAAAGTTGGCTAAAAAGTATGGTATAGAAGAACCGAAAGTTCTTTAAAAAAATTTTATTTTAAACAAACTAAATAATCTTACCTTCTATCTCACTCAAGAGTTTGGACACATTAAATAGTACCGTTTCAGTCAGTTTAAGAGCATATTCAGCATCAGACTTAATATATAATTCTTCAGGAGAAACTCCGGTCTCCTCATCCCCATACATAGCTAATTCTCTCTCTTTTCTTAAACTTCTTGATATTGAAGCAAGTTCATCAATTTTTTCCTGAAACCATTTAGGAAACTTTTCTCTTTCCCTTTTTAACACTGGCCCAACATCATGCCACTTAGGAGGTTCAACTCCAACAAGTCTTAATGATGCCTTTAAAGCTAGTTCGACAGCCTCTTGACATTGTCTAACAACATATGGAAAGTTTCCGCTTGCAAGCGCTTCCCTAGAGTGTCTAAATCTTTCCTCAGCCTGCCTTATATTTGATTTCGCTAACTCTAGACTATTCAATAACAATTACCTCTCCAAACTTATAATCTTTTTTTAGTCTCCAGTACCATTTTTTACCAACCCAGACTCTTTCTGCACCCAATTCATTCAATTTTAATAATAGTTTTTCTAAAATTTTTTCAAAAAAGTTGTTTTTGTCATATACTATAATACAGTCATCAATCATATCCAAATATAAAGGCATGATCTTCATTGCTTCATTAGAAGTTCTTAGTATAGGTGAAAGTGAAATGATGTATCCCTTTGTAAAAAGTTCATCAAGACTTTTTTCAACAACCTTCTCTGCCTCATAAAACATGGCTGCCCTCTCAAATCTTGAAGCAGGCAAATTGTCTACTATTATAAAAAGGTCTAAGTCACTGTCTTTTCTCATCTGTCCTCTTGCTACACTCCCATAGACGATTACAGATACAAGGTTTTCTTTAAAGACAATAACTAGTGCGTTAAGTAAATCTTTCATAAGGCTTCTATAAGGTTCCATTATATGTTCGATACCTTTTCTGTACATTAAAACAATTCTACACTTTCCTTTATATAAAGTTAAATGTTATAAAATAATATTTTTAAGATAATTCTAAGAAGATAAATGTGATGAATACTAAAAAAATTTTAAACTGGAACGAACTTTCAGTCTCTAAAGAAAAGACGATTATTCTGGATATTATTGAAGCAGGATTGGAGACTGCAAACCCATACTCTTCTGTACTCAATACTCTTACAACACTTTCAAAAGAAATTGAACGTTTTAGAAAGATTGTGGTTATAGGCTTTGGTAAGGCTAGCTATAGGATGGCGTTGGCATGCGAAAAAGTTTTGGGTGAAAGAATTTCAGATGGTGCTATTATCGTTCCAAAAGGTTCAGTAAAGTTTCCAGAATTAAAAAAAATTAGGTTACTTGAAGGCACTCACCCAGTACCTACCGAAATAAATGTAAATTCTGCAAGAACTTTGCTTGAAATATCCAAAGGCCTCTCTTCTGAAGACCTTGTGATTTGCCTTATTTCTGGCGGAGGCTCTGCACTATTCACCTATCCTGCTGAAGGTATAACTTTAGAGGATAAGCAGGAAATGACAAGATTGCTTTTGGCGGTTGGTTCAACAATACAGGAAATAAATTGTATACGAAAGCACATATCTGGTGTAAAGGGTGGACAACTTGCAAGACATGTTTATCCTGCAAACCTTCTAAGTCTAATCTTATCTGATGTTGTTGGAGATGATCTAAGCTCTATAGCGTCCGGTCCAACCTCTCCTGACCCATACACGTTTAAAGATGTGTATGCCCTATTTGAAAAATATCATTTAGTTTATTGTGTTGCAAAAAATATTATGGAAAGGGTTATGGCTGGGCTTGATGGTAGAGTTCAGGACACGCCTAAGC
>JAOAKB010000014.1 GCA_026413865.1 Nitrososphaeria archaeon
TTCATAACTTTATAGATAAGTTTAAATTCTATCTTCTAAAATATTATGTGATGGCTAAGGTTAAGGTTCAAGTTAAGGGTAGAAAGGCTTATAAGCCTAAGCTTACTTTCACAAGTTTGTCTTACGCTTATTTTAATTGGTTTGGTCGTAGAATGTTAAAAATTTTTAAAGGTATTCCTGCAACTTTGGAGGCTGCAAATATTCGAATACATCCTGAAACCTATCTTTCAATATGCGGTTTTGCTACATTTTTATCTCTTGCAATTTTTACTCCAATAGCATTATTGGGCTTCTTTTTACTAAATCCGATAATGCTGACACTTCTTGCAGTACCACCACTTGTCTTCGTACTATTCCTCATATACCCTAATCTTGCCGCATCAAATCGTGCCTCAATACTTGATACTGAAGTTCCCTTTGCCGCAGCATATGTTAGTGTTTTAGCCTCTGGAGGTATTTCTCCCTTTAAGGCTTTTGAAAAGCTTAAGGATCTTGAGTTTCTCCCTCAATTGGGTCAGGCTGCAAAACTTGTTTATGTTGACACGAGGGCTAGAGGTATTGATCCAGTTACTGCTTTGGAGGAGAGTGCTAAGCATGTTCCAAGCAAAGACTATAAGGAGTTTATTTTAGGCTATGCTTCCACGTTAAGGGTTGGTGGTGATACTGAACACTATCTTTTGAAGCGCACTGAGCTTATGTTCGAGAACAGGAAGACTAAGATTAAGATTATTGGTGAAAGGATGGCTCTTCTTATGGAATCATATATTACTGTTGCAATACTGCTTGCTTTAGCATTGTATGTTATGTTTATTGTAACTAGGATTATGCCTGCTAACATGGGTGGTGGAGGTGGTGGGCTATTTAGCATGGAAACCTTTGTACTCTTCTCCTACATTTTTCTGCCTGTAATTTCTGGTGTTTTCTTGTACATGATAGATATCACGGCTCCAAAGTATCCAATATCTGACTATAGGGCTTATAAGTGGTTTTTTGCAACACTACCGTTCGCATTTCTTCTAACCATACCTATGGTTTTAGCATTCTATGTACCAATGCCTTTTGTTAACTTTGGAGATTTTCGTCCACTTGAACCATTCTACACCTTTATCATAAGCTTTAGACAAATTTTGGGCTTAGACTATGGTTTTGAACCTGCTGTTGGCATATGTGTGGTTATGATGGTAACATTTTTGCCTGGAATGATTATGGACATAAAATATTCTAGAGAAAACAGTCTTATCACCATGGGTATTACAAACTTTCTTAGAGACCTTGTCGAAATAAGAAAAACTAATATAAGTCCTGAAAAGTGCATATTCTATCTTGCAAAAAGAGAATATGGTGAATTCTCAAAAATCTTGAGGGTAATGGCCAATGAAATCAGTTGGGGTATATCTTTTAGAAAGGTATTAGAAGACCTTAGAAAGAGGCTTCATGGATGGCTTAACATGATGACAATGTTCCTACTTATAGATTCAATAGACGTCGGAGGAGGAACTCCTGAAACCCTAGAAAGTCTTGCATCATTTAGTGAATCCATAATGTCTATAGAAAAGGAAAAAAGGTCAAGCCTAAGACCGCTCCTTCTATTACCATACATAGGTGGCTTGATCATGTTAATATCGACAATAACAATATTATTCTTTGCAAGAAGCATATTCCAACAGTTTTCTGCGGCATTTGGTTTCGGAGATTTTGTCAAAGTTTTTGTACCACCAATTATATTCAATACCGTCTTTATGGGTCTTGTTGCTGGAAAGGTTTCTGGTGAAAGAGTCAGTGCTGGATTTAAACACTCTTTTGTACTAGCAATAATTTCACTTATATCATTGTATTTTGCTCCAATATTCATGGGATCACTTCAAATAGTCTCCACATAACAAAAAAAGGAAACGTTTAAATCATTCTATTATCTATTTGATAATGTTGAAGGGTTAAAGATATGTATAGAATTAGGAAAAAGAAGGGGTTGTCTGAAATTGTTACAAGTGTTATTCTAACTGGAATAATGTTAAGTATAGCCTTAATTGCAATGGGGTTTGCAAACAACATGTTTGCAATACAAAGTGAAAGCACAGAATTTGATCAGGCAAAAAATATTATGACAAATCTTGCGGAAATAATTGAGCATGTTTCAACAAAACAGGATTCTTCAGGATATGTTAAATTTAATTCTAGAACTGGTGGTCCATCTTTTGTAAGAAACGTTAAAACTTTAACTGTATCAGTACAGGCAATAAGTGGCACTCTACCCTATTATTCTCAAAATCTATTTTCGGTTCAATGTAATCAGCTAAAGTATCGTGGTGGTTCACTAGCATCTGTTGCTGGAAAATATTTTATAAGGGGAACCGAAGTGCCAATACTTTCTAACAATAATGCTTCTATGGGCTGCGTGTTTGTGGAGCAAAGTAAGGGTGCATGGATTGTAATAGACTATTCTAGAGTTAATGTGCTTAACCTTGGAACATTTAACTTTAGTAAGGGCATAAATGCTACCACAAAACTTCCTATCTTCGAACTTGTGAACATTATTCAAGTAAACTATATTAACCTTGTACCTGGTACATTTTCTGGAAGTGGAAACCTTTATGTTGTAGCAAAATGCAAAAGCTTGAGTACCTCATATTATAGAATACCTGCTCCAGCTAATGCTGGTCCATTGTTTGATAAATATACAATTAGATTCTCTGCACAGTTAGGCTCATCTCCTGTATATCTTGACTTGGTTGTTCCAAGCTACTATAATATTGGAACAAGAATTCTTCCAAGAGATACCATAATCATGTTTGTCCAATCTAATGTTGAAATTTCAGTTTTTGGTTGATGAAAAATGCCTGATATAACAATGTCACATTTGGTTGGAACGCTTCTTCTAGCTATGCTACTTTCTGCTGTAACATTTTTTTCTCTACAAACAACAATGGATACAAGCATAAAATCATCAAAAATTTATCTTCAAGAAGTTTGCGAAAGGGTTTCTTCAGAAATGATGGATATGTTAAACTTATTCTATCTTGAGCACAAAAGTCCCTACATTTACAAGATTATAGAAATTCCTGTTCATGTAAACAATAAAGGCTATATTATTAAGTTAGAAAATGATTCTTTAGGCTGGAAGGTTGTATCATATGTATATGGGTACGAAGTTTTTAAGGTAGAATCAAGGCTCTATATTAAGTCTGGTGTGGAGGTTGTTAATTATTCAGGAAGTTTTAAAGTTAGTAATGGTAAAATTGTTTACGATACTCTAATACATAGCGGTGTTTCTAAGCCAGTTGTATGGTGTAGACTTAACCCGAACACTGGTTCTGTTCAAGTTGGTATTGGAAGGCTTGAGGTGAGCGGTTAATGAGTCCAACATACGAGTACATTGTAGCCGTATTGATAACAATTCTAATGCTTGGTTACACATACTATTCTGTAACTACATTGTCCTCTAATCAATTACAGCTTGTTGAAGAGGAACAGCTTGACGTGGTAGCAAGTAGACTTTTTGATAAAATCCTATTAACTAAAGGTTATCCTGAAGATTGGGGCTCAAACCTTTATGTAAACAATACTAGCCTAAAAGACTTTGGTCTAGCACTACAACATGGTAAAATGTATGATTTAGATGTAGACAAAGTTATGCGAATATATCCTGGTGTAAGCGAAATAATAAATCCATTATACCTTAATACAACAACCTTCGGCACTATAACAGGATTGTATGATGCAAAAAAAGGCTATTGGAAGTATGGTTTCAGATTTCTTCTGAAAACCGCATTAAATATAACTATAGATAAAGCTGATACAAAATCTCCTACAGAAAAGTTTAAAGTGACTGTGAAAAACTATATGGGTAAAAATGCACCTAATGCTGAAGTAAAAGGAACATATATTGCAATATATGTTGTAAATAATGAATACTTTGATTATGCTTACGTTATAATAAATAATATGACTGACTGGATGGGGCAAGCAATGCTTGACTTCAAAAACAATATGCCACAAATTCCACAAGGTATCTCAGAATATGCATATTGTCTTGTAGTTTCAGTAAACTATTATGGTCTACAATCCCAACATTCTTATGTAGCTAATACTATACCAACATTAGGGTTATCTATTCAAGGAAAATATCTTATAGCGAACTTTACACAAGTTGAAGATATAGCAAGGGGTGCGCATCATCTTGAGCTTACAGCTTTAGAGTTAACATCAAGTTTAAACATAATAATTAATCCGGCATTGGATGTAACGAATGGTGAGGCTGGAAAAATTGTCAACTATGGTGGAAAAAATTATAGAGTCTATGAATTAGCAAACTCTCCGTCACAAGATGTAATATTTGTTGGGCTTCTTGTTAAAAAGCAAGGTAAATGGGGTCTAGTTTTCGCCACAAGGCCAAGGACTCCTGTAGCCGTTGACTATATGTCCATGGGTTTAAAGAGTGCTGGAATAAACACAGTAACCTTATCACGAATTGTAAGAATTGGAACAAACTCTTATTATGCTGAGCTAACTTTATGGAGGATGAGTGAATAATGACTAGAGGTATTTCAAGGATTATAGAAGCAGTTGTTTCATCTCTCTTAATCCTTTCAGCATTTTCTATAAGCTATTATCTTACACTACCACCAAATATCCCCCATCAAAGGTCAAGTGAAGACCTTAAAAAATTCGGTTACAATCTATTATCTTCACTTGCAGCAAATCAAGGTTTTGACCAACTAATATTTGATTCGAGTGGTAAAGTTAAGCAGGGTTGGGAACAGCAGTTTAAGGTTGTAATAAACTCTTTCATGCCACATAACATAATATTTAACATTTCAATATATAATGCTACCTTGAACCAGCTTGGTTTCGTAGAACTTGTTCGATTAAATAAAGCCGTAATATCCAATGTTGTTGACGAATTTGGGAAAGCTAATGAAGCAGTTTTTTTGAAAGCCGGTGAAAATGTTCAAATATCATATGTTTACACTACAAGATGGATGAAAGTTATAGTGATTGAAATGAAGTTAGCACTTTTGGGGAGTGTATAATATGGTTAGAAGAAAAAGAAAAGGTCAACTTCTAATTTTTGCTGGAGTTATTCTAACATTACTAATATTCTATATTGCTGTAACTGTTCACAATACATCGACAACATACCAGAATCTAAGGTATGAGGAGGTTAAGGAGATAGTTGACAATTTTAACGAAGACTTTAGACGTTCTCTTAGATACATTCTTGCTGCAATGACACAAGAATATAATGCTACCGCGGAAATGGATACACCCAGATACAATGCTTTTGAAAGGTTCACATTATGGATGAAAACTGCCATAAGAACTTTCTCAGCAAGAGGCATACAAGTAAACTTCACATTCAACAAGGTTCTGCTACAGCCTCAAAAGCTTCTATTTGGCAAACTTAACATGCCAGCAAGATATGTTTATGATCTAACTAAACTATACTGGTATTCACCACAAAGTATTTCCGCTATATCTGCAAACTTTAGCCTCAGTGTACCAGGGAGTGGTTTCTATGGCTGGAAGGGTCAAATGCTTGTTCTATTGAATATGACTGTATACGTGAACTCTATAGAAAATGATAGACAACTTGGAACAAAAGTCACTATCACATTAAACAAGGAGTATGGGGAACCAATTGAAGACCTTACAGCAAAAAATTTTAAAATATCATACTTTGACAAGTCTACATCAAAATGGGAAAACGCTAAGATAGTAACATTATTAAATAATGGTGGAGGAAATTACACAATATACTTTAAATCGGTAAACGATAAAATTATTGATGAGCCCTACAACAGATATATTATTGTTTGGGCTGTAGACAATAGGGGAATAATAGTAGAATCCTATACTTATACAGCAGTAGAATATGTTATACAAGAGAATGCAATAAACCCCTTCTATCCGGGTGTATCTAAACCTGAAGAAGTTTATGCACTAGAAGTTATTTTGAATGGAACAATATTATGGTTTAACAGACAATTAGCATTCTCTGGCACATATCCACCCATTCCAATGCCTCCAGTCAAACAGTTCAGAGTATACAGTACAACAAATGGGCCAACTGATCCCAATCTAAAGGAAATTCCAAGTCAAGTTGAAGTATGGACATCAAACTATCTTGTTCCAACATTAAAGTTTGCAGAATGGAGAAGAAGATTTTCAGTAGGTGACAAACTTGTCTTCTTACTCAACTATTCTAATCCAGGTGTTTATCAGCAGAAGGTTAGAATAGAATGGCTTTGGGATGCTGATACGCCCCCACCAACATATCTTGTAAGAATGAACAGTACAGGAATTTACGTAGACATATATAATCAAAGATACACATTAAGACTTGTTCCCAATGAAGGCTTTAGCTTTGCGATAGACTGGACCTTCTCAATGTACTATAAAAATTATCATGTAGAATATTCTATGAATGGCATAGGCTATATCGGTATACCTGGAGGGTATTGGATACCTCATATACTTCCTGCAGGGAACTGGACTGTTCTGGTTGGCCCAATAAGGGCTGTAGCATACAGAGATACAAGTAGAACCTATCGTGTAGAATACCAAAATGGTTACAAAGAATATTATGATGATCCTGGTCCTTTCAAGCATACAGAAATAGCGTTGATACCCTATAAGACGAAATATTGGCAACTATATAATGATATAATTTGGTTGAGAGACCATACAGATGGTAGGTATTATAGTTATCTAACAATGATTTCTGGTACAAGCGGTGACCAGGGTTCACCAATTAGAATATCACATTGGGCTCATCAGATGACAGACTTGTCAGTTCATTGGGGAACATACTCTTCTTCACATTCTACTCATGATAGAGATCAAAACTTTTTGTACTGGTATGCTCAATATAACTATAATGGCTTTGGTGAAGCCGTTCTTCCAAGCAAGGGTTATGTTGATAGTATAAAATCACTAATTCCAGGAAATCGTTATGAAATGTGGATATGGACTTCAGCTGATTATGCTAGGAGGGTGATCGATTGTTTGGCTCAAAGATTTGATACTAGTGGCACAATGACTATAAGAAGAGGTACTGTAATCTCGTGGTTTGCTGGAGTCTGGGCATATGAGGGTAATGGATATAGTGAACCTAATATGTATCATCGCATGTTTGTTGAAACATATTTTCCTACAATCGTTAGTGTATCTGCTGCTCTTTAGAAAAACTTTAAAATACTCTTTTTGGTGATTTGTATAATAATGGCAAAGATTCGCTTAAAAAATTTATTATACAAAAAAGTTATTTCTTTAATAGCATTATCTATTCTAATCCTTACTTTATGTACACATTTTAATGTTAATGCTTTAGTTGTACAATTAAAAATTCAAGCGGTTGATGTTCGAGACGTGCCTTTGACTAATGCAAGAATATCCCTTTTTGCTCCTCCCCCTGGCGCATACCTTATTGCTGAAGCTTTCACTGACAGTAAGGGTATCGCATCATTTACATTAACAGACCCGTCGAACGAAATTAACATTTTTGTCACATGGAAGGATGTTGTTGTTGCACAGTCTAGAATTTCCTCAGGAGCTGGTTTTAGTAAGGTTATATGTAATGTTGGATTTGTTAAGGTTCGTGTAATGACTTTAACTAATAGGATTGTTTCTGATTCTAGAGTAAGCCTAACATGGAATACTGTTTCTGGTCCAAAAAGTGTTTCTAATTTTACTGGAAGAGACGGGTTTGCAGTCTTTGCTTCAATGCCATTACAATCTTACAGCCTAGATGTTTTTTGGCTTGATACTTCATATAAGATTTTTTCTGAAACCTTTACTCCTAAACCTGAAACTTTACATGAGGTTAAGGTTCCATTATATGAGTTTATTCTAGAAGTTAGAGATACTAGCGGTAAACCTGTATCTAATATTGAAGTTGTTTTAGAAAATAGGTTGAAGACATTTAAATCTTATACTCAAAATGGTATTGCATCCTTCAAAAATCTTATCGCAGATACATATTCTTTAAAAGTATATTATGCTGGAAAAATTTACCGTACATTTGAAATAAATCTTGAATCGGATAAACAGTTTTCTCTTATTGTTCCAGAGCTAAAATCTTATACTCTTACTGTACAAGTTGTAGATGAAAAAGGAACACCTCTTCCCAACTCGAAGGTAACTGTTGTTGATATGGAAAATAATATTAGAGGCGATAGCCTAACAGATAAAAATGGTCAAACAAATTTTCTTCTATCAGAAGGAGTTTACAAAATATATGCATTATATGGTACAATTACATCAAAATCTGAAATACAATTATCATCCAATATGTTCCATAAAATGGTTATTTCTGAAAAATCTAATACACCTGCTACAACATCTCCTCTTATACAACCATTTGACCCCATCCCAATTGTAATAGTCTTAGCCTCTATCTTATCTGCTATTGCAATATTCTATATAATAATAAGAAGAACTTTAAGGACATGACCAAAAAATGGTAAAAATTATTTATAATAAATAATTAAATAAGCAACATCAAATTTTGTAATAATATAAATTTTTGTCTTTATATTAAATTTTTAATAGCACTTAGAAAATGTTTTAAGTAAGTATTAACATTCTTTTTCTGTTGAACGATAATAGAATTGTTGAGCAAATAAAGTCCTTTTTTGAACCATCTTCCGTTGCAGTTGTAGGCGCCTCTAAGCATGTTGATAAAGCTGGGCATGTCATATTCAAAAATTTTGTTGAAAATAAGCGTTTAGGTCTTTTTAAAGGTGACCTTTATCCCATTAACCCTAGAGAGGAGTCAATTTTAGGCTACAAATGTTTTCCATCCATAAAAAGTCTTCCAGTAAATGAAATTGAATTGGTTGTTATCGTTGTTCCAGCAGCATTTGTTCCACAAGTTATGCAGGATGCTAAAGAAAAGTGTTCTAAGGCGGCAATAATAATATCAAGTGGGTTTAGTGAAGTAGGAAACCGTGAGCTTGAAAATGAAGTTAGACGAATAGCCTTTGAAGGAAATATAAGAGTTTTAGGCCCTAACTGTTTAGGCGTCTATGATCCAGTATCAGGTGTAGACACACTCTTTCTACCAATAACAAAAACCCTTATTTCTGGCGAAGAAGTTATTGCAACACCTCGTCCAAAAGAGGGGAAAATTGCTATAGTAACACAAAGTGGCGCATTTGGTGTTGCAGCATTAGACTATTTGGCTGGAAGACAGCTTGGTATAAGTAAATTTGTAAGCTTTGGAAATAGAATAGATTTGGATGAATCGGACCTTCTAAACTACTTTTTACATGATAAAAGAACAGAAGTAATTCTAATGTACATTGAATCTGTAAGGTCTGGAAATAAGTTTATTGAAACAGCAAAAAATGTGACTAGAATAAAGCCTGTAATAGCGCTCAAGACTGGTAAAACAAAGGCTGGTGCAAAAGCAGCATTATCACATACAGCCTCAATTGCTGGATTAGATGAAGTATATAATGCTGCCTTTTTTCAGGCTGGAATTATCAGAGCACAAAATATGAACGAATTTTTTAATATGGGTAAAGCTCTTTCTATGCAACCCCCAGCTCGAGGCAAAAATATCTGTATTATAACAGATGCCGGAGGTCCTGGAATTATGGTTGCTGATGAATGTGAACTTAAAGGGTTAAAAATTGAAAGCATTTCAGAAGATGGTTTAAGAAAACTTGAAGTACTGCGTGAGAGTGGACAAATTCCAAAGTTTGCTTCATTATCTAACCCCATAGATTTAACAGGTTCTGTGACATCAGATATGATTGCAAAGGTCACTGAAATTGTTTATCATGATAAAAAGGTTGATGGAATAGTTTTACTTGGTTTACATCATGTACCAGGCCTTCAAGAAGACTATGTAGATAGGATTGCGTTGATCACTTCTTCTAGAGAAAAGCCTATAATAGCATGTGATATTGGTGAAACAGAAATGGCATTATATGTAAGAAGTAAGTTTGAAAAATTTGGTATACCCGCTTACGCATCCCCCGAAGATGCAGCCTGCGCTATGTATGCCTTATGCTATTATGGAGAATACCTAAACAATTTAAATCGATGTAAATAATTGAAATATCCTTAAAAAAGGTTATATAATAAATAGTAAAATATTGATTGAATGAAAACCTATAAAATCATATCCACATTAGGAGTTATCTTGCTCATTGTTTCATCTTTTCTCCCATGGATAACGTTGCATACTTTAAAGGGAGAAGTAAAAAATTTTAATATGATAGAATTTTATAATACCCTATTCAATTATCTTTTAAAGGGTCCATCACAACAGATACTATTTACTTTAATGTCAAATAATCAACTCATCCTATTATCCATAATATTGTATACTGTTTCAGTTGCTTTGGCCTTAGCCTCTATAGCTTTTCATAAACTAAACCTTTACACTGGAACATTTTGCTCAATAACAGGCTTATCTTGGATAATATCCATTGATTATAATAAATTTTCATTGTTTGAAACCATGAACTTATCCGAAACATCTATTATTACTATAGGTTATGGACTCTACTCTCTTCTACTTGTTGGAATAATATTTTTTACAGCATTCTTTTTGGAAGAAAGAATAGTTAAACGACCACAATTTAATGCACAAATATCAAAATTAGATTCTCAAATAAAAAAACTGGATGAAAAGATAGGCTACTTAGGCAATAATATTACAAGTTTACAAGAATCTCTAAATAGACAGAACATTTTATTAAAAATGGTTAATGAACAATATGAAAAACTTTATTCTTCACTAATAAGTTGTAGGATAGAGAATCCTTATACTGTAGACGACAAATTAATATTAGAAGTAAGAAACATAGGCGCTCTCCCAATAAGCTGGATAGAGATAGTGGATATAGACCCTAGGCCAAGAAATGCAAATCTTCCTTCAGAAAAAATGAAATTTACTGTTGAAATTAAATCAGGAGATTCAGAAAAATTCACGTATCAGCTAAAAGACATTTATGGAAAGGCACTAATATTTGACCCTCTTCAAACCTATACGGCAAAGGTTTTAGTTGGAGGGTTTGATCCAGTAATAGGTCAAGAAGTTATATTCAAGGTCTATGGTGGGCATCTTAGGGCTGAAGTTGAAAGTGTGTACGCGTCTGGAAGCGACCTTATACTGAATCTAAAAAATGTTGGTCTTCTTCCTATAACCCAGCAAAAAATACTTTCCATTACACCATATCCAGGTATGTTTGCAAATCCGAACCAAAACCAGATAATAAATAGTGGTGAAACAAAAGCTTTAAAATTTTCCCTCATTGATGGAAACTTTGTTCCTGGTCTATTGTATACTGTAGGTTTAGAATTAAGTGATGGCATAAACACCTTCACACTAAGATTCTCTTTTGTACCATAGGGAATTTGAATATTTTTCAAAAAATTTAATATAAGATGTTAAAGATGTATGGTTTATGTTAAAAAATATAGATAAGATTTTAGACAATATAAACGAGGAAAAAGTTATCTATTATACACGCAAGCTTGTGAATTTTGACACCCAAAATCCACCTGGTAAAGAGAAGGAGTTGGCAGAATATTTAGCAGATTTTTTAAAAAACTTTGGATTGAAGACAACTTTACTTGATTTTTTACCTAATAGGCCTAATCTTTTTGCAGAATATAAGTTCAGTGATCGTGAGAAAACTTTTCTTTTTGACGGACATTTGGATACTGTTCCTGTTGGAAACTTGTCTTTGTGGAATTTTGATCCTTTCAGTGGAACTGTGAAAGATGGTAAATTGTATGGTAGAGGTTCTGCTGACATGAAAGGTTCCATTGCAGCATTTATTCATGCTCTAGAAACTCTTATAGATTCTGGAATAAAATTGGAAGGTAACATATGTATGATTTTGACGTCTGACGAAGAAATTTCTGGGCTCGGAACAAGAGATTTTATAAAAAAAGGCTATTTTGCTAATGTGTCCATTGTTGGAGAACCAAGTTGTCTTGAAGTAAATGTTGCGCATAAGGGTGTAGCAAGATGGAAGCTTAAAACGTTAGGTAAATCAACTCACGCAAGCACTCCTGAAGAGGGAATTAATGCAATCTATAAAATGGCCAATGTTATAAGTGAATTGGAAAAGTTAGCAAAATCTTATTCAACATCATATAGAATACATCCTCTTCTTGGAACACCAACACTAAATGTAGGTACAATATTTGGTGGCACAAAAGATAATGTTGTACCAGACTTTTGTGAAATTACAATAGATAGAAGGCTTTTGCCCGGGGATAGGGTGGAGGATGTTGAAAAAGAATTTTATCATGTTCTAGGCAAGCTTTCTTCTGAAGACCCTTGTCTAAAATTTGAGCTAAAACTTTATCATTCACATAATCCAGCTGAAACGCCATCAGACCATCCTTTTGTTATTCTAGCCAACTCTGCTGTAGAAAGGATATTGGGTGAAAAAAGACCTGTGAAAGGTTTTCAGGCTACAACAGAAATGTCACATCTTGTTGAAGCAGGTATTCCATCTCTAATATTGGGTGCTGGAGATATTAGGGTTGCACATACAGTTAATGAATTTGTTCCGGTAGACGAACTGGTTAAATGTGCAAGAATTTATGCACTAATACTCGTCAACTATCTAAGCTCAAGCAAATAGATTATAATTTAATAACCTAATATTCCCTACCGATGATGTATGAGAAAAAAACTGCTATTAATAGGAATAATATTGCTTTTAATAGGTTCATCATTACTACTTTTGCCTGAACAGACAATAATAGACTATTTGAAAAAACTGGATTTAGCAACTGTAAACTATTCTAAAAATGTTATCGAATATTCTCTAGTTAACATAACAAATACATCATATCATCTTTCTTTTCAAGCGTACAAAAATTCTATTGTTGGTGGAAACTATACAGTAATATCGGGCAACCCTCTTTCCTTAGTATGTTTTGACAAAAAAGGTTTTGACACATTCAATAAAACTGGTAAGGCTTCACCATTATTCTTTATTCCAGCGTCAAAAAATGGGACATTTAATTACGAAGTTAACGAGGATGGAATATACTATATAGTTTTGCTTTCTGAAAAGGATAAATTTGCATATGTTATGTTGTCTGTTTACTTGCTTGAAAAGGTGTATTCTCTGCCAGAAACTTTCTATCCAATAGCTTTTGTCATAGCTTTAATCGGAGTAGGCTTCGTCTACTTCTCTATAAAGTCTAAGAAGAGGAAATAATATTTTATCCTTAACCCTTTTTAGATTTGCTCCAGATCCTATAGGCTTCATCAAAACCATATCTCATTATCAATTCTGTAAAGTGTACATGTTCTTTAACATAGTATGCAACTTCATCGTCAGAAATTTCTTCACCTTTTATCAAATTCTGCTTGATACGATACTTTAATAGGTCAAGAGGCTTTGACGGAACATCCAATGTTATCTCGTAAATAAGAAACCCTTTGGCCTTTAAACTTTCTAAAATTTCTCTTGGAAGGTCTACACCAAGATTCTTGCTTTTAGCCTTAGAGAGAATATACATGCTACATTTTTCAATAAGCTCAAGTTCTCTTCTCGCCTCCTCCTCAAGTAACGCTCTCCATTTTCTAGGCTCTATCTTCCCAAGTCTTGCTCTAATGGTCAAAAGAAGTATTTCACTAAGAAGGTCTGAAATTGTTTCGTGCATTGTATTGTCTTGGCAACAGTACACCTTTACACCTCTCTTATGCAGATTAGGTAATATTTCAAATAGTGGACGATATTCTTTTACTAAGTGTGAATCTTCGGGAACCTTTATTATGCCAGCGTCAACAGCATTTTCTACAATTTTCTTTATAGACTTATTTCCTGAAACAATTTCATCGATGAGATTTTGCCATTCTATTGGAAGCTGTAAGAAAAGTGAATCGATTACAATATCTTCTATTAATTTGGCTGCCTTCATCTTTGAATATTCTGTCTCTACTGTTAACACATTACCTATTTTTGCTTCCATACTTTCTTTGTTGTCAAATAAAGGGATTGTAAACAATTTTTTAAACCTTTTGCTGTACTTCTCATAAACAGTTTAATTTTCTGTATTCTAACTTTAACTTTATATTGTAAGCATTTGGAAGGTTTAGGCATATTGCATAAGCCTGAAATATCATTAAACACAGTAAACCCTGTATGGTTAATGAACATATCTCACATGCTTATCGAAGTATACTTATTCATACACGTATCACTTCTACCAGTTTTCATAAAAAATTTTAGTCTATCTATTTTTGAAGTATCCTTAGTAGTAACTGGTCCTCGTGTATTCAGCCTATTAGTAAGCTTAGTTTCTGGCGCGCTTATCGACAAAGTTGGTGCAAAACCGATACTTGTTCTAGGAATGTTTTCTCAAGCATTAGGTGGTGCCCTGGTCGCCATAAGCTGGAATGTGCTTTCACTATTTCTTGGAATAACTTTCATAAACATAGCTTCACCACTATACCATAATTCAGGCTTATCTACAATAAGCAGATTCTTAGATGGAAAGAAATTGAATGGAATGATGGGTATTCATAATGCTTTAGGTAGCCTCGGTTCTGCAACAGGCCTCTTCCTTCTTCCTATAATCTTGGTTTATGGTGATTGGCGTCTAGCGTACCTAGTATGGATACCGCCTATACTAATTTGGGCAATATTATTGATTGGAACAAAACATATCGATTCGAGAATCAGCAGGAAAAAGACTGTTTTCTCGATAAAATTGGTTTTTAGAAAAAATTTTGTCAACTATCTGATAGCATTAAGCTTCTCTTTTGCTGCTTCAACAGCAATAACCACTTATATAACATCATATCTAGTGTTTGAAAAGAATTTGAGTGAAGCAATTTCAAGCCTAATATTTGCACTAGGCCCAATACTTGGCATATTTGCTTCACTTTTTTCTGGAAAACTTGCTGGCACAGTTGGAGAAAAAAGACTACTTACGATAATAATGTTTTTCTCAGCCTTATCAATAATCTTAATCCCCTTTTCCTCTTCAACAGTACTTTTAGCGTCACTTTATGTAATGTTTGCGTTTTTGAATTCGGCAATATGGCCTCCCGTAAGTGCTATGACCGCCAAATTGACACCGGAAAGCTTTAGAGGTGTTGGCTACAGTTTAACCACATCAACATATCAGCTAATATTTGCAGTTACACCACCCATTATAGCAAAACTCATAGAAATATATTCACTTGAAATAATATTTCCAATAAGTTTCATACTAACAATCTCCAGCGTATTCTTGTTAAAACTTGTTTAATCGAATGTGGATGGTACATAGAAAATAAAGTATTATTCCAAAATTTTGTTATAAAAAATTATATGGTCCCTCCTTAAATGTTATATTGGTTGTATGATGTTTAAATTGCCAATTTACGATAAAGATGAATTTGATAGATGGCTAAAGCAAGCGGATGCTACATTAGCCAGTGCAAAAAGAGACAAAGATGCAGGTGACTATAATTGGAGCTGCTTTAAGGCCCAACAGGCTGCAGAATTCTCTATCAAAGGTCTCTTGTATGGAATAGGCTTCTCTCCTGTTGGACATTCAATACTTAAACTTTTAGGAGAGGTTGAAAAGAAAGGGGTAAATGTTGAACAACTGAAAGAATGTGCTAGAACATTAGACAGACACTATATTCCAACAAGATATGCTAACGCTCACGCTGAAGGCGCCCCATTCGAATTTTATGATCTGAAAACAGCTGAAAAGGCTATAGAATGTGCAACCAACATTATTCAATTTGTTAAAAAGGTTAGTGAGCATGTTTAATACTCCTTATGATGAAGAAATACGTATCTTTTGTAAAAATGTTTTAGAAAAAATCAGTCTAAGATCAATAATCTTATATGGCTCAATGGCTACTAGAAGATTTGGTGTGGGCAGCGATGTTGACATAATAGTGATCTCAGATCATCTTCCTGAAAACTTTTTAGATAGACTAAATTTGCTTTTTAAACTTAATCATACAACGGCCCCAATTGAACCATTAGGGTATAAGCCAAACGAATTTTTAAAGATGATTAGGAAAAGGCATCCAACAGCCTTATATGCTGTTTCTGAAGGTATTCCACTATATGATGATGGCTTTTTTGATATAGCAAAAAAAGTGTTTGAAGAAATAAGGTATCAATTTGATATAATAAAAATAGAGCACGGTTGGGAAGCAAGAACTATAACTTCAAAAATTGTATATACTCTTTCTCCATCTTCATAGAAAGAGTCTTCTGCTCGAAGATAAGTAGTAATGTTTATAAAGTACTACATTATGCTTTGTAGTACTGAATTGATATGGAATATGAAGTTATTGTAACGAGGAAGGGTCAGACAACTATCCCTGCAAAGCTTAGACGTAAATATAATATTGTAGAAGGTTCTAGACTTTTGGTCACAGATACAGGAGAAGGAATTTTAATTAAACCAGCCATTAGTACTGTAGACTTAGCAGGTTCTGGTTCAAAATATGCTTCTCCCAAAGAAATGAAGTCACTTTTAGATAAGCTTAGGGATGAAGACCTTTGAGCTTATATGATACAAGATTTTTTATAGAACATTATTATTCAAAGGATAATAATATTCTCCAAAAAACAGCAAATATGATTAGGTTAGATAAAAATAAAGTGGTTTCCACAATAGTTGTTCACGAAATATACAAACTTACGTTAGAAAAGGAAGGTAGAGAAGTGGCTGAACATAGAACAAGACTTATTGAAAAGGACTTCAAAATAATAGGCATTGATTCTCAGATAGCTAAAGTTTCCGCAGAATTAAGGCACAAGTATAAAATTCCTCTGGCTGATAGCATTATAGCAGCAACCGCTAAAGAACATGAACTGGTCTGCGTAACGGATGACATGCATCTGAAACAAATTAAAGAAATAAAGGTTCAATGGTTATAATCAAACACAATTTTTAATATATGCGAATTTATGCTTCGTATAAATTATTATCATGAACCTTTTAAAAAGTTTGTAGCCACATTATTAAACGTGAGCCTAAAAATGGTACTAAAACAGCAGTTTGAAGTTAAAATGCGGCTATTGATAAGATGAGTTAAAAATTTTTTATTAGAAAGTTCGTCAAACAGAATAAAGTTAGCTTTATCTTAAAAGAAAGTAACCAATATGAAACTTTTGCAGACAACATGTTCCTTAAATAGAAAAGATTTATTATTAAATTAGAGAAATTGGTTCACTAATTAAGGCCGGTAACAGTTTGAATGTAAAAGTTCAAGTAATAATTGCAGAAGATGATCTATGCAATTGTGGTGTGGCTTCTAAATAAGAAAAGCTAAATCATACCATTATTCTTGTACCATTCAATCGTTTCTTTTAATCCTTTTCTCAAATCATACTTTGGACTATAACCCAATTCTCTCTTTATCCTTTCTATGGAGTATGCTCTATCACATGTTACTGCATCAACTGTGCTAATGTGCCAGTTAAAGTTTTCTTTTCCAAAAACTTTGTTAAAAAATTCTACTGGTGCGATCATGAGTTTTGCTAATGTTGGCGGAATATGTGTTTTTGGAGATTTTCTATTACAAATTTCAGCTAATATTTCGTAAACTTCCTGGTACGTGTAAGCTTTTTCTTCGCTTACAAAGTATGTTCTACCTTTTGCAATATCAAATTTTTCTAATGCTAAAACAAATCCTTGGACAATATCTTGGACGTGTGCAAACTGTACAAGATTTTTTCCACTTCCAACTATAAATTTGCTTGTTAGAGAATTTTTTGCAAACCCTGTTATAAACCAGTAAGATACATCATCAATGTTTCTTGGACCATATATTCCTGAAGGTCTTAAGATTGTATAATCTATCCCCTTTAAACCATATTCTTTAACAACATTTTCCGCTCTAAGTTTTGACTTCCCATACTCGTAAACTGGGTTAGGTTCAATATCCTCATCAGCATAAGGTTTCTTCACTGGACCAACTGCCTCAGTTGTACTACAATATATTATTCTCTTAACATTATTTTTAATCATTGCCTCAAGAAGATAACGTGTTCCTTGAACATTTATCTTATCATATATTTCTTTTTTACCAAAAAATGTATAGTATGCTGCAAGATGGACTACTGTGTCAACATTTTTAGTTGCATTAACTAAACTTTCTTGATCCTGAAGGTCTCCAACTCTAAGTTTGACATTCAAATCTTCTAAAAGTCTTCTGGGACTATCTTTTCTAACCATACCTATTACATCGTAGCCCTTTTCAACAAGTTTTTCTACTAAGTGTCCTCCTAAAAATCCTGAGGCGCCAGTTACAAGAACCTTCATCTAATCACTTCCACAAGTTTTTGTTCCTATAATATACTGTGTTCGTGAACGCTGAAGCCAAAATTGTTCCATCATATGGTTCGATAGCGCTTCTCATAAACATGTCAGCTAAAGGAACAATCCTATATACTCCAGTTTGTGCAAATCTTTCTAAAATATTTTCTAAATTTTTTCGAGATACCGCTAAACCTATTGTCTGAACCTTGTCTACACCCTTAAAAGCTTCTCTTAATGGAACTTTTTCAATTTCAGTGAAAACTTTTTCAATATTATCGACTACTTGTATCTCAATAAACCTTTTCCTATGATATATGTTATATTGTGGAAAGTATTTTATCACATTATCTAATGCACTCTCTTCTTTAGAAACTACAAGTGTCCAAGGATTATCCAAATTTTTTGAATAAAACACATTTGCGCCAACCAACTGTAAACTTCTTCTTACATTATGTAATATTACGTTTTCACTTTCCTTTAATGGCATACTATATTCTGATCCAATTTCATCCAAGTATTTTGCTACCTTTGAAGCAAAATCTGAAGCTCTTTCAAATGATCCCATAAAAATTGCTGAAGTGGGTGAGCTACAGAGCTGTTGATCATATAATATAATATTGTACGCTAATCCCCAAGCAGTTTCATCGTCAACGTTTTCCTCATCAATAACAGCTATTCCTGTTAAAGGGCCATTTACTAAAAATCTTGGATGATTTATGTTTTCATAAACTAGTTTTCCAACTTCTGTACGTGCAGGTTCTCCTCCCCAAAAGTTTATTACTCCAAGTTTTCCTTCTCTAAGTAGATACTTTAATACTGGACTGTCATGTGTAAAGTAGCTTACTAATAGTGCCTTAAACATCTTTTCAGCAACATTAGAGTTTTCGACGACATCATTGAAGATTTCAAGAACCTTTACAACTCCAACATAATTTGTTAGAGAAGGCTTTAAGATTGTCATATTTCCCGTTACAAGTGATAATGCTGTTGGTATTAGCGGAGGTATGAGCGAATTTCCTGAACTTATTATGAATGTGGGTCCTGAGGGAACGTATCTGTAGTATTCTCCATTGTCAACTTCAACAAACTTATGTAGTCCTTCTATGTTTTTAAATGAAAATTCAAGATTTCTCCTTATATTGTCTTTGTCAAACAAAATTGGTATGAAAGAAAATTCTAGGTCTATCAGATTTTCACTGTATCCTGTTAACTTTGCCAGTTTCCTTTTAAGTTCATCAAATTGTCCACGCTGAAGCTTACTATCCCAAACTTGGCCAATTTTATTTAAAACTTCAAGTCTCTCTAGAATTGGTATTGCTGAAAGCTCATCTTGAATCTTCTTAAACACAGAAAATTTTTTTCTAAAATATGGTTCACTTACCTCAATTATCCTATACCCATTAACCTCTTTTTCTATAACCTCCAAATCTTCTGAGAAAGGAAAGGGTTTAATTTCCTCTTCCAATTAACTTCTACCCATAAGCTCTTCNAGAGTGCCGCCACAAGCTCTTTGAAGTCCCCAACCTTCTTCAACTTTCAGTCTTCTAACATAAACAAATTCTTTGCCATAAAATCTATCCGAAGGGTGGGCAATCATAAGGTCGCCCGGGTAAAATACCTCAAGCCAAGATGTTGTGAATGGATTATATATTCCAACTATGCCTTCCTTATTATCCTCATTTTTCAACTCAAATGTTTTGGGATCTAAAAGGAACACTTCAGATAGTGGATGTGGTATCTTATCCATTACACCAAATTTGTCCAGCATAGCTGTCAAGGTTTCTGTCATACCTAAGACGTCCATAAAAGGTGTTGGAATCTCTTTTCCATTCTTATCTTTTGCTTTAAAATATTTCCTAGAAAATCCAACTATCTCATTGTAGGGTGGTAGGTTTGTGAAACCCTTTGTCCCTCCTCCAGTTACAACAACACCACCTTTACCTAATTGGACAGGTAAAACTGAAGCAATTTTATACATCAATTTTTTTATGAAATTGAGTTCCTCAAACTGCTTTGAAAGTAAGAAGATACCTGCTGGTGCGGTAAAGAAAAGTTTAGGCTCCTCCTTGCTTCTCAAAAATTTTGCAATATTATCCTTATTTGGCACAAGCTTCTTCCAAGCTGGTCCACTACCTTCACCTTCAACCAAATTCATTCCATACAAAAGTGGAATGTTTTTGGCTTCTAAAGCCAAGTGTACGAATGCTACAAAATTTAATCTATATCTAAGTTCTGGAGCTGCCATAAAAAGCGCTAATCCTTTACCTGGTTCAAGATAATCTCCGTAAACGTATTCGAAAAGGTCTGTATTTGCTTTTATCATTATAGCTAAATCTAATGGGCTCCTGTATATTTTTACTGGTACATTATTTGTTGTACCACTTGACATAAAATATTCTCCATCTTCGTCCACATTTTTTATAACGAACTGTTTATGGCCGTCTCCTCTTAATATGTCGGATGGAATTGCAAGTTTAGCTAAATCCTCTAACTCTGCATTTCTTGGGTTTATATTTAGTCGATCGAAAAGATTAGCATAATATTCACTATTTGTTGAAAAGAACTTTAGAGCGTCTCTGAACAGACTTTTCCTTAAACTTCTTAGATAGTCCGGTGACTTCTGGAATAAGCTTCTATCTCCAATCAGATTCCAGACTTTTTCAACATATGGATCGTTTAAGAGCTTACTTTTTGATGCTTTTTCAAAAATTTCTTTGGCGTTCATTTTGAACATCCTTTGACTTTATAACCTAAAATATAAACTTAATGTATTGTAAAAATGATTTAAGTTTTCTCTAAAATTTATACGTGTGTGTTAAAGTTTAAAAGAATTTTTTATTCTAAATCATGCTCCATTTATTATAAATGTACATAGTATGTTAAGCAAATTTTGCCTAAAATAATATTCTATAAGCAAATTTTGCAAAAAATGTTTAACTATTATAAACTTTTGGTCGTGAAGTGATGAACATATACAATGTTCTGGATAATGTTTCGCTAAAAAGTTTCCACTACAAAATACTTGTACTATCTTCACTAATTTATGGTTTAACTGGAATGGATGTTATGCTTATAGCTGCACTTGTTACCCCTATAGCAAAAGAATGGTCACTGAATGTAGTTACGATAGGATATTTGCTGAGCACAGGCTATCTTGGAATGTTTATAGGTGCTCTTGGATTTGGTAGACTCGCTGATATTATCGGTAGGAAAAAAGTTCTAATTATAGTTCTATTTTTGGAATCTGTTTTTACAGCATTATGTGGTTTATCACAAGACCTTAGTACCTTATTTATCCTAAGGTTTATTGCTGGAATAGGATTGGGGGGTGCTCTACCACAACCTGGTGTATATGTTTCAGAATATATTCCTGTCAAGTATAGAGGTCTCTTTCTAGGCTTAGTTGAAACAGCTTGGGTTTATGGTGCAATATTGTCTCTTTTAATTCCATACTTGATTTTACCCATATATGGTTGGCGAATAACTTTCTTTACTGCAATTATTCCTTTAACTCTAATACCTTTTGTTATAATGTCATTTCCCGAAAGTATCCGGTACCTACTTAAAAGGGGTGATACTGAGAAAATAAAAAGAGTTTTAGAAAGCACAGGAATATTATCTAATGTCAATGACCTGAAATTTGAAGAAAGTTCATCCAGGATAAAAAAGTATAGTATTAAAGATCTTATGTCAACAAAATACCTTAAGCGTAGTATACTATTGTTTATTCTCTGGGGTTCACTTGTTTACACATATCACGGAATATTCCTTTGGCTTCCAAGTATTTACTCAAAACAATTCAATCTCACAGACGTGACATCCATATGGTGGACACTAGTTGTAACATTATTCCAGGTACCAGGCTACTATTCCGCATCATATCTGCTTGACAAGATAGGGAGAAGGAAGGTTCTAATAGTTTATCTTATTTTAGCTGGTGTAGGGTCTGCATTCTTAAGCCTAAAAATTGATATAACTTGGATCTTTGCATGGAGCTCAGTGATCTCATTCTTTAACCTTGGTGCATGGGCTGGATTATATGCTTACACTCCAGAACTCTATCCTACAGAAATAAGGGGAACAGGTTCGGGTGCAGCAGCAAGTTTTGGAAGGATTATGGGTGTACTCGCCCCATCGATAACAGGATACTTGTTTGCAACAACAGGCCTTGTAGGCCCATTTACCGTATTCTCTCTTGTTCACATTTTTGCTGGATTATCTGTTCTAATATTGGGTATAGAAACTATGGGGAAGTCTTTGGAAGAAATTTCTGAATCCTAAAATTTTTTTATTATATACTATAAAATCGCGTAAATACTCATTCTTGCATCCTTATCAACTTGTTTTCTAACGACCACACCCTTACCTACTAAAAGGTTTAAAGCGTAATCAACAGTTCGAGACGGCAAACCAGTCCTACTTATCAATTCTATTCTATTTAATGGTCCCTCATATTCTAGAATCTTGTACACAAGTTTAGCGCTTGGTGGCAAACCTTCTAATTGAACATATGTCCTTTTAAAGTTCATTCTTTTGGAAAGTCTTGCATCCAAGTCTATAATATTTTCCATATTAATCTTCAAGAATTTTGCCTTATACTTCGACTTGTAAACTGTTACAGTATCAGAATCTATTGTCCTCCTTACTTGTCCATCAATTACTATAACATTCTCGTTTTTTAACAAGTCTTCTACATAAATTATCTTATCTGATGATGTAACAATTGGCCTATGGGTTGGCAGGAGGCTATTAACTGAAACTATAACAAAAACGTCCGCTTCTCTAACAATTGGCCCACCAGCTGAAAGTGCATACGCAGTAGAACCTGTAGGCGTAGAGACAATGACACCATCTGAAACATCTCTCCAAACTATTTCATTACCAACACAAAGAGTGTACCTTATAATACTTCCACTCTCCTTAGAAAATATGGCAAGTTCATTTAGTGCAGGAGGTAACTCTTTATCTCCGACTTTTGCACATAACCTAATCTTTTCCTCTAACATGAAGTTTCCTGAAATAATCGCTCTCACCACGTCTGAAAAGCTATCAACTCCTGCTATTGGAAAAAATCCCCTTGTCTTCCTTCCATAAAAGCTTACTAAAGGAATTTCTCTATCAGATATTCCAAGCAATGTTTTCAGAACAATCTTATCACCGCCAATTACAAAAATGTAATCTCCCCTAAGATTTTCACAGCAAAAATAACCATTCTTGCATAAAACACTGTTCTCAGGATATAGCCTATATTCAATACCCATCTTATTAAGAAATGATGAAATACGTTTTAAATCTCCTTCACTTACCTCTCCTTTCTCGTAAACAATTCCGAACTCAGTCATATGTATTCGTATCTATGTAAGTTCAAGTTAAAAAATATGTTGGAAGATAATATTTATAATCGCTTAAGTTACAATTTTTAAAATTTAGAGAAAAGGGGGTATCTAATATGGATGTTATTATAGAAGAAGGAGGTAAAATTAAGATACCTGATGAAATTTTAAAAAGGTTAGGCGTTAATGTAGGTGATAGGCTAAATATAATATTTGATGGCGAAAAGATTGTGTTAAAAAAGGTATTCGTTCAAAAGGAAATTCCCCCTCCACCTTTGCACCTACTTTATAGGCCTGACATAACACATGATCCCGTAACAGGTGAAAAGCTTAATAGAAATCTCGATCTTGAAGCAAGGTTAATGACAATACCAGTGTTCAATAAGCTTGCTAAAAGAGGCTTTTTTATAATGAGTGAAAAAAATAGGATGCTCGCATTCGGCTTCAGGACAGTCGATGAAGCAATACAATATTTTTTGAGTAAGGGTACAATAAAGTTAGAAGATCTAGAAAAGGCGGGCATAGTTTGGGAGAAAAAGATATAGTATAAAACCTAACTTGTTAATTATTTTTGATATACTCTTTTGTATCCATACTTGTTCTGATCATAGAATGGTGGATTAACTACCTCTGCATCAAAATAGTGTTCTCTAATCTTAACCTTTAACCTTATCCCAACTTCACTGAATTCTTTTAAAACATATCCCATACCTATACCAATGTTAAGTAAAGGTGAATATGTTCCACTAGTAAGTTCCCCAATAACCTTACTATCATGATATAATTCACACCCTTTCCTGGGAATGCCTTTATCAAGAAGTTTTATGCAAACCCTCTTTCTTGCTACACCTCTATCCTTTTGCTCAATAAGTGCCCTTTTTCCAATAAAATCTGGTTTATCAAAATCGATTAAACCTTCAAATCCAGCCTCCAAAGGTGAAATACTTTCACTCAAGTCATGGTCGTACAGGCACATTCCCGCCTCAAGTCTTAATGTGTCTCTTGCACCAAGTCCACAAGGTTTAATATTATACTCTTTACCAGCATTCAAAATGGTTGAAAGGAATTTTTCAGCTTTCTCGCTCATATGTAATGGCGTATTCCAAAGGTAAAGTTCAAAGCCATCTTCGCCAGTATATCCTGTTCTTGAAGCTAGAACTTCAAATTCTCCTAACCTAACCCAGTCACACCAATAACGCTTTATCGTAGACAAGTCTTTATCAGAAAGTTTTTGTAAGGTTTTTAATGCGTTTGGTCCTTGGACAGCCAACATTAATACTTCATCTGAAACATCAGTAACTTTAACATTATACCCTAGAGAATTGTATCTAATCCACTTAAAATCTTTTTCACGATTACCTGCATTATATACTATAAGAAACTTTTTTTCCTCAAGTTTGAAAAGAGTTAGATCATCTATTATTCCACCATTCGGGTTAACAAAAAATGCGTATCTACCTTGCAGATTGTTCATGTTAGAGACTTTACGTGGAATAAGTTTCTCAAGCAAAGAGACTGTATCCTCGCCTTCGATAACAGTTCTACCCATATGTGTTACATCAAATACTCCCACAGAATTTCTTACCGCCAAGTGCTCTTCCACAATACCTTCATAATAAAGAGCATGTTCAAATCCAGCAAACTCTACTAATTGCCCATTTTGTTTGTGAAAATTATACAGATGTGTTCTTTTTAAGGGCTTTCCCATATCATATTATTATCATGATACAGTTATAAAAATTTGTATCATACAAGATTAACATCATGCTTTTATGCCTGAAATTTAAGCTGCTTATCATACGTGTACAATGATATTCTTAATTTTGAAGCAAGTGGCAAAACAAGTTTATCATTTATCCTAAGCATATTCGATTGCTCTTTCACAATTATCTCAAGTCACTCTTCCTAACATTCACTAACAATTCGATTAAAATGTTAACAACAATATTTAACAACAATATATATTATTGAAAAATGATTAATTTTTTCACAACTCTATCATGATAGATTGAATCTTCAACAATCTCATAAACTAAAACATTAGTATCAACTATAACTTCCAGCCTAGTACTTCACTCCATCCCTCTTCAACAATTTTCTCAATTTCTTCTGGAGCAAGTTTTTTCCCAAGCTTAACCCTCAAACTTTTTTTCTTAATCCTCCATTTTATCATAAATTGATTTTCTAAGCTTTTCATTAATAAGTTTAGAAAGTTTTCTAGTTGTACCATACTTTTCTAACGCCTCCTTAACCAATTCCTTATATAGATCATCTTCAAGCACAATAGTGGTTTTTACCATATATATTGTTAATTTTTTTCTTCATATATAAATTTAGTCAATGTTAGAAAAAATAAAATAATGACAATATCAGACTTCCATATGATGCTGGTAAGGGCCTCTATAGGAAGCTTGGCTGAACTAGATTTAATTAATGTAAATGTTGATGCCAAACCTACAACATGTTACTTACTTCAATATAGTGGCAAAGGTTGTACTGCAAGTTGTCTATTTTGTCCACAAAGTTCATCAAATATAGCAAGTAAAGAACTTGTGTCAAGAATACCTTGGCCTGTAATCGAATTAGAAACGCTAGCTAATAAAATTGAGAAAGATAATTTTTCAAGAATTTGCTTGCAGACTGTGTTAAAAGAAGATTTTGAAAAGGAGGCAATTGTCATCACTAGAATGTTAAATGAAACTTGTTCGCATATTCCTATTTCAATTGGTACGATACCCGTTTCTGAAGAAACCTTGCATAAATTTTATTCTCAAGGTGTAGATTGTATAGGTGTTGGTTTAGATGTGGCTTCAGGTAGAATTTTTGAGCAACTAAAAAGGCCGTTTAAAATGGATGATTTTTGGAATTTTATCAAAAATTGTATTAAAATTTTTAATCATAATCATGTATATGTGCATCTTATATATGGTTTGGGTGAAAGTGATATAGAATTCGCTTTAACTATGGAAAAAGTGTATGATGCTGGTGCTGAAGTTGCTCTATTCTCTTTTACTCCGGTTAAGGGTACACCACTAGAACATTTTCCACAGCCTAAAATTGAAAAGTATAGGTTGATGCAGATTATAAGATATTTTTTAAACAAAAATTACAAATTAAAGGACATTATTAATATAGAAGAAAATGGATTAAAATTGAAGGTTAACATTGAAGTTAATGAAATAAAAACCGCTTTCCTTACTACTGGTTGTCCAGCATGCAATCGGCCATTTTATAATGAAAGGCCGACTAAAATATACAATTATCCTTCATCAGCTTTACTTGAAAAAGAATTCGAAATCATTAGATACCAGATTAAAAAGCTATTGATGTGAAAAATGATGGAAATTAAAGCGTTTATTCCTGGCAAAAGATATCCTGCTATAAGCATCACAGGAAACTATTGTATGCTCAATTGCAAATATTGTGAAAAACATTATTTAGAGGGCATGATTGATGCGGTGTCTCCTATACAATTGTATCATGTTGCAAAAAGTCTATATTTGCAAGGTGCAAGAGGGCTACTTTTAAGTGGAGGTTTTACCAGTGAAGGCTTTCTTCCAATAAAATCATTTCTAGATGTTATAAAAGATATAAAAAAGGATTTTGGAATTATTATAAGTGTACATTCTGGTCTAGTAGATAAAGAGCTTGCTTCAAAAATAAGGGAAAGCGGTGTTGATATTGTCGATTATCAACTGGTAATCGACCCAATTGTAATAAAAGATATTCAAGGTCTAGATAAAAATCCAGCAGATTATATAAAAAGTCTTGAAAATCTCGAAAAATATGGTCCACCTTATATTGTACCACATATACCATTAGGCCTAAGGTATGGTTTACTGTTTAAAGAAAAAGAAGCCATTGAAATCATAAAAGATTATAATAGTGAACCCATAGTCTTTTTAA
Organism: Nitrososphaeria archaeon; assembly: GCA_026413865.1. Lineage (GTDB taxonomy): Archaea > Thermoproteota > Nitrososphaeria > JACIWG01 > JACIWG01 > JACIWG01. Next base: position 27,504 of record JAOAKB010000014.1, read on the forward strand.
TTTTCACTCCAACAAAAAATACTTCTATGGCAACTTTTAAGCCACCAGATGAAACAGTCCTCTTAGACTTTTTTAATCATTTACAGAATTTAAAGAAGGAAATCGCATTGGGTTGCATGAGACCATTTACCAATAAACAAAACTTTGACGAAACACTCATAAAAAATAACTTAATATCAAGAGTTGCTGTTCCTTTAAAAAATATTATAAAAAAGTATAATATGAATGTCATTAATGCATGCTGTTCTATACCAAAAGAATATTTTGCAATTTTCGAAAGCTAAAATTTTTTAAGCAAAACCTTAGCCCCCTTTTACATATAAGCTTAAGAGATGACGTAAATTGAAAATAGGATTACCAGTATTCTGGTTCTCAGACCTAGTAAATGAATTAACCTACAGTGCTGGAGAAAGTTATCCAAAGCAGGTTTTTAAAGCAGCTAAACTAGGCTTCCAGCACATTGAACTTGTTTTAAACACGCACTATTTTTTTAAAGACTCAAACCAACTTTTTTCAAAAGAATGTATAAGAAGTCTCCTGGAACTAAAGGAACAGTTTAAACTTTCTTACTCCATACACTTGCCCTTTTGGTCTGTAGACCCATCATCACATATTGATGAAATTAGGAATGCCACAATTAAGGTAATGAGTGGGTTAATTGAAAAGGTTATAGAACTTGATCCCATAACATATGTTTTGCACGCTACAGGCGAATTTGCTGCAGAAGTAAATAAAATGAAGCTTGCAACGGATCAAAAAGAGTTTTTAATGAATTTTTTTGCCGCCAAGTCTAGAATTTTTGTTAAGCAATTGATTGAAAATCTTTCCCAACTTGGTGTGCCGTCAAAAAGGCTTGCACTTGAATCAGTAAAATTTCCATTTAAATATTCAATAGCCATAGCTAAAGAATTTGGTACCACATTATGTGTTGATGTAGGGCATATTGTTGCAGGTTTTCCTGGTGATGTTAACTTGAAAGAAGCTTTCGAGCTTTCAAAAGATAGAATAAGTGAAATCCATATACATGATGTGGTGAAAAGAGTAGATGAGGGGAAACCATTCATAAAAGACCACTTACCATTGGGTTCTGGAATACTTGATATAAGTGAAGTCCTTGATCTTGTAAAAGAAGTAAACTTTTGCGGTCCATTGGTCCTTGAACTAAAATTTGAGGATGCTGTGAACTCCAAGAATCTTATAAGTTTAAATCTAAAATAAAGTTACATTATTGTGCCATTTATTTTTAGAAAGGTTATTAAAGTATATTCAATTATGTAACGTTGTAGGTAAGATTTGTTTTGAAGATGTACTGCCCAAAATGTGGGGCTGAAGTTTCTGAAGAAGACAATTATTGTTATAAGTGTGGTTCACAATTAAAAAAAGCTACTACTTCCGAGTTATCGCGAAAACTTGGGATTAACATAATAGCAAAAGACAGCCTGCTCCAAGAATATTGGATAAAAAGATGTGTAGCATATATAATAGACTCAATAATTGTAAGTGGTATTACATTCATATTAGCATTTATTCTCTTCTTTCCCCAAATTATTTTACAAGGGAAACTTCCCTCTATTGACCTCCTTTTCCCTGTAGGTCTAATTTCACTAGTATACTTTATCTTTCTCGAATACTTTTACGGCTACACTTTTGGTAAAAAGGTGATGGGCTTTAAGATAGAATCAGAGGATAGCAAAACTGTTTTAAATGTATTTATAAGAAATTTGAGTAAAATTTTTTGGGTACTGCTTTTTCTAGATGTTGTTGGAGGTCTTATTACTCCCGGTGACCCTATACAAAAGTATAGTGATCGATTAGTAAAAATGCATGTTAAAGGTGAGTATTCACCTCCTCAACAATTAGGTGTCAAGGAGGATGTAAAGTAATTTTGTCAACAAAATATGTTTCTAGGCATTTGAGAAAGGACCCATTAAAAAGTGTACCTTTTGGCATTTTTCTAATCTCCATTTCTTTAACATTTATCTTGAACCCAAATCTTCCGTCAGATATAATCGAATATTTAAAAAGTATTGAAGTTTATGGTCGATTTATTCCACCTTCTCCAAAGCTTCTTTTGCCTGTTGCTGATTTTTCTATCTACTTTGGTATAGGCTTAATACTACTATTTGTTTTTAGAATTGTCTCAAAAGTTGCTATTTGGGCTGCCTCTGAAAATTTTTCACAAGGTATCTTCTTCATAATCTTAAATCGTCTTATTATAAATTTTGTTAAAGAGGATGGTAATTTTATTATATTTTTCTCCCTCTGTTTAATCACTTTAGGTATAGCAATCATTATAGGCGAAATAGTAGGATATGCAATAAAACATTAACTTTTGCCCATGAGTGTGTATACTGTTTGGATCTAGAAATTGAAAAAAATTTATATAATGTTTTAGAACCATGGTATAATTCTTTAAACGAGCCTAAAAATTCTCAGACTAAAGTTTTGGAACGGCTTCTAGAAAGTTATAGCAGGACAGAATATGGTGTTCTTCATAATGCAAGTTCAAATATGACGTTAGAAGAATTTAGGCAGAGTTTCAAGATTGTAACATATCAGGATTTAAAACCTTTTTTAGAAAAAATTTCTTATGAAAACTTCAATGTACTTCTTTCTGAGCCTCCTGTTGGATGGGTGATGACTAGAGGTACAACAGGCAAACCTAAAACATTCCCAATAACCAAAACACATCTTTCTCAAATCCTATTATGTGGTGCGCGTTCTGTAGCAAACTATGCTTTAAAAAGGAAAAAATTCGAAATTTTCCAAGGAAAGGCTTTAAACCTAAACTTTCCTTCACAAATTGATGTTTTAAAGAAGGGAGATAGTAAGATATCCTATGGCTATAGTTCAGGAACATATGCAAAATTTAATAGAAGCTTTGCAGGCTTACAGCTTATTCCATATCAAGAAGAAATTGACGCTCTAAAAACTGACTTGTCTAGAAGAGGTTGGAGAGCACGTTTTCAATTAGTTTACGATAAAGTGAAGGATGAAAATATTTCTATATGCATTGGAGTTGCACCTGTTATTTTAGAATTTGCGAAATTTGTCAAACAAAATTATGGGTTAATGCCAAAAGATTTTTGGAATGTTAAAGCAATATTTTGTACTAGTGTTCCAAAAATACACTGGAATTATGCGCCTATTCTTAAGCGTTATTATGGAAACGTTGATGTTATCGAAATTTATTCTGCAACTGAAGGTGTTTTTGGACAGCAGTTAGATAACCTACCATATATTTGCCCAAACTATGACATGCACCTTTTTGAAGTTATAACAAGAAAGGGTGTTAAAATGTTATATGAGCTAAAAGATGGGGAATGGGGGAAACTTGTTGTTTCAACCTCATTTTTACCAAGATACTATGTTGGTGATTTAATAGAGTGTTTTGGAAAGCAATATTTTAGGGTCTTTGGTAGAGATAAAATATTAACAAAAATAGAACATTATATTCACAATCTTCTAACTGGTCGTTTCATCTAACTCTTGGGCTATGTTTTCTTGAAGTTATGCTTGATATGATAACTATTATTCCGAGAACAATAAAAATGAATGGCCACCAAACTGTTAGCCCATATATCATCACTAAACCTATTGAGGCTATAACAAGTCCTCCTATAGCAATACCATATGCTGAACTCTTGTATGGTGAAGTAAGATATTTTATTAGTGCCTGAATAATTAAAATAGCACCTAATCCTAGAAGAAAATAAGCTGTCCATGTACTCCATTTTATGTACCCTATTTCTGCAAGATAAAATGTTATTCCAAGCCATATGAGGACAAGCCCTCCAACTATTGCTCCACTAATATCACTAGCTTCATGCTTTTCTCCCTTCTCTCTTTTCTCCTCTTTCTCATAATGTTCTCTTTTTCCACCCTCTATTCTTGTTCCACATTTAGGACAATATACTGCATCATCTGGAACTTCTTGACCACATTTTGGGCAATATGGCAAAAATTTAATACACCATTAAATACTTCGAATTTGAAGGTAATAAACATTTAATAAAGAAAATTGTTCCTTTTCTCCTATTTATTATGGTATAATGTACTAGCGTGGTATTACTTTTAGGAATGATGGAAAATTTATAAGAATATTAAAAGAGTGTGAATTGTATGAAATGTGACTATTGTGGTCAAGAAGAGCCTTTGCCTTTCAGGTGCCCTTATTGTGGAAGATTTTTTTGTGTAGAGCATAGGCTTCCTGAAGCTCACTCTTGTGAAAAAATCTTTCTTGCAACCTCTCCATCAAGGAGGAAGGAAATCTATAGGCCTAAGTTTGAAACTTCTGAAGTAAGTTTTTCTTATAAAAAGCTTGATATAAGTTTTAGTCCTCGTGAAAAGTTGGAGCTATTGTTTGCGACCATAATCGTTAGTCTTGTTGGTATGTCTTTTTTGGGCTGGTCTCTTAACATTTTAGAGTTACCTTTTGCTTTAATTGCCTTTGCTCTATCATTTTTAGCTCATGAAATTGCGCACAAAATTTCTGCAGTTAAAGAGGGTCTTATAGCATTCTTCAAACTTGATACTGTTGGAATTATTCTAACGTTTATTAGCACTTTTTCTCCTCTTAAAATTATTGCACCGGGTTCCGTTGTTATCCTAGGCTATATTGATTTAAGAGCTATGGGGAAAATTTCCTTGTTCGGTCCATTAACGAATATAGTTATTGGTTCAATTCTCTATCCTCTCAGATTCTTTTCTGTACCATTCTCTAATGCTTTGAACGCAATCTGTTTATTGAATCTCTGGATTGCATTATTCAATCTTATTCCATTAGGCGTATTAGATGGTAGGAAGATTTTTGTATGGGATAAAAGGGTCTGGCTTATAATGTTCTTTATCCCATTATGCTTACTACTGAGCACATACTTTTATTAATTAACTTTTTATCGTGACAAGAGTTCTATAAATTGTCTTGCATCTTCTCTCATATAAGAGTTATTGAACATTACATATGCCATATTACAATCGTATTTTTCTATCATCGCTTTTAGCTTTTTTAAATCCTCCATACTATACTTGTACCTATAATTGATTTTTTCTCCCCTATAACTTCCATGAAGTCTATAGTATCCAATTTTTCTTTTAGAAAAGTACAAAGGTTCATCTTTTATAGGATCAACGCAAGAGATTAGGTCAAATTCTTCACACATTTGTCGAAATCTTTCTCTACTCCATCCTCTAAGTTCTAAAGCAATAGCTAGATCATGTCTTTCAATTATCGAAAAAAATTTTCTTATATTTTCAATGTTCTTTTCATTTTCCACGAAGCTTGCTGGTAACTGTATGAGACATAATGGCGCTCTTAATATTTTACATACCTCAACTGTCTTTCTCCAATATTCTAAAACTTCTTTAGTAGGATTTAAGAATCCAACCTTATCCTTTAACTCTTCAAAATTTTTTATTCCACCTTTTTTCCATGTTGGAGATGTAATTGGATGTGTTATTGCCTGATGGCATTTTACAGTAAAAATAAAATCGTTTGAAACAATTTGTCTCCATCTTTGAACTGTTTCAGTCTTAGGTATCTTATAGAATGTTGAATTTATTTCTGTAACCTTAAACTCTTCCGAATATCTTTTCAGTCCTCCAGGTATGCCACAACATCCAACATATATTTCCATATCGCTTCGCCAAATAAATTAAAATTGTGCACATGCATTTTTAAGCATTTTTATAAGGAGAAAATAAAAAAAGAATAGAAAGGGAAAAACTATTGCTCTATTCTCTCTCAACCACTTTATCTAATGCTGTTCCCATTGAAGCGTCAGCGTACCTGTCTACAATGATATCGACTACCGCAGGCCTTCTCTTTGTCTCAGAATATTCTACAGCCCACTTGAAAGCCTCTTTTATTTCCTCTATTCTTGTAACTCTTTTACCTGCTGCACCGAATGCTTCAGCAAACTTTACAAAATCAGCCATTTGTTCATCATACCATATGTCGACCGCGAACTCAAAGTTATAGAGGTACTTTTCCTGCTGTCTAATTAATGAAAGGTATCCATTATTTATTATGATTATGATGAAGGGTATATTGTACTGGCATGCAACCGCGAACTCTTCGCAGCAGAAACCGAAACCATAGTCTCCAGTTACTGCGACCACAAGTTTATCTGGTCTAGCAATTTTTGCACCTATAGCTGCTGGCAGATCCCAGCCTAATGGGCCTGCTCCACCTGGTACAAGATAGTGTCTTGGATAAAATATTTCTTGCATTTGCGAAGACCATATTTGATTTAAACCTATTGTGGTAACAAATATTGTGTCTTTTGGAAAGAATTCGTTTATTTCCTTCATAACCCTCTGAGGCTTTATTGGAATCTGGTCATAATCCATTTTCCTAGCCATTTTCACACGCAGTTCGGGAATATTCTTAACCCATTCTGAAGCTTTCCTCTGTTGAACAATCGATAATAGAACAGAATGTCCTGGATTCGGTGATATCTCTGCAGCCCTCCTTTTAACTTCCTCAAGCATCATTTGTAAAGTTATTTTTGCATCTCCGACAATACCAAGGTCAGGTGAGAATATTCTACCAATTTGAGTTGGCTCAATGTCTACATGAATAAACTTTCTCCCCCTACGATATACTTCTAAGTCACCAGTATGTCTATCAGAGAACCTGCATCCTACAGCAAACACTAGGTCTGATTCTAAAAACACTTTATTTCCTAGAGGTGTATTACATATTACTCCAACCTGCCCAGCATAGAGTGGATGGTCAGCTGGTACACCTCCCTTACCCATCAAGCTTGTAACAATAGGAACCTGTAAAAATTCTGCAAGCTCAATAAACTCTCTCGTTGCATCAGCTATAATTACTCCACCGCCCATCAAGAACAATGGCCTTTCAGCTGCAAGTATCATGTCAACAGCCTTCCTAATTTGTCTCCAACTAGGCTTAGGCTTAAATACTTCAAGCGAACGGTCTCCTTCAGGATCATATTCTATTTCAGTCCTTTGTACATCCAATGGTAAGTCAATTAGAACCGGGCCTGGTCTACCTTCTCTAACAATCCTAAATGCTTCACGAAAGATCATAGGAATATGTGATGGCTCCATAACACACCAGCTCTTCTTAGTTATAGGCTTCACTATCTCAGCTATTTCCGTCGCCTGAAACGCGTCCTTTCCAAGCTGTGCCCTAACATTTTGGCCTGTTATTGCAACTATTGGTACTGCATCAACTTTTGCAGCATAAAGTCCAGTAACCATGTTAGTTCCCGCTGGACCAGAAGTGCCTACACACACTCCAACCTTCCCACTTGCCCTAGCATAGCCGTCAGCAGCATGCACCCCACCCTCCTCATGTCTCACAGTATAATGTTTTATCTTCTTTGAGTTCGCTAAAGCCTTATAGAATGGCAATATTCCCGCACCAGGAATTCCAAAGATTACTTCCACACCCTCGTCTTCCAGTATTTTTACAGCCGCTTCCATTGCAGGCATCTTCATATAAATCGACTTAACCAATGCTACTGCGTTATATATTGTTTTCTTTAAATAATGGTTTATACCAGTATTTTTTTAATAATTTTGATAATTATTTATAGTTTGTATTAGGCAATGATAATTGTAGAGAGCAAAAAAGCCTTTTATTCGATCGTAGCACATTTAGTTAGAAGAACTTAAGATATGATTCTCTTTAAGGTTTGAAGTATTATTTCCTACAATTTTTTCCTTTAGTGAATAAATCTTTAATTACATAATACCAACAATAATATATGAGGTGATTGGATGAACTTTTCAGGTAAGACTATTACTGTTGTATTAGTTACTACATCTCTTGTTCTAGCTTCTAGTCTAGGATGGGTTATAGTAAACTATGCTTCTATAATAAGTCAAAAAGAGTCTTTAATAAAAGAGAAGGACATTATAATAGCCTCGTTAAATTCTCAAATTTCAGAACTAAGTACGAAAGTTGAAAAGTTTCAAATATGGTTAGAGCAAAATAGAACACTTCTGAATCAAGTCCATACATGGTTAAAGGAAAACATAACATACATGCAGAGCCAGATCTCAAACACAAACACTCAGATGACAATATTACAAAATCAGGTTTCTAGTTTAAACAATCAAATAGTATTGTTAGATTCACAAATAAAGAGCTTACAAAATCAAATTGGGAGCATCAAGATTCAAGACGCGTCAAGAATATTTCAGCTTGCATCACCAAGTGTTGTACAGATTAGAGTTTACAATAGCTCTTTCCAACTTTTAAGTTTAGGTTCAGGTTTTATATACGATAATAATGGGCATGTTGTTACAAACTATCATGTTATAGTAGATGGGCGCTTCTTTATAATTATAACATACGATAATGAAATGTTCAACGCCTACTTAATTGGGGCAGACCCTCAAGCTGATTTAGCAGTATTGAGGGCAGACTTGCCTGCAAAATATCCGTCACTAAAGCTTTCAGATACTGTAACTATTGGGGAACCTGTTTATGCAATAGGAAGCCCATTCGGATTAACAGGAAGTATCACAGTTGGGATTATAAGTCAGGTGAATCGTAGTGTACAAGATGTAACATATATTCCAATGTTACAGACGGATGCTGCAGTAAATCCTGGAAATTCTGGGGGGCCACTACTAAATTCTAGAGGAGAAGTTGTGGGTGTCACGACAGCGGGAATTGCAAAATATGTTGGTGAAGGTATTGGCTTTGCAATACCAGTTCAAATAGTTAAAAAGATTGTTCCAAGTTTAATTAAATATGGTGTATACAAGCATCCCTATATTGGAGTTTATGGTGTATACTTGGATCCTATAATCGCATCATACTATAACTTACCAAAAGAAATAACTTCAGGTTTCCTTATAGTAAACATAATCTACAATACCCCTGCATATAAAAGTGATTTAAAAGTCAATGATGTAATTATAGCAATTGACGATTATCCAATCAAAAAAGATCCTGACATAAGCTATCTAATGGCATACAAGTATTCTCCAGGAGACAAGATAACAATAACAATTATTAGAGATGGAAAAATACTAAAAATACCTCTTACATTAGGAGAGAGACCATAAACTATACTTCTCATTATTTTTAGACTTAGTTTCCTTACCTCCTGTAGCTTTGACATCTTTCCTAGCAAATCCACCAGTAGAATATTCCATTTATTGATTAACTATGGTAAAAAAAGACTAAAAGATTCTATACTGACTAACAAGGTAAAGTTAAGCCTATAAAAAAGGAATTTATGTAGAAGGCTGCAAGGGACAACATGTTCCTGGTTCCAAAGAAATGCTATAGATGGTGCAATAAAATTGTTCTAGAAATCCATTAAATGCATTTCATGTATGCAAATACTATACACATGAGGCCTAGGTGGAGGAGAATAACCTCTATCTCATATTATATTTTTGATACCGGAAAAGGACATGCAAAACCAACTATCGTTTTCTCAATTCATTCAAAATAGTGAATTATATTATTATTTTGATTATGTTTTCAATGAGACTGTCAGCTTTCTTTTTATCTTCTTCAGTTAATTTTCCTCTAACAAAAAGTGTTGGCTCTATTATCTTCATTCCATTTTCATTTAGTTTGTTTTTTAATTGTTCAATAATGTTGCTTCCCCAAGTGTAGTTTACAAATATTCCAAATGTTTTTGGTCTAACATTTTTAATTCTAACATATTCTAGGAAGTTTGAAACTGGCGGATATATTGCGCCTTCGTATGTTGGTGAGCCAAGTAATACGGTTTTCGAGTCTATGAGTTCGGGTAAAATGAAGCTTGGGTGTACTTTGCATAGGTTAAATGATTTTACAGTAATGCCTTTTTGTTTAAGCTTTTCCTCCAAATATTCTGCAATTTCTGTCGTATGCTCATACATGCTTCCATAAACGATTAAAACCTTTTTTTCATCGACTCCACTACTCCACTTAAGATATAATTTTATTGGGTAATCGGGTTCTTTTCTGTATACTGGACCATGTGTGGTGCAAAGGATTTTGATCGGTAAATCCTTTATTTTTTCGGCAGCCTTGAGAACGAACTGTGAATAGTGTGAAACTATGTCCGCAAAATACCTTTTCATCTCATTCTCATATTCTCTAACATTTGTTTCATCATCAAAGATTTTTCCTTCAAGTGCACCAAATGTCCCAAACGCATCACCTGAGAAAAGTGTACTGGTATTGATGTCGTATGTGAAGATTGTTTCTGGCCAATGTAGCCATGGTGCTGTAATAAATTTTAAAGTATGCCCCCCTAAATTTAAGGTGTCATTGTCCTTTACTGCTATGGCTTCAAAATTTCCTCCATAGTATGCTTTTGCAAAATTGATACCCATTTGAGAGCTTACGATTTTTGCTTTTGTGGTTTTCTTAACAACTTCTTCGAGGGCACCACTGTGGTCTGGTTCAAGATGGTTTAAAATTATGTAATCTATTTCCGAAAATTTTACAACTTCCTCTATATTGGACAAAAATTCTTTTGTATAAAATCTGTCGACGGCATCTATTAATGCTATCTTTTCGGAACCCTTAACAATATAAGAATTATATGATACGCCATAAGGAATAGGCCATAATCCTTCAAACAATATGTCCCTTTTATCATCAACACCAACCCAAAAGATGTCTTCACACACTTTTACTACAACCAATATACTACACCATAGTTGAAAAGATACGTATTTTATATAAAATTTTCCTTTTTAAATAAAACCTTTTATATCATTAATCAAATATATAACCTGAACAATTATGCTTTATGAAATAAGATTCCACGGTAGAGGAGGTCAGGGTTCAGTAACCGCAGCGGAGCTCCTAGTTAAAGCAGCTTTAGCTGAAGGCAAATGGGGTCAATCTTTCCCATTCTTTGGTGCAGAAAGAAGAGGAGCTCCGGTAACAGCATTTGCTAGAATCTCTGAAGAAAAGTATTTTCTACATTCTCCCATAACTGAACCAAATGTTGTTGTGGTTCTTGATAAAAAAATATTGGATGTTGTAGATGTTACAGCCGGTCTCAAAGAAAATGGTATGTTGGTGATAAATTCGGGAAACTTTTCAAAAGAATCATCATATGGTTTTAGGGTATGTTATGTTGATGCAACAAAGATTGCATTTTCTTTAGGATTATCTGTTGCGGGATGGGTTATAGTAAATACTGCAATGTTAGGTGCTATAGTTAAAGCTGTTCCACTAATAAGGCTAGAAAGTGTTGTAAATGCTATTAGACATAATTGGCCTGGAAGGATTGGTGAAATTAATGCCGAATCTGCGAGGAGAGCCTATGAGGAGGCGGTTGTTTTATGAAAAGGTTTGCTGCAATCTCTTTTCCATCCAAAGGTGTTGCCGGTAAGACGGGTGTTTGGCGAATTAGAAAACCATTTCTTGACAGAAGCAAGTGTATAAGATGCCTTATCTGCTGGATATATTGTCCCGAGGGAACCATCTTAAGGAAAGAAGATGATAATATAGAAATTGATTACGAATATTGTAAGGGATGTGGTGTTTGCGCGAATGAATGTCCAACGAAGGCTATAATGATTGGGGAGGAGTGAATATTATGATTCAAGTTTTAACCGGAAACCATTGTGCAGCCTATGCTGCACTATTATCTAATGTTGAAGTAGTCTCAGCATATCCTATAACACCGCAAACTCAAATTGTGGAAAAGATAGCAGAATTTGTTGAAACAGGACAGTTGAAGGCAAAGTATGTTCGTGTTGAATCAGAACATAGTGCCATGGCTGTCTGTATTGGTGCGTCATCCACTGGTGCAAGAACATTTACAGCAACATCCTCCCATGGTCTGCTTTATATGAGTGAAATGGTTTATTGGGCTTCGGCGGCCAGGCTTCCTATAATCATGCCGGTTGTCTGTAGAACACTTGGTCCACCATGGAATATTTGGAATGAGCATACAGACTTTCTTCTTGTAAGAGACTATGGGTGGATACAGTTTTTTGCAGAATCTAACCAAGAAGTATTAGATACAATAATACAAGCATATAGGATAGCTGAAGACGAACGTGTTCTATTGCCGGTGATGGTTGGTCTTGACGCCTTCACACTATCCCATACTTCTGAGCCTGTCGATGTTCCAGAAATGGATTTGGTTAGAAAATTTTTGCCATCAAGATCCAATATACCATATGTTCTGGATCCATCAAATCCATTCACGTTCGGAAACCTTACATATCCCCCAAATCATATGAAACTTAAGTTTATTCAACATACTGCAATGGAGAATGTCATAAAAGTGGTTTCAGAGGTTGACGATGAATGGAATAGAATTTTTGGAAGAAGCAATGGCTTATTGGACAGATTCATGTGCGATGATGCAAGAGTCATAATTTTAACAGTAGGGTCTTCAGCAGGTGATGCTAAAGAAGCTGCAAAACATTTAAGAAAAAGGGGTGTTGCAGCTGGTGTTTTAAGATTAAGGCTAACAAACCCTTTTCCTACAAAAGAAATTTCTAA
>JAOAKB010000015.1 GCA_026413865.1 Nitrososphaeria archaeon
TTTCCTCTACCGTTGCACTTTCCACTAACATATACTTACTTTATCTGGAACTGACTCTTATAGGACTTTTTTCAGGACTTCTTTATATGTCAATGCAGTATAAGATCCTACAATTAGACCCCAAAAATAAGGGGTTGTTCGCAGGCCTATTAGAATCAATAATAGGTATTGGCTTCTTACTAGCTCCTACGATTGGCGGATTTGTGGCATCTATTGACATAAAATATCCATTCTTTCTACCTCTAATTGCTTCGATTATAATTCTTGCTTTAAACTTTTTAGCTAGTTTAAGAGTTCAATAATATTTTATTAAATAGTTAAAATGTTATCTTTTTCTTTAATTAATTGGGTATTCTAAAAATTAAGTTAGAATAAATGTATTTAAAAAAATTCTATGAACAAACAATTTTAAATTATGCTTTTTTTAAAAAAATTAAAACTTTAAATAATAAAATAAATAAACATATATTCATGAAATATAATAGATCATTAAAAATTAAGACCATACTATCTCTAATAATACTCCTTTTAACAATCGTACCATTAGCTAAAGCTGCTCCCCCAAATGGGGAAACTGGGCCAAATACGTATTTCTATGCATGGTATTATAATCCTCCAGAAGTATTTAGTCTTGAATCTCAATCTGGACGAATAATATACGGTGAAATTTGGGGTTTTGCTATAAGAGATCTTGATCCTCCAGTAGGAAAAGCTGGTTTGAGTGATTTTGAACTTTTTGCAGTAAGTCATACAATATGGGGATATGACCCAGAAGATGGACAGTTTGCTGAAGCTATAGTGTTTGGAACATTAAAGTATAGTGAGGACGACGGTTATTTTGTTCCAACAGATGACTCCAGTTATAGGGTTTCAGGTGGCGGTTCGTTTACTGTTAGGCCTGTATCTGGTCCAGACTTTACTGATTGGGAGAAGGTTGTCTTTAAACTTAGTGCAAAAGACGTACGTGGTTCAAAGGTTTCGATAAGTGGAACATATGTCTGTGCAAGTGGACCGCCCACATATTATGTAAGTTTAACAATAATGTTAACAGGACAAGTCTATGAATATGATTACGAAGAAGATGCATGGGTGCCTACTGGAAGAACAGAAACGCACACTTTAAAATTAAGAGGATATCCTCAATACTACTATTATCTTCCACCATATGTTATATCTTCATGGGCGTATCCTAATGAACTAGTATGGTTTCCATGGTATTGGCCATTATGGGACTAAGACCACTTAATATTTCTCTTTAATTTTTTTTATATTATTTAAAACTTGAATTTTTAAAAACATGTTACTAGAGATACTTAGGTATCAATTTTGTTCTGGAAAAAATTGCTTACTATAACATGACCCTTCTTTGCGACTATTGGATATTAGTGATAGTTTTATATCATATAGGGTTGAAGGCTTTTCCAAACTTTAGTGATAACAAAGTATCAATTTTTAATAAATGTTATAATTTTACTTTTAATTATGTTCCTTAAGGGCTTTTTCCAAAAGTTCTTCTACCAAACTACTTCTGCTTGATTTTAAATCGCTTCCACCTTCTAGTTCCTTAATTTGCCTTTGTCTTACTAGTGTATCAATTTTCGTTAAAAGTTCTTCTTTTATTGATATAGTTATCTTAACTTTTTTCATACCGTAATACCATAATACATTCATACTTTTATATTTTAAGATTACACCATGGTATTATAATATTCAAAATTCAAGACAACAACTATTTTAAAAAAATGTATCATTATTTTATATAAAATTTTTAGAAGATTAAATAAAAAGGAACATAACAAGGCCTACAATTATAATAATTGCACCTATTAGTGGCCTTGTAGAAACATTTCCTATTTCTTGGGGATAAAAGTGCGCTAACAGATATACAAATAAGGGTTGCGTATTTATTATTGGCGCAACCTTAGAAACAGAACCATAGCTTAATGCATAAAATGTGAATATCCAAGCTAAAGCCATAACAACTCCTGCAACCAACATAAGTTTAAAATCAGCCCAAGTTAATTTCCTACTTTTTCTATTATTAATATTAAAAATATAGGTAAGGTAATATAATATTAGTGCAGCTAGATTTGCAATCACAGTTCCAAGAAATGGTTGGTTTGAAATATTAAGAGCAATTTTTCTTATAGGATCACCTAAACCACCCATAAGCACACCTAACATAGGTAATATGATATAAGCTGTTTTTGTTTTTTGATTATTATTCTTGCTTATGCTAGTTTCTATTATTATTGCTCCTGCTATTATGGATAAAATACCTATCCAAAGATTTGGAGGAGGTCTTTCTGAAAGAATTATTACAGCGAATATCGCTGATATTATGGGCTGAGCTGGCATTACAGAGGATGTTATTAAGGCACCTACCTTTTGTAAGCTCTGGAAGAAGAGTAGTCTAGCTAAACCTGGTGCAATAAGGCCGCTTAAAGCGAACAAAAGTACACTTGTCATATTTACTTGACTGAAGTCTACAAAAAATAGAAAGGGAATATAGGTTATACAACTAATAGCCGAAACAAGTAAACTACATGATACATAATCCATTCTTTGTAACCCTCTTTTTATACCAATTATATTATATGCAAATGTAAAGGATGACAGAATTGCAAAAACTATCTCAATCATTTATGGTTATAGGGGTGCTTATCTCAACTATATTTATTTTAAATTATACAATTATACTATAATTTATTTTAAGTTATCATAAAATTTTAAATAAGAAAATCTTTTAATAAAATGTGGTATACTTGAATACACCAAAAGGGTTTAGTTTAGAAGAAAATGAAAAACCTATTTGGTATGGTCGCATGAGTTGGAAAGCAAACTGGTTTTTAATATTGCTGGCAATATTAACAATTTGGCCTTTTGGTTTAGGTATCATTTTTCTTATACTGGGCCTTCTTAGAATTCTTTCAACGGAATATTTCGTATCGACAAAAAGAATATTTATTAGATATGGTCTCTTTAAAAAAACTGTTTGGCAAATTAGAAATGAATGGGTCTCAAGTTATCTAATAAGTCAAAGTTTCTTTGGAAAGCTATTTAATTATGGCCGTATTTGGATTAGTACACCAGGATACTTTAGTGGTGTGACAATTATAAAGGATGTCTCAAACCCAATTTTCTTTAAAACAATACTGGATCCATTACTTATAACATATTCTCTAAAATAATTTTTATAAAAATGCAATTATCAAGTTTGATATCAAGCTCGATAATTTGAATTAGATGATTTGTTAAGGTTAAATTAGTGGAAATAGAAAGGCCATTACATGCAAGCATTAGTACTTTACCCTAATTCTGAATTTAAGCTAGAAGAAGTTAGAGAACCTGTTATTGGAGAAAATCCTTATGCTCCAAACGATACCATTTTAGAAATAAAGTATTGTGGTATATGTGGAAGTGATTTACATTATTGGAAGCATAGGAAAGAGGTTGAAGGCCCAACAAAACCAAGTATAATGGGTCATGAAGTTTCAGCAATAATAAAAGATGTTGGCGTTAATGTAAAAGATTTTAAGTCTGGTGACAGAGTTGTTGGCGAAATAGTAACCTTCTATTGTGGTAATTGCATAAATTGTAAGCAGGGTAGAATAAATATATGCTGTAATATTCCTGTAAAAGAACAAAGAGTGCATTATACAACTGGAGGGGGATTTGCTAAATATGCAGCGTGGCCTGCTTATTCTTTACATAAGTTACCAGATAACATTGGAGACCTGGAGGCAGTTTTAGTTGAAACAACAGCTGGTTGTGTGCATACACTAATAGAAAGAGCACACTTAATGGCAGGCGAATCTGTCCTAATTGTAGGCCCAGGTCCTAGGGGACTAATATTACTACAAGTAGCTAAAGCAATTGGTGCTTGGCCTATTATAGTTGCAGGAACAAATTTTGATGAAGAAAGAAGATTGCCTTTAGCAAAAGAATTAGGTGCAGATATTATTGTAAATGTAGATAAAGAAGATCTAATTAAAATTGTACAAAATGCAACTCATGGTTGGGGTGCAGACGTTGTTGTTGAAGCTGCAGGAACAGAAAAGGCAGTATTGCTAGGTTATAAGTCTCTTAGACCAGGTGGTCGTATTGTTGTCTCAGGCGGTGGGATAGTAGGTGGAATTAATGTCACCTTGGATACTTATGATTTGATTACAAAAGAGATAACAATATTAGGTGAAATATCGCATGTCTGGTATTCTTGGGAAACAGCTATTAAATTAGTTTCAACAGGAAGAGTAAAACTAAGGTCATTAATTTCACATGTTTTCAATTTAAGTGAATGGCAAAAGGCATTTGAAACGGCAATTAATTGTAGAAATGCATTAAGAGTTGTACTAAAGCCTTAAACAAAGAGCAATTTTATGTGCTATATCTACTATAGGTTTAACAATAGGTATGAACAAATAGTTATTAGCAATTTTATTAACGCCACTTGTTTTAATCTTAATTTTAAACTAATCTTCAAAAATTATATAAGCCAAAGATTATTATACACGTTCATCTATATGAACAAGAATTTTTTAATTTGTAATAAACGGTTGAGTGATAGCATATCTAAATAACATTCAATAATAACTTCATAATCTTTTATTACATTAAAGATATAATGAGAAAAACATAAATCAAAATAAACTACATGTGAGGCATTAATCATATAGGCTTATACATGATTTCTTTTTAATCCAATAATCGAATCAACGCTTCCTCTAAAGATTAACATTTTTTTATTCCTTAAGCTATTTATCTGATGTGATATAAATTGTATAATGGCTTTGTTTATAGATTTGGTATACCTGGTAGGATTTTAGTTGCTAGGCTAAAGACGGGAAGTGATCTACTTTTGTCCTTAAAGGAAATTGTTGAAAAAAATGGAATAAGTGCAGGTGTTATACTTTCAGGAGTGGGCTTACTTGAGAAGGCTTGCATTAGAAATGTTAAGGTTATCCCAGAAAGATTTCCTATTTTGGATGAACATAGGATAATAGTTTCATTCAATGGTCCTTTAGAAATTCTATCTTTGTCAGGAAATATTTCTCTAACTGAGAATAAACCTTCTCTGCATGTTCATGCAACTCTTTCTTACTATAATGGCGCAAGCATTAAAGTTGTAGGTGGACATGTGATTGAAGGTTGTAAAATATTTAGTTTTGCTGAAATAATTATCATGGAAATAGACAATATATTAATGAAAAAAGGCTTTGATGTAGAAACAAAAACTTTACAGCTTTTTGCATAATCCCATACTTTATTCATTTTTTAAAAAATTTATTTATTTCATTGTCTTCATCTACTTGGATATGTGTGATATAGTAGTAGCAACTTCCTCTGCGACTGAGAAAGGGGAAATGATTTTTGCTAAAAATAGCGATAGAGATCCAAACGAGGCGCAAGTTATAGAGTTTTATCCTCGACAACAACATGAGGAAGAAAAGATGAAGCTGACATATGTAGAATTTCCTCAGGTAAAGGAAACTTATTCGATTATTATTTCAAGACCTTGGTGGATGTGGGGTGCTGAGATGGGTGCTAACGAATATGGACTTGTTATTGGTAATACAGCTGTATTCACAAAGGAACCTTATAATGAAGTTGGAATTTTAGGTATGGATATTATCAGACTCGCTTTAGAAAGGACAAAAAATTCTAGAGAGGCAATTGATTTTATAGTTTCTGTTATCGAATCATATGGTCAAGGTGGAAGTGGAAGCTATGAGCGTAAGCTACTGTATCATAACTCTTTTATTGTCATGGATAAGAAAGAGGCTTGGGTTATTGAGACTGCAGGTAAATATTGGGTTGCAAAAAAGATTGAATCGATATATAGTATTTCAAATGCATTAACAATTGACAAAGACTGGGATCTTGCATCAAAAAATGTTGTAGAACATGCAATTGAAAAGAAATGGTGTAAGGATGATAAAGACTTTAGTTTTGCTAAATGTTACTCAGATAGATTCTATACCTATTTTGCTCATGGTAGAGAAAGAAGAGCGTTCACTTATAAAATGCTTAAAGAAAAGGAAGGAAAAATTAACCTAGAATACATTATTAGCATACTAGCTTCACATAATAAAAAGCCTTTTAGTCCTGAAAAAGGCACCATGAAAGACATATGCATGCACTATGGTGGCTTAACGAGACCATCACAAACCGCATCCTCTCAAATATCTCAAATTAGGGATAATCTGCAAATACATTGGTTTACAGGAATGTCATTACCATGTATGAGTTTGTTTAAGCCGATATTTTTTGAGACAGGATTGCCTGATTTAGGAAAAAAGCCTACAAACAAGTTCGATAAAGATTCATACTGGTGGTCCCATGAAAAAATTCATAGAATGTTTCAAACAGATTATAGACAAAATATGAAAATTTTCCTAAAATTTAAAAATGAAACACAAAACAAAATAGTAGCACATACCAATTGGATTATAAATTTATATCTTGATAAAAAGGTTGGTAAAGAAGAATTATCAAGTCTAATTAAATGGGCTTTTGATGAAGAAGAATATCTTATAAAAAATTTTAAAAGAATAATAAGCACTAAAACTATTTTATATCCAACATATTGCATCAATATAAAAAGGATTAATAAGAAAGCGGGAATAGAATTTAAAAATATAGAAACAAAATAAATTATTAGAAAGAATAATGTTAGAACCAAGTTTACAATTTTTTTAAAGTTTTTATAAGCTTAAAATTTAAGCCAAAATAGTATAATGAATTCAAAAGTTTGCTTAATATCCTATACTCCAAAAATTGAAAGATTATGTGCTGCAGCTATGAGAAGTTGTTATTCCAATAAAGCCGCTCATGAACTTTATCTTGATGAAGAAAATTTTCCACAATCGACAGTAGAGAAGCTTATTAATAAGGCAATAGAACTTGGCCATTACAGTATACTAGAGCATGGCGTTCTAACCTTTTCTCTTCAAGCAGTTAGTAGAGTTTTAACACATCAACTTGTTAGACATAGAATGGCGAGCTTTTCCCAACAAAGCCAAAGGCATGTGAATATTATTGAAGATAAGGAATGGTATATTAAACCAAATACACTAAAAGAGCATAAAGTAGAAGTTAAATTAGATGACACAAAATTGGTTATATCTTATGATGATTTCATGAAAATATCGGCTGAATATTATAAAATGCTTTTAGAAAACATAAATAAAGAAGATGCAAGATTCATATTACCCAATGCTACATTAACCAACATAACTTTAACTGCAAATCCGAGAGAATTAAGGCACATATATAGTCTACGATGTGATCCTTCAGCACAGTGGGAGATAAGAGATGTATGCTGGGTCATGCTTGCACTTTCTTACCTTATTGCACCAAACATTTTTTCAACATTGGATGCGCCTGCAAAAAACGCTAATGATGTTTTATCAAAGCTAGAAAAATTAAAAGCTATAATTAATGAACAAAGAAGTTATTTCGAAAAATTGGATTCTGGCAAAGTTTTTGAGTTAAATTTGAAAGAATTTGAATTAGAACATACAGTAAAGGGTTTGATAGTAAAGCTTTAAATTTATAGGCTTAAAATAGTTAATGCTCTTATATCTTATTTAAAAATATAAATCTTATTTTTAGCGTGAACTTATTGATAGGTAAGTTTTAAAAACAATAACTTTATTACTATTGCTAGTGTTTAACTTTGTCATATCCAGTGCCTAGAGTAAAAAAAGTTATTAAAAGGGATGGACGCGTTGTTGATTTTGATGCATCTAGAATTGAAAATGCTGTAAAAAAAGCTATGATTAGTGTTGGAAAATATAACAAAGAAAGTTTGAGAAAAGTAGTTCAACATGTTTTAAAGGTTGTTAATGAGAAATTTGGGGAAGCTGAAACATATCCTCACGTAGAAGAGATACAAGATATAGTGGAGTTAGCTCTTGTAAAATATGGTCTCTATGAAGTTGCAAAAGCCTATATTCTTTACAGAAGGGAAAGAGAAAATATTAGAAAAGAAAAGATGATTTTACTTGAAAAAGATTATGTTGATGAAGTTGATAAGAAATTAAGTTTGAATGCTATAAGGCTTATTGTTTCAAGATATCTTTTAAGAAATGAGCAAGGCAAGCTTATAGAAGACCCTAAAGGAATGTTTAAGCGTGTTGCAGCACTAGTTGTCATACCCGACATATTACATGACAATGAAGTTTTTTCAAAGGAAGGAAATTTATCCCCGCATCCCTTTGAGCAATTTAATTTTGAGGAATGGTGCAACAAAGTCGGTTTAGGTAAGAATAGTAATGGTTTCACATTCACATGGAACAAGCATCATCTTGAAAGAATGAAAGCATTGTATGATGAATTAAATAATGCGGGTAAAATGAAGGTTCCATGGAGCAAGTTCTGGAGCATGCTCTTAGAAGGAAAGTTCGAAAAATACTGCCAAAATTTCCATGAATATTATAATTTAATGGTTGAAAAAAGATTTCTTCCAAATTCTCCAACTTTATTTAACGCTGGTGCAAGGTTAAGCCAGCTTTCTGCATGCTTTGTTCTAGACGTCGATGATAGTATTGACTCGATTATGGATACCGCAAAAGATGCTGCACTAATCTTTAAGTCAGGAGGAGGAGTTGGCATAAACTTTTCAAAACTAAGACCAGAAGGTGATACAGTATTTTCAACAGGAGGAGTAGCATCAGGTCCAACCAGCTTTATGCAAATAATTGACAAAGTTACAGACGTTATTAAACAGGGTGGAAAAAGAAGAGGCGCAAACATGGGTATACTAGAAATATGGCATCCAGACATAGAAAAATTCATTGCATCAAAAGGTGAAGAAGGGAAACTTGTAAACTATAACCTTTCAGTACTAGTAACCCCTGATTTCTGGAAATATTATGAAGAAGGAAAACCATATCCATTGAGAAATCCAAGAGATGGGAAGGTCTGGAAAGAAGTTAACCCAAAAACACTTTTCCACCAAATTGCTCAAATGGCATGGAGAACAGGAGACCCTGGAGTAATCTTCTTAGACCATATAAATAGAAGAAATATACTCAAAAAAGCATTAGGAGAAATAAGAACAACAAACCCATGCATTTCAAAAGAAACTAGAGTGTTAACACCAGACGGTTGGAAAACAGCCCTTGAAATCTTTGATCAAGCAAAAAAAGATGGTAATGTAAATAAAATTGTTATAGGAGATAAAGAAATGGATGCTTTTAAGATAAGTATTGTTACGATGGCGGAAAAAGGGATCGTATACCAAACTACTCATAACGAGGTACTTGAACTAATAAAACCTAAGACTGTAGAAGCTTGGATTTTGTGCACAGGAAGTAGAAGGGGCTTCAAAATCGAGACAGAGGAAGGATATGAAATAACTGTTACACCTGAACATCGTTTTCTAACCTTAAAAGGTTGGAAAGAGGCTAAAGACTTAGAGGTTGGTGATCAAATAGTTTTAGGCCGACTTCATCCTTATTATGTAAACCAAACATATAAGGGTGAAATAAATCTTGATCCTGACATTGCATTCGCACTAGGATGGCTAGTAGGTGATGGTGGATTTAACAAACATTATGTCGCATGGTATCTTGGCCCCAATGATAAAATGGCAGAAGAAAGGATAAGAAGAGGAATAGAAAAATTGGGTGGAAATCCCCATTCACACACGTATACACTAAGCGTAAGTGAATATAAAATTCAGTACAATAGTTCCACTAAAGTGTACAAGGAACTAGTAAGATTGTTAGGTGATACCATAGAAAAGGAAAGAGATAGAATAATACCAAAGATTGTGTGGAAATTAAGTTTAAACACATTAACATCCTTTTTGAAAGGTCTATTTACAGCGGACGGTTATGTTGATAATGATAAGGCAATAAGATTAACAAGCTCTAGCCTAAAGCTTCTTAAGGAAGTTCAAGTTCTCCTGACAACCCTCGGAATTTATTCTAGAATTTATAGAAGACCTTATACAAAACAGTTTACTTATAATGCAAAAGACGGCAGTAAAAGAGTCTATAAAACAAAGGAATATTATGAATTAATAATAAACGGATACAGTCGCAAAATTTTTAAAGAACTAATAAGTTTCGAAAATAATGAAAAACAAGAAAAATTAATATTAGATAATATAAAAAGAGACCCAACATTAGCAGAGATAAAATCTATTAAAGAGGTTGAGGAAAACGAATTTTATGATTTTATCGTCCCCGAGTATAACAATTATATAGCTAATGGATTAATAAATCACAACTGTGGCGAAGAGCCTTTATATCCTTATGAATCATGTAATCTTGGGTCAATTAATGTTTACGCTTTTGTTAGGGAAGATAATACTTTTGATTGGGACGAATTTAGAAAAACTGTTGCGATCGCTTTAAGTTTTCTTGATAACATTATAGATGTTAACAAGTATCCTACAAAAAAGATTGAAGATCGTACAAAACGTAGTAGGAAAGTAGGTTTAGGCTTTATGGGCCTAAGTGATGCCCTCTTCGCTTTAAGAATACCTTATAATAGTGAAGAAGGATTCGCTTTCATTAGAACATTAACAGAAAACTTAACCTATTATGCAATGAAAGCTTCAATTGAAAGGGCTAAAGAAAGAGGTGTATTCCCATTATATGAAAAATCAGCTTACGTGGATGGTGAAATGCCATTTGAAGGATACTATAAAAGAGAAATCTGGACATTAGATTGGAACAAGATAGTGGATGAAATAAAGGTACATGGGATTAGAAACGCTGAAGTCACAACTGTTGCACCAACAGGATCCATTTCCATGATATTTGATGTCTCGTCTGGAATTGAACCACAATTTGCCTTAGTTTACGAGAAAAGAGTTACTGTTGGAAGATTCTTTTATGTTGACATAGAATTCGAAAAAGCGTTGAAGGAGAGAGGATTATATGATGAAAAGATTTTAAAAAAGGTTGCTGATAATGGAGGCTCTTTACAGGATATTGATGAAATTCCAGAAGATATGAAGAAAATATTCCTTGTAGCATATGATATACCATGGTGGGACCATATAAGAGCACAGGCAGAAGCACAGACTTGGATATGTGCATCAATAAGCAAAACAGTTAACATGCCCAAATGGGTTACAGTAGAAGACGTTGAAAAAGCATATCTATTCGGTTATAAAATTGGATTAAAAAGTTTAACAATATACCGGGATACTTCAAAAAGCATTCAAGTACTTGTTACACCTTCACAAAGACAAGGCACATATGCTACAATAACAGAAAATAAGACAATAGACATTATGAAAAATCTTGGAATAGATGTAACCAATATATTAGGCAAAAAAGTTGTAGAAGAAACTTTAAAAACATACAGGTTACTAGAGGAACCTAAACTTCCAACAGAAGAAAGAGAAGCAATAAAAAATAAGAAGAAGCTTGAAACATGCCAAGACTGTGGAAGTAGGAATCTTATATTCCAGGATGACTGCATAAAATGCTTAGACTGTGGATGGGTGGCGTGTCCTACATCATAATATTTTGCATAAGACACTATAAAATTTAAATACAAGCTCAAAATAGTATTTTAGAATGAGGATAAAATATAAAGCAATATCGCGAACACTAATTATAATCTTAGTACTAGCCTTATTAGTGGTAGCTTCAATCTCATTATACCTTACGATGCCTAAAACATCATCAACTACAACAGAACTAACCAGCTTAACAACCACCAAAACTACTACAAGCACTTCCTATACAACATCTACCAATCCTACACCTACATCTTCTTCTGTAACTACTACAACAACCAGACCTTCTACCGCAACCATTATATCTCCAACCACAACGCCCTCTCCAAAAGAAGAACTTTATAATATAACCAACCTAAAAGACCTTTTAAATATAGTTAAGCACATAAAATATAAGTATGAAATAGAAAATAAAACAGAAGCAGAACATAATATTTTCTCTTGCACAATCAATGATGGCGGTGATGAAATAGTTAGTGGCCAAGCAACTAGAAAAATTGAATATGAATTTTCTAGTGATGGTGAAAGTGAAAAATGTGTTATCTGGATATTGAAACAGGACTGGGATACAGTAGTTAAAGCAACTCTTAATGGTCAGGAGGTAGAATCTTATATGTTACAGTATTTTAAATTTCATATAACATTATTACTTCTACCCTTCATATATGTATATAATTACGGAAGTATATGGGCTGGATATTATGGTGTAGGTATAGTACAACTTATTACAACAACTCAAATAACTTATGGTGAAACTACTTTAAAAGTTGAAAAATATAAGTTTACCCCAAACCTAAACTACCAGCAAAGTACTGGAATACTAAGTATGGATTATGATGTCGCTGAACTTATGAAAGATCTACATATGATAACAGGTTATAAGATAACATTTAAGGATGGAAGCTACTATTTATATTCAGTGGAAGAATTAACTCGTCCATAACTTGAAAACACCTCTACCTTTTTTTATTATATCTATTCAAACGTTCTAAAATTTAGATTTATAAAACAAAAATTGTAAATAATGCACATGAAAACTATCCAGAAGGAGAGAAAAAAATTAATGGCATATGCTACAATACTATCTGCAATATTTACTGCCACAATATTATATTCCACAATACAGCTTCCAGTCATAGCGAATGAATTTTTAAGGGAACAGTTTGTCGACTACGGCTTAAACTGGCAAGAGGCAGAAAAGTTCATCGAAGCAATAAAACCCATAGGATATATAGCATTAATAGTAACGATTACCTTAATAATATTAGGTTTTGTTCTAAAATATAGAAAATTTTCTTTTTTAGGTTCTCTAGTTTTATATCTTCCAACATTCAGTTACTTTGCATCAGTAATGTTTTTCCTAGCAGGTATAGGCATACTCAGAATTCTTTGGCTTCCAGTAATAGAACTATCTCCTGGTACAACTTGGTCAGAAAAAATATATTTTGCAAGAAGCATTTTTGAATTAGGAGATATTGTATACTTACCATATGATATTCTAAGAATTATAGTAAGTTTCCTCGGCTACTTAAGCAATAATATCGATTTAGCAAACATGTTCGACATCCTATCCTTCTACGGAATAATTTTAGTTAGTGCTACAATATTCTTTTTAGCATGTGCAACTTGGCTATACAATAAATTTAGCAAACAAAATATCGTAACTTCAGGCATATACAATTATTCAAGACATCCACAATATCTTAGCTTCATATTATGGACATATGCACTACTATTATATGACAAATATATTTTCACTCCTCCAAAAGGAGGATATTTTGCACCACCACCCCTACTATGGCTAACAATAACAATGATAATTATAGCAGTAGCATTATATGAAGAAAGAGATATGATAAAACATTATAAACAAGCATACATTAAATATCGTGAAGAAACACCATTTTTAATACCATTGCCTAAAAAGATTACAAATATTATATCATATCCCATCAAAAACCTGTACAAAAAAAGTTTACCAGAAAAAGGTATAGAAATTTTCACAACACTCTTCGTATATTATATAATTTTGATTATACTTTCACTCTTATATTAAAGCAAAAGATAACAAAGGTACTATAACTTGAATGTATAAGATTATATCTTATGGAGAACCAGACATAGATATTACCTCACTCAATTCACTCGATAAAGCTTATATGAGATCACATCAGAAACCAGCAGATTATGACCTAGACTGGGACGATTATGAAAGTAGGAGGGAATATATGGTCCTTGCAAGGTTTCGATATCCTATGAGGCTACTACTTCTGCACTTTTTTGATGGCGCTATTGTTTATCAATGGCTGCTTGGTACTCTAAAGCCGGGAGAAACAAAAATATTACATTTTGTATATGCTGCTGGAGATACATTGGATGAGCTTGAAAAGAATATAGCTCAAGGATTTAAGATTGCTTCAACTGTCCGTCAGTAATCCTTGAGCACTAAACTATTTTTTTAAATCATTTTTGAGATTATTTCTATCATTTTTACATGCCTTTCTTCATCCTGTATGATCCAGTCTATCAAAACTTTTATTGTATTAATTTCTAGACCTATTTCTTCAGCCGCTAACTTTGCTAAAATTAGATGAGCTGATGTCATATATTCTTCACCCATATAGCTTTCTAGAGTACTCATACCTTTAATTAATGATGGAAGGTCCATCTTTTCTGGTATACTGTATACTTCAGTCTTTGCTAGGTCGTCAACAGTCTTCCAAGATGCACCAAATATTTTCTCACATTCACCTTCTTCAACAGTAACCTTTTGTATGCTTTCACTCAAAAGTTTTAATAGAACAGAATGCTTTCTACTATCAACTGAAATCACATTTAAAAGCCTTGACACGTGACGATTAGTTACTCTTTCAGCAAGACTCTGGTAAGCTTTTGAAATATGTTCTTCTAAGATGCTTGAACATAGAAACATTTTAGCAATATCGCTTCTTTCTAATTTAGAAGTCATACACAGATATTTAAAAATATACTATTTATATTTTTAAACAATTAGAGAAGTTTTAGTTTGCCTGTTATTGAATCAATTAAATGTTCTGGAGCCGGCCCTATACCTAATGCAGTAATGGTACCAGGTTCAAGTTGTGTTAAACCAGCATCCTCTATCAATGAAAAGGGTAAGCCCAAAAATTCACATTTATTTTTTAATTCAATCAGCTCCTCAAGAGAGGATACTTTTAAAACAGCTTTTTTCTGACCTGATTTAAGCCATTCACTATACCATTCTGGTCTATTCTTTCTAGCATTTTCTGATGCAGAAACAGCAGCATGTGCAACTTGTACTGCAAGTTTTCCTTTACCCATACGTATGTCCATTCTAACTATTATCACTTGCTTATATTCCATAATAATCATTACACTGTACATCAGTTAATGGTATATTAAAATTGTTTACAATCCTACTGATATTGTAACCAATAATCCTGTCACCGTGGTAACATGTACTATAGTTACATCTATTATTTTGGATAGACAACTAAACCATCGCCTAGTGGTAAATGTATGTCTAAATTTGAACAAAAATGGGTAAGTGATAAGAAGCCTGGAATGGGTGAAAGAGTTAGAGAGGCAATTGTACCTCCTGGCCCATTAAAACCAAAACTTGAAAGTGCTATTAGAGCAATACAGGCTCAAATTTCAAAACTTGATGCAACCACATCAAAACTTAAAGAAAGAGATGCTATAATATTCAATAAAGTTGTATCAGCATTACAAAAACATGATACCGAACATGCTAACGTTTATGCTAATGAACTTGCTGAAATAAGAAAAATGATCAAAACTGTTACTTCATCAAAACTCGCTCTTGAACAGATAGTGCTAAGACTTAATACTATAACTGAACTTGGCGATATAGCAGTAACATTGGCTCCAGCCATGTCAATATTAAACAATGTTAAGAAAGGTATAATTTCAGTGCTACCAGAGGCTGAAAGAGAGATAGGAGAAATAGGTAGCCTATTAAGTAGTATACTTGTGGAAGCAGGCCAAGTAAGTGGATCTACACTAAACTTTGAGGCAGCAAACGAGGATGCAGAAAAGATTTTGGCAGAAGCTTCAGCTGTAGCAGAACAGAGAATGAAAGAAAAGTTCCCTGAACTGCCAACAGGCGTTCCAACCGGAGAATCGACATTTACATAAAATCCTAATGTATAAGGGAAAGACTAACGTCTTTCCATCTTAATTTTTTTAATTCTTTATTTAAAAAAAAGCTAAGTGATTCTATGAAAGTTTAATGTAGCAGATACTTTAGTTCCGAGCACATTTGCTTCGTAAACCCATACCATCTTATTGTTGTTGTCTGAAAATTTTATTGTAAAGGAAATAGATACATCTCCAAGGTATAATGTTAATTTATCATCTTCTAGACTCCATTTACCGTTTCGCGAAATACTATCGTATGATATTGAAAAAGTTCCGTCTGGATTAAAAGTCCATTCTCCTGAAATTAATGAAATAGGTAACTGTAGGCTTCCAATGGATGTTGATTCAACTGTCCATTTTCCTATAATTGGTGGACGTTTTAACAATAACCCAATAACAACAACTATAACTAGTACAATTAATGCGATAATCAGAACACGCTTTATTTTTAATTTATCAGACATATACATCAAAAGTATTGAATCAACAGTTTTTTAAAAGATTTCTACTAACTGAAATAATATTTACAAAGGTTTATGCATTTTGCTGAAATATACTTTTAACCTCCTTCAGCAAGTGGAATAAATAATATTTTTCCTATATCTTTTTTAAACTCTAATAGCCTGTGTGGTTTATCATTTTCTATTATAGCAATCCATCCTTGTCTAGTAAGACTGTTAAAGTATTCGTTTGCATTTTTTACGTCATCAGAGCTTTTTATATCCCATTCTAATATTATAATTGTTCCCCTATTTGTAACCCTCATGCCCAACTGACAAGTATTGGATTAGCATATTATTATTAAATTTTTAATATAGCTTACAAATATACTTTAAACTATGTCAGAATATTTTGGTCACATGTTACGTGTGAACCTCGATAATGATAAGATAGAAAGATTCACTGTTGATGAATTAACTTTAAAAAAGTTTGTTGGAGGAACAGGATTAGGTATCAAGTTTCTTTACGACGAAGTCTCTCCAGGCATAGAATGGAATGATCCAAGAAATAGGTTAATCTTTGCTGCAGGCCCACTTAATGCAACACCAATAAATGGTTCAGGTTCTGTTTCTGTTATTTCTAAAGGACCATTAACAAATGGTGTTGGTACAAGCCAAGCAAATGGTTTTTTCGGAGCATACTTGAGATTATGTGGCCTTTTTGGAATAATTGTTCAAGGTAAAGCCAATAGCATGAAATATTTGTATATTGATTCAGATTCTGTGGAGTTAAAAGATGCTGAATGGCTTTCTGGAATGAATACATATAAAACATATGATGCAATAAGGGAGAAACACGGTGCTAAAGAAAGGCAAGTATGTGTTGCATCAATTGGTCCCGCTGGAGAAAACCTTGTAAAATTTGCGGGCATATTTTTTGATTATGGCCATTCGGCGTCACATAATGGACTTGGTGCAGTTATGGGCTCTAAAAAGCTTAAAGCTATAGCAATTAAGCCTGGAAAAAATAGAGTTCCAATAAAAGATATTAGACGAGTTAGTGAAATAGCACGAAAACTTTTAGATAATGTAAAGACTCAGTATAAAGAAATGTACGAGTACGGTACTCTAACTGGAATCCATAATAATGCAAAAGTCTTCCAATTGCCAGTAAAAAATTATACTACTAGTACATGGAGTGTGCCTGAGGATAAGTGGGTAAAGTTCAGTGGAGCTTATATTAGGAAAAAATTTTC
Source organism: Nitrososphaeria archaeon (assembly GCA_026413865.1). Lineage (GTDB taxonomy): Archaea > Thermoproteota > Nitrososphaeria > JACIWG01 > JACIWG01 > JACIWG01. The sequence goes on from JAOAKB010000015.1 coordinate 17,343, forward strand.
TTTAAAAAGAAACAATTGTTGGGCATGCCAATTTCACCACTGCTATATTATGAACATTACCGAGGGACCGTATGCTGGAGAAATATTGGAGGAGCCAGAATATGAACAGCTTGCAGCATGGGCTTCAAATATTGGAAATGATGATATAACAGGTGCAATGATTCTTAGCAAGGATGTAGACTGTCTTGGACTTGAAACTAATGAGGCAGGCTGGGTTATAGGGTTTGCTATAGAATGCTATCAAAAGGGTATTTTAACTAAAGAAATGCTTGATGGAATAGAACTTTATTGGGGAAATGTTGAAGGTGTAAGAAGACTTCTGGAAATGATTGCCAAGCGTAAAGGCTTTGGTGACATTTTGGCTGAAGGTGTTATGAGGGCTTCTAGAAAAATTGGAGGGGAAGCAGTAAATCTTGCTATTCACACATTAAAGGGTAATACACCAAGGGGTCACGACCATCGTAATAGGTGGACAGAGCAGTTTGATACATGCACATCTAATACGGGTACACTGGAGACTTGGGGAATGTCACCTATAGGACCGACACCAAATTGGGAAGAATTGGTTGATTCTATGGTACATGATAAGGGTGCGATGATGTTCGAAGACTCTCTTGTTACATGCCGATTCAATACTCGTACAAATGTTGAACTTTTATGTCAGGCATTAAATGCGGTTACAGGATGGGATTTTTCTTGGGAAGATGGTATGACCGTCGGTAAGAGAATTGTACATCTTCTTAGAGCTTTTAATGTTCGCCATGGAATAAATCATAGAGAAGTGGATAGACCATCTCCAAGATACGGGTCAGTACCGGATGTTGGACCAGCTAGTGGAAGAAGTTTAAAGGATGTATGGGACAAGATGCTTGATAGATATTATACTAAAATGGGATGGGACCTGTCTGGTAAGCCATTACCTGACACACTTAAAAAATATGGTCTAGACCATGTAGTCAAAGACTTATACGAGCATATATAATAAAAAATTAGGTCAAAAATTGAGCAATTTTTTTCTTACAATATTTTTGATAAAATTAAAATTTTAGTAGCATTATATCTAACTAGATAAAGTTTTGGGAGCTAGACTTTCACCATTGGTTAAGACAAAAAAGATAAACCTGTCTACTTTATCAAATAAAATAGTAGCTTTTGATGCAAATAATTTACTCTACCAATTTTTAGCACTTATTAGAATACCTAATGGTACACTTTTCAAAGATCATACTGGGAGAATAACATCCCACTTGTTAGGTGCTTCCTTAAGAATTACGAGATTAATGGCCGATTATAACGTAAGACCAATAATGGTTTTTGATGGCGCACCAAATATCCTGAAAATGAAAGCGCTTGAAGAAAGGAAAAAACAGAGGACTAAAGCTTTTAAGGAATGGAAAGAAGCGATAGAAGAAGGAGACCTTAAAAAAGCATTTTCTAAAGCTGTTGTTTCTGCAACCTTAAGTAAGGAACTTATAGAAGATGCAGTAAGCATGTTTAAGTTAATGGGAATTCCTATAATTCTTGCTCAAGAAGACGCTGAGGCACAAGCCTCTTACATATGTGAAAGAAATGATGTATGGGCTGTTGCTACACAAGATTATGATGCTCTACTTTACGGTGCTCCTCGAATCGTAAGGTATGTCACTATTCATGGTACAGAATTTCTTCCATCAAAGATGATGATTAAACCTTTAGTACCTGAACTTATATGTTTGGAGGAAACTTTAAGGTTCCTTGAATTGAGTAGAGAACAGTTAATTGATGTTGCAATCTTAAGTGGAACAGACTTCAACAGGGGTGTACCAATGATTGGGCCGAAAAAAGCTTACAATCTAATAAAAAAATATGAGTGCATAGAAAAGATTCCAGATAATAAAATTAGGGAAAAGATAGGTAATTTTAAAGAGATACGGCAATTATTCTTGCAGCCTAAAGTAACTTCTGAATATTCAATAGCCTTTAAAAAGCCTGAAATAGATGAACTAACAAAATTTTTTAGACAAAGAGATTTTTCAGAAAAGAATATAGACAAAATAGTTGAAAGACTTACTAAATTTTATAATTATATTGAAGGTCCAACATTAAAAAAGTGGTTTTAAAAGAAAATCTTTAAGGCACCTTAAAATTCCACTCGTCTATGTTCTTAATAATATCATTTAAAAGATTAAAGGATACCTCTTTTGGAAGATACAAAAATATGCTTCCGATATGTTTACAAAACTGTTTTGCCGAAGCCCTCTTCCTCCAATCTTCACAATCGTGAGAAATGCTTTTATCGCTTAAGCTTATTTCAATTTTATAGTCTTTTACTGTCCCCCTAATAATTTCATTTCCAATTTCAAAAATTTTAACCTTATCCTTATCTTCGTTAGCCCGCTCTAACCTCTTTTTATCAATAAACAATGAAAGCATTAAGCTAAAATCACCCTTAGAAATGATATCAGGCCCCCTGGCCTTTATGTACCTAACAAACTCTTTTTCAAAATAATCTACTACTTTTTGTAGCCTCTCCTTTTGAATACTGTTAGCTATACCCAAAAGTTTTAGCATCTGAAGAGCATTCTTGGGAGCGAAACCTCTAAAGTGATTATTAAAGTATCCATACAGAACTTCTACATTGTTAGCAACCTGCTCCAATCTTGGAATCCATTCAATCAGCTCTTCCTCACGATATTCGTAATAGTACCATGGCCTATTACCCCGGCCATGCCATCTAACATAAGCAACTCGTCCAGTTATTTCAAGTAAAGGCGGTAATAGGGGTTCATCAACAATACAGAATGCCACTTTATATTTACTTAACAGTTTTAAAACTTCATCATCTAACCAACTTTTATCTCTAAACTCAGCTACAAAATCATATCTTTCAACATCAATATTACTTATAAAATCTTTAAAGTTTTCGAATATTTCATGCTTTCCTTTTGGTGGCATCTGTATCAAGAGAGCACCCAATTTATCTTCGTTTTCAAGAGGTATTAAAACATGTAAGAATCTGTTTAGGTCATCTAAAGCACCTTTTTTAACATCTAACAATTTTTTATGCGTAATATCTTTAGGAAGCTTAACAGAAAACTTAAAATCTTTCGGAACCGTTCTAGAAATTCCTTTAATAAAGTTAGGTGTAGGAAAAGAATAAAATGTTGAATCAATTTCAACCGTTTTAAAAATTTGAGAATATACTAAAAGCTTTTTTTCATTGGAATTATAAAATGGGCCAACCCAGTCTTCATAATCCCAGCCTGATGTTCCAATCAAAATTTTTTGGCCTAAAGACTCTATCAAAAACATTCAAAAACAGTTATCGCATAAACATGATATAAACATTGCATTTTTATACATGCGATAAACTAGATGTTAATGTGAATGAATAAAAAGGTAGAGAAAGGAGGCGTAGAGAGAACAGTATTTTATGATGAAAATAGATGGAAAATATTTAGAGAGAAAAGGGATATTGCAAAGAAACTTATTAAACTCTTACAGGACAATGGACTTTATTGCAGAACCTATGGAAGTATTGCAAGAGGAGATGTTAATAAAAATAGTGATATCGACATATTTTTTACAGAATATGTTCCATCCTACAAAATCGAGTTTATACTAGAAAAGGAGTACACAATATATAGAAAAGAAGTAGTGCAAGCTACACCACGTTCAACTCCAAAAGCATACATTTACCTTGACCCCTATGAGAAAATATGTATATCATTTCCCTTAGCCAAAATGCTAAAAAATGAAATAGAATTTTATGAATTTGGTGGAACAATCAATTTAAAGGAAATAGAAGATAATATTAGAAAAAAGGGTGTAAATAAAAGACTACTTCTAATAGTTCCTCAAGAATTTGGACACATAGAAAGGGCTATAATTGGAAAAGAGGTAGAAGTCGCTAGAGAATTAAATATTTCTCTAGAAACCATCATGGAAAGGGAAAGAGTATTAGGAAAAAGAGACGAGTTTGGACGTACTGGAACATTTGTAAAATTTAATATACCCCATCAAGATAGAATCGAGGAGACAATCTATAATTTTGCAGCAAAAAATTGGATGCTAAGAAAGATATTAAAGGAAAGAGGCTATTTTTAAAATATATTCATAGTCGCAAAATATCTCAATTTATATTTTAAATTCATAATCTTTTTTAATAGCGTAAGCTAATATAAGCTATATAGATCAAGTTTAATAAGAAAAGGTTAAAACACTTTGCTTCATATTCTTAAAATAATGCGATATCATATATTTAAGGGTGAAATAGAATCTGTTTATCTATTAGAAGATAAATTGGTTGTTACCGTAGCCTTTCCTGATCCATCAGTGGTAAGTGTGCTTTCTAATGAATGGATTATTACTTTTGAGAGGGATGATATTAAAGATGTTAGTTGTAATGATGAATATCTTATTATTTTAACTCAAGATAATAAGGAAATTAAGCTAAATTTATATGATATAAAAAAAGCTTATATTGAAATAAAAAGGTGGATGAAAAAATAAAACTTTAAGATTTACTGATTTTAAATAAATTTACTTTTTTAGTTTAAATTTGAATGAGTTAATGATCTCATTTATTAGTGTTTTTACTCCTAATTCGATACTTTTATTGTATGATTCTACAACATTTTTCCAGTTTACCTTAATGGCAATATAAGTAATTAGTACTGTTATTATGATTAATGAGGCAAAGCTTATTTCAAAAGGAATATTATAATTGCTTGCTATTTCTATGAAGGCTTTTCCAAATAATATTGCTAGTGCTGTAACTATTATCTTTCCAGCAAACACGGCAATGAAGTATGGTAGAAGTCTGTACCCACTTAAGCCTAGAGGAATATAGAGTACATCATCTGGTAAAGGTAATGATGCAAATAAGAAGACTGCAATAAAACTCCACTTTTTAAAGAGATAATTAAAACATTCAAGATTTTCTTTTGTCTTTTCTGATAATATTGTTCTAAAGCTTCTGCCCAAAAAGAGTATAACAACTTTTCCTATTGTGGCCCCAAAGGCTGAAGCCAAAACAGCTAGAACTGGGGAACCGACAAATGGTGCCATAAAGACTAACAGTGCAAGATATGGTAAACTCACATATGGGATAGAGTTTGATATTAGAGAAACGATAAGTATACCTATATAACCATAGGCTTCAATAAGTTCAGTAAGCACTTGTATAATTTCATTGAATACCATTTTTACTCACAAGCCCAATGTTCGAAGTTTTACTAAGAGGTAAGCTTATAAACTTTTTTATGATTAAATTTTTATTTATCCTATGAAATATATTCTGCAAGATGTTTCCTAATAAGTTTAAGGATAAAGCTTTAAGAGCTGCAGAACTATTATCAAATTTTAAGGATGTTTTCATTGTTCATCATGATGATGCTGACGGACTTGCTTCTGCCGCTATTCTTAAAATGGCTTTTGAGCGGAAAGAATTTAATGTTAGACTTGTTTGTTTAGAAAAGTTATTTCCAAAAATTGTTGGGTTATTGCATGAAAAAGATGTTCCCATTATTTATGCAGATTTAGGTTCACCCCATGCTGACCTTATATCTTTAAAGAATGTTAAAGGAAAACCATCTGTAATTTTAGACCATCATGATCCCGTGCCTATTTCTAATCCTTCAGTTTTTGATTTAAATCTTGAATATTTTGGATTTAAAGGTGAAACTGATTTTTCCGGTTCCACACTTTCCTACCTTTTTTCTATAATATTAGATGAAAATAATTTTGACCTCTCATATCTTGCAATTGTTGGTTCCCGGGAAATACCTAGCGAATTTGCTGGAGTAAATACTATTGTTCTAGACACTGCTTTGAAAAATAATATTTTAAAAAAGAACAAGTATTTTAAAATAGTTAAACTTGGGCTATCCGTCGATGAACTTTTTTCAGCATTACAAATTTTTGGCTCGGTAGGATATTATAGGGGTGGGCCAAGCGTTGGTGTTAAGGTTGCATTAGAAGGCTTATCTGATGAAAGTAAGAAATTTTTGGAAACATTAGAAAATGAAAGGAAAGTGGCTAATAAGAAATTGTTAGCAATATTATATAAGTATGGTTTGAAGGAAACTAGGTATATACAATATTTTGATTCAAATAATATGTTTAAGGGTATGGGTAGTAAGGTGCTTGGAAGCTTCTGCTCTTACATTTCATATCAGAAAAGGCTCATTAAACATGACAAGTACATTTTAGGCTATATGGATATACCGGATGAAATTCCAGGGTTTGAGAGACTTGGTGAAAGGCTTGTTAAAGTGTCTGTTAGAGTTCCTGAAGGATTAAAAAATGCTATTGAAGTGGACAAGATGCCTTCAGCTATTGACATATTAGTTGTTGCTGAGGATGTTGGAGGATTCTCTGATGGACACGAATTTGCTGCAAGCTGTATAGTGCCAAAGGAGCGGTTTGAAGATTTTATTGAAGGTTTAGATAAGTTTGTTAATGATTGGGTTGATGGCGTAAGGAGAGTTAAACGTAAGAAAATTGTGTTAGAGTAGAGTTTATTGAAAGAAAGCCGTTAAGCCCAAGGTTGACTTCAAATCTGATTCTTTTATTCCAAAGACTTCTAAAATTCTCATGCAAACAGGTAAAACTTGTTTTTCAACATAATAGTTCCAGTCTATTTCGTTTAAATTTGCTTTAAAATATGGTTTAACTCTTGTATAAAGTCTTCCTGTTCCCTTGACTATAACATATCCGACTTTATCACCAGGCTGTATTTTCCAGCCCTCTCCAATAAGCTTTTTCGCAACTTCAACATGTGGTGCTGTAGCCTCATAATCTTCTAAAGATTTTGTAATCTGTTTCCATATTATTAGCTGCTTCAACGGAACTTTCTGACTTACTAAGTTATTTATGTGTCTTCTTGCAACATTAACACCTTCCTCTACACCAACTTTTAATATGGCTTCAACAACCTCTTTTTGAGCAAGTTTAGCAACCTCACTCCAGTCACCCCTTATTGCTTCAAGTCCAACAATTTCTATGGCACCATCATCCTTTAATCCAGCATACTTCTTTTTAGCCTCAGTAAATAGTACTGTCTTATATATTTTGTCAACCTTAACTTCTAATCCGAGAACATTTTCTACCCAATTTATTAGTTCATCTATTTTCTTATCATTTTTTATAAAAAGTGAATCTGTGTCACCATATACAATTTTAAGTTTCAATTCTTCAGCCTTTTTTATGGCATTCAATATTATTTCCCTACCTAGGGCAGCTGTAACTTCAGCTATTTCTCTTGTATACCATCTTGCACCAGCCCATCCTGTATAACCATATATTGCGTTTGAGATAACCTTTACAGCTCTCTGTCTTGCATCCAATATTATTCTTTCTGGAGAATCTCTTGGAAGCATATCCATTTTCTCTCTTATTCTTCTCCTTTCCTCAATAAGCTTCTTAAGTGCATGTGGTAGAAAACCTTCTTTGTCGCTAAACCTTATAGCCGAATTAGGTACAATAATAGGCCCATTAGGGTCTATTGTATCAAAAGATATATTATATTTTATCATAAGAGAAGGATACATCGATCTAAAGTCGAGTACAACAATATCCTTATGCAATCCTGGAGTTGGAGACTTTACCATACCACCCAAATATGATACGTGAACAACTTCTTTCCTTGATGGAATAACTTCATTTTTTTCTACAGCAAGTTTAGAAAGATAGTTTTCGACCCTAAAGCCTGTTGATGCAGTTAGAACATAGTCTGCAGGAATGCAAGTTAACTGTGAAAGAGAAAAGATGTATTCGTCAACAACCTTATATATTTCAAAAATACCTCTAGCTCTTTGAATCAAATACTTTAATACACGATCACGATCTTTAGACCACATTTCAGCCAATTCATATTCATCAACTGTATCATATTCTATTGGCAAGTTTAAGAATTGAGTAAACTCTTCTAAAGTCTCCAATTTTATTTCAGGAGTTTCCTCAGCAAGATCATATAAATCAATATTCAATCTACCTCTAACCGATTGATGCCCATGGACACTACCTCTTGGCACAGAATTCAAACGTCCCAAACTAAATTCTAACCCAATCCTCTTAGACCTCTCGATAAGGAAGGGAATGATCTTTCTGTTACTATTAAACCCTACAATTACATCCGGATCAAATTCTTTAATAAAATTCAAGAAATTATTCACTAGTATTTTTTCTTCTCCAACAAAAACTTTTGAAATATTATCAGACGTTACTACAGAAATAGCTATTATAGAACTACGTTCTGGATCAGGTGAGCCTTTTTGGGAATAGAAGAAGGCGTCAAACGCTAAAATTTTAAGTTGAGGGAAATATGATCTCTGAAAGTCAACTGAAACTATTTTGTTCAACCTTAAAGTACGATAACCATTAATGTAACCTTGGTCAACAACATCAAGGTTTATCCATGATGATGGAATGATACCTTTTTTGAAAATATATTGATTTGAAAATCTTATATCATCTTCAAAAATATTCACCAAATACTTGCATTGCCTTCTAATCTCTTCCACAATATCACTTGCTCTAGCATTACCTACAGAAATTTTCAGCAAGTTAAGTGACTTGCCTTTAAAATTTTTATTAACCGATTCAATACTTTTAACACCTTCTATAACTTTAATACTTTTTGCATCCTCTTCTTGATTACTTGATTGTACATAAAATTCGACATTAAAACGATCATTAATAATAACACGTACCTCGTCCTCAGAAATAGCCCATATTTCGACTTCATTTGATTCTTCTTCACCAGAAACATCAATAAGCCAGTACAAAGGCATAATAAAAAATATAGTTTTAAATCATATATAACTATTATTCTACTCCTCTATTAATCAAATAAAGATTTACAGAAAATCAGATATTAGCTACAATACTAAATGTGCCATAATATTTAATAAACTATTTTTATAGCAAATTTAATCATGAATGAAAATGAATTTAGGGTCGAAAAAACAAAAACCGTCTTTTATGTGAGATTACCGGATAAGACTAAGGCATACTTAAGATATAAAGTGGAAAACAACAAAATATATTTGATAGAAACATACACGCCACCTGCATTTAGAGGACAGGGTATAGCTAAACTAATGATAGAAAAAGCTATCGACTATGCTATCAGAGAAAATTTAAAAATTATACCACAATGTAGTTATGCTTTAAAATATTTTATAAAAAATGAAGAAAGTAGACGGTTGCTATCAGACGAGTACAAGAATATGAGTGTAGAAGATTTAGAGAAGCTTTACCAACAAAAATTAGAATATGAAAAGCAATAGAGCGAATACTTGCATCAAACTGTTTAAGCAAGTCACATATTATATTGTAAAATAATATATATGAAAAAAGACAATATTTTTAGATAAATTATAGATGAATTCATTCAAGATAAAGGATGTGGAAAAAGAGGAAAATCTTTTTTATATCTTTGTATACCACAAGAAAAAAAGAGAAAATAGATTCATCATTGAAGGAGTAAACGTAAAAAGGTCTTTTAGCTATTAAATCTATCAATATGGATAAAGAGAACTTTTAAAGAAGTCAAAAAAGAATTTTAGATAATTTTTCTACTCTAATCTCATCAAAAGCCATTGATTTGTTCCTTTAAACTTTATAAGTTGATAAGTGCCTTTTAACTTTGTACCGTACAACTTAAATTTAATCTTATTTTCAGATCTTTCAATCAATTCATAAGTTCCTTTATCCCATATCAAAACTTTTCCAGCACCATATTCTCCCGGTGGAATTTCTCCTTCAAAATCTGCATATTCTAGGGCATGATCTTCAACATTTATTGCAAGTCTTTTTATTCCACGTTCAAGAGGAATATCTTTAGGTATCGCCCACGATTTAAGGACACTATCCATTTCTAACCTAAAGTCATAGTGATGATGTGTTGCCCAATGCTCTTGAACTACAAATATTGGACTCATTTACATCTTCATCATATTATTTTGTTTGTTCTAATGAAAAGTAAACTCTCCTATTATTTTTCCCCTTGTTTTCGACCCCAACAAGTTTTAGAAAACCAACTTCTTTCGTGTTTGAAACATGTGGGCCTCCGTCAGCCTGAATATCCAATCCCTCTATCTCCACTATCCTCAATCTTTCTATATTTGGTGGCATTACTTCAGCAAGCTTAACTATTCCCGGAATTTTAAAAGCCTCTTCCCTAGATAGATAATAGATTTTCACGTTCCTGTTTTTTGAGAGTTCCTCATTTGTTTCTAAAAAGACTTCTTCAATCAACTTTCTATCAAATTTTTCAATGTTAACATCCAGTCTTGACACATCTATTCCAACCTGATTTCCTGTAATCAATGCACCAGTCCTTCTGTTAAACACAGAAGCTAAAGCATGTAAGCCAGTATGCATTCTCATTATAATGTACCTTCTTTCCCAATCAATAATTCCTCTTACTTTATCACCTGAACATAAGCCCATAGTAGTAAAATGATGGAAAACCTTATCATACTCTTTTCTTACATGATCAACTAAATACTTTTCTTGACCTTTAAAAATTATTCCAGTATCCTCGGGTAGACCTCCGCCTCTTGGATAAAATGCAGTTTGATCTAATACTACTTCTTCACCTACTACCTCTAAAACTTCAGCTTCAAAATCTTTTAGATAAGAATCATCCATATACAAGAGTTTTGTCATAATTTTAAACTAGAAAATATTGACTTAAATCTTTTACGTTTAAATAGTTATAAATTTTTGTTTAGTATATTATACGAAAACAAAATTAGAAAAGGTTTATATGCTTTAAAAAGTAAGTTATCTGGTGAGATTTTTGGAAGATTTAGTAGAAACAAAAGTGTTCGATGTAGCAATAGTGAGTACAGAGGCTGGAAACGCACCAGTTGTCTTCTTAATTGATAAGGAAGACAGAGTTTTGCCAATATTCATTGATGAACAACAAGCTTTTTCTATAAAAGTTGGATTAGAAGGAAATTTACAGGTGCCTATGACACATGACCTTCTAATGGATATATTTAATGAACTTAATGTTAAAGTTTTAGGTGCAAAAATATATGATCTAATTGAAAATAGGTATTGTGCAAAAATATCACTAGATTTTAAAGGCGAAGTTAAGGATTTTGAATGTAGATCAAGTGATGCTATAGCATTAGCAGTAAGGGCGCAAAGTCCAATATTCGCATCCAACAAAATAATGAATGAAATGTCTATTATGAAAAAAGATTTGCTGGAAGGGAAAAGTGAATAAGCGTCAGCCTTGTCTTCTCTCCCAATTTTTTAAGCAAAAAAATTTTAAACAATACATAATAACTTTGATAATATGGTGGAAGAGTTCACTCGAGCTGTTGAAGATTACCTAGTTACAATATTACAAATTTCAAGAGAAAAAAATACTGTCAGAAATAAGGATATAGCACGTTCCCTTAAAATTGCAGCGCCAAGTGTAAGTGAAATGCTTGATAGAATAAAAAGTTTAGGGCTAATAGAGCATAACAAATATGGGCATGTTAAATTAACAGAAAAAGGTCTTCATATCGCCAAAATTGTTGAAGAGAGGAGGAAAGTTTTCATAAATTTTCTTAACCTGCTGCAGGTTCCTTCAAAAATAGCTGAAAAGGATGCACATGTACTTGAGCATAGTCTCCATGATGTTACTGTAAAAAATTTGATAAAGTTCCTTAATTTCATAAATGATCATGTAGAAAGCTCTGATTTAATAGAAAAGTGGTTTAAATATTTGGCTAAATAAATTTTATTAATTTAGTATTGAGAAAAGTTAGGATAACCTATAAATATAGATGTATATTTTCTCATTTGGACACCAATGATTAAGAAAAGGCTAGAACAAAACGATGAATATTTGGATAAAATGGCTTTAGAAGTATTTAGGTATATAAAATCAGCAGGTTATATTGATAAAAAAAGCATTATGAATAAATTTAATTTAGATTATAATGAGCTTGAACGAATTTTTTATTATCTTGAAAGAAAAGAATTACTTAAACCAGTTTTAAAAGAATGCAAGACAAACTTGTGTAAAAACTGTCCCCATATTACGAACTGTAATTTTGGTAAAATAAAATTTTATGTTTTAGGTGAATAAGAATGTCTGAAGATGTTATTCCCCTATCCAGTATGCCAGAAAATTCTAAAGGCATTATAGAAGAGCTTTCTGGAGGAATAGGTTTAACACGCAGATTAATGGAAATGGGACTAGTCCCAGGCACCGAGGTAGAGGTTGTGCAGAACAATTTAGGACCAATTATAGTTAGGATTAGAGGGATCACCATTGCAATTGGAAGAGGTATGGCGAACCAAATTTTTGTTAGGAAAGTCAAATAAATGAAAAAAGTATGAAAATGAATGTAATGGCTTATAATAGTGGTAAAGGAAAAGAGAATGGACATAGTAAAGGATATGATTTTCTAATAGCTTTGGCGGCACAACCAAATGCCGGTAAAACAACTCTATTCAATACTCTAACTGGAAAGACTGGTTATGTTGGAAACTGGCCTGGAAAAACTGTTGAGAGAATGGAGGGTACGTTTGTGCATCATGGTAAAATTTTTCATGTTATTGACCTTCCTGGAATATACAGTCTTTCAGCATTAACCTTAGAAGAGTTTGTAAGTAGAGAGTTTATTGTAGACGAACAGCCTCATGCTGTTGTTGTTTTGCTTGATGCTGAAGCACTAGAAAGGTCCTTTTATTTTCTATTACAAATTCTTGAATTAATGGGTAAGGTTGTGGTTGCAATCAACAAATATGATGTTGCACAATCTAAAGGTCTTCACATTAATACAGAACTTCTGGAAAATGAACTTGGAGTTCCTGTTGTAACAATTAGTGCTATAAAGAAGACAGGTTTAGGCGAACTTTTGGATAGAATTGTTGATGTAGCTGAAGGTAGGCTTGGGAGACAAAAAGAGTTTAAAATAGAATATGGGCCACTAGAACATTATATTAATAGAATAGAAAGTGTCTTGGCTGAATATAAACTTTTTGAAAAATATCCTCGAAGATGGGTGGCATTAAGAATCATTGAAGGGGATATTTACTTTATAAAGGAAATTGAAGAAAAAAATAGAGAAGCAGCTGAAGCGATTGTAGAAATTGTTAAGGAGATAAAAAATGTGTATAAAAAAGATCCTGTTGAACTAATAATCTTATACCGTTACGAGTTTTTAAACGAACTTATTAGTAAAACAACAGAAATGGTTAGAATTTCTGAGAAAAGGCTTATAGAAAAATTGGATAATATTTTATTAAATCCTTATTCTGGACCTATCTTATCTTCTCTGATTTTATTGTCGATGATATTCCTAGCTTTTATTATTAATACAGGTTTCCCTCTAAACTATATTTTTATAAGCCTAGGATATGAAAGTATAGCAGAATATATTGAAGAGAATTCTCTTTCTGCTCTTATTTCAAAAATATTTTCAGTTATTGCAGAATATTTTAGAGATTTTGCTGCCACTTACAATATTCAGGGCTGGCCTTTGGATTTAGTTATAGAGGGGATTATACCAGGTGTTGGTAGTGTTCTCACATTTCTTCCTCTAATATTCATTGTAAACGTATTGATGGCGCTTCTTGAAGATAGTGGGCTAATGTCAAGAATTGCAGTATCGTTTGATAGACTTTTAAAGAAAGTTGGATTAACAGGCAAAACAATATTTCCTCTAACCTTAAGTCTAGGATGTAATGTTCCAGGTATTATGGGTACAAGAATATTAGAAACAGATGAGGAGAGACTTTCTGCAATAATTTTAATGCCACTTATAATCTGCCAAGCGAGACTATTTGTACTACTTATTATGGTTTCAGCACTTTTTACTGGTGCAATTATACAAACATTTGTAACTGCATCCATTTACATAATTTCTCTAATGTTATTTCTTCTATTTAATAAGATTGTTTCCAAAAAGGTTTTTAAACAGAAGGAAGAACCAGAATTAATTATTGAATTATCTTCTTACCATCTACCAAGTCTTAGGGTAATCAGATGGATTTCCTGGGAAAGAAGCAAATCATATATTATTAAAGCTGGAACACTAATATTCTTATTTAGTATAATATTATGGGTACTTTCATATTTTGGTCCATCAGTTACACAAAATGTTAACGAAAGCTATGGAGCAATTATTGCAAAAACATTTACACCAGCACTTTCAATGATTGGTATTGATGACTGGATTATACCCTTTGCACTAATGTTTGGTTGGGTTGCAAAAGAAATTTTTATAACAGCGATTGTAGTTGCTACAGGAAAAATTAATCCAATAGAAGCTGTTGCATCCCTTTCACTTACACCCTTACAATCTTATGCTCTACTAATTCTTGTAATGTTTTACTCACCATGTTTAGCTGCTTTTGTTACAGTTTTTAATGAAACAAGAAGTTTTAGGTTAACATTATTTTCTGCAATAGTTTCTTTATTAATAGGTTTTACTGGGTCAATATCAGTATATTGGATTGGACGCATTTTAGGTTACAATTAAGCTATTTTATCTCCTTTTTTCAAAAAGCTTTTATAACAGTGTAATAGCAAGCTTGCATGAGAATATATGCAGAAAACATTTATTTTCTTGATTTTATACTATTTTATGCTTAATTATAGATTTATAGACCACCTAAGGTGATACGGAGCTTGGTTGAAAGTGTAAGAGAACTTATAAAAGCGCACGCGGATGTTAGAAAAGAAGTTTACTTAGACATTGAGAATTCAGCTCCTGTTCCAGAGGAAGTTGTTAATGAAATGTTACCCTATTTTAATAAAAAAGCTTATGGTAATCCAACATTAACACACAAGCTTGGATGGGAAGCCTATGAAACAATTATTTTGTCAGCAAAAAAAGTTGGTGAACATATTGGTGTAGAAAGTCCTGAGGAAATCAATTTTACTCCTGGAGAAACTGAAGCTAACAATTTAGCCATATTGGGCACATGCATGAGTAGAAGAAATAATGGTAGGAAGGTAGTTATTTCTGAAATTGAACCATTAAGCATTATAAATGTTTGTAAAATGCTTGAAAACTATGGATTCAAGGTTGAAAAGGTTCAAGTGGACAAAGAGGGTTTCATAAAAATTGAGAAGCTAAAGGAGAAGGTTGACAAGAACACGGTGCTTGCAAGCTTTTCTTTAGTAAACAATGAAATTGGAACAGTACAGCCGATAAAAGAAGTGTTTGAAACAGTCAAGGATATAAATTCCAACACAATATTTCATATAGACCTTTCAGACTCCTATGGAAGAATATCATTTGATGTAAAGAAGATTCCCGTAGAATTAGCTACACTAAGCAGCTACAAAATTTTGGGACCAAGAGGAGTTGGGGCACTTTATGTCAAAGAAGGTTTAAAGATTGAAAGGATCTTAGAAGGACAGATTGGTACCCAAAAACTTTGGCCAGGAATAGAGAACACTCCTGCAATAGTAGGGTTCGCGAAAGCTTCAGAACTTGCGTTCGAAAACTTTGAAGATAATGTGAACAATATGAGAAAATTAAGAGATAGGCTTATAGAAGGAATTCTAAATAATATTGAGGAGACAATACTTAATGGGCCTAGAGAAAATAGAAGTCCTGATAATGTAAATATAAGCTTTCTAAAATGTGAAGGTGAATCTTTGACTATCGAATTAAGTCTCAAAGGTGTTTACGTTTCAAGTGGTAGTGCGTGTACACGTAGAGTCTTACAGCCAAGCCATGTTTTAACAGCTATAGGTAGAAAATACGAAGAAGCACATGGAAGCATACTGATGAAGGTTACAAGATATCATAGCATGGAGGATATAGAATATGTTTTAAAAGTTCTGCCAGAAGCTGTAAATAGGCTTAGAACAATTTATGGTTCAATGGGTGGATAAAAATGTCAAGGTCACCCCTACCATATAATCCAAAAATCTTAGAACTATTTAGGAATCCAAAAAATCTTGGAAGAATGGACGATGCAACAGTCTCTGCTGTAGCAGGAAATCCTTCATGCGGAGACATGATAACATTCTACCTTAAAATTGATGAAGAAAAGGAAGTTATTGTAAAGGCATCCTTTGAAAGCTACGGTTGTGCAGCAAATATTGCAACATCAAGCATATTAACTGAAATGGTAACGGGTAAGAGTCTAGAAGAAGCATGGCAGACTTCTTGGAAGACTGTCGCAAAGGAGGTTGGGGGTCTTCCTAATGTAAAATTCCACTGCGGCATATTAGCCGTTGGCGCGTTAAGAAGGGCGATAAGACAATATTATCGAATTAAAGGAAAGAAGCCAGAATGGTTGCCAGAAGAACAGACATTTGAAGAAAAGCAAGCACTGGAAGAAGAGGAGCTTGCAGAAATGCTTTCAAAAAGGGTAAGTTTACCTGAAAGTGAAGAATAATGTTTGACCCATATAGTGTTAGAAAAGATTTTCCAATTCTTGAAAGAAAAGTTAATGGTCACGATATTATTTATTTTGATAATGCTGCAACATCACAAAAACCTTTACAGGTTATTGATGCTGTAAAGAATTTTTACAAAAAATATAATGCGAATGTTCACAGAGGCTTACATAAGCTATCGCAGGAAGCTTCAGAACTTTATGAAGACGCTCACTTTGAGGTTGCAAAATTTATTAACGCAAATAGTATTGAAGAAATCGTTTTCACAAAAAACACTACAGAGGCAATAAACTTGATAGCCTACTCTTGGGCACTTCATAAGCTTGGAGAAGAGGATGAAGTTTTAACAACATTAATGGAGCATCATAGTAATATTGTTCCATGGGAAATATTGTCAAAAATAAAGGGTTTCAAGGTCAAATATGCTGATATAAAAGAAGATGGTGCACTAGACTACGAAAGCTTAGAAAATCTTGTTACCCAAAAAACAAAACTAATAACAGTTACACATGCATCAAACGTCACTGGAGCAATAAATGATATATCAAAAATCGCAAAACTTGCTCATGAAAATAATGCAGTATTAGTTGTTGATGGAGCGCAATCAGTTCCTCACATGCCGCTTGATGTAAAAAGATTAGACCTAGACTTTCTAGCATTTTCTGGCCACAAGATGCTTGCACCTACAGGTATAGGTGTACTATATGCTAAAAGGGAACTTTTAGAAAATATGGAGCCATTTATTGGAGGAGGAGACATGATAAGATCGGTAAAATATGATAAAGTTAAAGGCTGTATGATAGAATGGCATACTTTACCATGGAAATTTGAAGCTGGAACACCAAATGTAGGCAGTGCAATTGGATTAGCTGAAGCCATAAGATACCTTAATAAACTTGGAATGGAAAACGTTCAGCAGCATGAGCGTCAACTTACACAGTACGCTTTAAAACTTTTACAAGAAGACAATAACATAAGTATCTACGGTCCAAAAAATGTGTCAACAAAATGTGGAATAGTTTCCTTTAACATCAAAGGCATGGACTATCATGATGTTGCACTATTTTTGGACGATTTTGGTATAATGGTTAGAAGCGGATACCATTGTGCGGAACCTTTACATCAAAGATTAGGTTTAAATGGTTCAGTTAGGGCAAGCTTTTACATATACAACACTAAAGAGGAAATTGAAAGATTCGTAGAAACTTTAAAGGAGATAGAAAATGTCAGATGAAGAATTTAAAAAATATGTCTCGCATGTAGAAGAAGCATGCGGAGAAGAAAAAGATATTATTGTAATGCTAAAATATGATACAAAAGATGAAGCAATAAATAAAATTTTGAAAAGAGGAAAAATTGTAAAATCTATTGCAAACGTTGTCTACGAACTATCTTATGATGATAAGGTGTTAAGATTATATAATACAGGAAATATATTGATGAAAAAGTTTAAAGACAGGAAAGAGGCTGAAGAGGTTCTAAAACAATTATTAATTTGACAAACATCAATATTATTAGAAACAAATTTTAAATAAGATTTAAATAATAAAGTTAGAAAAAACTGCTTATGATCGTAATAAATACAATATTTGTTCCAGGATTAAAGGTTCCTCCACCATTTACAAGAGAATTAAAGGTTATTCTTGATCCTACAGTTGGCAACTATGATAAGGCAACAATGCTATTATCTTATATTGAACCCAAAAGTTCTACTGGACTACATAAACACGGTTCAGATG
>JAOAKB010000016.1 GCA_026413865.1 Nitrososphaeria archaeon
GAGCTATGTCGATGGGTGTTGATATGAGGGGTGGTCAACCGACTGGAGGAAATATTAAAGGTGGTATAACGACAATAGAAGAAAAATCTTTGGGTGCAGTATGCAAGACAGGTTCATCTAAGCTAGTTGACGTAGTAAGTTATGGAGACGTTCCATCAAAAAAGGGACTAATATTTATGGATTCTCCAGGTCGTGAAATGGAAGCTTTAACTGGGTTTGCTGCAGGAGGTGCTCAAATCATCCTATTTACTACAGGTTTAGGTGCGCCTCAAGGCTTTCCTACCGTACCTGTTATCAAAATCTCAGGTAATCCTGATGTTTGTATAAGACTAAGAGAGTATATTGATGTGGACTTAAGTCCAGTATTTTATGGACAAGAAAATTTAGATGATGCAGCTCAAAGGCTCTTTTATGAAATAATAGAGGTTGCATCATTTAAGCCTACTAAGGCTGAAATATTAGGTTATGAAAAATTTTTCAATATATATGTTAAAGGACCGGTGATCTAGTTGTACCAAAGGAAGGCCCTTATAGTTAATGAACTAGATAATGTAGCATCTGCTTTAACTAACCTAAAATATGGTGAAGTAATTGAATTGGAAGTGGGAAATATAGTTTATAGGGTCAAATTGTTTTCTGATATACCTTTTGGACATAAATTTGCTTTGAAAAGAATAAATAAGGGTGAATACATTATTAAATATGGTGAGATTATTGGCAGGGCAGTAAAAGATATTAACGTAGGAGAACATGTTCACATACATAATGTTGAAAGTTTAAGAGCTAGAGGAGATTTGCAAAAAGAAAATACTTAATTGCAAAAAATTGTTATATATACAATTTTATTATGCTTAGTTATGCCAGTAAATGTTGCGGTCTATGGATTAGGCCCAATAGGTTCTCTTATAGCAAAAAAAGTTTTAGAAAAGAAGGATCTCAGTTTAGTGGCTGCATTTGATGTCGCTCCAGAAAAGGTTGGAAAGGACCTAGGTGAAATTCTTCAATTAGGTAATAAAGTAGGGTTGGTTGTAGAACATGACATGAATTCTGAAACAGTACTAAAAAACAATAATGTAGATATAGTATTACATTCTACTTCAACATACCTTGATAGAATATATCCACAGATAGTTAGGTGTATCAAATCAGCAGCTGATGTGATATCCACTTCAGAAACTTTATGTAATCCGTGGTACAGGTATCCTGAATTAGCTACATTAATAGATGAAATGGCGAAGAAATATTGTGTTACAGTTCTTGGAACAGGTGTGAATCCAGGGTTTATATTTGACACCTTACCAGCGACTTTAACATCCGTATGCACGAAAATTGAAAGAATTCATGCAATTAGGTCTTTAGATGCCTCAAAAAGGAGATTTTCTTTTCAAAAGAAGTATGGCTTAAGCTTATCTGTAGACCAATTTAATGATTTATTGAATAAGGGACAGATTACAGCGCATGTAGGTTATGCGGAATCTATTGACATACTTGCTTCAGCATTAGGTGTAAAACTTGATAAAATAATTGAAGGCCAAGAACCATTAATAGCCTCAAAACCATTGAAAACAGATTATTTCAACATTTTAAAGGGTCAAGTTTCAGGAATTCACGGATATGGCATTGGGTATCTAAATAATAAAGAATTCATTAAAATAGAACTTTTTGCAGAAGTGGGAAGAGAAGAATATGAGGAAATAAGAATAGAAGGAGAACCCACCCTAACTTGGAGAAGCAATGGAACCTCGGGAGATATTGCAACAGCAGCTATAGTAATAAACATGATACCCAAGGTCTTAAACGCGAAACCAGGTCTCATTAGAATGCTTGATATTCCTCTTCCATCAGCCTTTCTAAAGCTTAACTCAGGCAAAGATTAAAAACATAATATAATAAATTTTCAATTTACTTTTATGTATATGCTTCGACAGTTCTCCTTTTTTTGCGATACTCAACCCATGCTTCAATATATCTTCTTATCTCCCTATTATAAACTGGATCATTCCATAATCTTTCAAGTCTCTCGCATTCACCATAACCTCCAATTATACCAAAACATCTTATAAGTTCATTGTAAAGAATTTTTTTATCAAATTCTTCCAACATGATATCCATTTCTTTTAAGATTTTTTCTAAGACAAGGATTGACATTTATTAAATCATATAAAATGCTTTCTTATAAACTTTTTTTAAAATGCTATTCATTTAGATTTTGATTGTTGGGTTTACATTTTATCTAAAGTTTCTTCAACTAATTTTATTGCATCATCTAACGTGTCTGAAACCCTATTTCTTTCTCTAATAAGTGTTGTTATTAAGAAGAGTGCATTATTTTCATCAAGTTTTTCTAGTTCTATTATTTTCGATAGACCTGGTATGTAGGGTTCATCTACTGCATAATCTTGTTCATATCTTCCCTTAAATGTGAAGAGAGTTGGATTCAGGATTCTGGAAAGTTGCAAAAACATACTATTTAGTATATTCACTTTTTCTGAATTCATTTGATCATATATTTTTTCGATTTTTTCGAGAAGTGTTTTTAGTTTTATGCCTTTATTTTCAAGTGCATTTAAGTTTAGTATACCTTTTCTATCATATTTTTTTAATTCTGCTATTATATTTAAATATAATTCTGCGCTTCTGGAAAATTTTAGTGGAAGTACTGTACTATTTGCTAATGCTAGTACTATAGCGAGATTTACTTGAGTATCTCTTACTAAAAATTCTGGGTCAACATATTCTATTGTATCATATGGTGTATGCCACCACCATCCTCCTCCAGATCCTCCAACATTGGCCCTTTTATCTTCAGGAGCCATGCTATAGCAGTCTATGGATGGTACACCAAGACCCCAGAATGATTGGTCACCCCATCTTCCAGGCTTTAGTCGCTCAACATTTAATCCAGTAAGTTTTCTAGCCAAGTATTCTGCAAAATCCATTGTTTCTGGCATAGACTCAAGAAGATATACTGTGGTATCCTTGCTTCCTGGAGAATCAACATTTATGTATGCTATACAGTTCTTGTTCAAATCTTCCCATTCTATGTCAACATAGTATGTTGAGCCAGCGTACCTTCCTTGGGAATGTCCAACCCACCATGCTATCTTAACACTTCTTCTTAGCCTAACTTTTTCTTGAGAAAGTATTCTTGCTATCTCTAAACAACAGGCGTTTCCTGTAGCGTTGTCCGTGGCACCATAGTACCATGAATCAAGGTGTCCACCTATTAAAACAAATTTTTCCTTTTCAATAGTGCCTTCTACTGTTGCTATAGGCATCCTTAATCTACACCATTTTGTGTCCGTTTTTGTGTAAAGTTTTAGAAGAACCTTTTCTTTCATTAAAATTTCCTTTAAATATTCACCTTCACTTTTGCCAACGGATGCCACATATATTTTCGGTATTCTATGACATGTTTTTATTGAAGGTGTACCCCATATTGTTGTAATTATCATCTCATGTGGAATTTTTTCATTGCTTATGTTCACTAGGCCTGTGGCACCCATTTGTTGTGCGATCCACGCTTTTTCGGGAGAAGCGTTACCGTCTGTTAGCACAATTTTTCCTTCCACGTCCATTGAGTTATAATCTTCTATTTTCCCATGTTTTAGATAAACAAGTTCCGAAATTATTCCCTCTTTTGGTGTTGATAATGAAAATGGATGTGTTATTGCATTTAATGTTTTAAGTTCTGGATGTATTACATCAATTTTAGCATTTAATGGCCTACTTATTAAAGCGTCAAATTCGTATACTTTAGCGTCTAAATCATATTCTTTTAGCTTTGAAACTATATAGTCTACTGCCTTATATTCTTCTTCAGTACCTGAAATTCTTTGCAAACTACATAAGTATTTAACATGCTCCATAAGATTTTCTTTTGAAACATTTTTAAGAATATTTAAATCAAGAGCCTCTATAAACTCTTTATTCAAACCTAATTTCCCCCTTAAACACACTTTCAGCAAGTTTTCCATAATCTGCAATTGGATAAGAAAGTCTACTATGTCCCATACTAAAGTAAGCCAACATTTCCGCCACTCTTAAACTAATTTTTGCAGGGTTCAAAATAGGAACTTGAACACTCTCTTTAACAAGTTCGTCGGCAAGAATAAAGGCTAAGCTCATGCATCCTAATACAACTACTTCAGCACCCTCCTCTATAGCTTTATCACATGCTTTAATCAACTTAGCTTTTATTAAGCTAATATCCTTCCCTAAATCTAAAACTGGAACATTTAAAGGTACTATAGATGCTAAACGCTTTTCAAACCCATATTTTGCTATCAAAGCCCTGAATGTTGGAACATCCCTAGTCAATGGCACTATGACGCCATACCTATCTCCAATTAAGAAGGAAAAAGCTATGGATGCCTCAGCTGGCCCAACAATAGGTATCTTAGAAAGTTCTCTTGCAGCCCTTAAACCGGGGTCGCCAGCGCATCCTAAAACTATCGCATCATAATAATCTTGTAACCTTAATATGGTCTTCAAAACTTCTCCAGCAGCAATATCTTCTTCAACAGCTGATTCAATTGAAATTGGCCCAGATTCTAGAGCCCTTACCTCAACAACGGTATTTGGTGAAACAAATTTGTTAGCAATTTTTTCTCTTCTGCTCTGCTCCTCTTTTTCCATTATTCCTGGAACAAGATAAAGTATCTTTACCATACCTTCCCTCTACAAAATTGAATATATCAATTTTTGAACTTTTAAACAATTTTATATCATAATATATGGCTATCTTCATTAATGAAATTCTAATGTTTATAAACAGTAGAATTTTATGCTCATTACGATGCACTTTGACAAACTATATTGGAAAAGTTTTCTCAAAAGAATTATATGACTTCTGTGTAATGCTTTTTGAAAAAGCTGGGTTAACAAAAGAGGATGCTGAAATAGTTTCAGATCATCTTGTTACCGCAAACTTGAGGGGTGTTGATTCCCATGGTGCATTTGTTAGAGTTCCACACTATCTTGCTGCAATAAAGCAGGGCATAATAAACCCTAAGCCAAAAATAAAACTTGTTAAAGACAGTCCAAGTATTTGCTTAATAGATGGCGATAATGGATTTGGTCCTATGGTTGCAATGAAGGCTACAAAATTAGCTATAGATAAAGCGAAATCAAATGGTATAGGTATTATTGGATTAAAAAATACAAGTCATGTAGGTATGCTTGCAAGATACACCTTAAAAATTGTTGAAGAAAGACTTATAGGCTTTGCTGCAACAAGTTCACCACCAATTGTTGTCCCATGGGGTGGTGCAAAACCAATATTTGGAACAAATCCTTTCACAATAGGTTTTCCAGTTGACGAAAAGACTTCGATTATAGTGGATATGGCAACGAGCACTGTTGCCGCTGGAAAGATTGCAGTATATGCTTCAAAAGGTGAAAAGATACCTTCAGACTGGGCACTAGATAAACATGGTAAACCCACTACAGACCCTAAAGCTTTTTTTGATGGAGGCATGCTTTTACCCTTTGGAGGATATAAGGGTTATAGCCTCTGTTTAAGTGTGGAAATTTTTGCTGGAATACTTGTTGGTGCACCATTTAGCTTTCATATTCCTAAGGGTTGGGCAACACAAGGTGGTTTTATCGTCGAAGCCATTAATATAGAACACTTTAGACCATACGATGAATATAAAAGAGACGTACTAGAACTAATTCAAATAATAAAGTCTGCACCCTTAGCTGAAGGATTTAAAGAAATACTTTTACCTGGTGAGCCCGAACAAAGAGAACATTTGAAGAGACTGAATGAAGGTATACCAGTTTACGAGGATGTGTGGGAGAATATTAGAAAGGTTGCAGAAGAATATAATGTTCCACTACCGAAACTGTATAAATAGTATATTTAGAAACTCTTAAATAATATGACAAAAATATTTGTGTACACGTGATATATATTGATAAAAAATAAAATGAGAGAATTAATAAAAGAAGGAAAACCTACAATTGGTACAAGAATTTTAACACCATGGCCTGCCGTAGTAGAAATCATTGGTCAAACAGGAATGTTTGATTACTTCGAATTTCTTGGTGAATATGCTCCATGGACACTTTATGACCTAGAAAATATTGCACGTGCTGCTGAATTGTATGGCATGTCTTCTATGATAAAAGTGGACGGTATACCAAGAAGCTATATTGCAGCAAAAGCTTTACAATCAGGAATACAAAACTTCCTTTTTGCGGACATAAGGACTGTCCAAGACGCTGAAGAGGCTGTTAAAGCTGTAAGATGTGAACCCAAAGGTATTATGGGTATAGGTAACTTTAGGGTTGGAGGATACGTTTTCTCAAACTATTCAGTAGCAGATTATAGGAAAGTATGTCAGGATGCAGTAATAGCTTTCATGATAGAGAAAAAAAGTGCTGTAGACCATTTAGAAGAAATACTGTCAGTAGATGGTGTGGACATGGTGCAGTTTGGACCATGGGATTATGGTTTAAGCTTAGGCTTAACAGGTGAACCTGGAACACCATGGGGTCTTAAAGATCCAAAGGTTAAAGAAGCTGAATTAAAGACAATAAAGACAGCATTAAAGATGGATAAAAGGCCTAGAGTTGAAATCGGCGACCCAAAGGAAATAGAAAAATATGTGGAAATGGGTGTAAAAGATTTTAACCTAGCAACAGATTTAAGAATACTATTCAATTTCTGGAAAGAAAAAGGAGAGGAACTGAGAAAACTTCTGTACAAAAACCTATAAACTTTTTTAGAAACATTTATCAATAAGTGAACCAAATATAAAAACTATGTCAGAAGAAAAAATAGAAGTAGGTAAAGTAACTCATTTTTATCCAAAAATCAGCGTAGCGGTAGTTGTTTTAACATCACCATTGCAAGTTGGAGATAAAATACTCATAAAAGGGAAAACTACTCATGTAGAACAGACTGTGGAATCAATGCAGATTGAAAAAGTAAATATTCAAAGAGCTGAGGCTGGACAATCAATAGGTCTAAAAGTAAATGGTAGAGTTAAAGAAGGGGATATTGTCTATAAAATAAGTTGACTGCAGATATCAAACAAAAACAGGTACTTTAAACGCATTATAATGACTAATTAGTCTTTCATGTAAATGTTAGCATACCTTTACATGATGGGAGTAAACAATATATGTTGGTTCCTTTATAAATAATGTTTTAAAAATCAAAAGTGTTATATATATTTAATGCTTACTAAAAGTATGGTGGAAATAATTTGGTAAGAGCTATTGTTCTGATAAATGTTGAAATAGGTTATGAAGGAGAAGTTTTGAATTCTATTAGGAAAGTTGAGGGGGTTATAGAAGCTTTAGCTGTTTATGGAAACTATGACATTGTTGCGAAAGTGGAAGCAGGAAGTATAGAAAAGCTTAATCAAATAATTACTGGAAAAATAAGGAAGATAGAGAATGTTAAATCAACACAAACAATGATTGTTGTAGACGAGAGAAGTCTTGGGCTAGAATGGATTAGGACATAACATATTGACTTGTTTTTTTTAACAATTTATGAACATGAGTTTACAGAGGTGTAATGTATAGGATATGTTTGACGTATCGGTTTTGTTAAAAATTATTGGTGTAAGTGCATCTGGAGCTTTAGCTCCCGGTCCATTAACAGCATCGTCAGTTGCTGTTGGCGCTAAAGAAAGTTGGAAAGGTGGCTTAAATATTGCTTTAGGCCACACGATTATAGAGTTTCCACTAGTTTTAGCCATAGCATTTGGTTTAGGCTCTTTTTTTCAAATTAGTTTTGTCAAGCTTACATTAGGCTTTGTTGGAGGAGTTTTTCTGTTATTTTTTGGTTATTTAACTTTAAAGGATGCATTAAAAGTTAAAGAATTTAGCTCTTCTAATGTCACTCCAAAATACAATTCTTCTATATTTGTAGGTATTGCTTTAACAGCTTTTAATCCATATTTTATTGCATGGTGGATTAGTGTAGGTTCTGCCCTACTACTCGAATCTGTTTCTGTTATCACATTATCTGCTATAATATTATTTTATCTTGCACATGTTTGGCTGGACTATTTTTGGTTAATTTTGATGTCTAAGGTTGGCTCATTTTCCAAGATAAATTTAAAAGTCTATAAAATTATCTTAATCCTTCTCGCAGTAATGATAATATATTTTGGAACTGAATTAATTTACAAAATTCTTTTAGGGTAAAAATTCCGTTATCTTCTAAGTAAAGCTTATATTAATCATCATGTTTTTGTTTATGTATATGGTTAAACCAATTGCTTGGCGTTTTGCAGGCAGTTGGTCTTGTATAAGATGCGGTAAATGTTGTATGCTTCAAGTTCCTGTTAAGATTGGTGAAGCACTCTTCTATCAAAGAAAATTTGGTTCAAATGTTTTAGAATATTTTAATAAAGGTTTTCATATCAGAAAGAATGAAAATAAATATTGTGTGTTTTTGGAATTGGTTAAGGGTAAAGCTTTTTGTAATATATATTCTTTTAGGCCTAGAGCTTGCATATTATATCCATTTTACATTTACAAAAAGCCGTTTTATGGTGAAGAAGATAGGGCAAAGTTTACACTTTTTGATGAAGAATATTATGTCTATATTGATGCTGAATGTACTGGAGTAAACAGAGGCTTTCTACCAATTAGTAAAAATATTGTAGACGCAATATTGGTTTGGCTTGGAAAAGAAGATTATAAACAAATTTCGCAATTAAATGTTCTTCATTCATCAAATGTTTAAAGAAAGATTAAAAAGTTTACAATTATAGTCATAAAAGATGGACCATATACTATACTTCTTTAATCCTAGAACCGTTGCAGTGATAGGTGCTTCTTCAAAGCCTGGAAAAATTGGTCATGAATGTTTTAAAAATATGCTTAAAGGAAAATTTAGAGGGAATGTTTATCCAATAAACCCTTCTGTTCCAGAAGTTTTGGGTGTAAAAGCCTATCCAAGCATAGAAGATGTTCCAGAAAATATAGACCTCGTAATTTACGCCCTTCCTGCAAAAGATTCCGTTGAAATATTTAATCAGTTTAAGAAAAAGTCTGTTAAAGCAGTTATAGTGATTTCTGGAGGTTTTAGAGAATTTTCGGAAAATGGTATAATGCTTGAAGAAGAAATTTTGAAGATTGCTGAGAGGGATGGTTTTAGAATTATTGGCCCCAACTGTGTAGGTGTATATGATAGCTTTTCAGGAGTGGATAGTCTCTTTCAGCCATATGAGAGGCTTCCTAGACCTAAAATGGGGAATATTGCTGTAGTCTCTCAAAGTGGAACTTTTGCGGTAACGTTTATGGATTGGGCTTCTGAAGAAAATATAGGAATAAGTAAAGTTGTAAGTGTTGGAAATAGAGCTGATGTTGATGAAGCTGAATTAATTGAATTTTTGGACAAAGATCCTAACACAAAGGTTATAGCATTATATCTTGAAAGTTTCACCGACGGTAGAAGACTTGTAAATGCTATAAAAAATTGTACTAAACCTGTTATAGTGTTATTGGCAAGTAAATCCTCTTATGGTGCAATGGTTGCGAAGTCCCATACTGGTAGAGTAGCATCCAACTATCTTATTGCAAAAGATGTTATAGAATATGCTGGTGCAGTTATAGCAGATGACTTACAACAATTATATGATATAACAAAATCTGTTTCCCTATCTAATGGTTTTATGGGAAAAAATATTATAATGATCACTAATGGTGCTGGACCATGTGTTATTGCAGCAGACCTAATACAGGAATATGAATTAAATCTTATTGAACCTTCTAATATGCTTAAAAGTAAGCTTAAAGAACATCTTCCATCTTATGCGATAATAAATAATCCTATCGACTTAACTGGAAGCGCTACTTCAAAAGATTTTTTAAACGCTATAAAAGTTTGCGATGATTCAGATGAGGTTGACATTATATTACTTTTTATTGTATTTCAAGATGTTCCACTAGAGGATGATTTTGTAAAACACCTTACAGAAAATAAGTCTAAAAAACCAATTTTCATTTTTGCTGCAGGAGGACAATATACACGTGAAAAGTTTAAAATATTACACGAAGCAAACCTTCCATCTTTCCAGAATATAAAAAATCTTGTAAAATCAGTATCTAATATAATTGACTTTTCTAAAAAAAGCAAACTAAAGTATCTATAAATTTTTAAAATTGTTTTTTATAATTTATTATTCTAGAAAAAGATTGAAGTTTGATGGTCTACAATAGTGATTGCATTAAAGATAATTAAAGAAAAAGTGAGCGGAAGATTACTATAAGTATTATACTTTTAATGTTTAATATTGTAAAGAAACTTTGTAGCATGGATTTATTTGGAATCTATATGTTGTTGTAAATCATTGTACCTTTAAAATAATTTAAACGNATACTCGACCAATATAATCAAAAATTTGCAATTAATCTTAAGTTTATTTTAATTGTGCATTAAAGCGTAAGAAATAAATTTAAAAGGATAATTTAAAACATTAAAATTGCTATAAAAGAAACTTTTCTTAGATTGTTATTTAGAAAATTATAAAAAGGACCTTAAAGGGCTATTTGGGCTGAGTCTTTTGAATGTAGCAGCTTCACATAAGAGTAAGTGGCTTTTTCTTTTCGATGTAGACTATACTCTTGTTGAAGGTGTAGGCGGACATATCTATGCATTTGAAGTTGCATTGGAAAGAGTTTTTGGCCTAAAATTTGATATAAGCAAGTTCGACTACTTAGGGAAAACCGACTTACAAATTTTAACTGAAGTCTTAAAGCTTAATGGCTTTGAAGATACTCTGATTGAATCTAAGATGCCTGAATTAATTGATAATGTTGTGAGCACCTTTATGGAGGTTATTGACGTTTTTCCAATAAGAATTCTTCCAGGTGTTAAAGAATTATTGGATGAATTAAAAAGACATAATGTCTATTTGGGGCTTGTTACTGGAAATTTAGAACCTATTGCAAGAGGAAAATTAGGTAAAGTAGGTCTTAACGAATATTTTGAGTTTGGAGGCTTCGGAAATGATGGTATTAAAAGAGTAGATTTGGTGAAAAAAGCAATAATTAGAGCAAATAGAAAATATGGTTTCATATCCAAAGACAATATTTATGTGTTTGGTGACACGCCAAGAGACATAGAAGCGGGAAGGGATGCAGGCGTTAAGACTGTAGGTGTTGCAACTGGAAAATATTCAGTAAAAATTTTGAAAGATGCTGGAGCCAACTATGCGTTCCCTAACTTTAATAACACAAATGAAATTGTAGAAATACTTTTAAGGAAATAAAGTACGGTTTTAATGGTCTAAGCTTTTTAATTTTATAAATATTCTTTTTTAACATTTTTTTATTAATTGTTTACTTAGACTATTGATTTACATGCGAATAGATGGTGATAAAGATTATTGTTAATAAAAATTAAGGATTCAAATTTTAGGAAAAGTCTAAAATATCCTTTTTTTGAGGGTTGTGTATGCATGAACTAGTGGGTCTTTTTCCTGCAATATGCTGGGCTCTTTCACCAATCTTCTACTCACGTGGTTTAAGAAACCTAAATCCACTTTTAGGTAACATGATTAGAGCATTACCAGCAACGGCCATAACCTTCTTGTTTACAATAATAGTTTTAGGTCCAGACAAAATCTTTGGTTTACCCTTAAACTCGTATATAGTTCTATTACTTAGTGGTGTTATTGGGCTTGGTTTTGGTGACCTTTTTTATCTTTTAAGTATAAAAAGAATGGGTCCATCACCATCTATAACTATATCAAGCACTTATCCACTAATAACTATCGCTTTCTCTACTCTTTTCCTAGGTGAAGAAATTAATTTTTTTGTCCTAATAGGAACTCTTTTAGTTGTACTAGGTATAGCTATTATATCTAGAAAAAATGGGCATAATAAAGTTGATTTTCTTGGTGTAGGAATTGCGACTCTTGCTGCAGTATTTTGGAGTGTGAGTATAGTCCTTGTTGGTTCTATTGCACATTCAGGTCATCCTTTAGCAGAAAATTTTTGGCGTTTAATGGGTTATGTGCTTGCAAGCTTTATTCTACTTTTAGTTAGTAAAAAGGATTTTTCTAAACCAAAATTGAACTCAATTTTCCATATAACCTTAGGCGGTATTGTTGCATTAAACTTAGGCTGGGCCTCATACATTTATAGCATAGAAGTTATTGGCTTATCTAAGGCTACAACATTATCCTCTGTTTCACCAATATTTACTGCTACTGCAGAATTTTTGATTGAAAAAAGGTTTAAGTTAAACATTTTCCTTGGCACACTTTTAACTACTATTGGAATAATATTGGTAACATTATAGTTTCAAATGGTTAGAGAATTTGAATTTATTATATTACTGTTAATTCAAAGTCTTTTTTTGCGTATCCATTAATGTCCTTGCAGGTTTGTATGGCAAGTTTTTGAATGTTCAATATTTTCTAAGTTCCTCTGGACTATTTAAAGTTGTAGAGGCGTGTAATTTGTGTTCAAGAGCTTTAACCTTTATAAGATGATAATTCTACTTTTTAAATTCGTTAAAACTGTATATTTCCTCTATCTTTTTCCTCGGTCTTATTGCATGAAGAATTTTAGATGTTATTTCTATTCCATCAGCTGGGTATCCTAATGCTAGTAAGGCTACAACTTTATACTTTTCGGGAATATTCAAAAGCTTCTTTACTGTTTCTTGGTCGAAGCTTCCAACCCAGCATGTACCTAACCCAAGTTCTGTAGCTTCAAGCACCATATTCTGCATAGATATGGTCACGTCAACAATATACCAGTTTGGTGATGCTTCAGGATCACCGCAGCCAACAATAACTACAGGTGCATTTTTTAGGAAGCCAGCCCATTTTCCACTTTCTGCAATCTTTTTCTTTTTTTCAGGATCAGTAACTATAATATAGTGCCATGGTTGGCTATTGTGGGCTGAAGGTGCAAGCCTTCCAGCTTCCAAAACTTTTAAAATAAGTTCCATGGGAACCTCTTTATCAAGATATTTTCTAACAGACCTTCTTTTTTGGATTGCTTCAAAAACATCCAACCTAATCCACCAATTATAAATCCTTTTTTTAGTTTTTAAAATTTTATAAAATTCCCTTGTAAGATTACAAACCTTTTATTTGCAACATTTTTATCTATTGACGATAGAAATTGGAGAAGCCTTTTCAAAACAAATTTGTTTTAGAAGTTTTAGAAAGGTACAAGGTTATTTGGTCTATTGAGCATGCGATGGCGCTTTTAAGTTGGGATAGCGAAACATACATGCCTGAAGATGGTGTTGAAGAAAGAAGTGTTGCCTTTAGCCAGCTTGACCTTCTAAAGCAAAAGTTTCTTACAGAAGAGAATTTTATGAAACTTGTTGACAGAGCCAACGAAGAAGGAGATCTAAATGAATACGAGAAGGGTGTTTTGAGGGTTTTAAATAGAGAAATTAGGGTATATCGTCTTCTTCCTCCAAGGCTTGTTGAAGAGCTTGCAAAGATTACTCAGGAGGCTAAGATTGTCTGGAGAAATGCTAGAATAAATAACAACTTCCAAGTTTTTCAACCATTTCTTGAAAAAATATTTTCTCTTTCAAGAGAATGTGCTGACTATCTTGGCTACAAAGAACATCCTTATGATGCACTACTAGACTTATATGAAGAAGGCTTGACCTCTAAAGATGTTAGTCAAATATTTGATTCTATAAAGAATAGACTAAAAATAATATTAGATAAGATTCAGTCTGAAAAAGTGTTTAGTGGAAAACATTCTCTCGAAGAATTAGAGTATGATAAAAAGGTTATGGAAAAGGTTAACTTTTGGGTTGCTGAAAAACTTGGATATGACAAGAAAAGGTTTAGAATAGATGTTTCAGCACACCCATTTACTATCCATATGGGTATAAAGGATGCACGTATAACTACAAGATATGAAGGCAAAGATTTTAAAGCCTCACTTTTCTCCACCATACACGAATATGGGCATGCTTTATATGGATTACAACATAATGAAGCCTTTATCTTCACACCACTTGCAAATGGTCCGTCGCTTGGTCTTCATGAATCACAGTCTAGATTCTGGGAAAATGTTATTGGCCGTAGTCGAGCATTTTGTGCAGCAATATACCCATTTTTAAAAGAAAATCTAAATGTTCTAGAAAATTATTCGATTGAAGACCTATATAGATACTTTAACATTGTTCGTCCAACACTTATTAGAGTCGATGCAGATGAAGTTACTTATAACTTTCACATACTTGTAAGATATAATCTTGAAAAGTCTTTAATAAAGGGTGAAGTTAAAGTCAATGAACTACCAACATTGTGGAATAACATGGTTGAAGAAACCTTAGGGATAAGGCCTAAAACAGATTCTGAAGGTGTATTGCAGGATATTCACTGGAGTCTTGGTTCAATAGGATATTTTCCAACATACACAATTGGAACAATACTTTCTGCACAAGTTAGACATAATATTTTGCAGGATATTCCAGACTTTTACGAAAAGATTTCAAGGCTTGAATTTGGTGAAGTTAAAGAGTGGCTTAGACATAAGATACACTATTGGGGTGCCATGTATCCGCCTAAAGAGCTCATAAAAAGAATGTTAGGTGAAGATATTAATCCAGAATATTTCATAAAATATTTGGAAGAAAAATACTTCTAAATAAATTAAATTTTGGCTAGCGTGCTCTTGACTGAACTCTAGGCTCCAGTAATGTCCAAAGCCAATCAACAAGTTCCCTAACATTTTTTGTCTGAATATATACGTCACCAGGCCCACTTATTTCAGTAACCAAACCCTCTCCACCAAAAATAGTTTCTTTTAAGCCTCCAAACTTTTTAACCCTATACTGGCATGTGTCAGAAAATGCTACTAAATGGAAATTATCTACTATAAGTGTTTCGCCACTGTTAAGGGTATGCTTATCTATAGCACCATATGTATTTATAAATAATGTCCCTTTGCCCGTAACCTTAATCATGAACAGACCTTGTCCAAATAAGCCTTTAGTGAAACCCTGCCACTGAACATCAAGGTCAACATTTTCCGTGCTTGCAACATAAGCATTCTTTTGAATAATATATCCTTTTCCAGGTGCTACCTCTAAGACTTCCATATCCCCTATTGGTGCTGAAGTAAAAGCGACCATACCGGGTCCGCTTGCTGCGGTGTAATCGTTTACAAAAAAGGATTGTCTACCAAGCAAACTTAATCCAATTGTACCAAGCAAGCTTTTTTCTCTTTTTCGTGTACGAACATCTATTGTTGGGCTCATGTAAGTCATTGCACCAGCTTCACCAACAATAGTTTCACCCACATTTAATTTGACTAAAAGCATTGAATATGATGGCCTATATCTAATCTCATATTCCATAAACTGTTTATGCCTCCATATAAGCTTCTGAACTATAATTTATAAACTTATAAGAACCTATCTAACCCTTTACCCTTTTCGATATTAATTATTGAAATATCATTTATTAGAGGCAATGATACATTATATACTGGTGTTCCATAAACTTCAACATAAGGTAATCCTCTATGTGCATGCCCAACTATTACAACATTAAATTCTATAATCAAATCTTCCAATCTATTTGAACCCATTTGCTTCAAAAACCTTGGATTTTCTCCTTTCAAAATTTTTAAAGTTGGAGGATAATGCAACAAAAGTATCTTAATATCACCAGTACATTCTTTGGAAATCGTTTTAAGCTTAGAAATTCTATTTCTATATATTTCCTCTATTCCTAAGACATTCTTTTTCTGCCAAAATGTTGGCTCATCAAGTACGCCTCGCGAACCAACAATATCAATCTTGTAAGAATCTAAATCCAATATCACATGCTCATCATTTAAAAATTTTACATTCGAAAGTTTTTCTCTAACAAACTGTTCTCTATCCTCATACTCATTATTTCCAAAACATCCGAATATTGGGACATCAACCTTGTCTAAGATGACATTAACTTTATCCAAGTATTCAAACTTTCCACCATCAACTATATCTCCAGCTAATAGAAATAATGAAACCTTATCTTTTAATGGAAATAGTCTATCCAATTTTTCTTCAAAAATTTTCAGATATAATGGTGCATGTATGTCAGCAGCGGCTGCTACTTTCATCCCATATAACTATATCATGGAAAAAATTAAATATTTTTCCGAAAGTATAGTTCTTATAAATTACTTTCTAAATGGTATTTTAATAGTGAAAGTTGAACCTTTGCCAACTTCACTTTTAACTTCAATTCTACCATCTAATATATCCACAAAACGCTTACATGTTGCTAATCCCAAACCCTGTCCTTTCGCTTTTGTCGTAAAAAATGGTGTAAAAATTTTTGGTAAAATATTTTCAGGAATACCAACACCAGTATCCATAACATTTATTGAAACAAAGCTATCTTCTTTTTCGCATTTAATCGTTAATATTCCTCCATTTGGCATAGCTTGTATCGCATTTAATATAAGATTGTATAAAATACGTTCTAAAAGTGTTTGATCGCATACAATATATTCTATATCAGCCTTTATTTCTTTATTGACTGAAACATTTTCTGGTACATTAGTTATGGTCAATATTTTATCGATTAGTGATGGTAGATGGAGTCTACTATATTTTGGTGTTATTGGTTTAGAATAGTCTTGTAAGTCAGCAACAATCTTATTCATGTAAGCGATTTCGTTTTCAATTCTCTTCAGAATGTTATCCATTCCCTTCTTTTTCATAACCTTTATAGTCCTCTCGGGTAATGCATTCAATATGTTCTCTTTTATAATATAGATATTGTTTAAAATTGCCTGTAGTGGGTTCCTTAAGTCATGGCCGATCATCATAGTGGCTTCACCTATAGCAGCAAGTCTTTCACTTTCCTTTAACTGTCTAGTCCTTTCTTCCAAAATCTTTTCCAAGTTCCTTGAATATTCTTGAAGCTGTTCTTCAAACTCTTTAAGCTTCGTAATATCTCTTCCAACACCAACTATACCAATAATATTTCCTTTACTGTCACGTAGTGGTGAAAGTGATGTTTGAAAATATGATGTTTTACCGTTTACCCTTTTTAAAGACCATTCGTAGACAACATTCTCACCATTAAGTGCTCTGGCATTAGCCTCTTCATGGACTTTCGCCGCTTCTTCACCAAGAATTTCCCTTGCAGTCTTCCCAAGAAAAACTTCTGGTGAAGTGTTATATGTTTTCAGCCATTGGCCAAATACTCCAACGTGACGCTGTTGTCTGTCTAGGATAAACACGATATCTGACATGGACTCGACTAGTGTCCTGAATTTTTCTTCACTTGCTTTAAGTTCTTCCTCATACATTTTCCTTTCGGAAATATCTCTTATACTAAAAACTATTCCTGAAAGTTTTTCTCCCTTTTCCAAAATAGGGTTCAAGACTACTTCAACCCATAATATTTTACCGTCAAAAGTTTTTATCCTACATTCTGTGGTAAAAGTTGCTCTAGAACTTATTACACTTTGCAAAGTGTTCATTAATATACTCATATCTTCTGGAATAAAAAGGTCTAAGAAAGATTTTCCTTGCACATAATCAACTTTGTAATCTGTCAAACGTTCAATTGACGGACTAATATAGGTAACATTTCCCTCGAGATCAAATACACCAATAACATCACTCATGTTTTCACATATTCTATTCAAATCTTCCAATGCTTTCTTTAAACGCTCTTCCATTGTAACAATTTCTGTTATATCACGTAATATTCCAGCATAACCTATAACATTTCCTTTTTCATCTCGAAGTTGACTATATTTAGCCTGAACGTGGATAGGTGATCCATCTTTTCTATACTGGATCACTCTGCCAAAATATTCACCCTTCTCTCTTAAGGTCTTTAAAGCTTCATCCATGGTAGTATCCAAAAATCTTGTCTTAAGTACCTGTGTTTTTCCAATAACTTCCTCCCTCTTCCATCCATACATTTTTTCAGCCGCTCTATTCCAGTACCTAATTTTTAATTCAGGGTCTGATGTTATAACAGCATCATTTACGCTATTCAAAATGTATGATTGATAGAGGAGTTCCTCTTCCATCTCCTTACTTTTTGTTATATCAAAGTAGAGCGCTTGAACATATTCTGGCTTCCCTTTTTCATCACATGTGTTTCTAATAAATCCTTTAACCCATGCTCTTTTACCATCTTTTCTAATTATCTGATATGTATCTTCAAGTTCTAAGTTTGGTGTTGTAAACAATTTGTTTACAGTTTCATAAAATCTTGTTTTTTCTTTATTAGGAAGAAGATTTTCCCAGACCGAGTTAGTGGAAAAAAGTTCAGGTATACTATATCCTGTAATATTTTCAAAATTTCCATGTATGAAAACAGGTTTAAGACTTTTATCAACTTGTACTGCTATCCCATTAATATTGTCTAAGAACTTTCTATACATTTCCTCTTTTTTCCTAAAAGTTTCTCTTTCATTAATCAAAATAGAGACTCCAGCATGGAGTAGATAATAGATAAGTAAGCTTGTGATTAGGACAAAAATTATTCCTTTTAAAATACTTAATTGAAATGTAATATTGAAACTAAAAGTTTTTATGTCAAAAACTAGTGCGTCTGTTAAAATAATCCATGAATATCCAAATATGCTGTAAATTAAGGCTATCTTTAAAGGCATATTTTGGACCTTTATCTTCCCAGAAAATTCATTTTTCTTAAAAAACAATTTTTATCATTAAAAAGGTAAAGATTGTGTTTATAAATTTTTCCTCTAAGCGTATATTAATGATAAAATTTTTTTATAGTCTAATGTAACCTTTTATCATGAGCTTATCAATTGCAATACATCAACTTTCTTTTAAAGAAGATAAAAAGGAGAATTTGTACACTATTCTTTCACATATAGACGATTCTGTTCAATATCTTAACATTTTTCCAGAATATTGTATGGGTTTATCTTTGCAAGGTTTAACAAAAGAGTATGTTTATAAAAATGCTGAAGCAATTGATGGCGAATTTGTTTCAAAAATTGTTTCAAAAACTTTAGAAAAAGACTGTGCTACAATCTTTACCACATACTTAAAAGAGAAGAGTGAAGTCTATAATGCTGCCATATTGGCTGAAAAGGGCAAAATTAGGGTTATCTACAAAAAGATACATTTATTTGACGCTTTTGGCTATAGGGAATCTGAAATATTTTCTCCAGGAAAAGAGGTTACCGTTTTGGATTTTCAAGGTTTTACATTAGGTTTGGCAATATGCTTCGATCTTCGTTTTCCAGAAATTTTTAGAATAATGGCTTATAAGGGTGTGAACCTATTTGTTGTGCCTTCAGGATGGTACAGGGGACAGTATAAGGTTGAACAGTGGAAGGCTCTTACGTTATCAAGGGCTCATGAAAATGTTTCCTTCCTTGTAGCAGTAGATCAGACAAGACCGTTCTTTATTGGCCATAGTATTGTCGTGTCACCATACGGGTATGTTGTTAAAGAATTTGGTGAAGAGGAAGCATACTTTTGCACAAAAATAGAGTTAGATGAAGTAGTTTCCGCTAGGAAAAATATTCCGGTCATAAACTTGTCCAAACCAAATCTATACATGAAACTTTATAATAGTATCTTTAAAGAAAATAATATGTTATAGAATCCAGTAATTACCTTACTTTAGTATTACAACTTCACAATACTTTGAAGCCTTTTCTTTAAAGCTTTCTGCATTAGATCTGTTTCCAACTATAGCGCCGTAATGCATTGGTATTGCAACCTTAGGCTTTATCATTTTAACCATTTCAACAGCTTCATCTGCGGTCATTACATATGTTCCACTAACAGGCAATAGTGCAACATCTATTGGAGTGTATGATAAAATTTCTGGTATGTTGTCTGTGTCTCCAGCATGATATATTCTAACATCTCCTAACTGTATAATGAAACCTACCCCCTCATACTGTTTAGGATGGAACGGTTGTCCAGGTGCTCTAAACTTGTTAATATTGTATGCGGGTGTTGCAGTAAACTTCAGCATAGCGTATTCAACACTTTCTCCAGGTCTAAGATACTTTATCTCCTTCACATTTACGGTTTTGATGTTGCCTTCACAATTTTTTGATGCCACAATAACTGTTTCGGGTTTAGCTACTTTTTTAATATCGTTTAAGCTTAAATGGTCAAAATGGTTATGTGAAACGGTAATATAGTCTGCTTTTTCTAAAACACTTATTTCATATGGGTCAGTATAAAGTACTTTATTATCCCATTTTATCTTGAAACAATCATGATTTAAGTATTCGAATTCAATATTCTGATACTTGAACATACTTAACACTATATAAGCTATGCTTTTAAATTTTTTAAATGCAGTAACATATATATTGTGTTCCAAATTTGGTGATAATATGAAGTTTGCGATAGCCCAGATAAATGTTACAGTCGGAGACCTTGAAGGTAATACAAAAAAGATTCAAGACTATTTGAAAAAAGCTGTTGACGTTGAAGCAGATATAGTAATTTTTCCAGAGCTTACTATAACAGGCTATCCTCCACAAGACCTTCTTTTTGAAAAGTCTTTTGTCAAAGAAAATAGGGAAAAGCTCTTAGAGCTTGTTGAACGTTCAGGGGATGTTGTTGGTATTGTAGGCTATGTTGAATCTGTTGGAGAAAGATTGTATAACTCTGCAGCCGTTTTCCAGAATAGAACAATTTTGGCTAAAATCTATAAGACACTTTTGCCAACATATGATGTCTTTGATGAAGCAAGATATTTTACAGGCCAAGATGTTAATGATATAAGGCCGGTTAGAGTTAATGTTAGAGGAAAAAGCATAAATTTGGGTGTAGAAATCTGCGAAGACCTCTGGGATGAAAGATATGACATCAAGGTTACAGAAATTCTTGTAAAGAGGGGTGCAGATTATATAATAAATATTTCTGCTTCACCATATTATGTTGCAAAAAAGTTTGAACGTTTTAAGCTTTTGAAAGAAAAGGCTAGACAGTATCATGTTCCAATATTTTATGCTAATTTGGTTGGTGCACAAGATGAGCTTGTTTTTGATGGCCAAAGCATGGTTGTTAGCGATGAAGGAAACCTTATAGCATTTGGTAAACAGTTCGAGGAGGACCTTGTTCTTGTTGACGAAAGCGAATTCGGGCAAAAAAATGTTCAGCTTCCACCATATGTTTTTGAAGAGGAGGTTTTTAATGCGCTTGTTTTAGGTGTTAGAGACTATTTTAGAAAAGCAGGGTTTGAAAAAGCTGTTGTTGGGATTAGTGGGGGTATAGATTCTTCATTAACAACATGTATTGCCGTTGAAGCGTTGGGGAAAGAGAATGTTATAGGTGTTTTAATGCCATCTAAATATTCTTCAGAAGCAAGTAGAATTGATGCAAGAAATTTAGCTGAAAATCTTGGAATATGCTATGTTGAAATTCCTATTCAAGAAATTGTTGACTGCTATCGTAATGTTATGGCACCATATCTTGAAAAGATTAGAAACCACTATTCTGTTAAGGTTGAAGACGATGACCCTGTAGCGGACGAGAATATTCAGGCGAGAGTGAGAGGAAATATTTTGATGGACATATCAAATAGGTTAAAGAAGTTGAAGATACTCGTATTAAATACTGGTGACAAAACTGAAGTGGCGTTAGGATATTGTACAATATATGGGGACATGGTTGGTATGCTGGACGTTTTGGGAGACATAAGTAAGCTAGAATGTTATAGGCTTGCAGAATATTATAACAGGAAAAGTGGAAAACAAGTGGTCCCAGAAAATGTTTTTAGAAAAAAGCCTTCTCCAGAACTTAAAGAGGGCCAAATTGCTCCATTCGATTATTCTATAGTGAGTCCACTAGTTGATGAAATAATAGAAAATCGTATAAGTAAAGAAGAGTTGATAGAAAAAGGTTATCCTAAAGATATTGTGTACGAAGTCTATTCCAGGATAAGAAGTTCAGAATATAAAAGGTGGCAGGCGGCACCATGTATTAAAATTCATAAGAAGGCTTTTGGCTTAGGCTGGAGGATGCCTATAATAAATAAATACGATTGCTAAAATTTTTTATTCTTTTGGTGCCATCCAATCTTGTCAGTTTCTTCAAAAAATGTAAGCCTTTTAGAACTTTTCACATACTTTTTTAGACTTTCTTGTACTGCATTCGGTGGACCATTAGCTTACATTTCTATGATGGAAGATGATTGTGTTGAAAAGAGAAAGTGGATTGGGAAGGAAGAGTTTACAGAAATGCTTGGTATAACAAACATGCTTCCAGGTCCAAATGCAGCTGAAATGGCCATACATATAGGGTATATTAAAAGAGGGCTTGCAGGTGCAATATTAAGTGGAATAGGCTTTATTGCACCATCCTTTATAATAATTTTGGTTTTAAGCTGGCTCTACTTTAAATATTATACAATTCCCCATGTTGAGTACATATTTTATGGTATAAATCCTGTAGTGGTAGCAATAATTTTTGTAGCAGCCTATAGACTTGGGCGCTCTTCAATATCTAACGCAAAACTTTTAATTATATTTGTGGCATCATTTTTATTATCGTATTTTACAGAAGTTAATGAAGCCATAATATTGATTATGATGGGTTTCGCAAGTTTACTTCTTCATAGACCAAGGTTTAAGTTAAGCAAAAATTATGGGAAAATTTTTGTCGTATGTACTGTAACATTACCATTCTTTAGTCTTACAATTGAAAATATGCCTATATTAGTTTTGATATTTTTAGAATTTTTGAAAGCGGGTGTTTTAATGTTCGGGAGTGGTCTTGTAATACTCCCATTAATAGGCCCAGATGTTATAAACGTCTTTGGATGGGTTACTGAGAAAGAATTTTTTGATGGCATAACATTGGGCCAAATAACTCCAGGTCCTGTAATGAAGGCTTCCGCCTTCATAGGATATAAGGTTGCTGGAGTATGGGGTGCACTTGCAGCCTTTCTTGGTGTATATCTTCCACCATTTATAATAGTTCCAATTGTGTCAAAATCTTTTAGGAATATTAAAGATAATGCAATAGTAAAGGATTTTTTGAGGGGAGTAGAAGCAGGTGTTGTTGGAACTATATTAGCGGTAATATTTTCTCTGTCAAAAGTAGCTTTCACAGACTATTTAAGTATACTAATTGCTTTTACAGCCTTAATTCTTATTATAAAATTCAAGGTGAATGTTTCACTTATAGTTGTGGTAAGTGGAATACTTGGTTTGTTTGTAAAAACATTTTTCATATAAAAAATCTGAATATCATTTTAAACTGGACTCAGGTTAGCGGATAAACCTCATCCGCGTATGCGTAGGTGTACCTCGATCCCATCATCGTCCAAAATAAAAGAGTATGAACAATGATATAAACATTATTAGCTTAGCTGTTTACCATCCTCCTAAATTTCCAAACATTATTTTCCCTAGATAGCATAATTTCCTCCGCCACCTTTTTTCTGGTTTCTTCAACTTTTTTGAGATAATCTTTTTCATAATACAAGATTATTCCTTCATCCAAGATTTAGTAAATAAAAAGGTTTGGTTCATTTAGCATCTCAATAAATTCGGTAGGATAATAGCCTATCGCCTTCAAACCTTGAACCTTATAAAGTCGGGACATGCTTCTCCTCTCAAAAATATTTGTTGGAAGACTTTCTGCAACAACATAGACGTCTATATCACTATCTTCAGTAAAATTTCCTCTAGCATACGACCCAAATAAAATAACCAGTTTAGGTTTAACATTTTCAATTTGTTTCAAAAAATCGCTAATTTTCGCGCTCATAAGCTCCTTAAGTTTTTCCTTCGGCAGCAATCTTCACCAAATCTAACAAGGATTTTGCAAGTTCTATAGCCTGCTTAGCCTGATTTTCTGTAAAATATCGTTTCGCAGGTCCGCTTGCAAAGGCATTCGCATACCTAGTCGTATATAATATTGGTCCAAAATTTTTGCAGCTTCTTCATAAGCTTTAAATTCCTTATTCACTTTTACTATTTCATCAAGCAAGTCCACTAAAGAATGAGTTCTTTTTTCAATACCATAATAATTTAATGCAGTCTTTAAAGCTAATTCTGCAGCCTGCTGACTGTTAAAGCAAACCTTAGACCATCTTCCAGTTTTATAAAGGTCTAATGCTGCACCTAAAAAATTCTTCAGCATCTTCTATCAAGTCTTTAACCCTTTTAACCATCAAAAGTATATTAAAATCTTATTCGATTTAAACTTTTGCTTGGCCTAAATTTTTTCCCTTCTTCCTCTTAATAATGTAAACGGTACTGCAGCCATCATAGCAATAGCTTGAAGTAAAAAGGATTTGGTTAGAGCATTGCATAAGTCTGAAAGACTATAACCTCCACTGTTAGAAACTAACCCTTCCGCCATTATCAGCTTTGAAGCAACATCATATGGAATAAATTGAACCATTGATATTATTGCAACATTTAAACTTAAAACGAATCCAATATTAAATGAAATTGTTCTTAGTGCTGAGGCAACACCTCTTTTATCTAAAGGCGCAGCGGACATTATGGAGCTAGTATTTGGTGCAATAAAGAGTCCTGCTCCAAATCCGAAAAGTATTTGACAAAATATTATGAAATTAATTTCTGTTTCAGGAACTATTGTTGAAAGGCAAAAAAATGCTAGAGATGATGCTGTAAGTCCTATAAATGCTATTTTAACATAACCATAGTGGTCCGATAATCTACCACCTAGAACCCCAAATACGAGATAAGAAAGCTCAAAGGGAATTAAAAGTAAACCAGTTAATGTAGCAGAAAGACCCTTAACTACTTCAATATATAGTACAAGAAGGGTTGTTGAAGCACCAAATCCTATAGCATAAAGGAACTGTGAAATAATACCTCCAGTGAATTGCCAAATTTTAAAAAGAGAAAGGTTCAGAGCAGGCCAAGGAATTCTATTTTCCCATAAAACGAAAGAAATAAGAAAAGCAATAGAAACGATAAGTAGAACTGATGCTGGACTGGTATATGATGGGCCAAAGGTAAAGAGTGAAAGAGCAACTAAAATAGAAGATAAGAAGCCTGTAAAAAGTATAAAACCAATCTTATCAATATAAGGCTTAACCATAGGCTTATACACCTCCTTTAACTTTCTAGTACTCCAAATATAGAAAGCAAAACCTAATGGGACATAAAAAAGGTAAAGCCACCTCCAACCCCACAAGTCTATTATCAAACCGCTCAAAGACAACCCCACAACAGCACCAACTCTCCAAGCAACCTGATTAATACCAAGCCAAGTACCCAACCTATTTTTAGGAACATTATCAGTCAAAATAGTTATACTAAGTGTCATCAAAAAAGCGCCACCAACACCTTGAATAATTCTGGCAAAAACTAGAACAATCGGATTAGGCGCTGAACCAGCCACTATTGCAGCAGTAATAAAGACAAGAAAACCTAAATTAAAAAGCCTAACCCTACCATAAATGTCAGATAATCTTCCAACAATCAATTGAATAATTGTAGACCCCAACATAAATCCCTGAATAATCCATAGAATAGTATCAATATCGGCATTTAATTCATGTGCTATGATAGGTAAACCAACAACAGCCAACCTAGCATTTAAGCCAGTAAGAAATGATGCAAGAGTTGTAACCGATATCACACTCAGAATTCCAAAATCATCATGCTCCAATATTATTGCACCTATTTTACTAAGGTATTATACAAACCCATACCTCACAGTAAAGACTTAATATATTTTAATGATTTAAATAAAATATATTAGAAATTATACTTTTCCATAATCCTTTCCCTACTACTAGAGAAAATGATTAGAGCAAGAATAAAATTCACATAATATTTCCAAATATGCTAAAAACGTATAGATAAGGAATTAAAAGTAAATCTTTATTAATAAATAATATAAAATCTAAAACTCAGTAGATGAAGATTGATCGTGAGCTAATTTATAAACTGCTTAAGCAGGTTCCCAAAGGTAAGGTTACCTCATATAAAGCGCTTGCTACAGCAGCAGGAAATCCGAAGGCCTCAAGGGCTGTGGGGGTGTTTATGAAAACAAATCCATACGCACCACAT
Organism: Nitrososphaeria archaeon; assembly: GCA_026413865.1. GTDB lineage: Archaea > Thermoproteota > Nitrososphaeria > JACIWG01 > JACIWG01 > JACIWG01. The sequence goes on from JAOAKB010000016.1 coordinate 25,981, forward strand.
GTACCATGTCATAGAGTAGTATGCAGTGATGGTAGACTCGGAGGTTTCTCTGGAAGAACAAGAATTGATGACAAAATAAAAATGCTTAAAGATGAAGGGGTAACAGTAAAAGATGGTCGAATATTAGATTTTAAAAAACATTATTTTAATAATTTCTCTATCGAAAAAGCTAAGAGAGAAGTGTTACCATAAATGATTTTTTTCACTGACTGTGAACTGTTCTCGTTAGCTTAATAATTAAAATGTATGTTTAAATATATGTTTAAACATACATTTTGTGGGGGATGATAGATGCCAAAAACGATAACAATCAGAGATGAAGTGTATAAAAAACTGATAAAGGTTAAGCGTGAAGGAGAAAGTTTTAGTGAACTGTTTGAAAGACTTATTGAAAATTTTGGTTCTGTTGAAACTTTAAAGAAACTTAGAGGTTGTGTTGAATTTAAGGACAAAGAAGCATTACTTAAAGAAATTTATTCGATGAGAGCTGAGCGTAGAATATGATAATCTTAGATACTGATGTTTTAATAGAAATCTTCGACAGAAGGTCAAAGAAAGGGGATGAAGCTTTAGAAAGAATAATTGGGAGTGGTGACAGCGTTCATACAACAGTTATAAATCTTCATGAAATATTATATGGGTTAAACAAATTTGCTAAGCCTGTAAAGGAAGTTTTAATGCTTTCTATTCTAGACTATAGGAAACAAGATGCCATACTAGCATCAGAACTTGAACTAAAAGCAGAAAGAGAAGGGTTGCCTATTCGTAGAACAGATGCAATGATAGCAGCAATCACCATAAACAATAAAGGCCAACTTTACACCTTTGATGAAAATCATTTTAAACCTCTTGAAAAATTTGGGTTAAAGTTATTTAAATAGACATATTTTTAATGTCCACGTCATTACCCACTTTTAGATTATGAAGTAGAAAGTGAAGGCATTAAAGTATAGTATCATTTATATGCACCAATTACAGTATAGAATGTTATGGTTACGAAAATAAAATTCTATGGCATTTCATTTTTTAAAATAGAAGCAAATGGAATAAAAATTCTTATTGATCCTTGTGTTGAAGGAAATATTCTTTGTCCAATAAAAGTTGAAGACATCACTCAAGCAGACCTAATACTTGTAACGCATGGTGCTCCGGACCATATGGGTAACGCTATAGAAATACAAAAACGTACAAAGGCAACCTTAATTTCAGCGCCAGGTGTAAGAGAACATGCACTACGTTCTGGTATAGAAAAAGATAATACAATAAGCGTTCTTTGGGGGTGATTCAATTGAAGTAAAAGGAGTTAAGATACAATGTGTAGAATGCAGACATATTTCATTCTTTAAATCAGGTGACATATACATTTCAGACCTTCCTCTAAGTTTTATAATTTGTCCTGAGGAAGGTGTAAGGATATATAATATGGGTGACACTGCACTTTTTAGTGATATAAAACTCATAGGTGAACTCTATCAACCAAATATAATGCTAGTGCCTATTGGTGGTTCACCTAAACTTACTGGAGGATGGACACATTTAGCCCCAAGAGAAGCCTCTCTCGCAGTTCAGTGGGTTCATCCCGAAATAGCTATTCCTACACACTTCGACCCAAATTCTGATGAAATAAAAGATTTCATTGAAAGAGTACATTTATTGTCTCCAGCTACTGAAGTTGTTGAACTTAAAATTGGAGAAGAACTCACATACATACCAAGACAACATCTTTAATCTAATAATTTATTTCCCTTTATAAAAAGAGGCCAACAGAATTAAAGCAAACATTGAACTGATAAAACAAAAAATTATAGCTCCATTCCAATCATATACTTCAATAAGCCAGCCAGTAAAAGAGTCAGCAAACATTAAACCTAAATATCCTAAACCATCTATAAAACCTGCTACACTAGCCCCACCATAGGCTTTATTAAATTCCATAGGTACAACCGTAGACATAATAACATGAGGCCCATACAAACTAAAACCTATTAAAAATAATAAAAATATCACAAAATTCAAACTAAGAAAGGTAGCATAATAGAGAACTAATGTTACAAAACTCAAAATCAATACTAGAAAACAAAGAACAAATCTTATTCCAAAATTTTTTAACCTATCAAGAAACCATCCTGAAAATATGGAACCAAAAATTCCTCCCAAAGGTATAGCAACAGCAAAATAACTTGCTAGCTCCAAACTTAAATCATATTGTTCAAACAAATAAGTTGGAGCCCATAAAGTAAAAACACTCCTTACAAACTGAAGAAAAACAAAAGCAAAAGCTATAACAACAATATTCCTTGAAGAAAACAACCGCTTAAAACCTTCAATCCAAACAAAACCTTTTTCCCTCACACTATCATTTCTTACATCTTTAACAAAAAAATAGACCAAAAATGCTAATATAACTAGAATAACTGCTGGTACTGTAAAAGCCATACGCCAACCGCAAATTGAAACAATATAACCAATTATAGGCCAAGCAATAACATTTCCAACAAGAAAGCATGAACCAAAAATACCCCCAATCGTACCTAACCTAAAACTATAGCTAGAACTTATAAGTTTAATAACGGAAGGCCAACCGGCCGCCTGAGCAAATCCATTAACAGCCCAGAAAGTCATAAACAAAACCAAAGAATTAACAGAACCAAAAAATAAATTCATAAGAGCAGAAAGCAGTAGCCCAAAAATAAGGATTCTCTTAGGGCCATATCTCTCAACAAGCTGACCATGAACAAACTGACCTACAGCATAAGAAATAGAATAAGTGCCACTTACTAAACCCAAAATAAATTTCGAAAAACTAAACTCTGCACTAAATAAAGGCAAAGTAACAGAAAAATTTAGCCTAGCCAAATATAAAAGAGCATATAATATATATGAAATTAAAAAATACCTCCATGATTCAAATCTAATCATATCACTTCCCTAATTAATACAAAGTCAATAAATTATTTTTTGAAGCTAATATCTTTTTATATAGAAATTAAGATTTTTGCTTGTTGAGGCAATGCTTAAAACATTTTACTACTATCGTTACTAATACTAAATTGGAACAATTAATATTTAATTTAATAAAAAAAATTTTTTAAAAATTATCATAAATATTAAATATTTTTTCTTCTAAGATTTTATTTCTCTTCTTCAGCTCTTCTTAGCTTCTCTCTTACACTTTTGCTCATCCAAGGTCTAAATATATTCGCTCCAACACAAAATATTTCCACTTCTTCATTTCCATCGTTTAAGAAACCATGTGGCACATCCGATGGCAAATAAATGCAGTCGCCCTCCTTAACTTTAGCTTTCTCCTCTCCTACAGAAATAGTTCCAGAACCCTTTATAATATAATAAATTTGCTCATGATTTTCGTGAACATGAGGCTTAAGCTCTACACCAGGCGGCACCGTAGTAAGCCAACACTTCCACATAGCCTGCAAACATTCACTCAAAGGATCCTTATTAGAACTTTCCTCTAATAGTGCACAGAAGAAGTCCCTATACAAGGCTTCACCATGCTTAGGAACAACCATAATCTTATTCTTACTCTGAATCCTAATCATAAATTTTATGAAGAAATTTTCTCTTTTATAAATTTTTACATTACTGTTTGATTTATTATAGAACTTTCTGGCACTTCCTTTAGTAGCATTGCTTTTTGATTATATGAGTATTTCTAGATCTTGTCTATTATTTCTAGGTCAATTTTTTCGTAAACGCTTTTTATCTTTTCATAATCTTTATCTAATGTTAAAAGTTTTTCTTTATTTCTTATACAGGTTGAGGCGATTAGTATGTCTGCATCATTTATTACTATTCCTTTTTCTTTTAACTTAGCCCAAATGTATGATGCTATTCTAGCATCCTCTAAACTAAATGATATCACATTCAACTCTGAAACTAGTGAAAGTATAATGTTTAGCTCCCTATTTTTTCCATTAACCAGGTTTGAATAAACGGCTCCTCTAAGGAGTTCGTAAGCGGTAACAGAAGTTATTTTAACTTCTTCAGAAATATTTAGTTTATCAAAAAATTCTTTGTTTTCTAAAATTTTCAGGATCAGGGAAGTGTCAAATATCAAGTTCTCTCATCCTAAAATTTTTTCTTTCCTCAAGTATAATATCCAATACATTGCTTCCTTTAAGGCTTCCCGCATACTTTTTAAGAACTTCAAACGACCTATTTTTTCTTTCTTCTATTAATCTAAGTATTACGTCAGAGAATGATTCTTTTTCTTTTTTCATTTTAGATAGGAGCTCATATACTTCATCTCTTATTACTATATTCTTCATACATTAATGTATACACACATTATTTATATAAACTTTGGATTACAAAAAATTTTTTTGATTCAATCAAAAAGAAAGGAAATAAAATGCTTATATAATCTTTTTATATAAAGTATATAATTGATTCTCGAAATATTGGCGCTTATAACATCAATATCAAGTGCATTAGGTAGTATATTTTTTGCTAAAGGCATGATAGGCTCATCACCTGTTATAGCAGCATTTTATAGTATCATAACCCAGACAATAATATTAACCGCACTTATGCTACACTATCTTATGCGCTATCAAACATAATAAGTAAATTGGGACTACAAATTGAACCCGATCCCTACTTAAGTGCGCAAGTTGGTGCAACAGCTAGCCTAACCTTCTTTCTAGTATACATATTATTCTCGAAACAAAATGATAGTGTCAGAATACCGAAAACGAGTTTACTATATTTTGTAGCAACAGGAATAATCATGAGCATAGGATGGCTCACCATGATGACTGCTCTGAAACTAGGTTCAGTATCAATAGTAACTACAATCGTATATTCATATCCACTATTCACATTAATATTAACAAGACTACTACTTAAAGAAGAAAAATTTGGGAAAAGAGAAATTATAGGATCAATTACAATAATATTAGGTGTTGCCTTAGTAACATTATTCTAAACTTTTATTGTGTGAACCAGATTTGTAGTAATTTTACAGTGAACCACCATTGCAATTGTAAATAGCGTCTTATATATAATTTTATTTAGCTATGGATCGTTTGCTAAAAATTGAAGGTTTTCAAAAATTAGTATACGGATGATGAACGGGAAAGTATTTAAAGTAAGAAAGTAAGAATGTGTTAGGGTGATAGTTTAGTGGAATATAAAAAGTTAGATATTATTGTGGTGTCTAGCAAGGGGCAAGTTGTAATACCTCAAGCTGTAAGAGAGAAACTTGGCATAAAGCCGCAGACAAAGCTTTTGGTTTATGGTTACAAAGATGCCGTGATAATGAAAAAAATAGAAGTACCTAACATAGAAGAGGAATTAGAAAACATCTACAAAAAAGTAGAGGGTAGGATAGCTAGATATGGCGAACTGGCTGATGAGGAAATAGAAAAGATAATTCAAGAATATAGAAAGAGGAAGAGTTCTTCTGCCTAAAAGTAGTAAGATAAGGGTTGTGCTTGATACCAACGTCCTAGTTTCTGGTTTAATAAAAGCCGGAAAGCCAAGAGAACTTATCTGGAGAATAGTTAAAGGACAACTCCAACTAATTTTGTCCAAAGATATTATAGAAGAGTTTCTTGAAGTTACTGAGGACCCTAGAATAAGAAAGTATGTTGACGAAAGTGATATTATAGCCTATCTTAGTGCTTTAGGAAGTATCGCTAAAATAGTTAAGATAAAATCTAGGTTTAAGATTGTTAAAGATGATTCCGAAGATGACATAATTTTAAGAACAGCTAAAGATGGTGGAGCCAAATATATAATATCAGGTGACAAACATTTACTTTTATTAAAGGAATTCAAGGGGATAAAAATAGTAACAGTTAATGAAATGCTAAAATTATTGGAGAAAAAAGAACAAAAGTAGGGTGTTTAATACAGAATGCTTTTATGATAAGTATTACAATCATTGAATTCGTTTATAAAGGAATGCATGGTCACCCTTTTCTTATATTCTCTTTTTTTGTTATTTAAATTTTACAATAATCCTTAATCATTTATAGATCAGTAAGGTTTTCTTTTCATAAAAAAATTTTTAAGCAAAATCCTTTTCAAATGTTATAGCAAGTTATTTAGTTTTAAATCTTGCTTTTATAAAATCATGATATTTCCTAACATTATCTTGAGTGAAAGGATTTACAACAGTTACCTCTCTAATTTTAGATAATTCTTTATCCAAAGAATATATAATCGAAGTTCCCAAACTTTTTGCAAGGGCAATCAAGTATCCATCCCAAGCCTCAATATCGTATATTACTGAATACTCTAGTCCCTTTGAAGCAACATCAGGAGATATGCTAGAACATAAAGCTGGCGAAAATATTCTCAAAATCCCATCAAGAATTTCTCTAACAACATTCCTAGGCACTTTCAAATACTGTGTAGTTATATGGTATGCTCCAATAATCGACGATATAGGTATAGTAGCCTTTTTCTTACCTGTTAAAACTTGGCTAATGAAACTTATACTATCGTCTTTTAAAGGATTATTAAAACATGCTGGAACGATTATGCTTACATCAACCACTCCTTCGCTATAAACCAATCTTCCTTTTTGCATATTCAAGGCTAAACCACTTCCAACTTCCTCTAACTTTTTCGGTAAAAGCTTCTGCGTTAGTGTTAGAAGCGAACTCAACCCATGTTTGAACCTTCTTATCTAGTTCTTCGGTATATGGTTCAAGTATTATTTTTGATTCATTTAACTTAATAGAAAGTTTATCCCCACCCTTTAATCCAAAAGCCTTTCTAATATTCGAAGGTAATACTATTCGTCCTTGCTTATCAACTACAACAAATTCTTCCATAAAATTCACCATATGGAATGAAATAAACCATAAATATAAATATTTCCATTATCTATCTCCAGGTTTCGCTATATCTTATTGAATAATTTCTTATGATGTATTCTTAAATATATGCAAACAAATTTTTGGTTTTTACTAAGGAATATAATAGACAACTAGAAAGCCTATTTGAAGACGTGAATTTGGTAGATTCATATTATTTTGTTAAGTAATATCGAAATACTTTTATTAAAATGTTAAATAGATTTATTGGATGAAGATATCATGATTGAACCCTTTTTTGTTAATCTTCTGATTTTAGTTACATGCTTTATAATTTTAGGTAAATCTAGTGAAATTGCTGTATCTTACTCTGTGAAAGTAGCTGACATTACTGGATTTGGGAAGACTACAATTGGTTTTATGGTTGTCGCGTTTGCTACATCTTTGCCTGAACTGTTAATTGCTGTATTCGCTGTTTTAGGTGGAGGGGCGGTTGGTATTTCTGTCGGGAATGTTTTAGGTGCTAATATTACAAATATTTGTCTTATTCTTGGATTATGTATTTTAATTTCTAATTGGAAAAGGTTTGAGGACCCTTGTCTTGCTCCTATTGTTGCAAAGGAGGAAAGTGGTAGTTTACGTTTTGGTCTTTTTATGGCTTCTTTGATTCCCTTGGTTCTATTGTATTTGAAAGAAGCAAGCAGGTATGTGGGTGTTGTACTTCTAACAATTTTTGTTCTCAACACATATAATCTTTCTAGAGAAAAGCGTATGATGATTAAGGAAGAGGGCTCCACTAGTGGGAAGAGTAAACTTTTAAGATATTTATTTCTCACTCTTTTGGGTATTTTTGGTGTTGTATCTAGTGCCTACTTTTTAGTTGGTTCTGCAACCTATATAGCTGAAGCGCTTGGTGTACCACATATTATAATTGGCGCCACTATAGTCTCATTGGGCACAACCTTGCCTGAGCTTGTCACAAGCATTCAAGCGACAAGACTCGGTCACTTGAACCTTGCCCTGGGCAACATAATAGGAAGTGCTTTTGTAAATTTAACCTGTATCCTTGGATTTACATTAACATTCTCGGATTACAAAGTTGACATTATAGCTTTTTCTGATGTAGCAATATTTTCACTTATAGCAAACTTGCTTCTTTGGTATTTTATTTCTGGTGATAGACTTTGTAAAAGAGAAGGTTTTATACTTTTGGCGATATACGCTATTTTCCGAACCATAAGTTTGGGGAGTTTATCAATCTAAAAATTTACATTATACATCTCAAGTTTAATTAATTTTTATTTTAAAGCTAGAATTTATTAATATTGTTTTTACAATTATATTAGTCCTAATTCACTATTATAGTTAGGAAAGCAAATGTTATTATGTTTAAGAATATGGTTATAAAGATTA
>JAOAKB010000017.1 GCA_026413865.1 Nitrososphaeria archaeon
GGTGCTTTGCCCCAGAAGACTATGATAACCTCTGCTGCTGTAGGCTATGATGTTATTAGAACTAAGGATGGTAAAAAATTGTATGATGTTGGAAACGCTATAACTGTTAAGATACCTGTTTTCAAAGAAGATAGGTTCGAATTTAAGAGTGCTTCTATAAGAATTGTTGGTACTTTGCAAAAATATGGTAACGCCCTAATGGTTAATCCTGATCTAACAATATTTCTTCCATTAAGTGCTGGTAGGTCTGTTCTTGGTTTATCCTCATACTCTGGACTTTTTATTGTTGCAGAAGATAATAGTATGGTTGATTATATCTCTAGTCAGATTAAAAATAGGTACCGTGACCTAGTACAAGTTATAGCCTTTCAACAGATTGCGAATACAGTAAATTCTATAGTTGATGTGCTAGACTTTCTACTCTTCACTCTCTCGACTTCAGCTTTTGCTGTTGCTATAACTGGAACGATGGCTACAATGTTCACTTCTATAATAGAGAGGACTAGAGAAATAGGTGTTTTGAAGGCTTTTGGTTTTTCAAGCAAGCATGTCCTTATACTAATTTTGGCTGAAGGAATAATAATGAGTATTATTGGAGGTTTAATCGGTATCGCCTTGGGTACTGTTGGAGCGTACACTCTTTCTACTACGGGGTCTTTTACAGTATCTGGTGCAGTATCATTTTCTATAAAGGCTGAGCCACTAATAAGCCCCCAACTTTTACTACAGTCTCTTGGTATGGCTGTTCTTGTTGGAAGTGTTGGCGGTCTGATTCCAGCTTATAGGGCTTCTAAGGTTCAGCCGATAGTAGCGCTCAGATATGAATAGCTAGCTTTGCCTAGGCCTGTCAAAATATATGCTCTTTCCAGTTGCAGAAAGGGGTAGTCCAAGAATAAAATCTGCGTCAACAAGATTAAGTTTCTTGGCTGCTAAGCCAACAGTATACATTATCCTATTATCTACTCCAAGTATCGAGGCAAGTTTTACTGCTGAGCCTAATGCTATTCCTACGTCAACCAGAGGATAAACACAGCTTGGTCCAACGAAATCATTTCCTCCTCTCATAGCCTTCTTGAATTCTGTGCAGTCTTTGTAGCCGCATGCGCCACAGTTTAGTTCTCTTGGTTTTGAACCCTTTACTCCAAATAAAATAACAATTGAGCTGTTTCTCACGTTATCAGCGTCTCTTTTAAACCACCATAAGTTTCTTTCATTAGCTAGGCTTTCGAGCTTTTTTGCAACCTCCTCTTTCTCTTCATCAGTTAATATTGCTATTATAATGTCATCCATTCCTCTTGCCTTTGGGGCTGTTCTTGCAGAAAGAGCTATTTCTTTTGCAACTTCTAGTAAGCTGTCCTTTTTTATTGATTCAAGATTTATTGGCATACGATATCATTCTAAAAAATCTTTTTAAAGTTTATCCTATTGTGGCTCTATTGTAGCTGGGGGCTTGCTTGAAATACAGTAGCTTACTGATGAAACATTTCTTATCTCATTAGTTATTCTTACACTTATCTTTTCGAGGAGATTGTATGGTATTCTTGCCCAGTCGGCTGTCATTCCATCCTTGGATGTAACAATTTTTACTGTAACGATATAGCCATAGTATCTTGTGTCGCCTAGGACTGCGACAGCCTTATCATCTCCAACGAAGGCGAAGGCTTGCCAAACCCTATTATATAATCCAGCCTTTCTAAGCTCTTCTTCTACAATTGCACTGGCTTCTCTACATATGTACAACTTTTCCTCACTAACTTCTCCTATTATTCTAGCTGCCAAACCTGGCCCTGGAAACGGATGTCTTTTAACAATCACTTCTGGTAGACCAAGTTTCTTAGCCATCATTCTAACTTCATCCTTGTAAAGGAATTTTAGTGGTTCAATAAGCTCATATGAAATATTAGATGGCAGTCCTCCCACATTATGATGTGTCTTTATTATTGAAGCAGGCCCGCCTGCTCTGGCACTCTCTATTACATCGGGATATAGTGTTCCTTGGGCAAGATACTTAAATGGCCCATATCTTTTTGCAACCTCGTCAAAAACTTTCACGAATGTTTCACCAATAACTTTTCTCTTTTCCTCTGGATCTGTTACACCTTTCAATTTTTCTATAAACTGTTTTGAGGCATCAACATAAAGTGGGTTTAAACCTATACTGTTAAGTGTTTTTATTACAGTTTCTGTCTCACCCTTTCTCATTAATCCATTGTCAACAAAGACACATAACAGATTTTCTCCAACAACCTTTTTAACTAGGAATGCTGTTACAGTCGAATCTAGTCCACCACTAACAGCACATATAACCTTACCGCTAGAATATTTTTTCTTTATCTCCTCTAATGATGAATTAATGTACGACCTTGTCTTCCATGTTGGTCTACAGTTGCAGACTTTGTATAAGAAATTTTTTAGAATTTTCTTACCCTCTATGGTGTGCACTACTTCTGGATGAAACTGTACTCCATAAATTTTCTTAGTATTGTGTGAGAAGGCTGCGTATGGTGTGTTTTCTGTTTTTGCAAGACATTTAAAGTTTGGTGGAAGATTTAGAACATTGTCTCCATGACTCATCCAGACAACTGTTTCTTTACCTAAGCCGTCGAATAATATGTTTTTGTCCTCTATAACTAGTTTTGTTTTACCATACTCTCTAACTTCACCTCTAACAACCTTTCCACCAAACTGTAATGCTATCATCTGATGGCCATAGCATATGCCTAAAATAGGTAAACCTATACTATAAACTCTTTCATCAATTATCGGAGCTTTAGCATCATAGACACTTGATGGTCCTCCTGAAAAAATTAGTCCTTTAACATTAGAGCATCTACTCAAACTTTCCATAATATGCTCATATTTTATGATTTCACAATACACTTTAAGTTCCCTGATTCTTCTACTTATAAGATGGGTGTACTGTCCACCAAAGTCTACGACGATGACCTTGTCATGTTCCATTTCCATGTCTTCACCTAGAATGGGTTTGATTTTAAAGATATTGTGTTTATCCTATTTTTCTTACAAAATCTATTATTTTTTCTCTTAAAGGTTCACCATCTACTTCTTTCACAAAAAATCTTACTTTTACAATAGGCTTGTCAATTCTAATAATCTTTTCTAGACTTGCAGGTGTTCCTAAAATTATGGTATCACATTCTATACGGGAAATGGTTTTTTCTAAATCTTTTAACTGGCTTAAATTATATCCTAAAGCTGGCAATACTGGACCAATATGTGGATAGCTCATGTAGATTTGGTTTATGTTTCCGACAGCATACTTACGTGGGTCAACAATTTCTGCACCGTACTCTTTTGCAGCATAGGCTCCAACTGCCTCAGACAGTCCCCCATGTGTTACGGTTGGACCGTCTTCTATTACTAGAACCTTTTTTCCTTTAATAAGTTCTGGTCTATCAACTTTTGCCTCTGAAACAGTTTTTGTAATGATTGCACTAGGCTTCTCTTTTCTAATAATTTTCTCAATTTCTTCAACCTTACTTTTTTCTACCAAATTAACTTTGTTTATCACAAATATGTCTGAGGTTCTAAAGTTTACTTCTCCCGGATAGCTTTGAAATATGTCCTGCACCCTAATTGGGTCTACTACACAAATGCTTATGTTAGGTAAATAGAATGGTGTATCATTGTTTCCACCATCCCATACAATAATGTCTCCCTCTTTTTCAGCGCTTCTAAGAACTTTTTTATAGTCTACTCCTGCATAGACTATATTATTTTCTAAAAAATGCTGTTCATATTCTTCCATTTCCTCTATGCTAACATTATATTTTATAAGGTCATCAAATTTTTCAAATCTTTGAACAAGTTCTTCCAAATTACCGTAAGGCATTGGATGTCTTACTATAATTGGTTTTTTACCATATTCTTTAATTGTAGATGCAACATATCTTGTGACTGTACTTTTTCCACTGCCTGTTCTTGTTGCCACAACCGCTATCACTGGTTTTCTTGCCTTTATCATTGTATCCTTTGGGCCTAGAAGATGAAATGATGCTCCAGCTGCAAGGGCTCTTGAAGCAACGTGCATGACATGTTCATGTGAAACATCACTATATGAAAAGTATACGTCGTCTACATCATGTTCCCTTATAAGTTTCTCCAGTAGTTCCTCATCATATATTGGTATACCTTTTGGATATCTTTTTCCACACGCTTTTGGAGGATATCTTCTATTGGCTATTCCCGGTATTTGTGCTGCTGTAAAAGCTATAACTTTAACATCTTTTCTATTTCTAAAGTGGACGTTAAAGTTATGAAAGTCTCTTCCCGCTGCACCTAATATTATTGCTTTGCGGGCCATAAAAGTCGATAAATTTTATGCTAAGGCTGCTTATATAAATTTTTATAATTTATGCCTAATCTAATACTAGATTTATAGTTCTTCCGCTATCTTCTTATATTCATGTAATATTTCAGTATAGTTTAATGGTTCTGTGCCTGTTATTGTGTAGTTTATTACCAAACCTTCTATTCCAATCTTTTTTAAGATTCTAAGGTCATTTGGTTCAATGTACTTTTGTGTTGGAACTATGACTGGCTTTGAAGTTCTTCTTGTTATTAGTGCATATGTTGTTATATCTAATAGTGTTAGAGGCAGTCTGAAAACTTGAGGTGAAATTATTGCAGCCTCTATAGCTCCTATTCTTCCATCATGAGCTAATATTTCAACCTGCTCAAGCACGTATCCGCTTCCAACAGAAATAATCTTGCATACTCTTTCATCATTGTATATGAATGATGGCATGTGATGTGCCATCATTTTGACATAATCTATTCCTGTTGAAACAATTTTTTCCCATTCTTCTCTTCTAATCATTGGCGAATCCCCTATCCTTACACCTACAGGCACCTTAACTGAACCTATTACCTCTGAAATCGCATGCTCCTCTAAATCTATTGTCCCATATCTTACACCAGTTCCACTTTCTTCTAGGTTCAAATTTACTTCTATAGCGTCTGCTCCACCCTCTTCTGAAGCTGATGCAAGTTGAGCGCTGTTAGTATAAAGGTTTGATATTATTGTGAACCTGCTTTTTAAAATATCCGTTATCCTGCCCAAAGCCTTTTCCTCGCCAATAAAATAATTATTCACTTATTCTTAAATATTGTCCATAAAATTTGGCTTGAACATTATACAATCGTCTTATCGTATAGGCTATAGTCTGGTTCTGTTGAAGTTCCAGCCAATATTCTTGTTATAACTTCTAGTGCACCCTTTTTATGCAGCATCCTATTATTGTTTCCACAATGATATGAGTAAGTGCATCTTGGACACCCACTTTCGCTTTCACATGGACATTCTTCTAGAATCTTTTGTCCTCTAGAAAATGCTTTTTCTATTCTATCAAATAGTAGTTTTGATGCACCATTTCCTCCTTCATTGCCATCATACACGTATATCATTCCAGTTGTGCCTATCGAAACTCCTCCCATTTCATTTGAAGCGCCTCCTGTTATCATGTTCGACCCTTCTATTATAACATGTTCTGTAGCATGAAAGCTGCTTGCCAAAAGTTCATCAACTCTTCCTCCTTCTTCTATAATCTTGTTCACGAAATTTTCTGGTTCAGGTGCTCTGAAGACAAAGCCCTTGGTCTCAAAACAGTATTCTATTGGTTGTTCGAGAATAAATTGTTCTCCTTTTTCTTCACCTTCCCCCATCTTGAACAGCATGTAGCCTGTAACGATTTTAACAATTTTTAGGTCACAGAATGCAACCTTTATTCCAAAAACATTTTTTATTTCGTTGACTCTTATAACTGTAGGCTCTACTGTTGTCAATGGCTTTGTATAATATGGGTAATCTTGTGGAAGTTTCTCCAATTCAGCTATCCATTTTTCTCCGAAAACTTTGAGTTCTTTACATATGTAGTTTTCTCCACCATGCATGTATATTGCTTTTGGATGAAGTTCGCCTATTCCAACTGAAATTTCTCTAAATCCAACATTTTTTCCTTCACAGTATATTTCTATAACTTTTCCTGCTCCCCTTATATTTGTTCCTAAAGCATATCTTCTTCCTTCTTTTGTTGGGTAAACTTTGTTCCTTGAATAAAATGCTTTTTTTTCTGAAACAAGTTTGTCTACTATGTCTTCATCATAAAGTTGTTCATTGAAGCTGAGTGGTTTATCACATATTGTGCATAGAATCTGTTTTTCTCTAACTATAGGGTTCATTGGGTCCGTATAGCATGCTGAAACGTCTTTAAAATAGTCGTCAGGATGTCTACTGTAGTAGCTGCTTATTGGATCATCTTCTCTTAAAACTAGTAGAATAATGTTCTCTTGCCCCCTTCTTCCAGCCCTTCCAGCCCTTTGAATCAAGTGTGTCACATTAACTATGTCTGATATTATTGCATCAACATGGCCTATGTCTATTCCTAGTTCGAGTGTTGGTGTAGCCACTATCGCATCTATTTCCCCTCTTTTGAATGCTTGTTCCACTTTTTCTCTGAAGTCTCTTGTTAATCCAGCTCGATGTATTCTAACATTTAATCCCTCTCTTCTTGCGTACCTTAGAAGGATTTCTGCATCAATGTGACTGTTTGAGAATGATAGAACCTTAAATCCGTTCTTTACTAGTGTTTTTAAAGCGTTTGTTCTCAAGACCTTGTTAGTGGATATTGTAGGATACAACATTATGAAATGTGTTCTACCACGTCGGCCCTCAATCTCATGTATCATCTCAAATGGTCTATCGAAGAGTTTTTCACAAAATTCTTTAGGATTATTTATTGTTGCGGAAGACGCTATAATCTGTAGTGTTCCTGTGAAACGTTCTAGTCTCTTTACAATATAATGTACGTGTGCACCGAAGCTTCCTATATAATTGTGTACTTCATCGACTACAATAATTTTCGCTCTCTTAAATAGGTTAGAATATCTTGTATTTGATAAAAGATGAATATTTATTGTATCAAAGTTCGTTATTAAGGCTTCAGGAGGATTATCATATATCTTTTCTCTTTCCTTTTTTGGTGTGTCCCCGTCAAATACTTCAACATTGAATCTGAAACCTTCAGCCAGCTTTTTAAGTCTAGCACGCTGATCACGTGCAAGAGCCTTTGTTGGATATATTAGCAAAATTATTGGCTTACCTAAACTACTATCTTCTATTTTATCAAGCAACTTTTTAGCTATAACAAAGATTGGTATCGAAAAAGCCTCTGTCTTTCCGCTTCCTGTTGGTGCTGAAAGGACTACATTTTTTCCTTCTAAAATTTCTTTAATTGCTTCAACCTGGAACCTGAAAAATTTTTCAAAAAAGTATTTTCTAATCCATTCCCCAATCTCTTCGCCGACAATCTTCTCTACATTGTCTCCTTCTTCAGGCATTTTTTCTGGAAAGAGTTCATATTTTACAATATTTGCTCTCTTTTCTAGTAGAATGGTTTTTATTGCAGGATTAAGTTCATCAAAATTTACTTCGTACTTTTTAAGCAAATTTTTAATTTCATCCAAAGTTTTAATTGGTTTTTCCTGATTTTTTAACGAAAACTTTTCTTTAATACCACTTCCTATTTTATCATATTCTATCATAAGCTTAAGGTATGCTTTCTCAACTCTACTTTCATTAGATGAAAATTTATAGTTGCATTCATAACAGTACAATTTTGTTCTATCAACATCTTTTTCTATAAGCAACTCTTTTCTGCATAAGGGGCATTTAAGAAGAGGCAACCTGTATAATGTTTCCATAAAGTTTGTTAAAAACATTTTTAAACAATTATCAAAAAATTCTATATACTGCATTTTGATGGCCTCTACTGTGATGGACATATGGATGTTCCTACACCATTTGAACAGACTGCATTATATAGCATAATTCTGGTAGCAATTGGTGCACTAATATATGCTGCTCTTCTTGCAAAACAAGTTCTAAAAGAGCCTACTGGTTCTGGGCGAATGGTTGAAGTTTGGGCTGGCATAAAAGAAGGTGCAAATGCCTACCTTAAAAGACAGTTTAAGTCAATACTTTTACTTGTAGGACTTTTAGCAGTTGTGTTGTATGCCTCAGCGGCGTTAGCAAATGAGCCTCTGTCAATTTCATTGGGTAGGGCTGCAGCATTTTTGATGGGTGCTTTCTTTTCTGCAATGGTCGGATATCTTGGTATGAATATGGCTGTTCAAGGCAGTATAAGAACATCTAATGTTGCAGGCAAAAGTTTTAGAGATGCTTTAAGAATATCATATCGTTCTGGTACTGTAACTGGAATGTTGACAGACGGTTTAGGTCTCTTAGGTGGCACATTGATTTTTATTATATTTTTGAAAAATTCTCCTGATGTCCTTCTAGGCTTTGGGTTTGGTGGAACTCTTTTAGCTCTCTTCATGCGTGTTGGTGGAGGAATATACACAAAGGCTGCTGATGTTGGTGCCGACCTCGTTGGTAAGGTTGAAAAGGGTATTCCAGAAGACGATCCAAGGAATGCCGCTGTAGTAGCCGACCTTGTCGGTGATAATGTTGGTGACTGTGCAGGTATGGCTGCAGACATTTTTGAATCCTATGAAGTTACAATGGTTTCTGCAATGTTACTTGGTTTAGCCATAACACCATTTGACTATAAATGGATTGTGTTTCCACTTATAGTTAGAGCAATAGGTGTCATAAGTACGATTGTCGGGACATATTGTGTTTCTCTATGGCCTGAACGATGGACTAAAGGCAATGCTTTTAAAGCAATGGACTTCTCCTATGATCTTTCTTCTGCCATATCAATAATAAGCACCTTCTTCTTGGCATTATATTATGCACAAGACTTAAGAGTATTCTACGCTGTCGCAGTAGGCGTTCTTTTAGCTATAAGCTTTAATAAACTTGCAGACTATTTCACAAGCCCCCACAGGAAACCTGTAGACGAGATAGCTAAATCCTCTAATACAGGTGCAGCACCATTATTACTCTCTGGTCTAGCACTAGGATTCGAAAGCACTGTGTGGGTTTTAACTGTTATTGCAGCGACAATCGTTGCCTCAACAATATTCTTTACTGGTGGTGGACCAATTTTTGCCATGTATGGTGTTGCCCTGGCTGGAATAGGAATGCTCACCCACACTGGTAACAATGTTTCAATGGACACTTATGGTCCTATAGCAGATAATGCTGGAGGTATTGCAGAAATGGCTGAAGCCGAGGAAGAAAAAAAGAGGGCTCTTGCTGCACTTGATGAAGCAGGTAATACTACAAAAGCTGTCACGAAGGCTATAGCTATAGCTTCAGCAGTTCTTGCTGCAATATCACTCTTCGCCTCTTATGCTGAAGAAATTGGTGCTGGACATACAATAACTTTGGATATTGCAGAACCGATAGTGTTTGTTGGTCTTCTAATTGGTGGAGCACTGCCTTTCTTATTTAGTTCGATATCGATAAGAGCTGTTGGAAGAACTGCCTCAAAGGTTATCGAGGAGGTTAGAGAGCAGTTTAAGATACCTGGTGTTATGGAGGGTAAGGTTAAGCCAAATTATGCAAAGGTAGTCTCAATTGTGACATCAGCTGCGCAGAGAGAACTTATAGGTTTGGCTTTGATAGGCATATTAACCCCAATTGCTGTCGGTCTACTTTTGGGCGAGTTCGCTTTAGGCGCTTTTCTAGCTGGTGTAATACTTACTGGACAATTGCTTGCAGTGTTTATGGCAAATACTGGCGCTGCATGGGATAATGCGAAAAAGAAGATAGAAGATGGATACTATGGTGGAAAGGGTTCAGAACAGCATAAGTCTGCTGTTATTGGAGATACCGTAGGTGACCCACTTAAGGATACAGCCGGTCCAGCATTAAACCCAATGATAAAGGTAATAAACCTTGTAAGTCTAATCTTTGCACCAATAATAATAAGTTTTAGAGAAAACATTTTAATTGCTTCAATAACGGCTTTACTACTAATTGTAGTTCTTGCTATCGTAATAATACGTAGTAAAAAAGAAGCCTTTTAAACCTTCCCCTAATTTTTTATTCATAATAAAATACTTTTTTTTACTAAACAATTAGATCCTAGTTTAGATTAACTCATATGATAAGATTCAGAAGATTAGTCCAGCAATTGTTATTGTCATTTCTTTTGATTACAACCATATTAGTGTCCAGTTATTTTTTATACTCAAATTTTTTCTCCAACAGTGTCAACTTCTATAAAAGTTAAAGCATACTGGTTGAAGACAAATGTAACATTAGGAGAATCCTTGCTGTTTGTTGTTAAGGTAGCAAACAGCAACTTCTTAGTTCAAATAGGGAAAGAGTGTTTTAGTAAATGAGTCTATAGTCCAATATAAAGGTTCAAACATTCCATCACAAAATTTTATTTTCCGAGAGAAGGGTATATACTATGTTAAGGTTATTCTTCATGATAAAGTATATGGGAAAAACATAAGGAATATCAACTAATAGTAAATTAAATAAATATGTAAGTCTATAAAATGTCACTTTTCAAAAAAATTATGGTTTTTGTTATAACGTTAAAAGTTTGCAACCATCATCCAATACTTGTGTCCACAGGCTGGGCATCTTCCTTCAATATGTTTTGCTTTAGCCTCCTTTTCTCCTTCAATCTGTTGTAGTAGCTCTTTTTCCATCTTCAATGGAGGACATTCTGTGCATTTACATGTGGAAACTGAACAATATTTGCACATACTTACCTATTATCATTGTATGCTATTAAACTTTAGATGCAACTTATTTCTTAAAAAATAAGCTTATATGTGTGATTAATGTATTTAATGTGTCATGGTTGTAAGGACTAGTGATTGGTTAAGACAGGCTTTAAGAGATTTGGAACATTGTGAAAAGGCTTTTTGAAAATGGATATTTTGAATAGGCTTATTTTTCTTCACAACAAGCTGCAGAAAAGGCTGTTAAAGCGTTCTTTCAATATCTTAATTTCGAAATATGTGTCACTCTATTTCAATGATGCTGGATTCTCTTCCTGACAAGTTTAAGCCTGAAAGTGGTCTGATCGATAAGGCTAAAGAATTAGATAGACATTATATTCTAATAAGATATCCTAATTTTCACCTTGAAGGCACTCCAATGGACCACTATACAGGAGATGATGCCTTGGAGGTGATTAGGTATGCAAGAGAAGTTATCGTTTTCTGAAGTAAGATTGTTTAAAATGGATTTTGAAAAGGTTTTAGATTTTCTTAGATCTTATGCCAAAAAGCTTGTAGATGAAGGGAAAGCTGAATTGATGGTTTATTTGTTCTCGCAAGGGACAACTATACAGCATTTTCTGACGCTGTTGTACTATTATTGCTGAAAATGTTCAATTACATAGAATTTCCTTTTATCTTGAAACTAAGAGTCCTTTTGATATTGAGCCTAGAATCTTAACTAAAGAGGAATTCTATAATATGGTTTCAGAAAAAGAGTATGCTGATAAAAGAGGTACTAGAATATGGAATGGTATTGGCTGGAGATTCAATTATATTGGGTAAGGCAAAAATTTTGTTTCAAAAAGTTAGTTCTAAACAAAATTGAGGAAAAATTAATTTTTTATTTCTAGGAATATTTACTAATTTGATGTAAAGGATTGGGTTCTTAGAATGTTTGATGCTCTTATTACACTTCCATTTGGTATATGATATAACTCTTATCTTATTGTTGGCTAAAAAGGTTTAAAGGTGTTTAGGTTTTATTATATCTTCCATTGTCCATTTTCCATTACAAGGTGGTTATCGAAGTAGATTTTACCATTTTTTCTCAAATCTTTTATTATGTCCCAGTGTATTGCTGAAGTGTTTTTGCTTAATGTTTCCTTGTAACCGTTTCCTAGGGCTGTATGGATTGTACCACCTATTTTTTCGTCAAACAGTATATTTTTTACTGGTCTTATTATATTATAGTTTAAGCCTATACCGAATTCTCCAAGCCTTTTTGCACCATCATCTGTTTCCAGAATCTTTTTTAGAAAATCTTTTCCTGAAACTGCATCTGCTTCGACAACAATTCCATCTTTGAATTTTAATCTTACTCCTTCTATAACATTACCTAAATATACTGCTGGTATGTCATAGAAGATTTGGCCGTTAACACTATCTTCTACAACGCTTGTAAACACTTCTCCGTCTGGCATATTCTTTTTTCCATCACCCACTTCTGCATTTCTTCCCTTTATGCTAAATTTTATGTCGGTATGTTCTCCTATAATATGGACTTGGTCTGTTTTGTCCAGAATCTTCTTTAATGCATATAGGTTATATGTTAGGCTTTTCCAGTCTATCAAGCATGAATTGTACACAAACTCTTCAAATTCTTCTAACGCCATTCCAGCCTCTTGTGCCAATGATTCGACTGGATAGTAGAATGCACACCATCTTGTTTTCTCGATTCTCCAATCTGATATTGGCTTAAGGACTTTAACACGTTGTGAAATCTTTGAAGCTTCGATGTTTGCTAGTTCCTTAATGTTTGATGGTGCCCTTAGGGCGATGTAGACGTCCGTATTTTTTATTTCATAAAGTTCGTGTTCTGGAAAAAAGTTTAATATTTTATCGCTTGCATATTTGTAGAATATGTAGTTTCTCCCTGGAATGTCGACTTTTATCCATGGGTACGCTTCTTTTAATAGACATTGCTTGTATACTTCAAGTGCTAAATCTTTTGCGTAGAAGTCGCATGATATTTGTACTTTGTCTCCTGCTTTAACTTCTGTAGAATATTCTACTAAAAGTTTGGCAAGTTTTATAATTCTATCGTCTACCATATTCTAAATCTATAAGACATCATTTTATAAAATTATCTTATTCAAGAAAAATTCTATGCATTTTCTATTTTTGAAAGTTCAGCAAAATCCTCTTTAAGGTGATTGTAGATTCTCTTATAGAGTTTGAACATGCTAGTATACCTTCTATGGTTTTCAGTATCCGGTAAAAGCTCTTCTTCAATTTTAACCATTCTTTTGACCTCTCCTATATTCTTGTAAACTTTTGTGCCTAATCCTGCTATTAGTGCGTCTCCAAATGTTTCTGTTGCAAGCATTTTTGTAACCTCAATAGTCTTTCCTGTAACGTCTGCAATGATTTTTCTCCAAAGCCTACTTTTTACTCCCCCTCCACCAACCCTAATCTTTGTAATAGAAAATCCTGCTTCCTCGAAGACTTCAATATTGTGTCTTAAACTGTATGCTACACCCTCCATTACTGCTCTTGCAATCTCTCCCCTTTTGTGCATTGCAGTGAAACCGAATAGCACTCCTCTAGCATACGGGTCCCATATAGGACTTTTTTCTCCTGAAAGATATGGTAGAAATATTATTCCTCTTGAACCGGATGGAACATTTTCTGCCTCTTCATCTATTATTTGATATGCTGACTTCTCTAAATTTTTTGCCTTTTCAATAGTTACCGTTGCTAGTTCGTCTCTAAACCATCTCATTGAAAGGCCCCCTCCTTGCATTAATGCCATAGCCAGCCACCTGTCTTCGATTGCATGGCATATGTTGATGAATCTCCTGTCAAATTTTGGTTCATTTATGCAGCAGCAGAATCTTCCAAGTGTTCCCAGTGTATAGAATGCTTCGCCCTCATCTAATATTGCTGAGCCTACTGCTGCTCCTACAGTGTCCATGCAGCCTGCGACTACTGGTGTTCCCTTTGCAAGCCCTGTCTGCTTTGAAGCTTCCTCGCACACTTCTCCCACAATTTCTTTTGAAATGTATGCTTCTGGTAGTTTTTCTATTGGTATGTCAAGCATTTTGCAAAGTTCTTGTGACCATCCTTTTTCTTTTCCTATTTTATAGAGTAGTGTGGTTGAGCATCTTGATAGGTCTATCGTATATTTTCCTGTCAGCTTCATTGTTATGAAGCCTGTTGGGACCATGAACTTGTATGTTTTCTCGAATACTTTTGGCATGTTCTCTTTTATCCATAAGATTGTAGGTGCAAGAAATGTTCCTGAAGCAATTCTGTTTCCTGTTATATGAAAGACCTTTTCTTCTCCAACTATCTCTCTAATCTTTTCCGCATATTTTACGCTTCTATTATCTAATTGCATTATAGCATTTATTATTGCTTTTCCTTCATGGTCTACTGCAACACAGGCGTTTGTTCCGCTAACGCATACACCTAAAATTTCTTTTGGATTAACTTTCGATATTTTTAATGCCTCTTTAACTGTATTCTGTAATGCTTTCCACCATCCGTTTTCAGGATCCTCTTCAGCATATCCAACATTAGGGCTTATTATTGGATACTCTTCTTGTGCTACAGCTATTGAGTTCCCTTCTAGGTCGAATAGTTCACTTTTTGTACTGCTTGTTCCAACATCTATTCCAAGTAGGTATGGCATGTTGGATTCAGTATGGAATTGGTAAGGGTTTTCCAAGTTGCATTGAATATATTGCTATTTGTGCTGTAGCCTCAAGGAGGTCTGCATAATTATATGCTTCCTCTAAATCTTTTCCTACTGCAACAGCTCCATGGCTCTGTAGGACTGCAACTTTAACACTCTTGTCCTTGAAAGCTTCCTTTGTCTTCTCAGCCAATTCTATTGAACCTGGTGGGCCGTATCCTACAACTGGACATTTTCCAAGAATCTTTAGTCCCTGGACTGTGACAAGAGGAACTTCTTTTCCAACTACTGCAAATGATGTTGCAGCTATAGAGTGTGTGTGAAATACTGCATTAACATCGTCTCTAACCTTATATATTCCAAGGTGCATGTTTATCTCTTTAGAAGGTTTTCCCTTTCCCTCTAAAACGTTTCCATCCAAGTCTATAATAATAATATCATCTTTTTTCATGTTTCTAAAAGATGCTCCTGTTCTCTTTATTATAACCTTGTTTTCTCCTAACACTCTTGCACTTATGTTTCCTCCTGAAGCAGAAATCAGCCCCCTTCTGTAGGCTTCTTGCGATATTTGAATACATTCCTCTATAAGTTCATCTAAATTTTTGCTCATAACCATTATAGACAATTTTTAGGTAAATAAAAATTATTGTTAGAAAAATTTTTTAAGGCTATGGTATGACCAAAGTCTTTAATCCTTCAATCATTTCCTTCATTTCGAGACCCTTTACTACCTCTTCTAGCTTAAGCTTATGTGTTATGAGCGATTTTAGGTCAACTCTACCATTATTTACAAGCTCCACAGCCTTCCTGTGCAGATAGGGTGTTGAAGCAGAGGCGCCTGTCAACTCTATTTCCCTATAATGTATCCAGTTTGGGTCAATATTTATCTTCGAACCTTCAGGGCATCCTGCAAATATTACAACTCTTGCACCCTTTCTAGCACATTTTAGAGAATCTTCTATAAGCTTCGGAACACCAGCATCCACTATTATTTTGTCCGCTCCCTTTCCTCCAGTCTCACTCATTATCTTTTGATAAACATCCTCCTTCTGAGGATTAATCACAATGTCTGCTCCAAGTTCTTTAGCCTTATTTGCCCTAAACTCGTTCATTTCACTAACAAACACTATGCTTGCACCAGCAATCCTTGCAAGCTGGACGTGCATTAATCCAATAGGTCCCGCTCCAGCTATCCAAACATGATCACCATGCTTAATATCAAGCCTATTTATTCCATTCAAGCAAGCCGCCAACGGCTCAGTTATTGCAGCCTCTTCATAGGATATCTTGTCAGGCAATTTGATTATTGAACCATATGATATCGCTTCTTCAGGAATCTTAACATATTCTGCGAAACCTCCGTCGTACTCGTATCCTATAGTAGGCCTACTTACGCAAATATTTGTTCTACCCATCATGCATGCATAGCATTTCCCACATGCGATAACAGGGTAAACTGTTATCCTATCGCCGACAGAAAAGCCTTCAATTTTTTCACCTAATTCAACTATTTCTCCAGCAAATTCGTGTCCTATTATCCTTGGTGTCTTTATCTTCTTTGTGCCCCTGTAGATTCTTAAATCAGTTCCACAGATTGCTGCTGCCTTCACTTTCACTAAAACTTCTTTTGCTCCAACCGTCGGCCTTGGCACATCTTCAACTCTCAAATTTAGTGGTTCATAAAATACGGCAGCTTTCATTTTCTCACGTCTTTAAAAGAATAAAGTGTTCTATTTATGGTTTATTTAAATTTGAAGTACAATATAATATGGTTTCATTATTTTTCTAAAAAGTTTTACTAGTAATATAGTCGCTTTTGCATGGATTACCTATAGTATAATGGCATATGTTTTTGCAGGTTTCCAAGATTGTTGATCCAAGTGTCTTAATTTTTGAAATAGAATCTTGATCAACTGTTTCATCAATGTGTCTACAGATTGATGAGGGGTAATCGAAATGGTCTCTAAAAATTTCTTTAACATTCTCAATATTTAATGAATGGTTCAGTTTTCTAATCAACTGTTTCGCCCTTATTTCTCTAACGAAGGTGTCTCCAGATAATCCTTTAAGGTCTGCATTTAATTCCTTAAACCTATAACTTATAAAATGGTTTGTGTGGACAACAATTCCATTATCATCTACTTCTATGTATTCGAAATCTTTAGGTGTCAGCTCCAAGTCCACTATAAAATCCTTTTTCGCTAGCAAAAAGTTTATTGACGAATTTCTCTTTACATCTTTAACAAGATCGAATATTTTTGAAAATTTCCTACAATTTAGGATACTCCATCCTAAAACGGTAATAGCTGGAACTTTAAGTTTTCCCCCATCCTCTTTAGATCTAAGCGCATTAATGCATAATCCAATACCTTCGGAATTTAATCCTCTGTGAGTTAAAGCGCCAGCCTCAACTTGAGTAAAAACTGTAGGCCCTCCACTAATTCTATATCTTAAGTTGACAGTATTATCTTCAATTCCAGCATACAAATCCCAATTTTGGGCAATAAAGGTGTTTTCTCCATTTAAAAAACCTATAGAAGTGCATGAAGACCTTTCTGAAAAGATAATCTCATACCTATAATTTAGCACTAGAATATCGTTAAATGAAATACCAGAGCCGTCAGCTATACCCTTCATAAACTCTATTGCGTCAGCATTAAAGGAAGAGATTTCCTCCATACTCTTGTAAGCCTTTTCTACAAGCTTTTTCCATTCCAAGCCATATTTGTGTAAAAATATGGTCTTATACGTTTCAATATTTTTGGAAATAAGCTCTCTAGATCTTTCACCATACACTTTACCAATATGAAAAGGCTTACCTTCTGCTGATATTTCTATAATCTTTCCCATACCATACTCTGTAACTGTAAAAGGATATTAATTTAAGTTAAAATATTTCAGATCCTTTTAGGCAGAACAACAATTTCTTTCTATCTTAATGGTACAATCCAATTTTTTTCAAAAATAAAATTCTCGCGCACTCTCTCTTTATCTTTTGCAAAAAAGTTTTCGGGCAAAATAAGATTGGCACATTTCTTCTGAATTTATAGGAATCTTTAAAAAATAGGTTACAAGTATATGTGTTTAGATAATCTGGGTGTACGGTTAATCTTTCCATAGTGTGATCCTAACATAAGCTCCTTCTATTCTAAGATCATAATCTTTGAACTTGCTTTCTCTAATGGCTTTCCCTACCTTACCTAAAATGTAATCCTCTGTTTTATATCCTATGTGCATATATGGCCAAATTCTTTCTATGATCCAAAAAGGTAATATGAGATCTTTTTCTATGCCAAACCTTTTAACTGTCTCTTTAAGCTCCTCCTTTGTACAATCCTTCCTTCCATCGTAAATCCAAGCTTCTCCCCTATGCTTAAGTATTCTGTATATTTCATCGAAAGCCCTCTTTGGTTCTTTCAAATGATGAACCAGACCTGTGCTTAAGACAAGCACCACTGTATTATCTTCAAAGCATAAGTTGTAAGCACTTCCTACATTGAACTCAACTCTGTCATAAACTCCTTCATTCTTAGCATTTCTTTTAGCTATCTTTATCATATCCTCAGATATATCGACTCCAAAAACCTTGGCATTAACTACTTGCTTTGCTATCTCTATGGGTAGGCGTCCAGGACCAGTACCTATATCGAGAATGATACCTGATATCTTTCTGTCTTTGATTTCTGTTGCTATGCACTTAAACCACTTAACAAACATTTGATTAATGCATCTATCGTAAAATCTGTTAAAGGGCCAAGGTATTTTTTCAGGCAAACTATTTACCTAATTTTTGGATTCACATTATAAAATTTATGCTTTAAAAACATAATGACGAAAATTTGTTTATTAGCAAGTGGATAGTCATGTGCTTTTCTAGTAGTTAACTGAGACTCAGGAAACTTAAGAGTTTCTATGACTTTAAGATGTATGAATAATATTTGTGAAGGTCATATTTTTCAAAATATAAACTATATGTTGAATGGAAACTGGTGTGGAGTGACAATTAAATCTAGTAGCAATAACTGTAATCTAAAGAATTAATATTCCTTTTGCTCTTAATGGTAGTTAAAAGAATAAGGTTTGCATATTTTAAATGCTATTTTGAGTTTTTCGGAGTAAGAGTTCTTGATATTCTGGGTTTACTTTTCCATATTTTTCTTTGATGGTTCTGTTAACTTTATGCCAGTCCTGAACTATTTTTGGCCATAGCTTGCTGGACATTAACTTTTTTGATACATATTCTTTTAATTGTTTTTCTCGTTTGATTGTTCTTTGCTGCCAGTCGAAGCGTATGAGTCCTGCACGTTTTAAGTGTTGAATTGTGTGGCCTACTTGGTGGTAATCGATAGGATATTCTATGATGCTTAAGTCTTCTAGGATGGAGTCAACTGTTATTTCATCTTCTGGGCGTAAACAGATGATGGCTATAACGTTTTGGATGAGTTTTGAGGTCTTTGTGAGATATATCCCAATCTTCTTGGGTGGGATAAGGGTTTGTTCTAGGCGGTAGCCGTACCTTCTGTAAAACCAGCTTTTGATGAATTCAGCTAGGGCTAGATAGGTGCCCAGAATAGTAGCTAAGGCTATGTAAAATGTTGCTGGAGGCTTCACAAATTGGAAGATTAGCCCTAAAGGTGTGTATGGTAGTATTAACGCGAATGTAATTATAGCTACACTGCTAAGAAGCAAGAGTCGACTTGGTTTGCTTTTCCAGAAAGGTGACTTCTTTGTCCTAATGGCAAAGATTACAAGTGTCTGTGAGGTTAGGGATTCAATGAACCAAGCAGTTTGGAATAGTGGCTCAGTTGCATTAAAGATGAAAAGCATTGTAAAGAATGTTAAGAAGTCGAAAAGGGAGCTAACTGGTCCGAGGCAAACCATGAATAGTCTAATAAAGTTTATATCCCACCGTTTAGGCTTTTCAACATATTCCTGGTCGACTTCGTCTGCGGGTATTGTTGACTGGGAAAAGTCATAGAGAAGGTTGTTGAGCAATATTTGTATGGGTAGCATGGGCAGGAAAGGCAGAAACAATGATGCGCCAGCCACACTGAACATGTTCCCAAAGTTTGAGCTCACACCCATCATAATATACTTCATGGTGTTGCCAAATGTTTTCCTACCCTCCAAAACTCCATCATGAAGCACAGTCAAATCGTTCTGCAAGAGAATTATGTCTGCGGACTCCTTTGCAATGTCAACAGCGTTCTCAACCGATATGCCAACATCCGCTGTTTTAAGTGAAGGCGCGTCGTTTATTCCGTCGCCTAAGAACCCAACAACATGCCCATTAT
This sequence comes from Nitrososphaeria archaeon, assembly GCA_026413865.1. Lineage (GTDB taxonomy): Archaea > Thermoproteota > Nitrososphaeria > JACIWG01 > JACIWG01 > JACIWG01. Next base: position 19,603 of record JAOAKB010000017.1, read on the forward strand.
TTTTTAATGCATTTATTATTCTATCTTTTTGGGCTGGTGTAACTCTACAGAACACGTTAACTTCCTCGACGATTCTTGCAAGGGCATCGTCATGCATTTGGGCAATTTCGCTTCCGGTGACAACCCCTCTTATCTCGAAGCCTAGCTGCTCGCAAATCTTCCTTGTCACCAGTTCATTGTCGCCTGTAAGAATCTTCAACTCTATACTGGCGTTTTTCAGAGATTGTAGAGCTTCTCTGGCTGTTTCTTTCGGCGGGTCAAGGAAAGCCACGAATCCCAAAAACACCATTTCAGTTTCGTCGCCTGCCGTGTAGATGAATCTATCTTCTCTTAAACGCTTGTAGGCTACGGCTAAAACCCTGTAGCCTTCAGAGCTAAGCGCAATATATTTCTCCTCAATTTTTCTGCGCACCTCATCCGTTATATCAGCTATAACCTCCTCAAAATCGTAGAAAGAGCAGATTTTTGCAACTTCTTCAGGGGCTCCCTTAGTGATCATAAATCGCTGATTTTGATGTTCAACAACTATGGAGAGCCTTTTACGGACAAAATCAAAGGGTACTTCATCAACTTTTCTATAATCCTTAATGTCTACATCTCTAAATCTTAGTATGGCCTCATCTAAGGGGCTTTTAAGCCCAGTCTGATAGTAGCTGTTGAGGTAGGAGTAAAGCAGAACCTTGTCGTTTTCGTTGCCGTAGAGGTCCACATGTAGGACAAGCTTTATCTTGTTTTCCGTCAATGTTCCAGTTTTGTCCGTGCATAGAATGTCCATGCTTCCAAAATTTTGTATGGCTGCTAGGCGTTTCACGATGACGCCTTTCTTGGCCATAGACACAGCCCCTTTAGAGAGGTTCACTGAAATTATCATTGGTAGAAGCTCCGGTGTTAGGCCTACAGCCAAAGCTACAGCAAAAAGAAGGGAATCAAGTACGCTGCGCTTGTAAAGAGCATTAATAAAAAACACAAATATAACGAGTAAAAAAGTAACCTGCATTATCATGTAACCAAAACTTCGAATACCCTTCTGGAACTCAGTTTCATCTTCTCTTTCTACAAGCCTTTTCGCTATTTTTCCATACTCTGTTAGTTCCCCAGTCTTCACAACAAGGGCTGTGGCTGTACCGTTCATAACTGAAGTGCCCATAAAAAGATAATTACTCCACTCTGTTATTGACGGATCATAAGATTTTAACGGCGTACTAGTCTTCTCGATTGGAAAAGATTCACCGGTTAATGCAGATTGATTTACAAATAGATCTTTTGCACTTATAACACGAGCGTCTGCGGGCACAATATCGCCAGCTGAAAGAAATATTATGTCTCCAGGAACTATTTCTGCAAGCCTAACCTCCCTCTTAACTCCATCCCTTAAAACAGTCGCCGTTGTTGCTACTCTCTGCTTTAACATTTCAGCTGCCTTTTCAGCCTTAAATTCCTGATAAAAGTCTAAGACTACACTGAATGTCACTATAATAAATATAATAGATGCGTTTACAGTCTCTCCAAAAAATCCTGAAATCATTCCAGCGATAAGAAGAATTATTATCAAGGGGCTTTTGAAATGTGAGAGAAAATCAATGACGATTCTCCTTCTTTTTTCTTCAAACTCGTTATAGCCAAAAATTTCAAGACGTTTTTTTGCCTCTTCAGAGGAAAGTCCATCCATTGTAGTCTTTAAACGTGAAAGAAGTTCTTCTGTGGATAAAGTTAAAACTTCTTCAGCTCCCGGTAAAGTCTGGCCTAAAATTTCGCTAACACTTGACTTTTTTTCTTGAAATACCATCCTCTAAACATCTCTTTACTCTTAAAAGTCTTTGAATCTGCTCTCTATCATTCTTATAAACATATTGCTTATAAAATTCTTAAGAAACTAAGAACATTTTACTGTAAATGTTGTACCTTATTAGAATATATGTATTCCTCATATCCTTTTCTGCTTAAAGAATCTGCCTGCTTATTTTCTTCCCTTGGAATCCATATAAAACTTATATTTTTAAACAATTTAATCAAATCTTTTGCCTCATTATACTTTTGAATATAATATCCATTATGGCATCTCCAAACTCCATTCATCTGATTTACCAAAAGTTTAGAATCAGACTTAACCAATATTTCTTCTTCAGTTAATTTCAATTTAACAAGTGCTTTTATTGCCTCGCATAATGCTGCATATTCGCCAACATTATTTGACATTCCTTCACCTTTTCCAACAACACCATACCCCTCTAAAACACGTTTTCCATTCATATAAATTACAAAACCATAGGCAGCAATACCATTAGGATTGATAGGCTCGCACAAACCATCCACATAGACTTCTATCATAGATATTTTTAATAATACAGTGTTTATAAAATTATTTGTGTAAAGAAAAATTTTGTTTTTAATAATTCTGGAAGTGTTCTTCTATATCATTGATCTCACACTAACTCGTCTAATTTACAACCTTTTGAGATCGGCTTTTTGGGTATTTGGATTCCTAAAATCTGGGTTAAGTTTGCATATTCTCTCTAATCATATTATGCCATAGTGTTTTTAATCCAGAATAAAATGGGACTGGTGGGATTTGAACCCACGATCGCCAGCGTTCTGGACTAGAATGTTCCCCAGGCTGGCATCCTTGTCCAAACTAGACGACAGTCCCACACAGCATTTACTTTCTCTATTTTCTTTAAAAATTTATCTTTACACTTTCTAGGACTTTTTTGAATGATTCAGTGTCAATTTTTGTCTTATATTCTCTTAGTGCTGCAACTATTTTTTCTGTATCTTTTATGTTCATGATCCTTCTTATTTTTGGCGACATTTTTCCTCCAATGAAAAGGCTTTGAGCTAATGCTGTTAGGTTAGAATATTTTTTGTTTAATGTTGCTGATTCAAAGTCTATTATCACTGGTTTTTCGTTTTCGTCTATTATTATATGCTTTAGTGGATTGCTTAGTTCACAGTGTGCTATCCTGTTTTGGTCTAGAATATATGCTTGCTCCAACATTGCTTTAACAACATTCTTTAATCTTCTACTCGTCCCTTTACCCTTCAATTCTCCTATATACTCGCTTATCTTTTTACCTTCAATATACTCTATTATAATAAATTCTTTTGAGGTATAATATAGTTTTGGCCCAATATTATATATGTTGGCCATTTTAAGGAATTTTGCCTCCTTCTCCAAAGTTTCTCTGTTCGCGTCCACTCTTAGTACCTTTACTGCTGCCTTGCCGTAGACGGTTTCTGCTGCAAACACTATTGCTGTACACCCTTTTCCTAGAATTTTTAGTCCATTCAATCTTGTTTCCCCTATAAGAAGGACTTTCAATACACCTGCTTCCTTAAGCTCTTTTGCTAGTCTTTCAACTCTTTCCTCTACAATGTTTGGGTAAGAAAGCATTATTCTGTATGGTTCACTTTTTATTTCTTCAACCAAAATACTTTTTTTCTCCTGGCTCAAGTAGTTCTATCACTCCTTTTAGTATTTCCTCTCTTTTTACTTCTAATATTTCTTTTCCTGTATAAATTTTACCTTTTTTTAATGCTTCAACTATTTTTCTTGAAGCACCATACTTTATTGGGTCCTTTAAAATTTCTTCAAGCAACTTTTTTGCAATACTAATGTTCCGTTTTTTGAACGCGCATATTTTTCCCTCATCATTTATCCAGAGAAAGTATGAATTGTTAAGGTTTTTTGAAACAAATTTTTCAAAGTTTTCTTCATCGAAGACATAGGGCCCTATCCTGTACTCATATTCTGAAACCTGTTTTGTCTCGAAAAGGAAGATGTATGCGCTGAAGCTTTTTTCGTCACTTACTGTAACTGTTCTAGCAACGTTGAAATTATTTTCATTAAATTGTTTTGTAAAGTGATTTAGTGTCCTGTACAGCATTCCCCAGAGTATGTCTGCACTAGTTTTTTCATGCTCAAATTCTAGGATCATAACATTTTCTAATAGCATGTTGGATTCAATGTCCTTTAACTTTATTTCCTTATCATGTTGTATGAAATGTTCTTTTGAAGGCTTTTTTACGAAGTTTCTGCATGCTAGCACAAATTTTGCAAGACTTTTTATGGAAAGGGCTCTTCCTAGATTTCTATTATGGTCTATTGGGTCTGTTATGATTATCTTATCTCCCCTAAACTTTTCCTTTACCTCTTTAACTTTGTCTTTGTCTGTTATTATTAGTGGTAGTCTCCATTTTGAAGCATTTAATATCAAGTTTTTGAAGCTTCCGTACCTGTATATTAATGTCTCACACATGTATCCGCTGAATCCTCCAACTTTGATTTCTGCACCATATATTCCCTGACATTTAATAAACTTCTTTAGTAATCTTACATCGAGTGTCTGTTTAACATTTTCTTTTACAAAATTTAAGTGGTATGGTGAGCGGTCTGCTGCTGTAATCCAATTTCCTAACTCAACTTTATAGCATGGTACAATATTAACTCTAACGTTATCAACATAGGTTTCTGTATAGGGGTGTTCAGCGTACCTTATAACAAGATTATTTTCTCCAAACGCTTTACATGATATTCTATAGCTGTCCTCTTCTAATTCCTTCCTATTAACGTTTGTAGGATATCTTAAAAAGACATCTATGTCGGCTTCATGGGGAAGCCAAGTGTTTCTCGCATAGGATCCTCCTAATATTATTTCGGGAGAAAATTTACTGAATTCTATTGCATCTTTAATTTGTTTTAACACAATTTCTGAAACATTCTTAACTCTTTCCATTTCATCCTTTGAAGGTATTACTTGTCCTGCTACTTCTTCCAGTACACTATCTATCATACTCGTATTATTTGCTTGTGACATATAGGTCATAGTATATTGGTCCATCCTTGGTTAGAACACTCTTCTTAACCTTTAGTTTCGACAAGATTTCTTCTCCAAATTCTATTTTCTCATATTCTCTAATTTTTGCAGCAAGCTCTTGTTTGTGTAAGCCGCTTTTTATTCTCATTATCGTCATATGCGGCTCAAACTTTCGTTCTCTTGGAAAACCATTCTTTTCAAGTTCTCTTTCAACTGAATTCCATAGTCTTGTCATCGCTTCTTCAGCGTCTTTGTCGACACCAACCCATACAACGTTGACGTGTGAAAGTGAAGGAAATGCTCCTAATCCTCTGAACTTAACTTTTATTGGCTCAAACTCTATTCTAGAAACGACTTCAATAACCTTTGAAACTTTTGATTCCTCAATTTCGCCCAAAAATTTTATTGTAAAATGTAGATTTTCTGGTTCAACAGGTTTTGCGTCTACTCCGATCGCTAAAATTTCCTTTTGAACTTCTAAAATCCTTTTTTTTGTTAATCCATCCTCTAAATCTAATGCGATAAAAGTCCTTATCATATTCATGCCATTCGTGTAATTGTTTTGCTGGTTGATAAAGATTACATTTTACACTTTTTAATAAGAATAAAGAATATAATATTAAGCTTTATTAAGGCTTATGTGCTCTACCTTGAAACTCCCGTTTATATTATGTTTAACTGGAATGCCTGGTTCAGGTAAGACTACTGTTGCACATGCTATTGAAAATATGGGTTTCTACTATATTAGCTTAGGCGATGTTGTTCGACAAGAAACAATTTCGAGAGGGCTTGAAGTAAATGATAGAAACTGTGGTTTTGTGATGAAGGATTTACGTGAGAAACTTGGTCCTCATGCTATAGCCCAACTTTCTCTTAAACATTTTCCTAAAGATAAGAATTTCATTGTAATTGATGGTATACGAAGTATTTACGAAGTTCAAGTTTACCGTAGTATTGGCTGTACTAAACTTTTGGCTATACATGCTTCACCCGATAGGAGATATAATTTTCTTGTGTCTAGGGGGAGAAAAGATGCTCCGTCATCTAGGGAAGATTTTGATTTAAGAGATAGGAGAGAGCTTGAAGTTGGTATTGGTGACGCTATAGCCTTATCTGATGAAATAATTTCTAACAATTCAACGTTAGGTGCGCTTATTAGGAAGGTTAAGAATCAAATCAAGTTATGGTTAGAGGAGGATATTTGATGAGACACATACCTTCACTTAATGCAAATGTTAAGGTTAGGGTTTATGCTAGGGTTGAACCGTTCGAGGATCCTAAAAAGGTTGAACTTGCCATAAAAAATGTTGTAGGCCATGTTGAACCTAAGAGTACTAAAGTTGAAGAAGATTTCATACTCTACGAATTTGATAATGAAAGTTCACTATATTTTATCTATAGTAAAATTAGGGACAGACAGGTTGTTTCAACTGTAAAAAGGCTTCTTCTTCTAAATAAAATTGATTCATCTACAAAATTAATGCTAAATAGGCAGGTTGCATACATTGGAAATATTGTTGTCTGTGAAGAAGAAGGTGAATCCCCGTTAGGCCCCATCTTTGTAGAAATAGAAAGCCCTCAAATTGATGATGTGATAGAATGGCTTGCTTGTGAACACTTTTAGCAAGTAATAGGTTTGCTGTAATGAACACAGTCTCTCTTTCGATTCTCTATCTTTGGCCTAAGCCGTTTAAGCTTGTGTTAAAAGAAATTTCTAGCATAATCGAAAGTGAAACTGCTCCCGATGCTTGGGACATATTGGATGAAGGTGACTACTCTTTTTCAAAAAAGCATAATCTCTTAGAGTATAAGCAGTTGAATGCTTCTGGTGTAAATTTTACAGTGCATGGTCCATTTCTTTCAACTAATTATCTGCACCCAAATTCTGTTATTAGAAGAAAGTCTTTGAGTCAGCTTAAAGTTTCCATAGAAAATGCTTCCCAATTTTCTCCATTGGCTTACGTTTTTCATCCTGCAATGATTCCTAAAGGTTTTTCTCCTGATAAGTTAAAGGTTGAACACTATCAATTTCTTGAAGAAGTAAATGATTTTGCTAACTCTTTAGGGCTAAGGGTTTTTGTGGAAAATCATGTTCCAGGTATGGGGCATATGTTTACAACGCCGGAAGAGTTTATCGAATTTTATGAGCGGACAGGTTCATCTATTGGTATGGCCTTTGATGTTGGCCACTCGAACATCGGATCTAATGTTAAACGTTTTCTTGATCTTCTTGCTAATAAAATTGGTGTGGTTCATGTACATGATAATAATGGTGTTTCAGACAGTCATAATATTATAGGTTCAGGTAACATAAACTGGAAGTATGTGATAGGTAAACTTAAGGCTTTAAACTTTAGTGGCCCATATATTATAGAATGTGTTCAAAATCCTTTTAAGGCGCTTCAGCTTCTGAGAGACTTTTTAGGCTGTAGACCTTAAACTCTTCATTGGTGTCAGGATAAGGTACTTCTATGACGTCAAGGTCTTCTGGGACTATTACGTTACCATGATACTTTAGAGCCTCTAAGCGTATGGCCGTTGAATCATTATATCTTGCACTTAAGTGTACAAGTGCAAGCATCTTAACATTAGCTTCTGAAGCTATTTTGGCTGCATCTACTGAAGTGGAATGCATATTTTCCCTGGCTTTTTCCATATCCTTTTCAGAGTATGTTGCCTCAAAAACTAGTAGGTCAGCATTTTTAAAGAAACTTGAAAGAGATTTGTATGGCATCGTATCGCCTGAAAATCCTATTATCCTTCCAGGTCTAGGTGGGCCTAAGACCATTTGTGGCTCTATAATTCTACCTTTTACTGTAACCTTTTTTCCCTCCTGAAGTGCATGCCATAATGGTCCCTCAGGTATTCCAAGCTCTTTGGCTTTTTCAACATGGAATCTACCCGGTCTTGGAAGCTCCTTTATAAGAAAGCTGTAGCCCCTCATAGAATGCACTGTTCTTTTTGCATAAATTTCATATTCTCTTTCTCTTATTATAAGTCCTTCTTTTACTTCATTTATTTCTATTTCGTATCCTAATTCGACCTTCAAATATTTTAAAAAATTTTTTATAAATCCAACTATACCTTTAGGCCCATAAATTTGTAATACTCTTTTTCTTTTAAGCATGCTCATTGTCTGTAAAAGTCCTGGGAGACCACCAACATGGTCTCCGTGAAGATGTGTTATTAGAATCTTCATTTTTCTACAAAATCCTATTTTTGCAATAGTCATCTGGCGCTGAGTTCCCTCACCACAGTCTAAAAGAATAACCTCGTCTTTTCTTAAAACTGCAATTGCTGGAAAGCTTCTACGCAATACTGGTATTGCTGAAGATGTTCCTAGAAAGATGACCTTTAAGCTCATTATGCTTCAACCGAGAAGCTTTAAATAGCCTACTACTGCATTTGAAACATCCACTATACCGTACTTGTTTTCTATAGTGTTAGATGCTATAATCTTGTTCACACCTGCTTCAAACATTTTTTCAACAGCACCAGCAGCCAAAACTGGGTGGACACATACTGCAATCACCTTCTTTACACCAAATTCTTTTAGCGTCTTTGTAGCCTTGATTACTGTTCCTCCAGAAGAAATCATGTCATCTACAATGTAAGCCTTTTTTCCCTCCAACTCTAGTTGAATAGGTTTAATCTTAACTTCACCAGTAACCTTGTCTCTTTCCTTTTCAAAAACATGATATTGTCTATTAACTAGTTTTGAAAATGTTTCTACTCTTGTGGAACTTCCAAAATCTGGAGAAACTATTATAGCATCAGATAGGTCTTCATTCTTTTGTACCCATTCTGCCATGATAGGTATAGCTGAGACACTGAATGCTGGAAACGGAAATAATCCTAATCCTTCAACATTATGTATGTCTATTGTAAGCAATCTTCTTACTCCAACACTTGCCATTAAATGGCCAACAGTTTTTAAGCTAACAACTTCTCCTGAAAGATATTCCCTATGCTGTCTCGAGTATCCTAGATAGGGGCATATTGCATAAACAAATCCGCCTAATTCTGTAACCTTTTTGGAAAGGAAAAGGAGTTGTACTAGATGGTGGTCAACTGGAGGATAAAGGGACTGAACAATAAGAACATTTTTTCCCTTAACATCAGAAATGATTCTAAAATAGTTTTCTCCATCTGGAAATTCCTTAAACTCAAAATCAACAATTTCACACTCTATCTGTCTAGCCATAGACCTTGCAAAGTTTATTGAACTTGGGCCAGCTAATAGTGCAAAATTGCTCCCGCTCATAGATACTATTATAAGTAACCAGAATACTAAATAAGTGTTAGGGTATGATTAAGGTAGCCGAATACTTTGAAAGTGCTAATGATGGTAGTGTAAGATGTATTCTTTGTCCAAAAATGTGTATATTAAAAGATGGTGAAGAAGGTGCGTGTAAGGTTAGAGTAAACTATAATGGTAAACTATATACGATGGCATATGGTATACTTACTTCACAATCTATTCAGCCAATAGAAAAGACATTATACCACTTCTATCCTGGAGCAAAAACTTTTTCCATATCTTCTGTCGGATGTACATTCAACTGTCCCTGGTGCCAAAATTTCGGTATATCGCAATCAAAGCATGATTTTGCATTAAAATTTGAAATGATGCCCAATGATGTTGTTGAGTCTGCGAAAAAGTATGGTGTAAACATAATATCTTTTGTGAATAATGAACCCATGGTCTGGTATGAATTTGTCAGGGATGTTTCAAAAATAAGTAGAGAAAATGGTATGAAGAACATACTCTTTACAAACGGGTACATTTCAATTGGCGCATTAAAGGGTCTGGTAAAATATGTTGATGCAGTCAACCTTGACATAAAAGGCTTTTCTGAAGAAATATACTCTAAATATTGTAATGGTACACTAGCACCAGTACTTGATGTTGCAAAATATTTTATAGAAAACAAAGTTCACATAGAACTAACATACCTTATTGTTCCACTAATAAATGATTCTCTTGAGGAAATTGGAAGATTTGTTGACTGGGTTAGTGATCAGCTAAATGCTAGTGTTCCTGTCCATTTTGCAAGATTTTTTCCAGCATATAAATTTCAAGATAGACCACCTACACCTGCTGATACTCTGATTGCGGCTGCTAACCTTGCATACGAGCATGGGCTAGAATATGTTTATGTAAAAAACGTCTACTTTGAAGGCTTAGAAGACACTCACTGTCCACGCTGTCATATGCAATTGGTATCAAGATACAATTTTAATGTTTCTAACGTGAATCTTACTAGTAAAAATGAGTGCCCAAACTGTGGGCTAAAAATTCCTATAATTGGTAAACCTTATCAATAAAAATATAATCTTGTTTTATCAAAAAATATTATGCTTCATTGTCTAATAAAAAATTAATATATTCTAAAAATAAAGTAGATTGTGCATATGACAGGTATAATAGAATTGGATGAATCAAATTTTATGGAGTTCGTAAGCAAAAAGGCGCATTCCCTAGTATACTTTTGGGCTCCATGGTGTAATCCATGCAAACATATGGCACCAATTGTCGAAAAAATATCGAAAAAATATGAGGATCAAATTAATATAGGGAAGGTGAATGTAAGCTCCTGTCCAGAAATTGCTTCAAAATATTTTGTTGCAGCTGTGCCAACATTTATACTATTTAGAGAAGGTACAATATTAGAAGTTCTAGTCGGTGCCGTAAGTGAAAGAAGACTGGATAACATGATAAAGGGCTTCGTTAGGGAAGAGGAAGAAGAATTCAGTATCTAAACATAACTCTGTACCATTATAAGTCTAGCAAAAATCTAATTACACATTCATCATCTTTTTCAACTATTTCCATCAAATGATATGTTACAGCCTTAACCTCAACCTTAGCTCTATGCTTGCCTAAAGCAAATGGTTCACCAAAATATTTTGCATACAAGATAAATCCTTCACTAGCACGATCAATTTTCGTGTCAATCTTACAAGGTAGAAACTCTCCACCACTAACTCTAACAAGCACATCTTCAAGAAAATTGTATAAGAGTGAATAGAGGTCAAAGCCTTCAACCTTAACATCCAAACTAGATGTGGGCGAAATACTATCTAAATCAACCATAATATCAACAACAGCCAACCCTGCTTTAGAAAAACACTCCTCCAAACTACTACCACTAACCTCAACATACGCGTCAGACACATGCTCCAGAATCCTATAAAACGAGCACATACAAAACAATAAAGAAGAAAACCATATTTATACTTAATGATAAAGCTATGAACAAGGAAGCCGGGATGGCAGAGTGGACCAATGCGCAGGCCTTGAGAGCCTGTCACTCCATCGTGGGTGGCGTGGGTTCAAATCCCACTCCCGGCGCCATTTATTTGGATATGGCACCCTTTTTTGATGAAAAATTTATCTAATATTAAGGGTTAGTTTTGCAATAAACTTTGATTTTGAATGGGCTAAATTCTTTTTAAGATGGGTTTTTCGGTCTTATCTTTTGGGTTAGTGAACAGGTTTGCATTTATTTTGCAATATAAACTTTTGAATATGCTTGAAATAGTTGTTGCAATATCCTTTTCTATAGATTTTGTAATAATGTAGACTGCTTATGGCATGCTTCGGATTTTGTCAAGCCACTGCTATAATGATAGGCCAAAGCCTTAGAGCAAACGATTCTAAAGAGCAAGAAAAATAGTCTTTAAGACAAAAGCGACCGTGTTCGTCATTTTTGTGATATCTATGGTTATTGTCTATTTATTTTATCGCCTAGACAACAAGCATTTTTGCAAATGATCTAGAGCAAATTTATGTTACAGAACATTTCTTGAACATAATTTTAACTTGCATGTTAAAATTCAATATTGCTAGAAATGTATAGGACAATTGTTGGAGATACTTTACTCTAAAAAATTTTATGGGGATATGCTTGTAAAAGGTGTGGGTGTAAAATGATACACTGTTTAGAAGAAAAGTAGTCTTCTCTTCCTTTTCTTCTCCTCTACATGTGGCACTAGACCCAATTCTTCCTCAATTCTATCGATGTCGCTCCAGGGCATCTTTAGGTCACCTCCATTATCAACCCCCAAAAAAATTATTATATAAATTTTAACCTTAATCTTTGAAATTTTTTAATTATTTCAACATTTACATCACACTGTTATAAGCTGTATGATGCAATGAAAACTGATATTTGTTTCCTTTATTTGCAAAAACATAGGTAAGCCCTTTTTTTTAACCAAGCTTTTAAAGTTTAAATAATTTTATTTAAGGCTCTGTTTTGTTTGCAATCAAAATATAGGGTGTTATGATGAAATATGTTGGTAGCGTCAATGGGTTGGTTGCTTTAAAGATTTCTTTTACTTTAACTTTAATCTTCTTTTTTGTAGAACTTTTTGGCGGTTTACTTTTTAATAGTCTTGCTTTAATTGGTGATGCATGGCATATGTTGAATGATGTTTTTGCACTATTTTTTGCTCTTTTAGCTTCTTGGGTTGCAAGAAGGCCTTTGAATGAAAGGAAGACTTTTGGCTACTATCGTTCTGAGGTTGTTGCCGCTTTCTTAAACGGTGTGCTTTTATGTGCTGTTGTAATTTTCCTATTTTATGAAGCTTATCTAAGGCTCATGAATCCTGTTCATGTTGAAGGCTTTGGTATGCTTGTGGTTTCCCTTCTAGGCTTTTTTGCTAATGGCCTTTCAGCATATGTTCTCCATAAATCTGAAGGTGAAAGTTTGAATGTTAAAGGTGCTTTTCTTCATGTTATCGCTGACATGTTTGGTTCTATTGGAGCTATCTCTGCCGCCCTTATAATATATTTTACAGGCTGGGTTTTAGCTGACTCTATAATTAGCATTTTTATTGGATTGCTAATATTATATGGTTCAGCTAAACTTATTCATGAGTCTTTAAACGTTTTACTTGAAGGTGTTCCGTCACATATTAACTTGAAGTCTGTTGAAGAAAAAATTTTAGGTGAATATGGTGTTGAAAGTGTTCACGACCTACATGTTTGGTGTGTTACACCAGATAAAATGTGTATTCTTACTGCACATGTTGTTGTTGGAGATAAAGTTGACCAGAAGCGTCTTCTTTCTAAGCTTCTTGATGGTTTGAAAAAGGATTTTGGTATAGACCATGTTACAATACAGTTTGAAACAAAAGATTTTCCTAAGGCTGCTAATGAGCATTAAAATTATCAAATTGTACCTTTTTAAAAAGTAAAGAATAATTGAATGCTATGATTTAGAAAGTTTATGAAGTACTTTATAGG
>JAOAKB010000018.1 GCA_026413865.1 Nitrososphaeria archaeon
ACTTTATACTCTTCCAGCCTTAATACTGTACTTGATTGTCCAAAAGTGGTTCATAGAAACCTTCATAAAAGTTGGTATCAAAAGGTAAACCAAAATAATTTTTTTAAACTTTATAAGCTTAATTAATAATAGACAAAATTATGTGCGCTAAAAGTAGTGTTTTTGATGAAATTTACTCGTTTATTGAAAACTTGTATGTTGTGGATGTGCATAATCATTTAAATCCCAGTTCACTGTCTCCTAAAAGCTATGAGGATGTCATATTCTATCATTATATTGTAACTGAACTTGCGTCTTCAGGCATGTCTACTAAATCTTTGGAGGGATTAAAGGGTTTTGAGCGAATAAAATCTGCATTACCTTACATTAAATTTTTAAGAAACACTTCTACATATTGGACTCTTATAAAAATACTTCATGACCTATATGGTTTTGATAGTCCAACAATAGATGAAAGTAGCTTCATTAAGGCTATTGATCTGTTAGAGCAAAAAAGAGGTGATGAAGTATGGGCAAAGAATATACTAAAAAATTATGTTCATGTAAAAAAATCGATATTAACCTTTAATCCTACAGAAAGAATTCCAGAATATGATAAGGAATTATTTATAGGAAGTCTTAGAATGGATCCAATAATTCCTAATATAAGTAAAGAAGTTATCCAATATTTGGAGCAAGCTTATAGTATTGAAATTAGGTCTCCAAATGACTTATTGGAATCTATTTCAAAACTTGTAAAAACCTTTTCATCTCACATTGTCTCCTTTACAATAAATGTTCAACCTGATGATAACTTTATCAAACTATCTCCTAGTGAGAAAGAAATAATGCCATATCTTCAGACATTAAAAAATGTTGGTGTAATAGACGCTACTGGTAGACAATATCTTGCCTCTTACCTTTTAAACCATTTAATAGAACTGTGCAAAGAATATAATCTTACAGTTCAACTTATGCTTGGTGTTAAGAGACCTGTTCCTGGCGCATCACCACCCGACTACGCGATTACTGTATTTAATCCACAACAGTTATTAGACCTTACTACACTTTTCTCACGCAATCCAGAAATAAACTTTGACGTATTCATATCCGATAGCCTATTAAATCATCCACTAACTGTAATTTCTAAAAATTATCCTAATGTATTTTTAAGTGGATACTGGTGGTATACGATGTATCCCGAAATCATACGCTACTTTCTAAAGCTTAGAATTCAAATGCTTCCATATAATAAGATTGGAGGATTTTTTAGCGATGCATATGTTGCAGACTGGGTTTATGGAAAGGCTATTTTAGCAAAAAGACAGATTGCGCATGTGTTAACAGAAATGGTTGCTGAAAAATATATTAACAAGGATGTGGCCTTTGACATTGCTAGTGCATTATTACATGAAAATGCCTACAGAATATATAGAAAGTTATAGCATGTTGATTAAATGTTTAGTACTTTCCATATTGTTTAACTGCCTCAACCATTGCATCTATATTTTCAAGCGGGACTGCTGATGGTACACCTCCACCAGCAGATAATATGTATCCTGAACCCTCCTTAGCTTTAAGTATACATTCTTTTGATGCTTCAAAAACTTTTTCAGGTGTACCTCTTGCTAGGACTTCTAGTGGTGGTATATTACCCATCAAGCATATCTTGTTTCCAACCCTTCTTTTAACATCACTTATATCCATTAAATGGCTAAAATTGAAAATCTGGAAGCCTGTATCACAGAGTCTTTCAAGAATGTGTGAAGTATTTGAATCACAATGAAATGCCTTAACCTTGTCATTGAATTCATTAAACACGCTTTTTAAAGCTGGGTACCCAAATTCTTCAAAAAGCTTAGGTGAAAGTAAACCAGGAATATCATCTAAAACAAAGATTCCAATTGGGTCATTTATTATCTCAAGCTGTGTTTTTAACCATCTTATACACAGTTTTATTGTTTTATCAACAAGTTTATGCATATGTTGCGGATTAAGTCTCAGGTCCGCTATAAATTTAGATAGTCCACGGAGATGAGCTGCTGTAACTAGGGGTCCTCTTGCTGCAACAAACTTGATAGAATATCCCTTTTCCTCTAATACTTTTTGATAATATGAATACAGTTCTAAAACTAATGGCATTAATCCATCAGTTTGAGGGTCAGGGTCTTCTAGTTCATCTATTTCTTCATATCTTTTTATTATGGGTGAAGGAAAGGGTAATCCATCCTTTTTCCATTTAAGGTGACAACCGAAGGCCGAAGGTTCAACAAGCATACCATATTCAATCCAAAATCCAGGAAAGAATACTATTTCTGGAAACCTGTTTAAAACAAAAAGGTTTGCTTTCAACCATTCTTCTTGCAGTAAATAGTACCTAAGTGTTGTAGTGCCAATAAAGCCTGGAAGGGATGGGCTATCAACAATTAATGCAATAGGTACTTCATCAAGTTGATTAAAATGTACCGCTTTTAAAAATCTTTCCCACCTATCCATTTACAGTCAAGCTAGTTTATTATTTCCTAAAAAATAAAAATTACGATACAATTTTTTTAAAGAAAAATATATATTATAATTAAATCTATCCAGCATGTGATTTGATTATGAGTGAAAACAAATATTTTGGATACGCTGGCCAAATTCTTGAAGTAAACCTTTCCACATCAAAGTTCAAAAACATTCCATTGAAGAAAAAATGGATTGACTTGTATGTTGGGGGTGTCGGCTATGCAACTAGACTACTTTATGATTTAATCGATAAAAGTACGGACCCATTGTCTCCAGAAAATCCAATAATAGTAATGACAGGCCCTTTTACAGGTATTGTTGCTACTGCACCAAAGACTGCCATAGTCAGCAGGTCTCCTCTTACAGGTTTCTTGGGTAAAACGATAAATGGAGGATCCTTTGGCATAGCATTAAAGAAGGCGGGATACGACGGAGTTATAATAAGGGGCAAAGCCAAATCACCCACATATATTTCAATTATAAATGGTGAAGTAAAACTTAATGATGCCTCCAGATTATGGGGCATGGGTGTATTTGAAACATGTAATAAGATCAAGAATGAATTGGGTGATCAAAAAGTAAGAATCGCTGCAATAGGTCCAGCGGGTGAAAATCTAGTAAAAATATCTTCGATAATATCTGATGAGAGGCGTGTTTTCGGTAGGACTGGATTAGGTGCAGTAATGGGTTCAAAAATGGTTAAAGCCATAGCAGTAAAAGGTAATATGAGAATAGAGTTAGCAGACGATAAAAAGCTTCTTGAACTAAATAAAAAGTATCTTGCATCAGCCCATCAGACTCCAAGAGGTGGCGCTCTTAAGGCATACGGTACCGGTGGTGGGGTTGTCTCATTCGCTCAAATGGGTAATCTTCCTATTAAAAATTGGGCTCAAGGTTCTTGGCCTGATGCTGAAAAAATCTCATCACAGACTATGATGCAGAAATATAAACTTGGTGAGGGCATGAAAGCATGTGGTGATGAAATATTTTGTTCAATACAGTGTGAAAGAAGAATTAAAATGGAGCATGAAAAGTATGGTACATCTGTTGGAAAAGGGCCTGAATATGAGACTATTGCTGCACTAGGCTCCATGCTACTTGTTAACGAAATTGAAGCAATAATAAAGGCTAATGATCTCTGTGATGACTTAGGTCTTGACACCATATCTACTGGTAGTGTAATAGCCTGGGCGATGGAAGCATATGAAAAGGGAATTTTAACGGAATCTGATATAGGATTTAAATTAAATTGGGGTGAAAGTGAGGCTATAATGAAAATTATTCCATTAATAGCCTATAAGAAAGGAATTGGGCAGCTCTTATCAGAGGGTGTAAAGTGTGCATCATCAAAAATAGGTAAGGGTAGTGAAAAGTTCGCTGTTCATTCAAAAGGATTAGAACTTCCAATGCACAATCCTAGGCTCTTCCACACAATGGGCTTAGTGTACGCGTTCTCAAACATAGGTGCTTCACATCTTCAAGGTTTAGCTATGTTCGCAGAAAGAGGCGTACTACAACCTGAATTTGGTATAACAGAAGTTCCAAAAGATGTTTCCTCAAAGGTTAAAGCAGTCATTATAGGACAAAACCTTTGTAATCTTATTGACTCATTAGGAATATGCAAGTTTGGTGTATATGGTATCGTAGACTTTAGCCATTTTGTGGAAGCATTCAACTCAGTAACTGGAAGAAACGAAACAAAAGAATCTCTACTAAAGATAGGTGAAAGAATATGGTATCTAGAACGTCTTCTTAACATAAAACTTGGCTTAAAACCTGAAGACGACAGCCTACCGTACAGGATCACAAATGAATCAGTGCCTGATGGTGCAGCAAAAGGTTTAACTTTCCCAGTTGGAACATACTTCCCACCATTCTATGAAGCCAGAGAAATAGATCCAAAAACAGGATGCGTAAGCGAAAAGAAAATTAAAGAATTAAACTTGGATATTTAACATCCCCACTAACTTATTTTTACTTTTTATTGTTGTCAAATATTTGTACTTCATTATTTTTATTTATTGAAACTTAATTTTTCACTTTATGAGTAAAAGTATTCTCTGTCCCAAACCAAAAATAGTAGAAAAGGTTCTAAAAAGAAGAATTAAAGCGATTTTTGAGCATTTTAAATTTTTTGCAATTCTTTATTCACAAGCCTACTTAATCTTTCGCCCCTAATATATCTTGTTATCTCATCAGCTATTATTAGTGCTGATTTAAGAGGAACTTCTTGAGTTAGGCCTGCAATGTGCGGTGTTACAGTAACATTATCTAGTTTCAACAGTGGATTAGCTGGACTTATAGGTTCCTCCTCAACCACATCTAAGGCTGCACCAGCAATCCACTTCTCTTTTAATGCTTTATATAATGCCTTTTCATCTACAACCTTTCCTCTGGATGTGTTTATTAAATATGCTGTCTTCTTCATTCTCTTCAGCTCACCTTCACCTATCATGTGCTCAGTTTCTTTAGTAAGTCTAACATGAAGTGATATGAAGTCAGACTCTTTCAATAATGTTTCCAAATTTACTGGTTCAACGCCGCAATTTCTAATTTCGTCTTCTTTAACATAAGGGTCATAAGCTAGTATACGCATACCAAATCCTTTAGCCCTTACTGCAACAGCCCTTCCTATCCTACCAAAACCTATTATCCCTAACGTTTTCCCTGGGAGCTCTATTCCCTGAATAATTGCATCACCAAATAATCTTGGATTTATCTTTAAAACTTTTCCAGTCTTGAGCATATGATATGCTCTTGCTAAATTTCTTGCTTCAGCTATCATCAATCCTATTGTAAAGTCAGCAACAGCGTCAACAGTTCTTTCAGGCGCATTTACTACGAAGATTCCTCTTTTTGTTGCAGCTTGAAGGTCAACATTCACTGGCCCCCCTCTTGTTACACCAATGAGTTTAAGATTTTTATCAGCATCCATAACTTCTTCTGTGACAGGAGCATAGTTTACTACAAGAATGTCTGCTTCATCTATTTCCTTAACTAGCTGTCTAGGGCTTCCAATATATTCTTTAATGTTCTTTTCAGAATTTGTTGTTGGTGTGAAGGTTAAGTTTCTATCTACCTCTATAATTTTAACTTCATGTTCTTTGGCTATTTCTTTAAATGCTATTTCAAAATTTTCTCTTTTTACGCCATTATCTGCTGCTATTAATATCTTCATATCCTAATACTATTTTGTACTTTAATTTTAAACTTTAAGTATACTCTTATAAGCCTTTTTTTAATTTAAAGATTTGATGGTGGAAAGAACAACTCATATTATTTTTGCATTTGGTTTAGCTATTAATATTTTTTGGGACAGTGGCTGGCTAAATTTTTTATCGATAATTGCTGCATCCTTTTTTGGAACAATATTACCTGACTTGGATCTAAAAGCTAAACATAGGCTGATTTTGCATAACATTTTCGTCCCCTCATTCTCTTTTATAATGTTAGTTTTTATATTAAAGCATATTTTTAATATAACTAATTTTTTATCCATTTCTTCAGCATACTTGATTGGATATTTATCCCATCTGTTTCTTGACTTCTTTACAGGAGGTTCTGCCTTATTATATCCAATAAAAACTAAAAAGTTTACAATCCTAAAAATGAAGTATAATAATGCTCTTCTAAATGCCACATTTACCTTTTTTGGTCTCATTTTAATCTATTTAAAGTTAAAAAATTTATAATATGCATCCTCGCCATTTAAAGTTACAATTCTCTTGAGTCAATTCTTTTTAATCCCTTAATTTCGTCATATTTTTTATTAGTCGATATTATCGTGTGGTCTGCCACGCTGGTGCTCAGGACTGTTGCAGCATAAATTGCGTCAAAAATCGATGTAAGGTTGTAGACATCCATTAGGGTTAGTGCCATCAAGTATATTGTACAATCTGGTCTAATATACGTTATATTTTTAATGGTGGACATTATTGCAAAATCTAATAGAATAGTTTGCAGGGGTGCATATTCAGAAAAGATATAATCATGAAAGGCTTCTGTTGAAATTTGGATTGGTTTTAATGAACCATTTTCAATAGCGTTTATTATCGAACTTGCCTTACTTTTTAGCCAATCATCCTTCTTAATATAAGAAATTAGCACGTCAGATTCTAAAAGCAAGGTTGTTTACCAACTCATACTTCCATTAATTTTAAAGCTTCTTCCTTAGCCTTTCTTCAGCTATCTTTTTTATTTGCTCTATTGAAAGCTTTACATCGATTTCAATAATTTATTTGGGTCTGGAATGAGTAATAATGATGTTCCTAAGGTATAATAATAGCTTTGTTGCATTGAAATCTATATCTTTTGGTATGTAAATTCTTCTTTGTGAATCAATTTTTACCATACTCATATACTATCACCATCGTATTAAATTTTTGGAATAATTTAGAATTTCCTATTAGGCTCTTATCACAGCAATATATATTCCGACCATTATAGAAATGCTACCTAAGACTAGAAGAGAGGATGGAGTTTCATTAAATAGTATTATGGCAAGTATTGTAGACCCTAATGCTTCCCCATAGACTGTAGCACTTACTATAGATGCCTTAAGATACTTCAAACTATAATTGTATGAATTGTGTCCAAGACATGATGGGCCTGCCGCCAACAAAAAGAATATTATGTAATCGTTTACTGTATATCCAAAAAATGGTACATTAAACATTATCATATAAAGTAGTAGAAAGAATGTGGAAAAGCTGTAGACATAGGTTACATAGGGTAAAAATTCTATTTTTGGACGCATTTTTCTTCCAACAAAAAAGTAGAATCCAGCTAAAACCCCTCCCACTAGGGCAAGGAGATCACCGTACAAATTGGTTTCCAAACTAATATCTGAACCAAGAATTAATATTGTGCCAATGAAGCATAAAATTATTCCAAGAATATGGTTTCTTCCAACTTTCTCTTTTAAAAAGGTGTAAGCAAATATGGTTGCAAAAAAAGGTGAAGTGTCAACTAAAACAACACTTGCTGCAACAGTAGTATATTTTAGAGATGAAATCCAAAATACAAAATGTGTTGCGAGAACGAATCCATTAAAAATAAGAATCATAAAATCTTTTGTATCAAGTTTTTGTGACTTCACTTTACTACCAACACTAATTAAACCCATTATTGATGCTGCAAAAAATAGTCTATAGAAGGCTATAGCTATTGCAGGAGCACTACTATATTTTATTAAAATTGCTCCAAAAGCAAAACTTAGTACACCAATAAACAAGAATAATTTAGGACTAATTTTAGGAACACTAGTTTTTGAAGCCAACACATAAGTGGCTGATTCTGATATTAAAATATCTTTTCAACAAATCTTTAAATTCGTTTTACTTAACTTCGATAACTACTTCAGTTTCCCATCTTTTTTCAGACCATTCTGAATAAGGAAACCAAGCCTTTATAATATACTTCCCCTTATTAGATAATGTGTGCTCGTATTCTGCAGAAATTTCTTCTCCAACTTTAATAAGCCTTTCCTCTATCACTTGAATACACGGTCTACCCATTGGAACACCCTTTGGGTAAATCTCAAATTCCTTTTCATCTGGCGAATATACTATAACCTTAAAATTTGGGTGACATGGTGTAGGCAAACTATATCTAAATTCATTGTCTCCAACATTTTTTGAAACTATTTTAAAGACAACTTTTTCACCTACCTTATATTCATATTTTTCAATTATTATATTCAAGTAAATTTGATATCCAACTTGTCTAACTATTATATCATTTATCTTAAAGATAGATTGTGAAAGCATTTGAAGTTCATGTGTAAGGTTGCTTGTATCCGTCCATTCAAAGACAACTATCCTATATCCTGTGTTCAAAGTAAGTTTGTATGTGAAAAAGTCGGCTGATCCTGGTTTTGGTTCAAGCCTAAATCCTTGTGGATACAGGTCAATCAAATTTTTCAATTTTTCCTCAAATTCTTTTATCATTTCAATCGAGACCTGGGTTTGCCTTTCAAAACTAGTTTTTAGGTTCCTATATATTATACTTCCGTTTTTATAATAGTCTACCTCTATCTGCATTCCAGCAATCCCACCATAAATATTCAATTTTGCAACAAGATCTTCGTTATTCGATTTAAAACCATTTTTTCCTATAATAAAAAGGGATTGTACAGTGGCAAAAATAACTATAAACACCATCAAAATTATTATACGCTCCTTATTCATATCCTATTTCCCTCCTTATATTTTAAACTCTGTATTTATAATTCTACTAATTAGAACATTATTATTTTTAATAATATTTTAGTTTGAATAAATTATGGGTCAATATTGTTATATTGGCAGAACTCTAGAAGCCTTTTTACTGAAATTTTTAGTACATTCATTATGTCTTTTAAATTATCATAGAGCAATTCTGGTATGATGTCAGCATACATATGGACTATAATATTTCTTAATCCAATAATTTCAGCCAATTTTTCTTTAAGGTCTTCATCGATCACTTTTTCATCATAAAGTTTTTCAACAACCTCCCTATATGTTTCTGGAATTTCTGCGTCAAGTTTTGAAAGTATATATGTTGACATGTCTATTAAAAATTCGATGCAAACTTGTAAGTTTCTTTCAGCAATAGATAAAATTTTTATGTCCTTACAAAATATATCCCTATCATAATTTCTTATCTCATTTAAAATTTCTATTCCCTTATTAAATCTCTCTAACCTCTTCAGCATGCTTGGCCTCATCCAATCACCTTTCTCACTTCTCTTTCTTCAAATATTTTAGAAAAGTTATTCCAATCCTCTTTTAATTTTATAACTCTAAGCCTATCTTCAAAAAGTTCCTCTGAATCTTTACAAAACACTATTTTTCCTTTTGTTAAGATATCATATTTTATACTAAAGGGTGCAAAATTTATTATTATAAGATCCACTCTATTGACATCTAATTCGTTTATGAACCTTTTTAAAAAACTGTAACTTTCATTCCTGTTTAATCCCCTAATTTTTACTGCAAGGTCTATATCACTTTCTCCCTTAATTAGCCTTCCATAAACTGATGAGCCAAAAAGTATAGCATAGGCTATTCTATATTTTTCAGCTAAATCAGTTATCTTATTTTTAAGTGTTATTATTAAATCAGAAGACTTTTCCATTTAATAAAAATTATTTTATAATATTATTTAAGCTTTCTTTAAAATCATGGTTTAAATTATAACATTTTCGCTGCCTTAACCATATTACTTAGCTTTTTCCATATTATATTCCATTCTTTTCTGGTTCTAAGTCCACAGTCAGGGTTTGCTGTAATTTTTGAGGGGTCTCCTACAATCTTTGCTGCATAATCTAATCTGTCTCGAATCAAATTTACAGATTCTATTAGTGTCTTATCTTCTACCACGGCAAATTCACTTTTTTCTCCCTCATAATCTAATACATGTAAAACGCCTACACCAAAGCTGCCCTCATAACCATTTTCTATAAACTGCTTTATCTCATTATAGCCTATTCTACTTTTCTCATCTAATCCCAAATTTAGTGTGTCACGATTTGCAAATTCTAATGCAAGTTGGTGACAGTTTTTTAAAAGTGGTATATATTTTGATAATATTTGATAGTTGCTGTAACAGTTGTGTAAGCTGAATTTTATATGAAAGTTTTTTGTCAATTGGTTGTATCCTTCTACAAATAAGAGCATTTCTTCCTTGTTTGGATGGGTTGTTGCAGCTGGTTCGTCTATTTGTATCCATGTAGCACCATTCTCTACAAGTTCTCTTACCTCGTCTCTGTAAACGTTTTCTATTAATGAAAATATTAATTTTTCTTTAGCCTTTATTTTGGCTTCTTTTATAGAATTTATTTTTTTTAAGGCTTTTTTGTAATAGTATTGATTTAGCGACCATTCTGCTAATGTGTATGGTCCAATTATAGGGACTTTAAGCTCTTTTTTTGCAATGTTTTTTGCTATTTTAAATTCTTCTAAATATATTGGTTCTCTTCTGTAAACTTCTTCCACTACATTAGCGATATTATAGTATTTGTTGTCTAACGACTGGACTTCTCCTAAAAATTTGAATCCTCCTATCTTTGAAGCTGCATGTTCATACATTTCTTTTCTCAAAACTTCTCCAGTATATACTATATCTAAACCTGATTTTTCAAAAAATCTTATTGTAAACGTTATAGCCCATTTTTTAACTTCATCATATTCTTCATTTTGTTTTAAAATTTCAATAAGTTCCTTATAGTTTTCTATTTCTAAAAATTTTCCCCAGTACTCTATTTCTCTGAAATCTTTTTCAATAATAGGAATTTTTTTCATATAATTTATGAGCCATCTTGGTTTCGGCATGCTGCCAATTTCCTGGGTAGTGTACATTTCTAGCTCACCAGAAGACATTTTACCTTTTTTAATGTAATGATTTTTTTGTCAGCCAATTTTCTTGGAAGATATCTTAGGTCTGTGTTAGGACAAAATCCAACTTTTCCAATTTCTAAACTCTTAATATATTCAATTAATTTATTAATTCTTTTTGAGGCTTCAATTATCGGATTTTGTGAATCTAAAATTCCGAGTAATATATTTGATTTTTTAAAGTTTTTTAAAATACTGTAAGGTGTTTCTGTCATATCTATTCCTATCCAACATTCAAGCTCATATAGTAGGGGGCCAATGTTTTCAGCGTTTCCAAAAAATGTGTGAATTATATATTTTTGTGGATTATCGGAATATAGTTGGTTGTAAGCTTTTTTAAGATGAATAAAGTATTCTTTATTAGGAAAATATTGCTCGTACACTAAACATGGTTCTTGTAGTAAAATAAACAAATTTTTATAATCCTTCTTTAACAATTTAATTATATCTTTAAGGATGTTAGTAAATCTTTCAATGTTTTTTTCATTTGAAAGGATTGATAGGGTGTATGGGCCAGGTAATATGGCAATTTTTGACTTTTCTTCTGGTACTAGGTCGAAATTAAAAAATTTTTTGACTGTTTCCTTTTTAATTTTTAGTGTGTCAACTACCATTGGCTTTTTATAAAATGTGTTTGTCTCAAACCATCTGAGATAGGGTCCACCTTTTATGCCTTCAACACATTCTATAATCGGTCTGATTGGGTCTTGCCAGTTTAACATTCCGTCAGAAAAAACTTCTAATCCTGCTTTCGACTGTACACCGATAAAGTTTTTTATATCATTTATGAGTGCTTTTCTGAGTTCATTATAACTTATTATACCTTTATCAAATTCTCTAGTCATTTTAATAAGGTTTTCAGACCTTGAGTGTATGCCAGAAACTGTGGTTATAATGTTCATTGTAATTAGCCGTCTTATATTTCTATTATTTCAGTTTCCTTCTTCTCTAATTCAATAACTGCTAAGGATGCTTTACCTGTAAGATATCCACATAATTCTCCAGGATTAATTAATAGAGTGTTGTTAACTTTTTTATTTACTATCTTGTGCCAATGACCATATGCTACAAGGTCATACTTATTAGATTCTGCCAAGGATTCGACTAAAAATTCGTCTTCACCATGTAATAAGATTATCTTGTATCCTTTTAATTCGATTAAAGCTTTTGGCCAGACCAATTTACAGTTTTTAGAAGATGATAAAATTTCTTTTAAGAATAGCTTTTCTCCATCATTGTTGCCGAATGTAAAGTATGAAGGTATTTCTATTTTTGTAAAAAGTTTGGCTGAAAATGGGCTTATAATGTCACCAGTATGCAATATTAAATCGACTTTATTTGCGGTTAAGATCGATAATGCTGTCTCTATATTTTTGAGGTTATCGTGGGAATCTCCTATTAAACCTATTTTCATCAATTTTTCTTCCTCCTTTTTATAGGAAAGCTATTTAAGTAATATTAATATGTTTTCTAAAACCTTTAATCCCTCTTGAAACTCTTTTTCACCTTTTTCTGTTAGTTCATAATATTTTCTATAGTTTCCAGACCTTCTGATGAACCCTCCTTTCTCCATTCTATAAAGTACAGAATATACTGTTATTATGTCTGTTTTTATATTAAATCTTTCTTTTATCATCTTATGTATCTCCCTACTATACATTGGCTTTTCTTTTATCAGCTTTATAATATATAACCATAGATTGTTTAATGTTATAGAATACTTGAGTCTCTCAAGTGGTTTTCCCATATCCTTTTAGTTCATTTAAAAAATATTTAAACAATTCCAAAATGTTTATATCCATAAATGTTTATGGCTATAAACATGTCAAAGTTGAAGGTTGCAATTGTTGGCGTTGGTAACACAGCTTCCGCGATAGTACAGGCCCCTTTCTATTTCAAAGGTAAGGGTGAAGACAATAGTCTTGGAGGCTATAAAATTTCTGACATAGAATATGTTGCAGCTTTTGATGTCAACAGTAGAAAAGTAGGTAAGGATCTTTCTGAAGCAATTTTTACAGAACCCAATATTACACCCAAATTTGCTGAAATTGAAAATTTTGGTGTTAAAGTTTCTGGAGGTCCTGTTCTGGATGGTGTTGCTGAACATATGGTTGATATAATTAAACCAATTGATAGAAAATGCAGTGTTCAAGAAATAGCTGATGAAATAAAAGGTTCTGGTGCTGATGTTCTAGTGAACCTGATTCCAGTTGGAAGTGAGAATGCAACAAAATTTTATGCTGAAGCTGCTTTGAAAGCTGATGTAGCCTTTGTTAATACGATACCGGTTTTTATTGCGAGCAATAAATCTTGGGATGATAGGTTCCGTGAAAAAAGTCTACCTTTGTTAGGGGATGATGTTAAGGGACAGATTGGTGCAACAATACTGCATAGAACCTTAACTAGACTTTTTAGGTTAAGGAATGTAAAAGTTATACAGACATACCAGTTGAATGTGGGTGGAAACGCTGACTTCCTGAATCTTATGGACGAGAATAGACTTGTAAGTAAAAGGATAAGTAAGACTGAGGCAGTGACATCTCTTTTACCCTATAATATTGGTGTAAGAATAGGGCCAAGTGATTATATTCCATTTTTGGGCAACACTAAAGTTGCATACATATACTTGAGAGGAGAAAGTTTTGCCGGTTTTCCTGTAACTTTAGATGTTAAACTTGTAGTTGATGACAAGTCAATGTTCGCTTATAGTGCTATCGATGCCATAAGACTGGCAAAGGTCGCATTAGATAGAGGTGAAGGTGGTGCTATTAAAGAAGTCTGTGCCTTCTACTTCAAACATCCCCCTGTTCAAGCAGAAAGTGATGAAGAAGCTGCTGAATGGGTAAAAAGTTGGCTTTCAAAGCCCAAATTAACAGTATCTTATTCTCAATTAAAAACTTAAATTTGAAAACTTATTAACAAAAACTATTAAATTTTAGAGCTATGGAGATACTTAGAACTGTTGTTGGAAGCTTTCCAGTAAAGAATATTCCTGTTGAAAAAGCTATAGTAGAGATTGTTGAAATGCAATTAAAATATGGTATTAATGTTGTTTCAGATGGGGAACAAAGAGCCGATATGATTGGCTACTTCGAAAATATTCCAGGTCTTGAACGAAATCAAAGAGGCTTATACATAAAGTCAAAGATTCTGCCTCCACAGGATGTAAGCAAATTTACTAAATTTATTGACGCAGAAACTGTCAAGCGATACTTGGATGAAAAGGGTAGGCATGATGTTAGCCTAAAAGTGACAATAACTGGGCCAATTACTTTAGGTTTTTCTACAGCAGTTAATGGGCTAAACTATTATAGCAGTTTGAGGGATACAAATATTTATGTTGACTTTGCAAACGCTTTAAGCCCATTTGTTAAAGAAATATGTAGGAAAGGCTATTATCTACAGATTGATGAACCTTCATTATCTGCTAAAGTTATTGATACAAAAATAGGTGTAAATATTTTAAACGATTTACTAAAAAATTTACCCTCAACTTTTAAAGATGAAAAAACTATAGTACATGTATGTGGACAACTAAATTCAAGAATTTTTAATGATCTATTAAATGTTGATGCAAAAGTGTTAAGTCTAGCTTTTAGTGCACCAAATGTGCAAAAGAATATAGATCTGCTCAATAAGCAAATTTTATACGATGCAGGAAAAAGGATTGGGGTTGGATGTATTTCTGTTCAAGTTTCGGGTTTAGAAAATGTAGATAGTGTTGAAGCAGTTTTGAAAAGGCTTTTGCATATAAAAGAAAAGATTGGGGTAGACTATTTTGCTTTTGTGCACCCGGATTGTGGTCTAAGAGCATTAAATGAAAAAATTGCTGAAACCATACTAGAAAGAATGTATCATGCAGTAAACATGTTTTTATAATAGATTCTAATATATACTAGCTACTATCTTATGTTCACTTATTATTAACGTATGTTCCTATGACTTACCATGCCTCTACTAACGTCTCAGTACTTCTGACTCCATCGATTGTATGAATTTTATCCACAATCCTTAGAACATCTTCATATACTTTTGCTTCTGTAAAAACTACAATATCTGCCCTACCATAAACCATGAATGCTTTTACTATACCCTCTATTTTGCTTAGTTCGTCCACAATTCTTTTTCCTTTGACAGGTACAGCCTTTATAAGAATACATGCCTTCACCATTAGACCTCAACCTCCACCAGTGTTTCTGTAAAGACTACACCAGATAAGTTGCCAATTTTCATCACAACATTCCCCAACTCTTTTTCATTTGAAACAGAAGCGTGTACTACAACGTCGAATCTTCCGAGAACTGGGTAAGCATCTTTAACACCCTTTAATTGTTTTATGTTTTGAACAATTTCCAAAAACTTCCCACGTTCAGTCCTAATTAGGATGCATGCTTCAACCATATTCTATCGAATTCTTTTTTTGATGCACTCCTATATAAACAATTCGTCTATAAGCATTAAAATCAGTTAATTTTTTCAAAAGGTTTCAACAAATAATATGAAATCTTATATTTTTAAAGAAGCTTGTAGAGAATACACTATATGTTCCATTTTATATGAGAAAATAAGGCTATGGGTGATAAGACCAATTTTAAAGGGTAGAGGTGATTGATTGTTTACTGTAACCGCTTTTTTGGAGTTAGAAGATATATTACAGGGTATACATGAACCTCTTTTAGACATTAAAGAAGAGAATAAAAAAGAGCTTGAAAAATTCTTGTTTTAAAAGCTTGAGCTAAAGAAGATAAGATAATTTATTCCTCACCAATTTTTAAATTGGGCTTAATTTATATTCTGCATTCTCGTAATATCTCCCCAATTTTTCTAACCCTTTCTATATCGCCATCTGGTGGCATCATATCTGATATTCCTGCAATAAGGTTTGGTTTGAATATTTCAACAAGCTTATTTACAAAATTCTTAATTTCTTCATACGAGGTTATTGGAAGAAAGTGGACTGCAGGTATCCCGTCAACCAATATCATCTCACCCAAATTTTGTTTTAGCTCTTCGAGGCTAATGTTTCCTTGAGGTTCTGGTGGAATGCATTCTAATCCATCCAAACCAGTTTCTTTAGCAAAATGTATGAGATGTTTTACTTTACCATCCCAATGTGATGTACAATATTTTCCAACTTGATGTAATTCTTTTGTCCTTTTCTGATAATATGGTAGCATATATTTTTGAAAGAGTTTTGGAGATAATAGTCCTTCATCAATGTTGTCTGTAAAATTTATTATCTTAAAGGGTGTTTTCTTTAAAAGGCTGAAGAGTCTATCATCGTTTTCATCAAAAGCTTCTAATAATTTTTCAACTTTATCTCTATGCTTCCATAAGGCTATTATACCCTCCTTGAACCCCATGTAGGCTATAAATAGCTTCTGTATTGAACCCCATCTAACATTTACAATAGGTTCACATCTGTCTCCCACAAGCTTTTCCATTTTAATATAAAGTTCTTTATCAAATTCATAATCTTGCCTTTTCAAAATATATTCTAAAATGCTAAAATCGTCTACATTCTTTAAAAAGTACTCTATCCTAATCTTATTTGTTCCATACAGGTTTTTTCTTTCAACCTGCCTAAGAGAACCTACTGGTGTAATATATTTTGTATAAACATTTTCTGAAT
Source organism: Nitrososphaeria archaeon (assembly GCA_026413865.1). GTDB lineage: Archaea > Thermoproteota > Nitrososphaeria > JACIWG01 > JACIWG01 > JACIWG01. The sequence goes on from JAOAKB010000018.1 coordinate 16,498, forward strand.
CTTCAAGTACTTCAACCTTTACATCCCCACCTTCGATAACTTTTATAGTGTCATTGAAGAAATGATATCCTCTAGGTGAAGCTTCCAAATCATCATAAATTTCTAGTATACTCTTATTAGAATAATTTTTGGGTAAGGTTCCCCTTACTTTATTAACCTCATACCAGTGATGTAGTCTTGGCTGCCAAAGTATTCGGTCAACTTTTCTATGTTCAAAAACAGCAATGGTAAGCTGCCTATTATTCATATTCTAACTAATCACCTATATTCTTAAGTTCACATAACATATACATATTATAAGGATTATGGTATAATTGCAGTTTTTATTGAATTCCTATTTAAAACTTCGTTTTCAAATGCTTCAGATATCTCTGAAAGAGAATATTTTCTAGTGATAAGCTGTTTAACGTTAAAAATGTTCTTTTTAACAAGCCTAAATGCTTCCCTTGTCCAAACCACCATTTCCTCTTTAGTGTGATGCATAAGACACGCGTGAACGATATTCAATGCATCTTCATGCCAGCGGTAGAGGTTGGCTAGGAAAGGTTTCATATAGTGACTGTATATTACTATCGTTCCATTATGTCTAACTATTTCAGATGCCAAATTTAGGCCTTCACCACTTCCAGAAGCTTCTACAACCAAATCAACACCACGTCCATCAGTGGCGTCCAAAACCTCTTTCACAACATTATCATGTTCAACATTTAATGTAATATTTGCTCCAAATTTTCTTGCAAAATCAAGTTTTAAATCAATTTTATCCACAACAAAAAGAGAATCAGCTCCACCTTTCCTTAAGCCTTGTAGAATAATTTGGCCAGCAAAACCAGCACCGATTACCGCGGCAGTATCTCCTACACTGATATTTCTTGTAGCAATTCTAGCAGCATGTACAGCACATGCTAAAGGTTCACCCAAACAGGCAATCTCTAAATCAATACCTTCAGGTGCTTTTATACAACCGAAAGGTACTTTAGCAAGAAAATAGTCTGAAAATGTTCCAGGCCCAAAAGACATTACCAAATCTCCTTCACTAAATTCTTTAACCTTAGATCCTACCTTAACAACAATTCCACCACCCTCATGGCCCCAAGGGCATATTGGAGGACTTACTTCTTTAGGAACCTCTCCTGCATAGTAAAGTTTATCCGTTCCACATATAGATGCTTGGACAGTTTTAACCAAAATCTGTTCTTCTGAAGGCTCTAAATCTATTTCTTTTAAAGAAACTTTGCCAGGGCCATCAAAACATGCTACACGGCTTTTAACCATGTTTTTAAAACTTTCCTTAATCTTTATATAAATTTTAATGCCTCATTAATTCTATAGTTTAAAAATAATAAACTTTATATTTTCTTAACATAATTTATTTCTGTGTTGAATAATTTTAGTAAGGCCAGAGATAGACTAAAAATGTGTATAGAAAACGTGAAAAGAGGCACAGCTAGATATTGTGAAGGTGATTACTCGGATTCGGTGTTTAGAATACAACTGGCCGTCGAAGACGCATGTAAAGCAATCCTAAGCTTTTTAGGAGTAGAGTTCAGAAAAACTCATTTTCCAAGTGTGATTATAGCAAAGATAATATCAAATAAGGAGAGAATGAAAAAGCTTAGCCTTAACACAGAGCACGTAAGATATCTTACACTCATAATCTCCTACGCCTCTCTTCTTGAAACTCAAGGTTCGATGCCCAGATATGGTTGGGAAACTGAAGAAAGGATAATCTCGCCTTCTGAAGTTTATACAATGGAAGTTGCTAGGGAACTTTTTAACTCGGCTATAGAGAGTATAAACTATGTTATAAGATTTTTTAAAAGTTTTCAAGAATTGCCATCAGACTTGTCAACAATAGTTGAAGAATTAAATAAGGTGATCGACAATGCAGTTAAAGAACTTAAAAAAGATTAGCGATAAAAAATATTGTGAACTTATAAGACAATATGTAGAAAAGATTAACGATATTTTCAAAGAAAATCTTTTAGGCGTTCTTCTTTTTGGCTCTGTTGCAAGAGGTAAGGCTAAACCCCTTTCATGGGCTGAAAGTGATATTGACATAATTTTTGTAGTCGAAGGTCTTCCTAGTCTCCAAAAAAGAATTATTGAAATTCCAAAACTTATAGTGTGCCATAATCTTCCTAGCCTTGTTCAAGGTATATACATGACTCCTAAAGAATTTGAAGATAATTTTAAATCAAAAAGTGGATGGATTATTGAAGCGCTTGCAGATGGGATAATCTTATATGATCCGCAACATCTTTTAAGTGGTTTTAGAAAAAAACTTTTGAAAGAATTAAAGGAAAAAGGAGTTGAAAGGACTTCATATGGTTGGGTTTGGCCTATTAAGCTAAAATCTTCTAATAGGAAGATATAAAAAGTTGTATACGTGCATTTAATAACATGGAATGTGACAAAGAGTTTCTTATTAGTGTTGATATCGGAACTACTGCTGCAAAAGTTGCTTTAGTAAAAGTAGAGGGTCCACAGGTTGTTTCCGTACTAAGCAGTGAATATGAAAAAGGAATATTACATCCAAAAAGCTTGTGGGCTGAAAGCGATCCAGAAGACTGGTGGATGACTGCATGTAATCTTATAAAAAAAATTTTCCAGCAAACGAACATTCGTCCCTCACAAGTTATAGGTATAGGCTTATGCAATACTTGCCCAAGCCTAATAGCATTAGACAGTGATGGTACCGCACTTAGACCAGCTATCCTTTATATGGATCAAAGAAGCATTAAACAGGCTAGAAGGCTTATAAAGAAAGTTGGTAAAGAAGCTTTTGCTGAAATAGCTGGAAACAGAATTGCTCCAGGAGCGTTTAGTATAACCTCAATGTTATGGATTAAAGAGAATGAGCCTGAAATTTATAAAAAGACCTATAAATTTGTTCATGCAAATGGGTATTTTGCATCAAAATTGACTGGAGAAGTTGGCATGGATCCAACAAACGCTTCTTTCACAGGCATTTTTGATTTGAAAAAGGCTCAGTGGTCTGATGAGCTTATAGAAAAAACAGGCTTAGATAAGGAAAAGCTTCCAAAAATCTTCTGGTCTCATGAAAAAGTCGGAGAAGTTAATCGTTATGCTTCAAAAGTCTTGGGCATAGAAAAGGGTGTGCCTGTTGCAATGGGGTGTGCTGATAGTGCCGCATCAGCGCTTGGGTGTGGTATAATAAAGCCAGGTCGTGTATTCGAAACCACTGGAACATCTACTGTTGTTGCAGTAGTATCCTCCATTCCAAACTTTGATACAAGAATTTTGAATAGATGTTTTGTTATTAAAGGTTTATGGCTTCATATGGGTGCAATGTCAACTACAGGTGCGTCTCTTAAATGGTTCAAAGACAACTTATGTGAAGTTGAAATCCAAATGTCACAGAAAGATGATGGGAACGTGTACAAGATTCTGGATGATATTGCAGCAAAGGTTTCTCCAGGATGTGATGGTCTTCTGTTTTTTCCTTACATGTCTGGTGAACGTTCTCCTATATGGGATCCTAATGCTAGAGGTGTGTTTTTTGGTTTAACCTTATCTCATACTAAAGCGCATATGGTTAGAGCAGTCCTTGAAGGAGTGGCTTTCGGTCTTAAAAACAATTTGGAGATTATTGAATCGCTTGGTGTTAGTGTTGAAGAGGTTAGGGCTGCAGGTGCTGCTTCGAAAAGCAATCTATGGCGACAGATTAAGGCTGACGTGTTAGGTAAAAGGATTGCAGTTTCAAGTGTTAAGGATGCTACAATGATAGGCTGTGCAATTTTAGCAGGATGTGCTGCTAAATATTATCATGATATAGTAAATGTTGCAGACAAGTTTTATTTCCTAGTAGAAGATGTAAACATACCTAATGAACTTGCAAATAGTGTTTACAAAAAATATTATTTGATCTTTAAAAAGGGTTATAAAAGATTTAAATCAATGTATAAGGAGATTGCATTAGTGAGTTGATATGGTTAACGTTGGAAAGGAGATAAGATTATCTAGACTATTTGACAGGGTATCTAAAAGAATAGTTATCATAACTATGGACCATGCTATAGCACATGGTGTTTTACCGGGTATAAGAAATGCTAGAGATACAATCCAAAAGGTCGTTGCTGGAAAGCCTAATGCTCTAACAATACATAAAGGTCTTGCTTCAAAATACTATCCCCTACTAATAGAAAATGGAACATGCCTAATATGTAAGCTAAGTGGTTTCTCACCCTATAATCCATCGTACGATACCCAGTTTACTGAAGTTAAGGAAGCCGTAAAGTTAGGTGCTGATGCTGTAGCTTATGGTGCGGCTGTAGGTGATACAAGACAAGATGAAATGTTGAAGACAATAGGTCATCTTGCAAAAGAATGTGAAGAATATGGTATGCCTTTAACTGTACACATATATCCAAAAGGTAACTTAATAAAAAAGGAAGATTACTATAAGGTCGAGAATATAATGTATGCTGCAAGGGCTGCTGCGGAACTTGGAGCAGATATTGTAAAGACCTGGTATACAGGCTCGCCTGAAACGTTTAAGCAGGTAGTTGAATCATGTCCTGTGCCAGTTGTGATAGCTGGAGGCCCACATACAGAAAATGTTAAGCAGTTCCTCTATATGGTAAAGGGTGCCATCGAAGGTGGAGCATATGGTGTTGCAATAGGAAGAAATGTATGGGGTCATAGGGATCCAACATCTATGGTGAAGGCTCTAAAAATGATTGTGCACGAAAACATGTCTGTTGATGAGGTCATGAACACACTTACTCTTGAATAGAGTCGATTTAGATGAAGGCTGTTGTTTTTCATTCTCTTGGAAATGTCTCGGTTGATGATGTACCTAATCCATTGAAATTGGATGATTCAATAATTGTTAGAGTTAAAGCTGCAGCAATATGTGCTACAGACTTAAGAATATTTAGAGGAGAACGTTCTGCCAAAGAAAATGTAATATTAGGACACGAGTTTTCAGGTGAAATTGTGAATGTAGGCTCTAATGTTAAAGACTTTAGCGTTGGTGATAAGGTAGCAGTATATCCTATATTAGCTGACGGAAAATGTGAATACTGTTTGAAGGGTTTCAGGAATAGATGTGTTAGTAGGAAAACTTTAGGAATAGATGTCAATGGCGGTTTCTCAGAATATTTTCAACCCCCTCCAGAAATGATTAGACTTGGTCATATCATGAAATTGCCACAAAATGTATTGTTTGAAGAAGCGGCACTTCTTGAGCCGATTTCTACTGTAATAAATTCTTTAGAAAAACTTCAAGTTGGGTTTGGTGACAATATTTTGATCGTAGGCGCTGGTCCAATGGGGTTACTTCATGTCATGTTATCTAAGCTTAAGGGCGCATCAAACATTTTGGTTTCAGACTATGTAGAAGATAGACTTAATATTGCTAAAGAGTTAGGTGCAAACTATACTATAAATCCTGGGAAAGAAGATTTTGGTGAAAGGGTTAAAGAATTTTCTAAAAATTTTGGTGGGTTCAATAAAGCTATTTTAACAGTAGGTGTTGCTGGAATAGTAGAACAGTTACTTGACATAATACAACCTCAAGGAATGATAAGTTTATTCGCTGGTGGTGGAAAAGCATTCACTTCCATAGTAGATTTAAATAAAATTCACTACAAAGAATTAGTTTTAACTGCCACACAGAATGCTACTTCAGAACAATTCAGAAAGGCAATAGGTTTGCTTTCATCTGGAAGTTTAAATATTAAAAGACTTATTTCACATAAGTTTCCTTTAGAAAACGCTTTAGACGCTTTAAATCTTAGAAGCGAACTTAAAGCTTTAAAGGTTCTATTAATTCCATAAATAGTATGGCTAGTTATATTTTAGCTGTTGATTTTGGTACAAGCTCGCTTAAGCTTGGTCTATTTAATGAAAGACTTGAATTAAAGTATACTGCTCCAGGAAGATATTCATATAAGACATATAGTAGAAAAATAGGTTGGGTTGAGCAGAATCCTAAAGAATGGTGGACTGTATTTAAAAAGTCTGTAAAAGATATAATGAAAAAATATGATGTTAAAAAAGAAGAAATTGTTTCAATTAGTATTGGCGCACATATGGGTTTAGTTTGTGTTGATAAAAATGGGAAACCATTAAGGTCTTCAATACTATTTTTTGACCAAAGAAGTGTAAAACAATGCGAGAAAATGTCAAGGCTGGTTAGTGAAGAAGATCTTTTAAATGTTTGCGGAAATAGAATTTCTACTACACAGACAGCTACACAAATAATGTGGATTAAAGAAAATGAGCCCAAAGTATACGAAAGCACGCACAAGTTTCTTATCACACCTGGTTACATAGCCTATCTTTTGACAGAAGAATTCTCATATGACTGGACTCATGCATCCTGGTCTCTATTATTTGATATAAGGAAGCATGAATGGTCAGAAAAGATGTTCGAGCTATTTAAAATTTCAAGAGAAAAGTTTCCTGAAACCATGCTCTCGTGTAAGATTTTAGGGTATATAACAAATAGAATTGCAGAAGAAGTAGGCTTAAATCCTGGTACGCCTGTTATGGTTGGTGGCTCAGATACGCCATTAGCTGCTTTAGCTGAAAATGTTGTAGATAAAAATGATGCTCTAATAACAGCCGGCTCAGTTTCAAGTGTTATCACATGCACTGACACACCAAACTTCTCTCTAACACTATTAAACAGATGTCATGTAGTCCCAGACCGCTGGCTTATGCAAGGAGCAATGAACGCTCACAGTAACGTTTTTGAATGGCTCATAAAAGAACTTTATCTAAAAGATGGTGAAGAACTTTCTTCTAAAATTTTTGAACGGGTAGAAGCCGAGATTCAACGCTCTCCAATAGGTGCAAATAATTTGATATTTTTACCCTATTTTGCTGGCGAAAGAAGTCCAATCTGGGATCCTTATGCAAGAGGAGTAATATTTGGTTTATCATTTCATCATAAAAGAGGTGATATTATGCGAGCATTATATGAGGGTACAGCTTATGCGGCGAGACATAATCTAGAATTTATAGAGTCAATGGGCATTAAAATTGATTCCTTTAAGATTGTTGGTGGTGGTGCAAAAAGCCGAATTTGGAACCAGATTAAAGCTGATGTATTAGGTAAAAAGATTATTGTTGGAAGTGCTGCTGATGCGTCGATGATTGGTAGTGCGATTTTGGCTGCATATGGAATTGGTTGGATAAAAGATTTATTTAAATTCAAATTAGTAAAAGAAAGTCAACAAGTTTTCTTTCCAAGAAAAAATGCTTGTAACAAATATACAAAACTCTTTGAATTATATAAGAGCCTTTACTTGAGTTTAAAAGATAAATTCTATGTTTTAGGTCAAATATAGTCCTTATAAATTTTATAAAATTTTCAAATCTTATTATCTTAAAACAATAAATTTATAAAGTTGGCTTTTAAGCCTAAAAGTAAACTTATGAGTAATAGCATACAAGAATTAAGGCTTTGGAAACTTAGAATGTGGTACATCAATATTATAACATTACTTTTTTCCATACTTTTCCAAGGTATTTCAACTATATTAAGCCAATATGCTGTTATACGATTCAATGCTACTCCAATAGAGGTTGGTATAGTTTGGTCAGTTTTTTATCTAACCTCTATTATTACAAGACCTATTTCTGGGCTTGCCTTTGATCAAGGTTACAGGTTTAGGCTACTTATTCTAGGCTCTTTAATGTTCTTCATATCCTCTTTTATTTATTTCTTTTCATCTGATATTACACATCTTCTAATAGCAAGGTTCTTGCAGGGATCAAGCCAGGGAATATTTATGACTACATCGTTTTCACTTGTAGCATACGAAGCTTCACAGCATATGGAATATTTTGAGGAAAGTATTTCTTGGAGAAGTACAATGCTCGGTTTAGGTGTGATTATAGGTCCAGCTTTGGGTGGCTATCTAATATCATTCTATGGTTTTCACGAAACTTTCGTTTTCATGATATTGTTAGCTGCAATTATTCCAATTATAGTATATTATACTGCAAAAACAACTAAAGTTGAGGAAAGGCTTACCTATTTTAACCTAAAATTTGATTTAAATGCGACTATAAAAAAAGATTTGAAAATTATAATAAAAAATTTTATTGAACTAATGCATATAACAAGTTTTAAAGCAGCACTCTTTTCTCTAATACTTTATGCAATAGGCTATGTTACAGTAACATCACTTTTGCCAGCATATTATGCAACTTTGTTTGGGAAAGGATCAGGTGTTATTGTTGGAAACTGTCTCGCACTAATAGGCTTATCAAGCATTATTCCAAGAATATTTACTGGAAAGATTTCAAAACATGTTAGTGTTAAAAAAATTGCTACATTAAATCTTTTTACATTAGCTTTATCCCTCGCATTTATTGGATTATATCCCTTTCCACCAAATGTGTATATATTCTGTTTATCTGCAGGCTTGAGTTTAGGATTTGTTATTCCTAGTCTTCAAATTATGGCATTAATTGATACTGGAAATTCAAAAAAGGGTATTGCTACAGGCTTCTATATTATAGGATTTGATCTATCAAATCTAATTTCTCCAATAATATTCGGAAGTTTAGGAAACATTTTCGGCTACAAATTTGTTATGGAAATAACTTTTATACCCGTACTATTTGCTTCACTATATTTAATGTTAAAGAAATTTTAAAATTTTTTATATTTTAAAAATAGTATATAGTGTACATGTATAGTCGTACGCGTATCCTAAACTATAAGGACCTTTCATCTCATGGCAATATTGAAGGAAGAAAGGTTGTTCTGGATATTCTTGAAGCTGGACTTAGAGCTGCAGACCCATACTATAATATTCTAAAACTTGTTAAGAGAACTAACAATAAGCTAATAGTAGGATACAAGGATTTTGAGCCACCAGGTGACCCAAATAGTGGTGATTTGATAATAGACTTGAATAAGGTTGGTTCTATATATGTTGTAGGTGCAGCTAAAGGTGTACAGTCAGCCGCTAAAGCTCTAGAAGACATCCTTGGTGATAGATTAACAGACGGGCATGTTATTGCAAAAAAGGGTGATGAAAAGATATTGAGTAAAATAAAGGTCACTTTTGGCGCCCATCCCGTACCCGATGAAGACTGCGTTAAGGGTGCCCAAGCAATTTATGAAATAGCTAAAAGGATTAGAAAAGGTGATGTTGTATTCACTTTAAGCGGGAATGGTGGCTCTTCCCTTCTAACATTGCCTCCTCCGGGAATATCAATTGAGGATGTGCGGACGCTAACTTACATGATGCAAGTTGAAAGAGGTGTTCCTACAGAAGATTTGAATGTCATAAGAAATCATATTGATTTACTTAAAGTTGGAAGAATGTCTCTCCTAATGAAGGATGCTCTACAAATTCATATACTGTTATGGGATGCAGGTGACCCACTACCATCAAAAATTGGAATGTCAAGTTATGAAAAGCTTCTTTCACAAAATCGTTGGCTTCATGCTCTACCTGATAGTACAACATTCAAAGATGCATATAATGTACTCAAAAAATGGAAGGTTCTTGACAAGATTCCACCTTCTATAAGAAAGCATATTGAAGAAGCTGATCCAAAACATGAAACTCCAAAAAAAGAGGATTTTAAAGACATAAAATTTAGAGTTTTTGGCGTCCTGCCTAGAAGAGGGCCGATCACTGAAGCAAGCAGGAAAGCTGAATCTATAGGGTATACACCAATAATATTAACTGAATGGCTGCAGGCTGAAGCTAGGGAAGCTGGAAAGGTTATAGCAAGCATAGCTAAAAATATAGAGTTTTCAGAAAGACCCTTTAAACCACCATGTGTCCTTCTAACAACAGGAGAGCTCATTGTAACAGTGGGGGAACATAGGGGTATTGGTGGAAGAAATCAGGAGTTTACACTTTCAGCAGCTCTACAAATAAGGGGAAGTAAAAAGGTGATTATAGGTGCTGTCGATACAGATGGAACTGATGGGCCAGGAACACAGTTTGTAAAAGAGTATGGACAAATACCTTGTCTGGCTGGAGGTCTAGTAGATGGATATACAGCTGAAGAGGCTGAAGCAAAAGGTATAAATATATTTGAGGAACTTAAAAATCATAATTCTACAATACCCTTGTTGAAACTTAATAGTGGTATTATAACAACTCAAGGTGTAAGTTTAAACGATTTAGGTGTAACACTTATATTAAAATAGTTAAAATAGTATAATGGTGAGAAATTATGAGTACACGTATTAAAAATGTTTATGCTCGAGAAATAGTTTCTATGAGAGGTCATCCTGGGATTGAAACTACAGTTGAGCTTGAAGACGGTTCAAAAGGAACCGCCATAGTGACAGCAGGTGTTTCAGTAGGAGAAAATGAAGTCTTCTTCTTACATGATGGTGGATCAAGATTTAATGGTTTAGGTTTAAAAAAGGCTGTTGAAATTGTAAACACAATATTAGGGCCTGCTGTTAAAGGAATGGATGCAGTAAACCAGAATGCTATAGATGACCTAATGATAAGGTTAGATGGTACGCCGAATAAATCAAAATTAGGTGGAAATTCTATTGCAAGTGTTTCTGCAGCTGTACTTAAAGCGGCTGCAAATAGTCTAAAGATACCATTATATCAGCACATAGGAGGCGTTTATGCACGTGTCCTACCAGTTCCAGGAGTTATTTCTTTTGTAGGACAGGATAGATATGGATGGAACGGAAAGTCAGGCGATAAGCCAAGCTACTCATTCTTAGCATATGGTTTCAAAAACTTTTCTGAAGCATCATATGCATGCTGGGAAATAAGAAACGAATTTCTAAAGATTATAAAAGAAAGGCTTGGCTTTAGAATACATTCTACTCCACATGCTCACCTTGTAATAACATATCATCCGAAAATAACGCATGATGAACAACTTTGGCAAATGATGATGGACACAGTAGAAAACTTAGGCTACAAAAACAGAGTTGGCTTTCAAGTTGATGTAGCAGCAACAACATACTATGACAAGAAAAAACAAAAGTTTGTTGGACTATTTTCAAGGGAAGAGAAAACAAAAGAGGATCTAATAGAACTTTATAAGAAAATGGTCAAGGACTACCCATTTATAGTTATAGAAGATCCACTAGAAGAAAATGATGTAGATGGCCACGCTCTATTAACCAGAGAATTAGGAATACAAATAGTTGGAGATGATTTCTTTACAACAAACATAGAACGTGTAAAAAGAGGAATTGAAGCAAAAGCATGCAATACCGTACTTTTGAAAGTGAACCAAATTGGAACAATAACTGAAGCATTCGAAATGGTAGAATATGCATACAGACACGGATATGCAATAATGCCATGCAGTAGTAGAGGAGAGGGTGCAGACATAGCAGATTATGCAGTAGGATTAAACACTGGCCAAATGAGAGAAGGAGGCATAGATGAAACAGCCAACAGACTACTGAAAATTGAAGAAGAACTAGGCAACAGAGCAAAATTCCTAGGCAAGGACGCATACAAACTAAAAAAATAATTTTTTAATAAAAATCAACTAATATACAAAATTTTTTAATTATATGTTAATTTTTTATTTAAAGTAAAAAAGTAAAATTTATTAAACCTAATATACAAACTATACATTGCGAAAAAATATGAGTTCAGAACCTAAAAAGGTTGATAGAAGGAGTTTCTTGTATGTTGGTCTTGGTGCTGTAGCTTTAGTCGCTATTGGTGCAGCAGCATACTTTGCAACAAAACCACCAGAAGTGGTAACAGTAACTCAGCCGACAACCACAGCAGTAACAACCGTAGTGACAACAACACAACCAACAACTACAGTAGTAACAACAACAGTACCAACAACAACAGTAATAACAACAACACCAACCACGCCAAAAACAACCATGCCATGGGAACTTATAAAATGGGATAAACCAAGCTTTCAAGAACGATTAACAGATGTAAAAATTGGTCCGATACCCGATCACTGGATACAAAGGTTTCCCACATTAAAAACATATAGAGCTGAACCAAAAGCAGCTATAGGTGGCTATGTTTTACCTGAGGGTTGGCAAAAAGCTGTAGAAGGTGTAAAGGAAATAAAATTCCTAAACTATGGTGGTCTAGCCCATGATCCCGCTACACAAATGGCAATGTGTAGATTTGAAGACTTAACAGGAATACATGTTGAGGCTAAAGAAATGGAGGAATTAACATTATGGCTAAAAACAGTCAGTATTCTTACAGCTAAATCTGATGCAATTGACTTAGTTACTCCTGGTGGTGCATTTTACGGTAACCAGCTTGTTAGAAATGGTTGGGTTGTACCATTAGACCATCTTTGGTCTCCTGAGGCAGAAAAACTTTATTCACCTGCCATGAAATTGCTTTGCAAATTTGGTGAACATTGGTACTTCACAGGTGCAGTTGCAACCAAACCAGCAATACCATACTTTAGACCCTCATGGTTACAACGTGCAACGGGTTCTTCTGAACCTCCAAAAACGTGGGTTGAAGTGGTTGATGTTATGGCGCAAGTAGCAGAATGGGCAAGAAAGTCTCTAGGTCCAGGATATTATGGTATTGCTATGCCTGGTAAAGATCATAGATATATGCAAAGAGCTTTTGCAGCACCCCTCTTCTCACAAGGTGGTTCATTCTTAGATGCAAAAGGAAACATAAACTTCCTTTCAACGGAATTCAGAAAGGTTTTTGAATTGTTTGTAAAAATGGACAGGAATGGTGCAATGCCACGTGAAGCTTTGGGATGGGCATGGACTGATCCAGGAGAGTTGTTTGGGCGTGGTAAAGTTGGCTTTATACATGACGGTACCGTTAACATTAATAGATACATTAGTCCCACTTTGTATCCTGAGATTAAAGATGATTGGATAGCCTTAGCTCCTATCGCTTATGACGCAAAATCTAGTCCAGCTACAGAAGAGCATTCTTCTCAGCCATGGAGTGTTAACCCCTATGCTCCTCCTAAACAGCAAGCTGCAGCAATGCTGTTTGCAGACTTCTATAGAAGTTATGAGGTTCAATGGAATGAATTAGTATTCGAAGGAAATGAAACATTAGCAGCACCATTGTATAAGAGAACAGACGTTGTTTCAGCTATGCCTCTGCCTGAAGTTAAAAAAGCTGCAATTGATTTAAGTAAAATGGAGTTGTATCCACCTGGTGCAGATGACATTTTTGCTAGATTAAAGGAATGGTGGCATAAGGCCATTTTAGGTGAAGTAAGTATCGACGATGCACTTAAGAATGCTCAAAAGGATGCTGACGCAATATCTGCCACATTCTAAGAATCTATTCCCCCTTTTTTTATTTTTTATAGTTTTAACGCTCCCTTTGTTAATCCAGCTATTATGTATTTTTGTGCGAAGATGAAGAATATTATTGCAGGAAGGCTTGCAAAGATTCCAACAGCACTTAAGGAATTCCACTCAATAACTTCGTCACCAACAAATTCAAATACTCCTGTAGTCAATGGTGCTACATGATTAGATGTTGTAAATATCATTGGGAATAGAAATTCATTCCAGCTCCATAGAAATGTTATTATGCCTGAAGCGGCTACACCAACAGCTGAAGTTGGAAGCACTATCCTAAAGAAAGCTCCAAGTCTTGTGCATCCGTCGACCAATGCTGAGTCTATTAAATCTTTTGGAAACTCATCAAAAAATCCCTTAATTATCCAAATAATTATTGGTAATGTAATGTAGGTGTAAACTAGTATTAGACCTAAATGTGTATCTATTAGTTTTAGTATACTTAACATTATGTAAAATGGTACAAGTAGTGAGACTGGTGGAACGATTCTTGAAGCTAAATAGAAAAGTAGTATTAGTTTGCTTCCTCTAAAAGGATATTTGCTTAATGCATAAGCTGTAGGTAATGCTATAGCAAGCACTATTAATGTTGTAATTATAGAAAGTATGACTGAGTTTCTCATTGTCAGTGGAACCGCGCTGTTGAAAACTCTTACATAAGTCTCTAGTGTTGGATTTATGGGGAATATTGTTGGTGGCCAAGCAAAAGCTTCAGCTGCACTTTTAAATGAATTAAATAGCATTAAGATAATTGGTGATATCATGAATATAGAAAATATTATTGTTACCAAGTAGGGAGTGAATTTATTTTCGATAATTCTGATAATTAAATTTGATTTTGATGCAGAACTCATGCATTTCACCTTCTAAGGAGATAATAGATCATCACTGTAGTATATAGAGCGACAAGTATGAGCATTATGACACCTAAGGCAGCAGTCACTCCAAGGTTTGTATACATTATTAAGTAATCCACTAAATCAATTCCAAGTACATATGTTGATTTTCCAGGACCACCTCGAGTCATGGACCAAATAACGTCAATAGTCCTAAATGAAAACATGCTGTTGAAAAGTGTTGCTGTCAATATACTTTTTTGTGAAAGAGGTAATGTGATGTTCCTAAAGCTGTGCAACATATTAGCCCCGTCAACTCTAGCTGCCTCATAAAGGTCTACTGGAATCGACTGAATTCCAGCCAAAACTAATATAAATGTAAAAGGAATTCTTGTCCAACTGTCTGCTATTACACAAGTTATCATAGCGAGTGTTGGATCACCAAAAATATTAACAACATTTCCAACTAATCCTGAACTAATAAGAAGGTAGTTATATATTCCTACGCCTGGATCCAACATCCACCTCCACACGAGTCCTGAAACAACAAGGGGTACTGCCCACGGTAAGATAAGTAAAGTTCTAAAGAATGTAGAAAATCTACTAATTCTTGAAACAGCTGCGGCCATGAGAATTCCTAAACATGTTGTGACTAAAGTGACTCCAGTAGCATAAACTATAGTATTTTGTAGTGCTATCCAAAAAACTCTATCTTCAATAACTCTAACATAATTTAATAATCCAACAAATACTATTGGGTTATAGAAATCAAATCTTACAAAACTTAGCCAAAAAAGTAAGCCGAGAGGGAATGCAACTAATGCAGCAATATATAATGTTCCAGGTAAAGCGACCAAAAACCCAAATGTAGAGTCTTTCATTCCATATCTCCATCAAAATTATAAAAAATAGTATTTAAGTCTTTAATTTAAGAATTTGTTCATCACATTGTATTTCCGCATTTGGTAATAGTATTATACTTGGATTATAACTAAATGTGTTTTTTATTTCTTCTATAACTTCTTTCCAGTCATCTATCCATATTATTGATGATTTTTCTACGATAGGAAGGAAAGGATCAGGTGTCTTATATTCTGAAAATATAATCAGTTTTTTGAATAATGGTTTTGATGGCACACTATGGCCTGGTGCGTATTCGTTTAAACCGAATTTTCCGTATAAGTAGTGTGTACTCTGTCCCTCTGGTGCTTGTGC
>JAOAKB010000019.1 GCA_026413865.1 Nitrososphaeria archaeon
GCTTATAAGTGTCCCCTCCAGAGGCGAGTGCTAGAAGTTGGTTTCCTAGACAGATTCCAAGAATAGGTTTTTCAAATGTTTCAAGAAGTTTTTTCAGTTCTCTTATTGAATCATTTAATACTTTTGGGTCTCCTGGTCCATTACTTAGTACAATACCATCTGGATTATAACTTAATATCTCGTCTGCATGACAATTGTATGGTACACATATAACCTTAAAACCCATCCTTATCAAGTTTCTTACAATATTATATTTTACTCCATAGTCTATTAAGACTATTGTCTTATCTCCTTTTCCGTAAATCTTCTTCTCTTTAACACTAACTTGTTCAACAAAGTTTATTTCTCCATACTTTTTTGATTTGGAAAGTAGTTCAAAGCCTTTTTCCGGTTCTTCATTTACAACTATTGCACCCATCATAACTCCTTTAACTCTAATCTTTTGTGTAAGGCTTCTTGTATCAACATCATAGACTCCAGGAACGTTTTCCTAGACAAGACACTCATTTAAACTTTTTATTGACGCCCAATGTGATGGTGTTTTACAGTGTTCATAAACTATTACACCCTGTACTTGAATTTGGTTGGATTCAAAATATACTGGTATTCCATTTTCATACAATCCCTTATCTGGTACTCCATAGTTTCCTATGAGTGGGTAAGTGAACATTAAAATTTGTCCTCTATATGATGGGTCTGTTAACGATTGCGGATAGCCCACCATTCCGGTTGTAAAAACAACTTCTCCTATAGTGTTTTTTGGATACCCAAACACTTTTCCTTCATGGATGGTTCCATCTTCTAGGACTATCCACGCTCTAGTTTTTGATGTCGTGAACCCTCTCCCGCTAAGACTTCTAATATTTTTAAATCTTTCTATAAAATATTTAGCTTATGCAAAAATATTAATTTTCTTAAAGTTTACAGTATCTATTAGACCCTTGTCTGTGATCCTTATTTCTGGAAGAACCGATAAGGCAAGCAATGACATTGTCATGAATGGGTTGATCATAGTGCATCCTAACTTTTTCCATGCATCAGATAATGATTTCACTTGTGTACATACATTTTCGATTGGCTCATCTGAAATTAGTCCTGCAATCGGAAGTTTAACTAGTGCTATAACCTTTTCTTTGTCTACTACTATCATACCGCCTCCAACATCAGCAAGCCTGTTGCATGCATATGCCATGTCCTTATCATTGGTTCCTACAACAAGTAAATTATGGCTATCATGAGCAACTGTTGATGCTACAGCACCCGAGTTGAAATTGAATCCAGTAACTAGTCCGATTCCCCTCTCTCCTGAACCTCTATGTCTTTCTATTGTTGCAACTTTTAAAATGTCTCTTTCTACATCCTGGACTATTTCATTGTTTATTATTGGAACTTCGAGTATACGCTTTTTTGTTAAAACACTTCCTTCTATTACTTCAATAACATTCACTTTAATTTTTCCTGAATACTCTGGTGCATAAATTTTGAAGTCATTTGAAGTTAGAGGTCGTTTAAGTTTTACTGTCTCTTTAGCATGTAAAGGATAATTGTATTCACTAACCTTTTCTAGCATATTACCGTCTTTTGCAATAAGTTTTCCGCCAACAAATGTCATTGAAACCTTTAGTGGATTAATATTTTCTAATACTAGTATATCAGCAAGCTTACCTGGTGCAATTATGCCAATTTCATTGTCTACTTTAAAGTGTTCTGCAGTATTTATTGTAACCATCTGGATTGCTTTTACAGGGTCAACTCCTTCCTCAATAGCTCTGTTAACGATATGGTCTAAATGTCCTTCGTAAACGATATCATCAGGATGTCTGTCATCACTTACAAGACAGACTCTCCTAGAATCTATCTTTGCTTCTGTAACAATTTTTATCACTTCCCTTAAATCTTTCCAAGCTGATCCTTCCCTGATCATAACATACATGCCTAACCTTGCTTTAGCAAGTCCAATTTCCTTAGACGTTGACTCGTGGCTAGACGAAATTCCAGCTGAAACATATGCATTTAATTCCTTAATATTACCGTAAAAGTGTCCTTCAACAACCTTATTATTTTTAAGTGTTACTTTCACTTCATCAATCATCTTTTTATCCTTATATATTATTCCTGGATAGTTCATCATTTCTCCTAGTGCAACAACATTCTTATATCTCATAAGTTCTTCAACTTCCTTCGGGCCTATTTCAGCACCTGCTGTCTCAAATTCTGGAAATGATGCTGGAACACATGATGGTACTGTTACATAAACTCTCAATGGAACATATTGGCTTTCCTCAATCATTAGTTTTACACCTTCAACACCTAAAACATTCGCTATTTCATGAGGGTCTATGAAGACCCCTGTTGTCCCATGTGGTAGCACTCCTCTTGCAAACTGTGAAATTGTAACCATTGCGCTTTCAACATGTACGTGTCCATCTAAAAATCCAGGGCAGACATATTTTCCATTTAAATCAAAGACTTTAGTTTCCTCACCAATTGTATGTGATGCGTCTCCAACAAAGGCTATTCTTTCACCCTTTATTGCCACGTCTGCCTTTATTATTTCACCTGTGCACACGTTTACTAGGTTAGTGTTTCTTAAAACAATTTCTGCTTTTAACCTGCCCATAGCAACATCGATAAGATACTCGTTCACTTCATGTAATTCCATACTTTAAGTAATTCATTTTTGTAAATATAAACCTTAATTTTTTCCAATAGAGTTATTATATAGCGTGATTGTTGCTACGGTTGATGCGTAGTAGGTTTACGGTTACTGGTATAGTGCAAGGGGTAGGCTTTAGGCCGTTCGTGTATAGGATTGCTGTCGAAAACAATCTTAAGGGTTATGTTAAAAATGTTGGAGATGGTACTGTGGAAATTGAAGTTGAAGGCTTTAGGGCTGATATTGAAAAATTTGTTTTTGACCTTTTTTCAAAAAAACCTCCTTTAGCAAAAATTGAAACAGTAAAAAGAACAGATTCTGAAGAGGATGTAGGCTATGAATCTTTTACTGTTCTTAAAAGTGATTTTGAGGAAAAGGAAAGTGCTTCACTTATTCCTCCAGATATTGGAATTTGTGATGATTGCACTAAAGAACTTTTTGATCAAAGGAACAGACGTTATAAATACCATTTTATAACATGTACAAATTGCGGTCCAAGATTCACAATAATAGAGCGTTTTCCATATGATAGAAACAATACTTCTATGATAGATTTTCCAATGTGCAATTTATGTGCTGAAGAATATCATAATCCTCTGGATAGGAGGTTTCATGCAGAAACTATAGCCTGTTCAGATTGTGGTCCTAAACTTATTCTGCTTGATAGATATGGTTCAGAAGTAAAAGGCGACCCAATCACATTGTCTGCAAGTTTCTTAGATGAAGGTAAGATTTTAGCAATTAAGGGTATCGGTGGTTTTCATATAGCTCTTTCAGCATATGATGATGTTGCTATTTTGAAACTTAGAAGGTGGAAGGGTCGTGAACAGAAGCCTTTTGCTGTAATGGCAAAAGATATTAGTACTGTTAAAAAGTTTGCCTATGTTGATGAAGTAGAAGAAAAGATTCTGTCATCTCCTTTTAAACCAATTGTCCTACTGGATATGAAAGAAAATTGTAATATCTCAAGATATGTGAGCCCAAAATTACATAATATAGGTGTCATGCTTCCATATACTGGAGTCCACTTGCTTCTTTTAAACGAATCTAAAACTGATGTGCTTATTATGACGAGCGGAAATCTTCCATCTGAACCAATAATTATTGATGAAAAGGATGCTATTAAAAATTTTTCAAACATTGTAGATTATTATCTTGTTCATGACAGGAAAATTTTACATAGATGTGATGATTCTGTATTAAGGAAAGTAGATGGTACATTATGTTTTATTAGAAGGTCTAGAGGTTTTGTTCCAGAACCATTGTATGTAAAGAATGTTTTTGATGTAATAGGCTTGGGTGGGGAAGAAAACGTTGCTGGATGTGTCGTCTCCTCTAATAAAATGTATTTAACACAATATATTGGTGATGTAGAAAATATAGAAACTCTCGAATACTTAAAATTAGCCCTTAAAAGAATGGTTAAGTTAACGGCTTGTAAACCAAGAGCTGTTGCTCACGACCTTCATCCAACATTTAATACTACCGTTTATGCTAAAGAACTCTCAAATCAACTTAATGTTCCAAATATTCCTGTTCAGCATCATCATGCTCATATTGTCTCTGTAATGGCAGAGCATGGTCTTGAAAGTACGATAGGAATAGCTATAGATGGATTCGGTTATGGGTTAGATGGAAATGCTTGGGGTGGAGAAATATTATTTTGTGAAAAAGGCTATTTTGAAAGGGTTGGTCATTTGGAGGAGCATCCCTATTTGGGTGGTGATTTGTCTGCAAAATATCCTGCAAGGATGGTATTATCTATACTATACAAGGTTGGATCAATAGACTCTTGGCTTAAAAATAATATTCAAAAGTTTCCATATGGTTTAAAAGAAATTGAGCTTCTAAAGCATCAGCTAGAATCCGGTAAATATGTTCTAACATCGAGTTTTGGAAGAGTGCTTGATGCTGTTGCAACACTTCTAAATGTATGTGATATTAGAACATATGAAGGTGAGCCCGCTATTAAACTAGAAAGTTTTGCAAGAAAGGCTGTCAGCCACTATACTATCAACCCTATAATAGATGATAATATACTTTTGACAACTCCTCTTTTGGAAAATGTTCTGGAAAACCTAGATAAGGTTCCTGCAGTTGAACTCGCTTACGCTGCTGAAGAATACCTTGCACGTGGTGTTGCAGAAATTGCTGTTAAAAAGGCTAGAGAGTATGGTGTCAATAATATATCTATCTCAGGTGGTGTAGCATATAATGAGCATATTTCAAAAACGATAAGGAAGATAGTGGAATCGAATAATATTAAGCTTTATAGAAATGTTTACGCTCCTGCTGGGGATGGTTGTGTATCGCTTGGCCAAGCCTATTTAGTAGGAAAATGGATTTTGGATTAATATAAGATTTACAAGAAGTTAAGAAATTTTATTAACGTATACTATTTAGCCTAATTGTATTAGAATGTGTTTAGGAATACCGGGTAAGGTTATAGAAAAAAAGGGTAATGTTGCTAAAATAGACTTCGGGGGTCTAATTAGGGAAGCAAATGTTTCTCTTGTTAATGCGAAAGTAGGAGATTATGTGATAGTTCATGCTGGGTTTGCGATTTCAAAAGTAAATAAAAGAGAGGCTTTAAAGACAATAAAGCTAGTAAAGGAAATTATTGAAAGTAAAGTGTAGTTTTATGTGGAATGAGCTAAAGGATAGTAGACTAATAAATGGGATTATTGAAAAAATAGGCCAGTATAAACTAAAACTTACATTAATGCATGCATGTGGAACTCATCAGGAAACGCTTTCAAGATACGGTCTTGGAAGTCTTTTCTCAAAGGTTGGTGTAACAATAAAGTCTGGTCCAGGCTGTCCAGTTTGTGTGACAACAGCCAAAGAATTTTTGCAGATAATGAGATTGGCTGAAAAGGGGAAGACTGTAGCCATATATGGTGACTGTTTACGTGTTCCCGTTAATGGTAGAGCTCTTATGCATTTTAGAGCAGAAGGCTATGATGTTAGAATAGTTTATAGTATAGATGAAGCTGTTGAACTTGCTCGAAGTTTAAAAAATGATGTAGTCTTTATGGCAATTGGGTTTGAAACAACAGCTCCTTCAACAGCTTCAACATTGGTTCGGGATGATTTACCAAAAAACTTTTATGTTCTAAGCTGCCACAGATTTTTTCTTCCTGCGATGATAAAACTTTTAGAACTTGGTGAAATTAAGCTTGATGGTATAATAGAGCCTGGTCATGTGAGTGCCATAATAGGGTATAAGCCTTATGAAGAAATTAGAAAGCGGTTTAAAATTCCTCAAGTGATTTCAGGGTTTGAACCACTAGATATCGTCCTTTCTGTATACTATCTTGTTAAGCAAATAATAGAAGATGACGTTAAAGTTGTAAACGAATACAATAGAGTTGTTTCTAGAGAAGGGAACCAGCTGGCTCTCTCCTTCATTAATAAGGTGTTTTACCCAAAGGATATTGAATGGAGAGGTTTTCCTATTATATCATCTTCTCTTATGGCTATAAAAGAAAAATATTCTATACATGATGCATCTAAACAGTTTGAGGATATAATTTCTAAGGTCCAATATGATCCTTCTCCACTAGAGAAAACTTGT
Organism: Nitrososphaeria archaeon; assembly: GCA_026413865.1. Lineage (GTDB taxonomy): Archaea > Thermoproteota > Nitrososphaeria > JACIWG01 > JACIWG01 > JACIWG01. The sequence goes on from JAOAKB010000019.1 coordinate 6,234, forward strand.
AGATGTGGTGAAGTTTTAAGAGGTGTAATTCATCCTCAAGCTTGTCCACTATTTGGTAAAGTATGTAATCTTGAAAACCCTGTTGGCGCATGTATGGTTTCTGTTGAAGGAGCATGTAGAATTTATCTCGAATATTCAGAATTGTTTTAGATTATAATCTCTTTATTCTCTCTAGCAACATGAACAGGTCTTTTTCTACAATACCCTTTCCAAGTATTCCATCGCATCTATCGATTATAATGTTCCCCTTAAATACTATAATAGTGGGAACAACATCTATCTTATACTTGTCCCAGTATGGATTATTGTCGTCAGAAATGTCTGCTTTAGCAAAACTAACTTTTAAATCAGAATAATATTTTTCTAGTGTTTGAGAAAATTTTAAACAGAATGGGCAGTAACTTGCATAAAATATAACAGCTAAAATCTTTTCCCTCTCAAGCATGTTTTCATTAAAATCTTTTTTAATGAACTCAAACATCTTCAAGTACTATCACTAGCCTGAAATAAAAAGTTTTGAAGTTTTGTATCTAGCAGATTCTTGGTATCGGATCTCCTCTAGGTCTTGGAACAATCCTCCTTCCACCAACAATAGTTTTCATTACAACCTTATCGTGTCCACTTACAGCTTCTCCTATTATTTGTGAATAAGCTCCCTCCTTTGTTTCCCTTAAAGTGGAAAGTACTTTCTCAGCCATTTCAGGAACTACAGCCAATACTGCTTTACCCTCGTTACCTATTTCTAAGGGGCTTATTCCTAATATTTCGCATGCAGCTTTAACTCCTTCTCTTAAAGGTATCTTTGATTCCTCAATCTCTATTCCAACACCACTTTTTTCACACCATTCATAGAGTAGGTTACTTAATCCTCCCCTTGTTGGATCTTTCATTGCAACAATACCGCCAACTTTTAAGACTTTTTCAACCATATGATTTAGTGGTTGTACATCTGAAACTATGTCTGATGAAAGTCCATACTGTCTTCTTGCGCTCATTACTGCTATTCCATGGTCTCCAATATATCCTGACAAGATAATTTTATCTCCAGGCTGTAAGTTTGAGTCAAGAAGCCATCTTGTATTAATGTTCCTAAATTTTTCTACAATTTCAAAATTGTGGTCAAGGTATGGGCTTCTAATGCCTATTCCTGAAGTATTTAATATCATTTCTTTCACTCCACCATGTTCCACAACTTTAGTATCTCCTGTAACAATCTTCACATCTGCCTCATCACAAGCAATTTTTACGCTATCTAAAACCTTTTCAAGCACACTATAATCTAATCCTTCCTCCATTACAATTGCTAATGAGAGCGCTAGTGGTTTTCCACCCACCATAGATATATCATTAACTGTCCCACATACAGCTAGTCTACCAATGTCGCCTCCTGGAAAGAAGAGTGGATAAACAGCATGTGAATCTGTCTTAAAAACTATACCATTAACCACAGAAGCATCATCTAATGCATCTAGAGGTACATCAAATTTTTTATAAGAAAATCTTCCTAATATGACTTCCTTAATCAGTTCCTGAGATTCACTTCCTCCAGCTCCATGTAAAATTGTAATCTTTTTTGGCATGATATGAGGTAGGCTTGTCCGCGCCTTTAAAAATATTTACTATAAATAAATTTTTAAACTTTTTATCATTCTATTATCCAAATTTGTGGCGATAAGTAATGGAAAATACGATAATGATATACAACACTTTAACTAGGAAAAAAGAACCTCTTCAACCTTTAGAAGACAATATTGTTAGAATGTATGTTTGTGGTGTCACTGTTTACGACAGTACACATATTGGACATGCTAGAACCTATGTTTCTTTTGACATAATTAAAAGATACCTTATCTATAAAGGATATAGGGTTTTTCATGTACAAAACTTTACAGACGTAGATGATAAGATAATAAATAGGGCTAGCATGTTAAATATTTCTACAAAAGAGTTAGCTGAAAGATACATAAAAGATTTCATGGAAGTTTCTGAGGCACTAAACCTTTTACCAGCAGACCATTACCCTAGGGCAACAGAATATATTCCAAAGATGATAGAATTTATAGGAACGTTACTTGAAAGAGGATATGCTTATGTAACAGAAACTGGAATATACTTTGATGTTTCAAAATTTAATGAGTATGGAAAACTTTCACACTATAGTATCGAGCAGCTTCAGGCAGGAGCTAGAGTTGAAGTTGATCCAACAAAAAGAAATCCTCTAGATTTTGCTCTGTGGAAATTTTTCAAAAACGAGCCAAAATGGGGAAGTCCATGGGGTGAAGGTCGGCCTGGATGGCATATTGAATGTTCAACTATGGCCTTAACAGAATTAAAGGAAACCTTAGACATACATGGTGGTGGTTCAGATCTAATATTCCCCCATCATGAAAATGAAATAGCTCAGTCCGAGGCTTTGACTGGAAAACCATTTGCAAAAATTTGGATGCATACGGGATTACTAACTGTAAAAGGTGAGCGGATGGGTAAATCTCTAGGAAACTTTATACCAGTTAGAGAGATGATAAATCGCATAGGTCCAAACGCTCTAAGACTAATGTTTATTGGAAGCCATTATCGTTCTCCATTAGACTTCGATGACAATGTTGTAAGAAATGCAATCGATAACCTTAAGCTAATCGAATCTGCTTTTGCTGAACTAAACTTCTTTAATCAACATGAAGACAATTTTGTTGATGAAGTTAAACATTTTTGCAGGAATATAATAGAAGAATTTGAAAGAGCGATGGATGATGACTTTAAAACACCGATAGCGTTATCTACTTTCATGAAATTGGTTAAAGAAATACATAAGTATGCTGCAGAAGGAAAGCTGAATAAGGAAAATTCAAAGATATTTAAAGACACTTTTGAAAAAATATCATATGTTTTTGGCTTAAAGTTTGCAAGTGTATCAGAAGACGAAGCTAATGCTATTGAAGAATTAGTTAGAAAAAGAAATGAATTTAGAAAAGGTCGTAACTTTAAAGAAGCTGATGCTATAAGAGAAAGATTAAAGGAAAATAATATTGAATTAATAGATTATCTTGATAGGACAATATGGTATAAGAAGTATGTAATAAAACTTAATTGACTTTATTTTCATAAACTCATTCTTTAAGTATAAAAGAAAAAGTAAAACTGTAGAAAAATTTTGTTATAATCTATCAAATGTATCAATAATATTATCCATGATTTGCCACTTACATGATTATGGTTTTAAAAATAATTGCTTCTGGGGCTTTCAACGAATATTCCGATAAACTAATATACCAGTATAATATTATACCAGTTTGTGCGGATAAACCAATTACAAGCAATCATATTGGATGAATTATCTAATAATACAGATGGTGTTTCATTTAATAGGCTAGCCTCGATTCTGCGTGGTAAAATTTCAAGAGTCACATTAATTAAAGAGTTAAATAAACTTAAAGAAAGTAATCTTATAAGTGTTGAAAAAGATCATTTTCACAGACAAAAGAAGATTTTCAAATTAAATTCCAGAGTAATTAATTTGATTCGAGAAATTCGTGTGCATGAGGAAATAGCTTTAGGTGACCCTATAAACAGTTTCTCAACCTTGTTCCAAGAATATTGTAAGAAAATTAAGGAAACTAGAGATGAATTGTTGAGAAGTTATCTTAAGATTCGTTTATCAAGATATGTTATCTCAATAATTCATAATTTTTAAGGAGGTGGTGTTGGTTGAAGATAGTTTTAACGTGTGATAAAACGTTGACTGGAACCTATAGAAATATACCTCTTCTAGATTTTTTACCCTGTGCTCCTTCAGAAAAGGTTCCATCATTCATTTACAATATTCTAGACACCCAACTAGAGCATGAAAATGGCGTATTAAAGGTGGCCCCATATTCTCTTAGAAAAGTTGAAGCTTCACTTTTAGCCCATAAGAGCAACTCTGATGTTATTGTTGTGCATTCATCCTATGTTCAAGATTTCATTGATGATGAAACTGAAATTGTAGGTGTTTCTACAATGGACCCGTTAGGGCTTGGTCCAGTTTCAATGATGTTTACGTTCGGTGGCCTATTAACATCGTATAGTAAAAAAAGCTTTATTGAACTTATCAAAAAATTGAATAATATTCGTGTAAGAAATGGTTACAAGTATAAGATTGTTGTTGGGGGTCCAGGAAGTTGGCAACTTGCTTTAACTGAAAAGTGGAAGGAATTTAATATCGATCATGTGGTTGTTGGAGAAACAGACCATATTATAAATGACCTTTTTGATCAAATAGTTCATGAAGAGTTGCCTAAAGTCATACATGTTAGGAACTTTCCAAAGGTTGAGGAGATATCTGCAATTGTAAACCCATCTTATAAGGGTATGGTTGAAGTTATGAGAGGCTGTGGAAGGAACTGTAAGTTTTGTGAACCTAATATGAGATTTGTTCGTTTTATTCCCGAAGATAAGATACTTAGTGAAGCTAATGTGAACTTGAAATATGGTATAGGGCACTGTTGGCTGCATAGTGAAGACATTTTCTTATACAAGTTAGAAGATCACAAAAGTTTCTATCCAAATTCGGATGAAGTTGTTAATTTATTTAGAAATGTTATGAATTTGAAGGGTATGGTTTATGTTAACCCAACACATGGTAGTATTGCGCCTGTTGTTGCCGCTCCATCAATGATAGCACAGATTAGTGAAGTTGTGAATGCGGGTCCAGAGAAGTGGATTGGTATACAGATGGGGCTTGAAACTGCCTCATTCACGCTCATGAAAAAGTATATGGCAAATAAGGTTAAGCCATTTTCTGTAGAAGAATGGCCAAAAGTAATATTGGAGGGCACATATATTCTTAATAGGAACTTTTGGTTCCCAGCATATACTGCTATGGTTGGTCTTCCAGGCGAGTCTAAGGAAGATTCCCTTGAAACTGCAGGTTTGATTTTGGCGATGGAAAAATTCTTGAGTGAACGACTTGGTTCTAGAGCTCATTTTACAGTGACTCCGTTAGCATTTATACCATTAGGTGTATTAAGAAACGAAAATTTCTTTAATATTGCAGAATCTCTTACAGAAGAACGTTTTCTACTCATTTATGTTGCCTGGAAGCATATTGCAAAAGAACTAAACTCAAGCCTTTCCATGATATTGAAGAATAATCCTATAGGTAGAATATTGTTTCCGCCAATAGCAAAATTTGGAATCTGGGCTCTTTTAAGGGCTATAAGAAGCTGGGGTATAAGCCAAGGTTATGATCCAGATAAGCCTATAAAACCGCTAGAAAATATTATGTTAAAAATTTAGTTAGTGTGTAAGGTACCAGCATATTACATCTCTAACATTTTTAATATCTTCAAGCCACACGAACTCGTTCACGCCATGAAAGTTTGTATCATTTCTTATTGGCCCATAGCATATTGTTGGAATACCCTTCGCACTAGTATACCGTCCATCATTTCCACCAAGTTCTGCTGCAACAGGAATAACCTTTCCTGTCACGCTTTCAATAGCCTTTTTAAAGTTTTGTACTAGTGGCAAGCTTGGGTCCGTATAATAATTTCCTCCACTCAAGTTAATATTTAATTCAATCTTATACCTTGGATCTCCAAGGTCAACTTTTGAAAGGAACTTTTCCAATTCTTCTTTTGCCTTAAACTCGTTTTCTTCAGGTATAAGCCTCATATCAAATGTTGATGTAGCTACACCGGGTATGATATTACTTTTGATTCCCGCCTCAAGCATTGTTACAGAAAATCTTCCCCAAACCTTTGGCTTGTATGAGCCTGGTGGGGCATCAAATTTTGAAAGTTTATTTTCCCTAAAATTTTTGAATTCTTCAAGCTTTACAATAAGCTTACACATTCCTTCTAAGGCGTTTAAAGCCTTATGAGGATATCCTGCATGTCCTTGTATTCCTCTAACAGTTATTGTTCCTGAAACTATGCCACTTGCACCGATAGACAATATTTCTGTTCCAGCATCAACAATTAAAGCTTCATCACCCTTTATTCCTACATCATTAATTAAGTATCCAAGTCCAAGCTCTCCTCCTACCTCTTCATCAACTGTAGCTAAAATTTTCATATTCATTTTAGCATTTTTTCCAACTTTTCTTGCAGCACCGAATAATGTTGCTATTGCACTTTTGTCGTCAGCAGCTCCTCTACCGTAGGCTTTCCCATTTTCTAATGTTAATGTAAATGGGTCATATTTCCATCCATTGCCTGCAGGTACAATATCATAATGTGCTATGCATAAGAGTGTTTTTGGTGCTCCAACATCTAATGTTGCAACAACATTTGGTCTTGGTAAACGGTCTTTAGCCTTATCTTTTGCATCAAATATTTCAGCCTTTAAACCTATCTTTTCAGCCTCATCCGCTATCACTTCAGCACATTCGCGGTAAAATGATTTTTTTACCGAATCAGTATTATATGAAACAATCTTCTTAAGAAGATTTATCTCATACTCAAGGTCTTGCATATTTTGCCTCTTACAAAATATTTTAATAAATCTTTCCTTGAAAGCTTTTTAAACAAGATTTTCTCACAATTTGCCCTTGGAGAAGCTGGAATTTGTCTACAAAAAAGCATGTGATAATTGTAGGCGCGGGTCCCGCAGGAATTTTTACTGCACTTGAGCTTTCAAAAAATAGTTCAATAGAAGTTACTATTATTGATAAGGGTAAAGACTTAGATAAGAGATTAAAATCTTCAGCTAATGGTATATATTGTGGTTGGGGTGGTGCAGGAGCATTTAGTGATGGAAAACTTAATTTCTCAACAGAAACAGGAGGATGGTTATCCGATTATATTGAGGAAAAAGAATTGTCTAGTATTATTGAAAGGGTGGACCAAATTTTCTTAAAATATGGTGCTCCTGAAAAAGTATATGGTGTGGATGAAGATAGGATTCTTAAAATAATGAGGGAGGCTGCTAAAGCTGATTTTAGACTTATTCCAAGCAAATTACGTCATCTTGGTACAGACCTCTGTCATAAGATTCTCCAGAATATTAGAGCCGATTTAGAGGAGAACGTGAATATTATGATGGAGACTGAAGTTAAAAATGTTCTTATAAAAAATGGGTATGTTAAAGGTGTTCTAACGGTTAATGATAAAAAAATTGATGCCGATTTTGTTGTGCTTGCACCAGGAAGAAGTGGTGCTGATTGGCTTAAGAGAGAAGCGGATAGGCTTAGCTTAAGCTCAAGTATTAATCCTGTTGACCTAGGTGTTAGGGTTGAAGTGCCAGCTGAAGTTCTAGAACCTCTAACGTCTGTCTTATATGAGCCAAAGCTTGTATACTATTCAAAATCTTTTGACGATAAAGTTAGAACATTCTGTGTTAACCCATATGGTTATGTGGTGGAAGAAAAAATAAATGACCTTATAACAGTAAATGGTCATAGTTATCAAACAAAAAAGTCTGAGAACACAAACTTTGCTGTCCTTGTTAGTACGCAGTTTACTGAGCCATTCAAGGACCCAATAGCCTATGGAAAGTATATTGCAAAATTAGCAAATCTATTAGTAAATGGTGTGATGATACAACGTTTAGGCGATCTTGAAATAGGAAGAAGGTCAACGGAAGAACGTATTTCTAGAAGTATTATAACACCAACTTTAAAAACAGCCCGTCCAGGTGACCTGAGCTTTGTTTTACCAGGCAGATACTTAACTGACATAAAAGAAATGTTAAAGGCACTTGATAAGCTTGCACCAGGTGTATACTCAAATCATACACTTCTCTATGGTATTGAAGTAAAATTTTACTCTTCAAGACTTAAACTTTCTAATTGTCTAGAAACTGAAATTAAAAATCTGTTCACTATAGGTGATGGTGCAGGTGTATCAAGAGGTCTTGTTCAAGCTGCTGCCTCAGGATTAATTGTTGCTAACGAAATACAGAAGAGGGTTGGATAGGAAAAAGAACTTATAAATTTGTTATTTTAAAAAAGTTTATAACATGATAATCTTCTACTAGACTTGATAAATTGAGCGACGATTTCGATATATGGTTTAATAGGAGAAAGAAATATTTTGAAGACTTTTTTAAAGTAATTGATAAAATTTTTGATGAAACATATAACCAATATGACTCAGACGATTCTAATGAAGACGTAGACAAATTTAATGAAATTGGTCCACTTTTTTATGGATATAGTATTACAATCGGCCCTGACGGTAAACCTGTTATAAGAGAATTTGGAAATTTGAATTCAAGAAAAAGGTTTAGTGAAACTAAAGAAAAGGAATTGATAGTAGACGTTTTCGAAAGAAATAATGAAATAAGGATTATAGCTGAGGTTCCAGGTGTATCCGAGGAAGATATAAAATTGGAGTTAAGTGAAAGAATATTGTCCATAAAGGTTAAAGTTGGTAATGAAGAAAAATATGTCAAAAATATACCATTGCCTTCAAAGGTTGATCCTGCAACATTAAAATCATCTTATAAGAATGGTATTCTAGAAATTTCAATAATGAAGTTGTTATAAAAATTTCATATCATATTACATAAAATTTTATACGCTTTTTCTGGATCATCTATTGATCCTACAGCTTTTTCAAAGGGACAAATGTCTGTTCCATTCTTGTTCATTATAGCATTAACTATTTCATCATATAATATGCTTATGTTATGTTTTGAAGCCAAATCTAAGGCTCCTTCACTTATAACTTTTGCATATATTGACTTTATTCCAACCTTTAGTGAAACGAGCACGACAGCCTTGCCGACAACTTTGTCCGCAAGTGCAGATTCAGCGAACTGTTTTTCATAAATTTTTACAGCTTTCAATATTTCTTTTATCCCACTTTCACTACTTTCATAAAGTATTTTCCCATTTTTTACGATAACAAATGATAGGTTATTTTTGAGTAGATATGTCCTAGCAATCCAAAGGTCGTTTAACAAGATATCACATATTATCCACTTTTTTATCTAATTTTAAACTTTTTAAGTTGTTTTAAAGGGAAGTTATGGTGATGTAATACGGACTTATATCCGTTGCTCCTCACTTTAGGGACTGTCTTCTTAGCTGAGTTTGGGGATAAAACACAACTTTGCACACTTGCACTCTATATGAAGTATAAAAGATTCTTTCCAATAATATTTGGTACAAGTTTAGGTTTCCTACTTGTAGACTCGATAGCAGTGGTTTTAGGCCTATTTTTAACATCAATAATTCCACTAAATCTAATTAGAATATTTGCAGGTATTGTCTTTATAATTTTTGGAATATACTTTTATATTAAAAAGGATGAAGAATATTGTCCAACCGACAGTCAAAAATCTCCTTTTCTCGCATCCTTTACACTTATTTCTACAACAGAGATGGGTGACAAGACTCAACTTATGGTTATTGCTCTTACAGCATCATTCAATAATCCAATTCAGGTTATTTCGGGTGCTATGATAGCTTTAGTGAGCATTTCTACAATAACATTATTTTTTGGTAGTAAGCTTTTAGAAAGGTTTCCTATCAAAAAAATTAAGTTAATTATACCTATTATCTTCATAGTGGTTGGCATTTTACAGATAATATTTAATGAATGAAAAGAATCGTTTATGGCGAGAAAAAGATTTTTATTTTTGTGTCTAAAATAGTGTTTGCAAAATAATAAGTTTGGTGTATACTTGATTTGAAGAAGACCGGTGTAGCCTACTTACCCCTTCATGGTGGGAGATGTCCTCCTTGGCTATTTAGGAAAATGGTTAGACTTTCAAAGGCTATCTGTGAAATAATATTGCAGGATTTTGGGCGAAAGGAGCTTCTTAGGCGATTCTCTAATCCATTCTTTTTCCAATCTCTTGGTTGTGTTGTAGGCTTTGATTATCATAGTTCAGGTTTAACAACTACATTAACTGGTGCATTAAAGGAGGCTTTATCTCTTGAAGAACATGGTGTGGCTGTTTGCGGTGGGAAGGGTAAAGCTTCAAGGTTAACACTTGAGGAAATTGAAAAATATGGTTCAAAGTTTTCTTTTTCTAGTAAAAGAATAGATAATTTAAAATATTGTAGTCGGATTGTGGCAAAGGTTGATACTTCTGCAGTACAGTCCGGCTACAATCTTTATCACCATGCTTTTTTTATTTCAGAGGATGGTTCTTGGGCTGTAGTTCAACAGGGGTTAAATCCTAAAAATAGGTTTGCTAGAAGGTATCATTGGCTTTCTGAAAAGGTTCAAAGCTTTGTTTTAGAACCTCATAGTGGTTTCTTTGGTGAAAGAATAGAGGATGTTGTCCTAAATCTTACATCTTATAAAAGTGTTACTGCTCAGAAGGTTATTGTTGATGTTGCTAAAGAAGGTCCAATGAAAGTTAGAAATATGGTTTCCGAGTTGAACGATAAATTAAATGTAACCTTAATGGATTGGATATTTCCAGGGCAAAAGAAAGTGGCTTTCAAGAATCTTATAATGCCTGTCAGTGTTGATTGGAATGTGATTAGAAAACTTTACGAGTTTCAGCCTAAAAATTTTGAAGAAGTTTTAATGACATATGGTGTTGGTCCAAGCACGGTCCGTGCTTTAGCCCTAATATCTAATCTAATATATGGTGCTGAAGTTGACTGGGAAGATCCAATAAAATATAGTTTCTGTGTTGGAGGAAAAGATGGTGTACCATATCCCGTGGACAAAAAGGCTTATGAGGAATCAATAAAGTTTCTTAGGGATGTGATAGAAGGTTCTGAAATTGGTTTAGACGATAGAAAGAATGCATTGAAAAGACTTAACATAATTTTAACCAAAACATTTTAAAACAAAATATTGTAGAAAAATATCATGGAAGAAGTATATGATGTTATAATAGTTGGTGCGGGCATTTCAGGCCTTACAGCTGGAATATATGCCTGTCGTAAGAAGATGAACACACTTATCATATCAAAGGACATTGGAGGACAAGCCTTAATCGCTAAAGAAATTGAAAACTATCCTGGTGTTGAAAGGACAAGTGGTGCAGAGCTTATTCAAAAAGTTTATGAGCAAGCTTTAGAATTTGGTGCACAAATTATTCAGGATGAAGTTATTTCTGTAGAAAAGGTGAATGGAGGCCATTTTAAAGTAAGAACATTAAAAGGTGAATATGTCTCACGTTCAATTATAATCGCGGCTGGAAAAATTCCAAGAGATCTTAAAGTTCCTGGAGAAGATAGGTTCAAGGGTAGTGGTGTATCATATTGTGCTACATGTGATGCTCCTCTATTTAGAAACAAGCGTGTTATAGTAGTTGGTGATGGTAACATTGCTCTTGATGCTACACTACTTTTGGCAAAGTATGCTAAAGAAGTGAATCTGGTAACTAAACGAAACTCTCTTTCCGGGGACAAAGAGCTTGTTGAAATGGTTTTAAACACTCCAAATATTAAAGTTCTATATGAAACTTATGTTAAGGAGATAGTTGGCACATTTAAGGTAGAAAAAGTTTTGATGGAAACTTTGGGAAAAGGATTATATGATCTTCAGGTTGACGGTGTGTTTGTTGAATTGGGTTATGAAGTTAATATAGAACCATTTAAAAGTCTGATAGCCTTTGACGAAAGAAAACAGATAATTATTAACAATAGAAATGAAACAAAAACATCAGGTGTTTTTGCATGTGGTGACATAACAGATACGCCATATAAGCAGCTTGTCATATCAGCGGCAGAGGGGGCAAAAGCAGCTCTTTCAGCATACGAATACATTCAAAGGCTGTCGGGAAAACATGCTTTAACAGTGGACTGGCATAAGTAAGCTATTCCCATAAATTGTACTGTAATAAAACAATTTTAAATTATCTTGTATTTTGACTATATTTTCCTATCTTAAACTTTATTATCTTAGTGATACTAAGGTAACAATATGGCTGGGTTATACGAGTTTATAGAAAATTTGTGGATTACTGATTCACACGAGCATACTGTTCAGGAAGTTGAGCGTGTTTCTTCAGAAGCTGATCCGCTTCAAATTCTCTTATCACAGTATGCGTCTTCAGACCTAATATCTTCTGGTCTCTCCTTGGAAGATTATGTACGTGCTCTTAATCTAAATGTTCCTCTAAAGGAGCGTTGGAGACTCATAGAACCATTTTGGGATAAGGCAAAAAATACAACATATTTTGAAGTGATTAAAATAGCTTTGAATGACTTGTATGATATAAGTGAGTTAGACGAAAACACTATTGAAGTTTTGGCTGAAAAGATGAGGTCCTTAAATAAGATTGGCTTTTATAAATGGGTTTTAAAAGATAAGGCTAAAATTAGGATTTCAATATTTGATGGGATCGCTGACATAGTTGATGTTGATAGAGAGTTTTTTGTACCAGTTGTTAGGCTTGAAGACTTTATTCTTTTAAGAAGTAGAGAAGATGTGAGAAGATTGAGTAAATCTATTAAAATTCCAATTCACTCATTAAAGGGTCTTGAAAGTGCTTTAGAGTCTAAAGTTCAATCAATAATAAATAAGATAGTTGGATTCAAGATAGCTTTGGCATACAGAAGAGACATACATTTTGAAAAGGTAACGTTCAATGATGCGGAAAGAGTTTTTAATAAAATTATGAGTTATGAAAGAACTTTTATCCGATATACAAGTCCAGATGGGATAAGGTTAACTATGTCTGATGAAATTTCTGTAGAAGAAAGTCTTCCTCTTCAAGACTATATGGTTCATAAGATTCTTGAAATGGCAAGTAAATACAAGTTGCCTGTACAGGTTCACACTGGTTTGCAGGAAGGTAACCTTAATCTTGTAAGCAACTCTAACCCACTGCATCTTGCTAACCTTTTTATGGAATATTATGATGTAAAATTTGATATATTTCATGGAGCATATCCTTATGTTCGAGAGCTTGCAGTTCTGGCAAAAAACTTTCCAAACGTTTACGTAGACCTTTGCTGGCTCCATGCTGTATCCTCTTCATCTGTAAAATATGCTTTAAATGAACTATTAGATATGGTTCCTGCAAACAAGATTATTGGATTTGGTGGCGACTATAAGCATGTGGAAGGTGTTTATGGACACTCAAGGCTTGCTAGAAAAAATGTTGCCGAAGTATTACAGGACAAGGTTGATAGGGGACATTTTAGTTTGGATGAAGCTGAAAATATTGCAAAAATGCTGCTGCATGATAACTTGTTGGAAGTCTTTAGATTAAGTGTCTAGAAACATTTTCGTGTCTAAAAATCGAAAAGTATTAGTTTAACCTTATAGGTAAATTGTATGATAATGGTTGCAGGAAGCTACTCTCTATAAAAAAATTGAAGGTAATAGAATACAGTGTCTAGCCTGTCCTAGGTACTGTAAACTTTCTGAGGGTCAAGTTGGGTTTTGTGGTGTTAGAAAGAATATAAGAGGAAAACTTGTTCTTCTGGTATATGGTAAGCCTATTGCTGTACACATGGACCCAATAGAGAAAAAACCTTTTTCACATTTTATGCCTGGTTCACAGGTTCTTAGTATAGGTACTGTTGGATGTGATTGGGCTTGCCAATATTGTCAAAATTATGATATAAGTCAAAGAAGGGCTGTTGATGGTGTTGACCTAATGCCTGAAAGACTTGTGAAATTAGCTTTAGAATATGATGCAGACGGTATAGCCTACACTTATAATGAGCCGACAATATTTATAGAATACGCTCGTGATTCAGGTGTTCTTGCTAGAAAAAAGGGTCTATTTAATGTGTTTGTGAGCAATGGTTATGCTTCTCCCGAAAGTGTTAAGCTTATGCTTGATTTTCTTGATGCTATAACCGTCGACTTTAAAGGTAATGGCGAAAAAAGGTTTTTGCAAAAGTATGCGATGGTAGTGGATCCAGAACCCATATTTCAAACTCTACTTGTTTTAAAAGAGAATAATATTCACATAGAAATTACTGACTTGATTATTCCTAAAGTAGGTGATGATATAGAAGCTGCAAAAAGGCTTTGCAGGTGGATACTAGATAATCTTGGAGAAGATACTCCAATACATTTCCTTAGATTTCATCCAGATTATAAAATGCTTAATCTTCCATCTACACCGCTTGCAACATTGGAAGCACATTATAAGGTTGCAAAAGATTTAGGATTAAAATATGTATATTTAGGTAATGTTCCAGGCCACCCATATGAGAGCACCTATTGTCCCTCATGCGGTAGGAGAGTTGTGGGCCGGTATGGTTTCGACATAACTGAATGGAATCTTGTTGAAGATAATAAGTGTAAATTCTGTGGGTATAAGATAAGCATTGTTGGTGGATTAAATAAAAAAGCTTTACACTATACAAGGTTCTATTCACTAGAAATATAGTTTTGCCATCTTCTTATTTCTTCATCGAGTCTTCTCCTTTTCCTCTTTTTTAACAAATATTCTCTTGGATATGCACCTACACTCTTATATGCTTCAAAAACAAGCTGGTCTGCTTCGCCTTCAACAAAATTATTCCAATTCGGATAGTGTACATACTTTTGTGGATTAGCGTATTCTATAGTAAAATCATCTAACTTTTCAGGATCAATGCATACTGTAATAAAATTTAAACTTTTGTGAAATGTTAATGGTGCAGTAAAAAGCCTTTGGGGATCAATTTTATTTTCAACTTTTAAGCTATCACTTTTCAGTTCCAAAATTCTTTCTTCCACTTTTTCTTTAACATACTCTACTACTGAATATGCTGCATCGAGGGGATGTATCTTACTGTAAACTTCTTTCGAAATAGCGTTCTTGTTTAAATGTATATGTATTCCTTTTCCAGACCATTTGACATAAATGGATTTACTTATACCCTTACTTTCTAAAAATTCAATTATGATTTTTGCTGCTTGAACGGTCTTTTTCCATTCAAACAATATATTATCTATGTCCCATACTGGTTCAGAAGCGATTATATTTGTTAAGTCCCTAACATCATCTCCATATTCAATTTTCTTGTAAAAGTGTATTGTACCATATACTGTTCTTATGAAAAAAATTTTCGTATACTCTCTAAACTTTTCAATATTATCCAAAACAATGGGCCTAAATATTCTTTTATCATATCTTACAATTTTTGAACCCTCTTCAGTCTCTATTAGAAATGCACACCATCTGCCACTACAATATTTCACAATTTCCTTAACAACATCTTCTCTCAAATAATGCTCTTTAATCATCTTCTGTTCAAGCATTACTGTATTCTGCTTCCTCCTCCTGTCTTGTCTTAACAATTTTATCAACTACACTTTTAGGCAACCTTATATCTTCTACCCTCATCTCGCTTGCCCCAATTATAGTTAAACCAGCCCCAGGCTTGATTTCTATTTCATGCAATCTTAGGCTGTGATTTGTTTGCCTCATCTTCTCTATCAAAATATATCTTTTTAACTGTCCATTACGAATAATTCTACGAAACCTTATAATACCATCAGCTATATGTTCGACACCCCAGCCGAAGGCATAAGATGTGGTTATGGCATACTGGGATGTTGCAAAAATAGTAAAATCCCATTTTGATAAAACCTTCTTCACCAGATAAGAGTGTCTTCTGGCCATGGCTGGCTTGTCAAGCCAAAAGGCTGAAAGAGAGTCTATAACAAGCCTCGCCCTACCATAGCCAAGATACTTTTTTGCCTCAATAATCTTTCCAATAAGTTCATCGATTTCTAAACTCTTTAGGCTCCAGGGGTCGTCATCGCCCATTAAAGCATCAGCCAAAACCAGTTTCTTTTCACTTATGGCTTTTTCAAAATCCATGTTAAACATTTTTGCTTGGGTAATAATAGACCTTTTACTTTCTTCAGTAGTAACATAAACACACTTATCCCCCTCTTTTATACCCTCATTAATGTATGTTATGCATAAAACAGTCTTACCAGTGCCAGGTTCTCCGGTTAATGCTACAAAAAAGCCTTTTGGTATCCCTCCATCTAGAAGTTCATCTAGCTCCTTTATTCCAGTTGAAAGTCTTTCTATACTGTTTAAGGTCATCAAAATTTTGGTTGCTATGTTGTTTAAAAATTTTTTCTGAAAGAATGGATTTTACGCTAAAAGATTATTAGCGGGTATAAGTAATATTTAGATGGATGTAGTATGGCTAAGTTTTTGAGGCATGAAGTAGTTTCTAGAATATTGGATATAGGACTAATACCAACATTCTATGAAGATGATGTTGAAACAGCTAAGAAGATAGTTGAAGCCTGTGCTGGTGGTGGTGCAAAGGTTGTGGAGTTTACAAACCGTGGTATTCAAGCTTATCAAAAATTTAGTGAACTTATAAGATGGAGAAATAAAGAATTTCCAGATATTGTATTTGGTGCTGGAACAGTAATTGAACCTTCGATTGCATCACTTTATATAAACTGTGGAGCAGATTTTATAGTTAGTCCAATCTTCAATAGAAATGTAGCAAAAATATGCAATAAATACAAAGTACTGTATGTTCCAGGATGTTCTACACCAACTGAAATTACATTAGCCGAAGAAATGGGTGCAGAAGTAATAAAAATATTTCCAGCTGACGTTTTAGGCCCACAGTTTATAAAAGATGTTCTTGGTCCAATGCCATGGTCCAAGCTGATGCCTTCAGGAGGAGTAGAACCTACAAAAGAAAGTATCACAACTTGGATAAAAGCTGGTGCAGCAGCATTAAATATTGGCTCAAACCTTATACGAAAAGATCTGGTTAAAGATAAAAAGTTTGATGTAATCAAAAGGATGGTGGAAGACTGTATAAGGTGGATAGAAGACGCTAGAAGGCTATGAAGTCAATAAAAAATTTTTATTATTGCTTAACTTTCTAAAACAAGCCTAATAGTATAAGAATCCATGGTTTACCAAAATAAGAGTATAATATCATGTTAGTGATGTAACCAATACACATGGGCACTATTGATGGTAAGCCAACTTCAGCTTCTACAACAGCATCTTTTCCCTCTTTTAAAAGACTTTCAAGTCTCTTATAAGCTTCATCCGCGATTCTTGAAAGCTCCTCCTCTTTTCCATCGAAGTACACTTTTCTAGGATAAACATTTCTTCTATTCATAAATTCTTTTAATGGTATCCTTAAATTTCTATCTCTTTTAAATAGCGTCCAAATAGCATATGGTAAGGTTATAAAAAGGAATATTAGCATGCTCCCTACTGGCGCAAGTATGTCATCATCTACTACCATGAACGCGAAACCAATTAAGTCCGCTAGACCCCCTCCAATAATATAGCATATTACTATTATTGATGCTATGATAACAAGCCTTGTAGTAAGTAATGTTATGTTTTCAATGTTTTGATATATCATGACGGCTGTAGCTATAGCTGCAGGTATCCATGTGTAATCGCTGACCTCATTCTTCCTATAATCTTGTACAGCTCCAGCAATAAAACTTAATGAAACCAGAATAGAGACTATGTTCATTATCCAACACTATAAAAATCTCAAATATTTAGTCTTTCATTTTTCAAAATTTTTTCTGCCTCTCATATATAGCTTTAACCTTTTCAATTGTATCTGCTTCCTCAATACTCTTATCATCTCTTATCCTTTTTATTCTCGGAAACCTTAGTGCGAAGCCACTTTCATGTCTACTAGATTTTTGTATTCCATTAAATGCTACTTCTATAACAATTTCTGGTCTAACAATAAGCCTCCATCCTTCATCCTTTACTGTTAACTCTCTCAAACGTTCATTCATTTCTAAAAGTTCTTTGTCTGTAAGTCCAGAATATGCTTTCCCTATTATCTTCAAAACATTATTATCCCAAATTGAGAAAACATAGTCTGAAAATATTTCCGCTCTCTTACCATGCCCCCTTTCTGCTGCAACAATTACAGCGTCTATGGTATCTAGTTCCCTCTTTAATTTTATCCAATATTTTCCACGTTTTCCAACAGTGTAGAAAGAAGATGGATCCTTTAACATAAGTCCCTCATATCCAAGTCCAACACTTTCCTGAAATCTTTTTTCAATCTCCTCCTTTTTTAAAACAAAGGTGTACTCTAAACTTTTTATTCTTCCAACAAATTTAATTTTCTCAATAATTTTCTTTCTTTCAACGAGTATTCTCTTATATACAGGTTCATTATCAAAATACAATATGTCGTATACAAAAAGGACTAAAGGTATCTCTTCAATAAGTTGTTCATCAACATATTTCCTTTGCAACCTCTGCTGAAGTTTTGAAAAGGGTAATGGTCTCTCATTTTTAAAAGCTATAATTTCACCATCAAAAATAAAATTGTTATCTATTTTTAATAGGTCTTCAACTATTTCTGGAAACTGTTTACTAACCTCATTCCCTCTCCTCGAAAATATTCTTACTATCTCTCCCTTTTTATGGCATTGAACTCTCACACCATCAAGCTTGAACTCGCAAACCAATTCTTTTCTAAAATATTTCTCAACCTCTTCTGCACTTTGCATAGATTCTGCGAGCATAAAGTTAGTTGGATGTAAAAGTTCAAGCTTTGCCTCTGAAAGTCTCCCATATTTAGCTAAGACTGCAGTCTCACCTACATCGTTTATTAAAAGGAATGCTTCATTAACTTCATCAAATCTTCTAGTAAATGCTTCTGAAATACTCTCGATAATAAGTCCACTAACTAGGCCTATCCTCATTTCTCCTGTTAAAACCTTTGTAAAATATTTTGCCTCTAATGGCGTCAGACTCAAATAAATTCCCGTCAAAATCCTCTTCTTTTCTAAAAATGATCCCTTACCAGTTGTTTCAGCAACCTTTCTAAGTTGTGAATAAATTTGGCTTAAATCATATTTTTCTTCTATCAGAGGCTTAATAACACGCCTCTTTAGTATCTCTTCTGAAGCTTCACCTAAATCACCATGTTTGATTATAATTTCTCTTAAAGTATTATCGTTTAAGCCACTAACTTCCTTTAAAATATCTAAAAGTGTAGAATATCCAACCTGCAATTCTATATTTTCCCAAGGTGGAAAGATCTGTCCAGAAAATAGATTACATGCTATCTTAAGGTCCTCGTCCCCTAATCTTTTCAAATATTCTGAAACTATTTCAATTTTCATGTTTTTACTAGAGGTGCCTCTAACTTTCTCACATATTTCAGCAAATGTTAGGAAACTATTATTGTGTCCTTCTAACATCATGCATATGTTCACAGTATTAAAGATATAATTTTTGTTGGAGTTTATATACTATTTTAGCATAAGATATTGTGTACCACAAAATACATTTTTCTAGGGAACGATGTAATGGTTGCAAAATTTGTGAATACATTTGTTCTATAAGTCATAACAGTCTCTCTAAAATAAAAATCATTGGGTTTGGAGAAAATTTTGATGCACTACTATGCACCCAATGTGAAGAACGAAAATGTGTTAAAGTCTGCAATAATGGTGCACTATTTATAGACAACTACACCGGTACACCAACATTATCCACAAACCTATGCAATAAATGTATGAAATGTGTTCTAGTCTGCGAATCTAGTGGACTGCATTATGATACAATACAAGAAAAAATAATAGTATGTGATACATGTAATCAAAGATTTTTGTGCATAAAATTATGTCCACAACATGCCTTATCTAAGATTATTTTGCAAAAGCATGTACTTTACAAAAGCTTTTAAAACATACACTTTATCTAAGAAAAGCTATGGAGACTGTTAAAGAAGTAACAAAAGAACTTGTACAAAAGTTCATAAGCAAATTAAAATTTTCTAACATTATCGAAGACAACACTGTACTTATTGTTGGAGGAAGCTGGCTACATCATGGTCCACCATTTCTAGCTGCTTCCTCAGCTCTCAAGACGGGTCTCGTAAAAGTATATTTAGCGGCTCCAAAAACTTTATCGACAGTATTCAGAGTAATGTCTTCTGACATAATTGTGTTACCTTTACCTGATATGAAGTTTACTAAAGGTTGTGCTAGAAAATTATTAAAATGGATGCCTACTGTGGGCTCAATTTTATTGGGGCCCGGCCTTGGCAAAGGTTGTAGGGATGGCCTTGAAGTTTTCTTAAAAGAGACTAAAAATATTCCACTCATACTTGTTGACGATGCATTACATTATGACACTATCAGATTATTAAATAATAAAAAGCACCTAATAATTTTAAAAGCAAACGAGTTTCCAAGACTATTCAATACAACTTTGCCAGAAAATGTTGAAGAAAAAATTAGTATGGTTACCTCAAAAGTAAAGGAAATTAAGGTAACAATATACTTAAAGGATAATTTGGACATAATAAGCGATGGCGAAACTACTCTTACTTATAATCCAAATCTTTCACAACCACTTATGTATGGAAGTTTAAGCGTTTTAGCTGGAATTACATCCGCCTTTTCTACAGTAGGCTTATCTTCAATAGAATCAGCAGCCATAAGCTCATATATTAATGGAAAAATTCATTCTCTTATTTATCAAGAAAAGGGAAAACATTACACTTCTTCCGAACTAATAGAATATATTCAAATAGCATTAAAAGAGATTCTATAAAAATTAAAAAGAATTAATAAACCCATTAATCCATACCCTCTGTGATACATGAATAAGCTGTCTGAAATAAAGATTAGAATATATGCAATAGAAATATTAAACCATGTTAAAAAGAACATGACTTATAAAGCACTTTCAAACGAGCTTAAAATGTCAGCTCCTGTTATAAGTAGGTACATAAAGGGTCACGTACTTCCAAGCCTTGACAGAGCCCAAGGAATAATAAAATGGTTTGAAGAATCATACTTCAAAAAAATGCTACAAGATGAAATTCAAGTCAAAGATAATGGTGTAATCGACGTTTCCTTCCTAACATACGATACAGTTCTACAACGTGTCATAGCAAAACAAGCCCTAAACTTTTTCAAAAACATTGAAGTAACAAAAATTTTAACAGTCGAAACAAACGGAATACCAATAGCCCTACAAATTGGAAACGAATTCGTTGTAGATGTAATTATCGCAAGAAAAGAACGCCAAATAGGTTTCGAAAAATACATTGAAGCACCCTACACACTAACTCCACCAACACTAAAATCCCTATATATTCCAAGAAACGCATTAAAAAAAAGCGATAAAGTTCTAGTCGTCGATGACCTAATAAGAACAGGCAACACAATCAAAGCACTAATATCACTAGTAAATAAAAGCGGTGCAACCCTCTCCGGAATATTCACAGTCATCAACGTAAATCAAGCAATAGAAAAACTAAAAAACGAACTAAACATAAAAGTTCCAACATATTACATAGTATCAAAATAATATTAACCGTTTTAAAAAGTACTTAAAATCTCATTTTTTAGAATAGTTTATCAGTAATAAATCAGATTTTCTACCCTTTATATACTCTTTTGCAGGTTGGGGGGTAGCGGAAAAATATTGATAAAAGGGCTTAAAAATAAAGTTTATAAGCCCAAAAAACCATAACAGGTATATGAATCTCATAAAGAGAATTGAAAGATGGCATGGAAATATGTCTCCATTGATATCCATTGCTAAAGAATCTCATAAAGAGAATTGAAAGCTTTTTCCTCTTTTTTGGTTCTATTCTTTCTTCATATTTTGAATCTCATAAAGAGAATTGAAAGGAAGAAGATGAGGGTAAAGAAGATTTTGTTATGCCATAAACAGAATCTCATAAAGAGAATTGAAAGATGATATCGAAAGCGAAGGCTTTGGCTTTACTGATAACACTCTGAATCTCATAAAGAGAATTGAAAGACGATAATATTTTAAGAGAAATTTTTTGAATAAGAGAAGAATCTCATAAAGAGAATTGAAAGCTAAACTAATGACACCATTTAATCGGTCGCCTTGCCACTCGAGAATCTCATAAAGAGAATTGAAAGTGAGCATTTTCTATTATCAACCTTGATAACCAAACATTAGGAATCTCATAAAGAGAATTGAAAGGCACCCAAGGGTGAGAGCGACCACCCTTGAGTGGGAGCGGAATCTCATAAAGAGAATTGAAAGCTGGAAAGGGGGGGAGGACAACAGTTCTCTTAAAGAGGTTGAATCTCATAAAGAGAATTGAAAGCTTTGCAACGAAAATAATGATAAAAGTGCATCCTCTATTATGAATCTCATAAAGAGAATTGAAAGCTGGTCATCACGGGAGCAAATAATACAATGTGTGCAGAATCTCATAAAGAGAATTGAAAGCGGTGAAAACCGTTTCTTGTTCCGTTGTACTCTAAAAAGAGAATCTCATAAAGAGAATTGAAAGTGCTACTGGAGGGGGTTTACCCTCAGCTTATCTTATAAAGAATCTCATAAAGAGAATTGAAAGTGTCGATTAATTTATATTCTTTTTCTAATTTCATAATTAACCGAATCTCATAAAGAGAATTGAAAGCCCTCCAACTCGAACTCCAAAAAAATCACCTCCTCCATGAATCTCATAAAGAGAATTGAAAGAAAGTAGAGGCCGCATGCTACAAGAGCGCCGATTTCCGCATGAATCTCATAAAGAGAATTGAAAGCTTTATTCTAACTCTAACTATTTTTTAAATCATGTTTTTCTAATGTAACAAAC
>JAOAKB010000001.1 GCA_026413865.1 Nitrososphaeria archaeon
ATTTGGTCCAGTGTATGGGGGTAGGTTGTATGTGGTTAGTACTTTGATTGGTATTATTGTTGCGTCTGGTGCTATACCTTCTATAAACAGTGGTGGAAGTGGATATCCTGCAGCCGCATCTGATGGAGCATAGTAGTTGTAGCCTATGATAGTGCTTACAACGTGAGTTCCATGCGTTGATAGTGTTGATCCAACCCATGTGGTTTCAACAACAAATCCTGCGTACACGAGTTCACCTGTTTTTGGATTTACATGTATGGGTTCGAAAAAGCCTTTGCCAAGTTTCGTTGCTATTTTATCGGCTGGAAAATAGTCTCTCCAGTTTGGAACTAAACCTGTGTCTAGAACAGCAATGTATACACCTTTACCAGTATAACCCATTGAATGAGCAGCATCAGCGTTTATTAGGTCAGCGTCCCATGTGTATCTGTGCTGGAGTACTATTGGAGGTTTGGCTGTTGTTTGTGGAATAAGCGCTATAGCAAAAATTACTATAAATAGAGCAGCTATAATTTTATTCATTTCGCTTGTATGTTTAATAGTTAATGTATTTAAATTTTTTATACTTTAAAAGAACTTTCTACATGATAAATTTATGATGATTATGTTAAAAAGCTCTTATTTTATAATAAAGTGTTAATGGCTATTCTTTTCTGTTGCCAACTGTCTCTGTCTCTTACTGTTACGGTATTATCTTCTAGTGTCTGATAGTCTACAGTTATAGCCTTACATACACCTATTTCATCAGCTCTCGCGTATCTTCTTCCAATAGAGCCGTCATCATCATATATTACTGATAAACCTCTAATTTTCAGCATCAAATATATTTCTTTTGCCTTAGCATCTAGGCCGTCTCTCTTCACCAAAGGAAATACTGCATACCTGTATGGTGCAATTTCTTCTTTTAGGGATAGTATTACTCGATCCTCTTTTTCATTATATGAATGTTCCAAGACTGCATGTATTATTCTTTCAATCCCGAAACTTGGTTCAATAACATGAGGAATATACTTTCTTGTTGAAATTGTTTCTTCAACCTCTTTGAATATAAAATACTCTTTGCCGATAACAATATCATTGGCAATAATTGTTCCATCCTTTTCAAGCAACTCAGCAAGCTCAAAAGGTTTCATACTCGATATAAGCTTGAAGATTTCAGAAGATTTATCACCAAAATCTCTTTTAACCTTTGATGGATCAACATACGCTAACTTTTTCTTGACCTTTATTGGCTGAGCTAGTTCTTCAACAACCTCCATGCTACTCCTACTCTTTATAGAATGGGATTTTAGGTCATAGTCTTGCCTGTACGCGTGACCAGCCACTTCAATCCACCCAAACTTTCCAGTTAAAACTTCATGATCGAATGTTTGTGCGGAATAGTGAGCTCTTTCACCCTCCAACTTTGCCTTAAACCTTTGAAACTCTGGCCTAATTCCAAGTGTGCAAAGGAACTTTTGTGAAAGAGCCATCATAAAAGCAAGCCATTCTTCTCTGACAAAACCTCTTTCTACAGCTTCTTTAGCATTAACATTATGTGGTAGAGTATCACCATTTCTAACCTTCTCCTCATCAAGTATATTCATTCTTATGTCCTTAACATCATCCAAATATGGACACTTGTCATTTAATGGGTCAAAAAATAGCTCAAGCTCCATTTGAGAAAATTCTCTCAACCTTATTAGCCCCTGTCTAGGAGAAATTTCATTTCTGTAAGCCTTACCTATCTGTGCCACACCGAAAGGCATTCTAGCCCTGTTTATTTCATAAAGTTGCTTAAATTCTACAAACATTCCTTGAGCAGTTTCAGGCCTCAAAAAACCAACATTTTCTTTGTATGGACCAATATTTGTCTGAAACATTGTTAAAAAGGAGCTTACCTTCCAGCTTACGGAACCACAATCAGGACAAGATACATTTTTTTCATTCAACAATTTTTCAAGTATTTCTAAGCTTGTTGCTTCAGAAACCTTAACACCCTTTTCCTCAAGTAGATGGTCAGCCCTATACTTGTTTCCACACTTCAAACACTCAGCCATCGCATCCTTAAATGATCCAACATGACCCGAAGCCTCAAAGACAATATATGGCGCAATCGTAGGAGATTCAATTTCAATAAACTCGTAAGGTTCTAGAAAGATTTTCCTCCAAACCCTTATTATATTATCTTTAAGTCTTGTTCCAAGAGGGCCTAGAGTATAGAAGCCTCCAACACCACCATATATTTCATAGGCTTGCCAGTAAAAGCCCCTCTTTTTAGCAAGAGAGATAACCTTTTCTGTGACACTAGTATCCAACTTATCTCGCCACATTCTATGGCTTATATATAAAGATAACTTTTTAGATTGCCTTTATGACCTTAACAACTTGAGGCCTCTTTTTCCTTAAAATTCTGTATCCACATATGCATTTGATTTCCAAAAGCTTGGAAAGTTCACTAGAAGTTACAACTGTACCACATCTTACACATTCATAATATACTTCATCCTTAGCCTGCTCGCTCATACCAACCATCCTCTAACAGTATGCTATAAAAATGTTCTAATGGCTTCCTTAAAAACTTTAACAACATAATTGCGTTCTTCTTCAGTAAGAGTCGGATAAACTGGAAGTGACAGAACATGTTCAGCAGCCTCTTCACAGTTTGGAAGAGATTCCAATTGAACATGTTTTATGAAAACATCCATCTTATTTAAGGGAGTGGGATAGTAAACTGTTGCACCCACACCCCTTTCCCTCAAATACTGCACGATTTCATTCCTCTTTCTTTCCACGTATACCGTGTATATGCTCCAGTTTGTCTCAGCATAATTTTTCTCTACAGGCAACCTTACACCTTTAAGCTTACCAAATTCTTCATTATAGAACATAGCGTTCTTTCTCCTAGCTTTGATAAAAGAATCTATCTTCCTAAGCTGCTCTATACCGATTGCAGCCTCCATTTGAGGCATTCTTAGGTTTAGTCCAAGGACTTTAGAGTCATAGCCTTTAACCTGCCCATGGGACCTTATCATCCTCAACTTTTCGGCCAAAATATCGTCGTTTGTTGTAACAACACCACCCTCACCGCATGTTACAATTTTTGTACCATAGAGGCTAAAACAGCCCATGATACCAAAGCCGCCTGTCATTTTACCCCTATACTTTGAACCCAAAGATTGAGCAGCATCTTCGACCACAAAAACACAATGCTTCTCAGATTCTTCAATTATTTCATCTAATGGTGCAGGATGACCATATAGGTGGACAGGTAAAACTACTTTAGAATTCTTAGAAAATTTTTTAGCAAGGTCCTTAACCGAAATAGAGTATGTTTCAAGCTCTATGTCAACAAATTTTACATTAGCTTTTAGGAAGAGGCTTGTTGTGGCAGTTGATGCAAAAGTGAAACCAGGCACCAATGTTTCACAACCTTCTCTTAAATCCAGTGCCATTAGGGCAGCAAGTATTGCCGAAGTACCAGAGTTTACTGCAATAGCATGCTTTGTACCAACGTACTCTGCGAAAAGTTTTTCAAATTCTTTAACAAACTTTCCACCTTCAAAACTTGAATCTGTTAGCTGAAGAGACTCTAAAACTCTTAGGACAGCATTCTTTTCCTCTTCTCCTATAGCAGGCTTATTTATTGGAATCATATATAATCTGTCCTTTAAGGTAGGGGAACTAATCCCTTTTTAACCTCTTCAGGATAAGCTTCAACTATTAAATCATGCTTAGACTTGAAATAGTCTCTAACTGGCTTAAGAAATTCTATAAGCACATTTGCCACAGAATTCTTTAAATCCAGTGGATGAAGCTTGCCCTCAGCATAATCAATTTCCATCATCTTCGCATCAGTGTAGACGATATCACCACCCTTAGATGGATCCCTTTCAACCTTAAAGCTTCCAAGCATAGGAAGTAGTGCAAGAGAGGCGATGGCAACAACTGGGTTAGTATATTGTTGATTTGA
Organism: Nitrososphaeria archaeon; assembly: GCA_026413865.1. Lineage (GTDB taxonomy): Archaea > Thermoproteota > Nitrososphaeria > JACIWG01 > JACIWG01 > JACIWG01. The sequence goes on from JAOAKB010000001.1 coordinate 3,953, forward strand.
GCCTTTAACCTCCTTCATTGGACAATATGCTTTCAAAATCTTCTTCCTTATGCTATCTTCAGGCTCGTAAACCTGTATATTTGATTCGGGAATAGAAGCAGACATTTTAACATCAGGACCCTTAAGAGAAGGTATTAGGGGAGTGAAAATGCATGTTACAGGCTTTAGTCCGAGAAGAGGAAAATATTCTCTTGTAAGCATATAAATATGTCTCTGGTCAATGCCTCCAAGAGCAATGTTAACTTTAAGAGCGTCACAGTCTATTGCCTGCATAATAGGATAAACCAGTTCAGAAACTTTTGGCTCCTTCATCCTAGTAACCATTGAAGCAGCCCGCTGAGCTCTTGACACAGTTATGAGAGCACTAATCCTGTAAAGTTTTTCAAAATAATCTTTTTCAAACTGGAAGCTTGAACCAATAGAGTATTCTACATTAACATCTTTTAATAGTAAGCTTATGCATTTAAAATAATATTCTGTTCTAACCTTTAATAGACCCCAATCGGTCTTCCTATCGTCCATGTAGGCGTGTATGTCTGCCAAAAGTATCTTCATCCTAACTCCAGCCTTAACAAGGTCAGCCACCTTCCCAAGAGGCACAAGATAGCCTATATGAAATGGCCCAGTTGGTGCAGTACCATAGTAGCCTATACCAGAGTTAGTTAAGATAAGATTTTCAAGCTCTTCTCTTGTTACAACTTCTTCAACATTCCTAAAAGCAAGATCGATTTTGTTATCCAACATGAAAGCTCATTATAAAATTATATTAAAGGTTTTTGCTTAACTTCCATAAAAGAGTAAAAGCATCACATTGAGTGCAAGAAAGATTGAGGCTGAAATTATTGTGATGTAGACGTTCAAGTTTAAGCCTATATTAAAAAAGGTAAAGGCATTATATATCTGGAACGAAAATACGATAATGTTGAAGATTGGGACAAAAAATTTTGCAAAAAGTTCAAGCCGCTTAAATCTCAAGTTTATCAAAAACGCGAGAAGATTAACTAGACCAATAACTGCTGAAGTTTGAGCTGAAATGTTTAGTATTGGTAATAAAAGAAAGAATATACTTATTAATAAGATTACAATGTTATAGGGTGTAAGTATGAGACTTTTTAATTCCATCTTTAAAGACTCTATTAAAATAAGATTTAAGGTTTTTCAAAAAATGTTTATCAAAAACTAGAACATATGGCATAGAGGAAGGAAAATTGGTATTTGAACAGCTAAAGCAAAAACTCGCCACACTTACAGCACATACAACTTCATTAGATGAGGGACTGCTTGTTTCCGCAGGATATGATGGTGATGAGAAGAGAGTATATCTTGTGTTCTATTCACCAAAGTTTAAGAGAAACTTTATCTGGAAAGATAATACTGGCCACAAACCATACTGTTTTACAAAGGCTGACGATAGACAATTAGAGCGTATAAAGTCTAGACAAGATGTACTTAAGATTGAGGAAGTAGAAAAAATAAACATGTTTACAATGGAAAAGATTTTAGTTAAAAAGATTATTGTATCAAATCCGCTTTCAATAGGTGGTGGTAAGGGTGAACAAAGTATAAGAAACATTATATCAACATATGAGTCAGATATAAAATATTATGAAAATTACCTCTACGATTTCCAGCTAACACCAGGAATTTTTTATGAAATAAAAGAGGATAGGCCTATTCCAATAAGGTTAGAGGTTGATCCACTACTTCAGCAAGAAAGAGAGAAGTTAGAAAATTCTTCTAAAAAAGAGTTCATTCCATATGTTAAAGCATGGTGTGACCTACTAACCCAGCCTCTGCCAATGATAAAGAGAGCTTCACTTGATATAGAAGTAGCATCACCAGATGAATCACATATACCATCCCCTTCAGAGGCAGAACATCAAGTAATAGCTGTAGCAATATATGGAAGTGATGGAGTAAAAAAAGTGTTCCTCCTAAAAAGAGATAACGTGCCAGTTGGAGAGAAAAAGGTTGATGAAGCAGAGATAATATTTTTTGAAGATGAAAAAGCACTTCTTGAAGCAGTATTTTTGAACATGTTAGACTATCCTTTTATAGTAACCTATAATGGTGACGAATTTGATTTAAACTACTTATATCATAGGGCAAAAAATCTAGGATTTCCAGAAGAAGCGATACCAATAAACCTTGGCAGAGACCAGGCTTGGATAAAGCATGGAGTACATATTGACCTTTACAAGTTCTTTTCAAACCATGCACTAAAAGTTTACGTTTTCGAATCAAAATATGTTGAAAACACACTTGATTCAGTATGTGAGGCTCTGATAAATGAGTGTAAGATCGAGTTTGAGGGATCAATAAGTAGCCTACCACTACTAGAACTAGCAAACTACTGCTTCAACGATGCAAGAATTACTTACAAGTTAACAAGCTACAATGATGATTTAGTAATGCGACTTTTAATAATGATCGCAAGAGTCGCGAAAATGCCGCTAGAAGATATTGGGAGACTAGGAGTATCCAACTGGATACGTAGCCTAATGTATTTCGAACATAGAAGAATGAATGCACTTATACCCTCAAGCGAGGAAGTATCGTTAAGGGGGACAATATCTTCAACAGCAATAACAAAAGGTAAAAAGTATCGTGGAGCCTACGTTCTTGAACCTGAGGCTGGAGTGCATTTTAATGTGGCAGTGCTGGACTTTGCAAGCCTATACCCGAGCATAATAAAAGTCTACAACCTTTCCTATGAGACAATACTCTGTTCACATGAAGAATGCAAAAGCAATATTATACCTGACACACCACACTGGGTATGTAAAAAGAGATATGGAATAACATCATTACTTATTGGTTCCTTAAGGGACTTAAGAGTTAAACTTTATAAGCCACTTTCTAAAAAGTATCCATCAAACTCTGACAAAGGAGTACTCTTCAACACGATCTCGCAAGTCCTTAAGGTAATCTTGAATGCCAGCTACGGAGTATTTGGTACTGAAGCATTCCCACTATACTGTCCACCAGTTGCAGAATCAACAGCAGCAATAGGAAGATATCTTATCATGAAAACTATAGAAGAATGTAAAAGAAGAAACTTTAAAGTTGTTTACGGTGACACAGACTCACTATTTATTGCAGGAATATCTAAAAAAGATATAGAACAGATGACAGAATGGGCTGAAACCAATTTAGGTATAGAACTTGACCTAGACAAAGTCTACAGGTATGTTGCATTCAGTAAAAGGAAAAAGAACTATTTAGGTGTACTTCCAGACGGAAACTTTATACTAAAAGGTTTTACCGGAAAAAAGAGTAATACACCAAACCTAATAAAAAATGCTTTCTATAATGTGGTTGAAAGGTTAAGTAAGGTGAACTCACCTTCAGAATTTGAGATTGCAAGAGAAGATGTTAAAAAATATTTGAAGGATATAATCGATAATTTAAGAAAGAAGAAGGTTCCATTAGAGGACCTTGCATTCAATGTTATGGTAAGCAAAGATTTAGACGAGTACGTGGATACAACACCACAACATGTTAAGGCAGCAAGACAACTTGAGAGAAGCGGTAAAAAGGTTAAAAGAGGAGACATAATATCTTTCGTGAAAACAGTTTCACCAGATGGAGTTAAGCCAACAATATTAGCCAAACCAGAAGACATAGACGTAAACAAGTACATAGAATACATGAGAAGCACATTTGAACAGTTACTGGATGCACTAGGATACGAATTCGATGAAATAATAACTTCCACAAAACTTGAAGACTTCTTTTGGCCATAAATCAAATTTTATATAATTTCAATTAGAAGGCTAAACCATGAGTTATAAAAAGCTTTATCTTCAAGATACAGGTAGAATCCTAAAACTTACAGAAAAAAGTACACCATGCGGAAGAGTATTTGGAGTACCATTTGATTCCACAAGCACATATAGGCCTGGGTCAAAGTTTGCACCAAACACTATAAGAGAAGCATTCAATAACATCGAAATATATTCTAGAACATTTAATATAGATTTAGAGAAAGAGTATATAGAAGACTTAGGTGACATGATTGTACCCTTTAATATGGAGGAATGCTTAGACCAGATTTCAAAGATTTCTAACGAACTTTTGACGGAGAATATAACCTTCTGTATGCTGGGTGGAGAACATACAATTTCCTATGGAACAATAAAAGTTCTTCCAAAGGATGTTGGTATAATAATATTTGACGCCCACCTTGACCTACGTGATGAAATGAATGGCTCAAAATTTACACATGCAACATTCTATAGAAGACTGCTTGAGAAAATTGATAAAGAAAGATTCCTGCATATTGGGGCTAGAGCAGCGTGCGCAGAAGAATGGAAACTTATAGAAAAAGAAAGACTAAATGTTATTGAGGCATCAAAGTTTAATGTAAAATTTGCACTAGAGAACGAGTTTTTTAAGAAATATAGGAGAGTCTACCTTTCTATAGATGTAGACTTCTTTGACCCATCCTTTGCACCAGGTGTAGGAAACCCTGAACCGTTCGGACTTTCACCACAAAACTTTATCGAACTTTTAGCGAACTTAAAGGATATAGAGATTGTTGGATTTGATATAGTTGAAGTTTGTCCACCATACGATAACGGTAATACGAGCATATTAGCGGCTAAGCTGATGCTTGAAATATTCTCCTATTGTATAAGGGAAAAGACTAGTTAGCCATAAAACTTTGGACGCTTTGACAGAAGCTTTGGCAGTGGCAGAGGCTTAAAGGGCTTATCTAATGTCTTCGATTTTATTTCAATTAAAAGCTCTTCTAATGACACCTTCTTAAACTCTTTTTCACCTCTTACTCTTACTGTAAGTATGTTTGATTGTACTTCTTTTTCGCCAACAACAAGAATATATGGGATCCACTCTCTTTCAGCATCCATAATTTTCCTATTCAATGTTAGAGGACGATCATCTACATCAACCCTAATTTTATGCGCCTCTATTTGTTCACACAAATTTATTGAATACTGGTAAAAATTTTCTGACACAGGAACAATTCTAACCTGAGTAGGAGAAAGCCATAATGGTAAAATTGGGACAAGACCCTTCGACTGTACCATGTAAGCCTTTTCAAGGATCGCGTAAATGTCCCTTTCTATTGCACCACTAGGAGAATTATGTAAAATAAGAGGATGCCTTTTTTCACCATTTTCATCAACGTAGGTTATACCATATCTTTTAGCATTCTCAATATCTATCTGGTCCGTTGACAGGGCAGAAGCTTTATCAAGACTGTCTATGAAATTAAATTCCCATTTTAGAACAAAGTAAAAGAATCTTTCCTCCCAAAGCTCCACCAGAGCAGGTTTACCAAACATACTTATTAGAGAAATTATAAAGTCTTTATTATTTTCGTAAAAGTCTCGAGTAAACCTTATCGCAAGCTCATAATCATCCTTACTCAGGCCTAGACTCTCCAATACACTCATACTTAACCTAAATCTTTTTACAAACTCCTCCTTAGCCTGTTCAAGGTTAGCGCAGATTGCATGACAATCTGGCATGGTGAAAGCCCTTAACCTTCTCAATCCAGTAAGCTCACCACTCTTTTCCCTTCGAAAACTGTATTTTGTAAGCTCATACAACCTAATTGGAAGATTCTTATACGATATTATGGCATCGTGAGCCATCAAAAACTGGCCAAAACATGCACTAAATCTCAAGAAAAATTCTTTGTCATCAGAGTTAAGAGTATACTGTCTTGCTGGGAAACGGTTCAAATATTCATAAAGGCTAGGATGCTGATAATCGTACATTATTGGTGTTTCAACTTCCATTGCACCATATTCTATAACCTTAGAAGTAACAAATTCTTCAATAAGAGATTTAATTAAACGCCCTTTAGGATACCATCTGAGATTACCTTGGTCACTCGCAGGCTCATAGTCTGCAATCTCAAGCCTCTGCATTAGAGTTACATGTGGAGGAGTGCCTTTAACAGCCCTAACCTTTGCCATCTCATATCGTGCAAACTTTTCAAGGTTCTCGTGACCCCTAAAGTCAAACCTTTCTACTGGAACAAGCTCGCCTTCAACAGTAATAATATACCAATAGGATTTTATCTTCTCTTCAGCCTTTAAAGCCTGCGGAACCTTTTCCTCTAAAGCATCCTCCCTTGATATTGACCTAAACTGTTCCGCTAAAGGATGCCCTTTGATGGATAAAGTGAACTGCTTATTCCAGCCAAACGGAGCCCTATAAGTTTCAATACCAGCACCCTTTGCAGACTCTTCCATAAACTTGAGAACCTTATATGCTTCAAACGGATTTGCAAGGTTCGAGCTTAAATGAGCAAACGGGTAAATGAGTATCTTATTTACTCCAAACTGATTAAGCGAATTCTTGACATCCTCAACTGCCTTTAAAACAACGTTTTCATCATCGCCTTCTTCAACTGAAGTGAAAAGGACAAGAATATTATCATATTTAAATTCCTTTAATTCACAGTCTTCCGCTGCATCTATTTCCTTTTTAATAAGTCTAAATTCTATAAAATCTGTGTGAAGCTGCAATATCTTCAACCAAGTTCACCTCAATATGCTATATGCTCAAGCTCCCTCATCTTCTTAGTCTCCTTCTTCCACTGCTTATAATGATCATGACACAAGTAAACCCTTCTAGCACTACCTTCAACCTTAATACTGCTCTTCGAAACCTGTTCAGCACTAAGAGACCTTTCTGCAAAATTATCACAGCCCTTAACCATGCATTTTACACCCTTATCGACCTTACCCATCCAAGTCCCTCCAACCTAAACTGTTATTAAATCTCAAAATATAAGTTGTGCGGATTAAAATGGTACTAAATAAGATTAGAGAGAAAATAAGACCAATTATCAATTGTATTGGAAAATATTTTTCAAAAACAGGATTCCCAGCTTGGTTCTGGACAATATTTGGCATAATATTCGCTTTAGTGGCGATGTCATTTTACATGCAAAAAAATTTTTTGAACGCATTTTTAGGGGGATTATTCTATCTACTTTCAGGGTTTATGGACGTAGTGGACGGAGCGGTAGCAAACTATACACGCACAGTATCTAAAATGGGGAGCTTCATAGACTCGACAGCGGACAGAATTGCTGAAATTATAGTATTTTTTGGAATCATGGTTGGAGGGTGGGCGCCACCTGACATAATCTTTTTAGGAATAACATTTTCTCTTTTAGTAAGCTATGTTAGAGCAAAAGCAGAATCACTTAACATTGAGATTAAGGGGAGAGGTTGGGGAGAAAGGGCGGAGAGGATGATTGTATTATCTGTATTAAGTATGCTTGGGCAACCGTATTATGGAATAGTTATAGTATCAGCACTAGCGGTGGTTACATTCATTCAAAGATGTATTATTATAATGGGTGCTCTAAAGTAGTTACTTAAATTTTCTTTCTTCTTTAGCCCTTACCTTTACAACACCAAAGTGAACTGCACAAGATATGCAATAATATTTTACTGTCTTTTCAGATGGAATATATGTTCCAGCAGCCTTTAACTCCTTTGCCAAAGTCGGGTCTACAAAACTTAGTCTTGCAGTCACCTTTTTAGCCTTGTCCCTTGGAACCATAGCACCACAGTTTGTACACTGAACCATTTCAGACCTTCCTTTACCACCCTTGCCACGTCCTCTGCTCTTTCTTTTCTTCGCCAAATTCGCTCAATCCAACTACCTATAAGGTAATATAAAAAAATTTTTTCTTAAAAAATAAGCTTATAATCGACTACATAATAGACGATGCTATGGAAAAAACTCTTATTGAAGTAAAGTATGCTATCACATGCAACAGAAACTTTGATATAATAAAAAATGCGGCAATAGCGTTTGAAAATGGAAAAATAACCTATGTTGGCCAAATAAAAAATATACCATATTCTAGATCATACTTTGACAATATTATTTTGGAAGAGTATGGTATAGCAATACCTGGCCTAATAAATTGTCATACACATGCAGCAATGAACCTATTTAGAGGAGCATGTGACGATTTACCTCTAAAACTTTGGCTGGAGAAAAAGATTTGGCCCCTAGAATCAAAGTTGACTTCAGAAGACCTCTTTTATGGAAATCTTTCATCATTTTTAGAAATGCTTTCTAGTGGGACAACAACCTTTGTAGACTTCTACTATTTCAATGAACTTATAGATGCATTAAAGGTTATACCATTAAGGGCTGTTGCAACAATAGCATTCCTTGACCAAGTTCCAGATGGAGAAATTTATTGGAGAAGATTTAAAGAACTTCAAAAATATTTTGATATGGCTAATTCTATAGGAGACGAACTTGTTAAAATTGCATTAGGACCACACGCCATATACACTTGTAGCAAAGAACTTTTGGAGAAGATAATGGATGTGTCAGAAAAACATAATCTGCTAGTACACATGCATGTTTCAGAAACTCTTGACGAAGTTCATTTTACAAAAGAAAAATTCGGTTTAACACCTATAGAATACTTGGATAAGATTGGCATATTAAATGAGAAAATGATAGCAGCACATTGTGTCCACCTAAAAGACAAAGACATTAATATACTACAAAAAAAGAAAGTAAACTGTGTACACAATCCTTCATCCAATCTGAAACTTGCAGACGGTGTGATGCCACTTTCAGAATTGTTAAAAGCGGGTATTAACGTCTGCTTGGGAACAGATGGTGCAGCAAGCTCAAACTCACTAAACCTTTTTAATGAAATGAGGACAGCTGTTCTCCTACAGAGAGGAGTGAACCTTGACCCAAAATTTCCAAACGCCAAAGACGCATTTCTAATGGCTACAGCTAATGGAGCAAGAGCGCTTGGACTTGACAATCATATTGGCTCAATTGAGGAAAACAAAAAGGCAGATATAGTTATAATAGATGGAAAAAGTCCAAGACTCTGGCCAGAATATGATATAATATCGAATATCGTTTATTCGTGCACACCAGCTGACATATTGTTTACGATAGTGAATGGAAAAATACTTTATGAAAAAGGAAAATTTCCTAACATTGACATAGAAAATATTATGGGAGAGTTTAATAAGAAGGCTTTAAAACTCTTGAACACCATTAATTAGATAGACCATTGCCTAAGATAAGCCTTCTGCTCTTCTGTTAAAACATCAATTTTAATATTTTCTGATTCAAGCTTCTGTAACACAATTGTCTTATCAATTTCTTGTGGAACCTCGTAAACCTTGTTCTCCATTTTTTCACCATTTTCTAGCAAGTATAATATTGAAAGAAGTTGGGTTGCAAAACTTAAATCCATAATTTCAATAGGATGCCCGTCTCCTGCGGCAATGTTAACAAGCCTACCTTCAGCTAAAAGATAAAGCCTGCGTCCATCAGGCAAGATGTATTCATCAATATTTTTTCTAACAGTCCTCTTTTCTTTCGCAATAGATTTTAATCCTTTAACATCAACTTCTACATCAAAATGTCCAGCATTAGCCAGTATGGCACCATCCTTCATCTTACAAAAATGTTCAACTGTTATTGGTTTAATATTACCAGTCGCTGTAACAAAAAGATCACCTATTGACGCAGCATCAGCCATTTTCATAACCTCAAAACCGTCTAAGTGTGCTTCAAGTGCAGAAAATGGGTCGACCTCACAGACAATAACCTTAGCTCCAAGGCCTCTTAATCTCGACGCGATTCCCTTACCAACCCAACCATAGCCTACAACAACAGCATACTTACCAGCAATAAGCATGTTCGTTGTCCGCATAATGCCATCAACCACACTTTGTCCACTACCATACTTGTTATCGAAGATACGCTTACTTTTCGCATTATTTACAGCAATAACAGGAAACTTTAGTACACCATCATTTTCCATAGCCTTATACCTTAAAACACCAGTTGTAGTCTCTTCAGTACCACCTAAAACATTTTCAGCCAAACCCTTTTTGTGTAAAAGAACACCAAGATCACCTCCATCATCAACAATCATGTCAGGCCTATTTTCAGCAACACGTAAAACATTCATTTCATACTCTTCTAGAGTTTCATTATACCATGAATAGACATGTGAAACCCTTTCAGCTAAAGCTGCTGCAACATCATCCTGAGTAGTCAGTGGATTAGATGATGTTATAGAAACTTCTGCACCGAGCTCCTGCAAGGTTATTGCCAAAAGTGCAGTCTTTGCCTCCAAGTGAAGACAAACTCCAACCTTTTTCCCTGACAAAGGCCTTTTTTCCAAAAACTTTTCCCTCAACCTTTTTAAGACAGGCATTCTAGCCCAAGCCCATTCAAGCTTCTTTCTACCTTCAGGAGCTAAAGAGGGATCTCTTATAGCATGCTCTAAAACCATACCATATCATAATAATATGGTGAACGTAAATTAATATTCTTTTCTAGAAAGCTTTTGCTACAACAACAACTTTTTCAGCAGGCCTACCACACCATGCACATGGACCCCAAACCTTTTCTTCCAAATCAATCCTTTTACCTCTAATCTCATATCCTCCAGTATCTTCTTTAACCCTTTCAGCACATTCTCGCATACCGCAAAAATTCATTAAAATTATCTTTCCATGCTCACTAGCTTCTATCCCCTCACTCCTACTATTTATTCTAACAAGAGAACCTTCAAGTCTTTCATAAGCCTTCTTTTTTAGAACCCTTAAAATATCCTCTTTAACATCTAAAACCTCCTGTTCAATAGAACAATCATCAACCTGCCATCTTTTTCTCAAGTCCCTTCTAAACAATGTAATCTTTTTTTCTTCAACCTCTTTAATACCAATTTCAACCCTAAGTGGTACACCGAAAAGTTCCCACTTATAGAACTTGGAACCAGGCCTATCTTCAGAGTCATCAACCTTAACACGAACATTTAACCTTCTAAGTCTTTCACCAATTTCAAAACATTTTTTAAAAACCTTTTCTTCGAACCCTTCTTTAGGAATAGGAACAACAACAACCTGTATAGGAGCGACTTCAAAAGGTAAAACTAGACCAAATTCATCACCATGAGTTGATATTATTGCAGCAGCCATCCTTGAAAGCCCAGGACCAAAACATGTTTGATGAACATACTTTTTACTACCATCCTTATCAAGGAAAACTATTTCAAATGGTACAGAAAATTTTGTTCCAAGATAATGTGTAGTCGCTATCTGTAAAACTTTACCTTCAGGCATTATACAATCAAATGCAAAAGTTTTTTCAGCACCAGGAAACTTATCCCATTCTTCCCTTTCAACAACAATAAAGGCTAGACCAAACTTTTCTAAAGCATTCCTTGTTATCCTAATATCTTCAGAAACCTGATTCAAAGCCTCCTCCTTACTTGAAAAAGCATCATGAGCTTCAATCCACAAAAATTCTCTACCCCTAATAAGAGGCCTTGTAGCTTTAGTCTCCTTCCTATACACAGTAACAGTCTGAAAGAGCTTTAGTGGAAGATCCCTATAACTATGAATCCATAATGAGTACATAGGATAAAAGGCTGTTTCAGAAGTAGGTCTAAGGGCAAGGTCCTCTTCACCTTCCTCACCCCTTATCTTGAAAACTTCAGCCTCAAAACCTGTAATATGCTCCTCCTCTTTCCTGAGATAAGACATTGGGATAACTAGGGGAAAGAGAACAGGCTGATGCCCAGTTTCAGTCAACCCACGCTCTAACTCATCTCTTATAAGATTGATTAATCTCATAAGATTAGGCCTGTAAACGACAAAACCCTTAACATTATACCTTATATCTACAAGCTCAGCCCTTTCCAAAATCAAGGAATACCATTCACTAAAATTCTTCTCCTTATCGGGCAAGGCTTTTTCTGGCTGCAACTGTCCCATCGCAGACAGTAAAATTGGATAAGAATTTAATTTTTTTGAAACTGTTACATAAAAATCTTAAATCTTATGATACCATTATAACACTATTATAACAAATTTGAACATAGAGAAAAAGGCTGATGCTAAAAATTAACATTAAAATAATTATCATATTTGTTGAAAATTTTAAAAAAATATATTTCCTAACCTTTAACGTTAGGATGTTGGAACATGTTTCCTAAACCACTTACACATATAATAATATATGCTCCAAAAGAAAATGTTAGAAAAATTCTTTTAAACTTAGCGAACGAATGCTATATTCAACTCAATTCTTCCTTCAATGACAAGACTATAGCAGAAAAAGCTAAACCCATTCAACCATCAGGCTTACTAGCAAGAGCACTAAATCTATTACAACGTATGGAAAATACCATAAAAGAAAAACCAGTGCCAAACATAAAACTTGATGAAAAAATAGTTAGTTTAAATGAAGAAGATATAAACTATATTGAAAAACTTGATGAAGATTTGAGGAAGGGTGCAGGAAATTGGGACGAATACATAAAAGCTTACGTTAGACTAAAAGCATTCTGTAACCTTGAATCAGCACTAGAAAAAATTGCTGGAACAGACAAGGTTGCAGTCATAGATATTTGGGTAAAAACAGTTGAAGTGGAAAAAGTTATAGAATCTGTGAAAAAGGTTGAAGACAAAGCTGCATTTGAAATTGTAGAAGAGAAAAAGGAACATGGTGAGACAGAGTCGCCAACATTACTTGAAAGGACAAGAATGCCTCAAGTTTTTAGGAAACTTGTACTATCATTTGGAACACCAAAAGCTAACGAACTTGAACCTTCAGCATTTATGGCTATAACATATCCAATAATTTTTGCTCTAATGTTCGGGGACTTTGGCCATGGATTACTCCTAGCCATTTTTGGAGTATACCTCCTACTATTACAAAAAAGAAAAGTTAAATTTGGAGAAACACTATCACTCATAATTTCTGGAGCAAAACTTTACATAATACTTGGTATAACTTCATCACTCGTAGGCCTATTCATGTACAGAGAAGCATTTGGAAGCCATGAACTGGCACAAACCGTATACGAGACACTACATCTTCCAGAGATTCCAGAAAACTTAGTTCTAGGAATAACTTATATTCCATTAAGATTAAATCCAATAGAAACACCCCTAAGGCTCGCCCGACTCTCACTCCTTATAGCATTTTTCCAAGTGTCCTTTGGAATAATCCTTTCAATGATAAACGCATTTAACACAAGAAGAGTTTGGAAGGCAGTTGGAGACATAGGATGGGTTACACTTTACCTAACAATCGCATACCTTTTCTTCGTTAACGGAAGAAACGTTATTTCAGCAATTCTAAACTTTAACACAATAATATATTTTATATTACCGCCAATGGTTATTATGATTTTTGGCAGAATAATGGAGGAAAAAGTAAACGGATTACTTGAGACAATGGAACAAGTCATATCTTTAATCTCAAACACATTCTCTTACTTCCGAATTCTAGCAATAGGTGCAGCACATGCACTGTTTAGCAAACTAATCTTTGACGCTGGAAGCACACTAAACATTTTCCTATTCATACCAATTCTAGCATTTGGAACAATAATTATTATGGGATTCGAGGGACTACTGGCATTCTTACACTGCCTCAGGCTACACTGGGTAGAATGGTTCATGAAATTCTATTCAGGTACAGGAACAACTTTCCAGCCTCTAAAGCTGGTGTAACACTTATGCTATTTCCTTTTAGCAAGCCTCCAAGCTTCATAAAATGTTATGAAAATTCCGAAAAGAGTTGCAATAAGGGTGAATAAAACAGTTTGACCTATCTCCCTTCCAATAAGATATCCAGCAATAGCAAAAACCAATATTGTAAAAGAGAGACCAAAGTATTCGAAACCTTCCCTTACACTCATGCAATCCAACAAATATACAATCTAACTAGAATAAAACCATTTTGGAAAGAATACTTGTTAATATTCTCACCATTCATACTTTCGTTAATCTTAACGCCAATAGCCTTTTTTGCAATCTTCACCTATATGAATTCAAAACTATTTGCAGCCATCTTTTCACTACTGATAGGAATAAGTATACTTTTTATAGGAAACATATACCTATATTATAAGCTTAGGAAGGTAAAGTAAGATGATCTTGCCCAAAAACTATGGTCCAGTACTTGCAAAAGTAAGAGTTGGTAAAGGAAAACTTTTAGACAAACAAAAGTATAATGCAATACTCTATGCAGAAAATTTTCATATCGCAATATCATATTTAAACAATACAGACTATTGGAACTATCTATCAAAATTTTCACAAAAGGAACCAACTACATTAGAAATAGAGAGAACACTCTTTGAATACTACTATGACGAACTAAACAAATGTATCAAGTATTCTCCGGAAGAGGGAAAAATATTTCTAAACCTATTACATGATCACGAACTAATTTCAATGCTAGCCGACCTTCTTAGTTCAAAATATTATAGAGTAGAATTTAAAAGCTTTCACGAAATTTTAACAAGAGAAATATTTTTAGGAAAAAAGAAACTATCCTACGAGAAAACTGAAGTAATAGTAGATTTATTACAGGAAAAATCTTTGGTACCAAAATTAAAACAGCTGATATTAGAGAATGAAAATGATATAAACCACCTTATCCTTCAAATAAAATACATATTTTGGAAAACTTTTTTGGAATTGATTAAGGAAAAAATTGGGAGACAAACAATTTTAACAGAAATATTTAGAATGCAACTTTTAAAGGAAAACATAATGCTAATACTACGTTTAAAAAGTATGGGTGCACCAAATTATTTGATCAAACAATATATAACGCCGTTTTCTATAATCGAAAAAAAAATTTTTGAAAAACTTTTATCAACAACCGATATTAAAACCTTTGCTACATCAGCAGTAGAAGAGTATCAAGGAATATTAAAAGAATTTATAGAAAAGATTCCAAATTTCGAGACTGATGAACTGGAGATAGAATATAATAAGACAATTGCTAGAAAAGCATACGAAGTTTTCTTAGCATATCCATTCCAGCCAGACATAGCATACGGTTACATCATCCTAAAAAGGTATGAAATAGAAGATTTAATGAATATGTTAAAGGCCAAGCTACTTAACATAAGTATAGAAAATTTAAAAAAAGTTTTAATACTGCCAATTTTTTTCTAAAATGAGTGGGGAAAATTGAAGTCTTTAAAGCACATTTTAAGCTTCACAATCCTATGTGCTATGGTGATACTATTTAATGGAGCTTATGCACAAGAAACACCTACTCAAACAGCAGGTTTAAAAGAAATTGGTGCAGCCGTAGCTTTCTCTATAGCTGCATTTGGGGCAGCAATTGGAATGGGTCAAATAGGTTCTACAGGAATTTCAGTACTAGCTGAAAAGCCTGAAATGCTAAGCAAAGTTTTAATGATACTCTTGTTCGTAGAGGCAATAGCAATCTATGGACTAGTACTAGCGTTCCTCATCCTCTTAGGATAATCCTTTTTTCTAACATTTTTAAATTTAAGACAATATAGAGAATAAAAGCTACAGTAAGTATTGCTAACCCATTTAAATAATTTTGCATAGTTTGACCTTCTCTTAAGCTTGTATAGAAAATGTATGCTGGAGAAAATGCCATTAGCATTAATATAATTGCCTTTAAAATATTCTTTAGCCCAATGTTTACAAGAAAACTTTTTCCTAAAGGAAGAATTAGGGAATAAAATATTATCATTAGTGGCTGTAAAATAAGAAACTTGCCTTCTATAACAAGATAAAATAGTTGGATAGGCTTAAAACCGGTTACCAATGCGGATATTATAAATCCAATTACTAACCATAATATGGCAACTTTTTCTATCCTTTGGACAATTATTTCTGTTTTAAAGCCATTAATTTTGTCAAAAAATGTTCCAATAATTATTCCGATAAAACCTAATATGAAGATAAAAGGGTCCTTGAAAACCATTTCAACTATTGTGTAAGGTGTTCTATCACTTGGCATTAATATTATGAAATAGTATATGTATCCGATTATGAACGATATTAATGGCATCGAATACAACAGTTTAGATATATTTTGTTTCATACCTTTTCACTTCCATCGCAAGAGTTTTCATTATAGGATGTATTAACTTTTAGGAAGGATTTTCTAGCAAACATAAGGTATGCGGTGTGGGCTATCATTCTTGTTGAAGGACGGCTCATACCTTCTCTTGCTTCAATTGGCCTACACAATAGTTCTACAGTATTAACATTTACAAAACCATTCTTCTTTAATTCTACAGCAAGCTTTTCAGCTTGGTTTATTGTTGGAAGAATAGCTGCTAATGCGCCTCCTCCTTTTAATGCATCAAATGCAGGTTTTACTAAAGTCCAAGGTGCACCAACATCAATCAAGACCACATCAACTTCTTTTTCATCAAAACCATGGGAGGCATCCTTATTTTTTATTATCACATAATCTTCTAACCCCACCCTTTTTAGGTTCCTTTTAGCTATTTCAATAAACTCTGGTCTTATTTCATAGGAATATACTTTTCCTGATGGTCTAACAAAGTTTGCTACAGCCGTGGTTAATACACCACTTCCAGTGCCAGCTTCAACAACTATTGAACCAGGACCTATACCAGTTTCTAAGATGATCAGACCTATATCTTTTGGATAAACGATCTGAGTTCTTCTTTCACTCTTCATCAAGTAGTCTACTAGAAGAGGTTCAAGCAATATAAGTTCTTGACCCGAATTCGTTTTCACAATATCACCATATCTTTTTCCAACAATTTCAGAAAACTTAACAGCACCAAAGTGTGTATGAAATTCGTTTTTAGAGTCTACTTTAATAAGCCAACTTTTACCTTTTAAACTGTATAATAAAACAGTACTCCCATTTTCTATTATACGCCCTAGCATCAAATATGCTTTGCTTAAACCAATTTTTAAACACTGCCAAAAAGAGTTTACTAACGTTTAAATATCATATTTATTGATATGTGGCTGAGGCAAAGATTCACTTGGAAGAGGAAGGAAATGCCCAGCCGCGTGGCAGAAGAGGAGGAAAAAGAAAGTTTCCATCTTCTTATTTCAGAGAAAAGCCAGTAAAAGTTGGAGACATAGTAGAACTAACAATCACAGAAATTAGTAGAAGGGGAGACGGTCTAGCAAGAGTTCAAGGATATGTTATCTTTGTACCAAATACTAGCAAAGGAGACACTATAAAGGCTAAAATTACTCAGGTACTTCCAAGCCACGCAGTTGGCGAGGTAGTCGCATAAAAAATATTTTAATACCTGAAGATAAGCTTCAGGCCCCATTTTTTCTATATTTTTATTTTTAACTTTTTATTTAACCTCTATTTTAGCCTATTATATGAATATTTTAGAGAAAACGTTCAACGATATAAGACAAATGAGAGTTAGAGGAGCTGGAAGAATCGCTAGAGCTGCCGTAAAAGCTCTTGAAGAATACAGTTTGACACTTAATGTTTCTACAAAAGAAGAGTTTATTAAAAGTTTAGAGAATGCTGGAGAATATTTAAAAAGTTCTAGGCCTACTGCTGTATCACTTCCTAATGCAATAAATTATGTTATATCAAACTTTAAAAGGAAAGCGCATGAGCTAGAAAATAGAAGTTCTTGGATAGAGGCATTTAAAATATTATGTGAAGATTTTATTGAAAAAAGTATTAATGCAATTGAGAAGATTGGAGTTATTGGTGCGAAACGTGTAAGGGATGGCGATATTCTTTTAACACACTGTAACAGCGAGGCAGCACTTTCAGTTATTCTGTCAGCTCATAAATTAGGTAAAAATATCAAGGTATATTGTACAGAAACTAGACCAAAGCTCCAAGGACTAACATCCGCTTCAATTCTTTCAAAGAATGGAGTGGAAGTTACACTTATAGTTGATTCTGCAGTGAGATATTTTATGAATAAAGTTGATCAGGTAATTGTAGGAGCAGACGCTATTACAGCAAACGGTGCTATAGTTAACAAAATAGGTACCTCATTAATTGCTTTAGCAGCCAAGGAAGCTAGAAGTAGATTTATGGTTGCAGCAGAAAGTTATAAGATTAGCCCACAAACATTCTATGGAGACCTTATTATTATTGAAGAGAGACCAAAGTATGAGATTGTTTCAAAAGATTGGCTTTCCCAAAACAAGGGTGTAAAGGTTTCAAACCCTGCATTTGACATTACTCCAGCAGAA
Organism: Nitrososphaeria archaeon; assembly: GCA_026413865.1. Taxonomy (GTDB): domain Archaea; phylum Thermoproteota; class Nitrososphaeria; order JACIWG01; family JACIWG01; genus JACIWG01. The sequence goes on from JAOAKB010000001.1 coordinate 21,961, forward strand.
TATATTGACGCCATAATTACTGAAATAGGAATATTTCCACCTCAAGGAGTCTTCATCCTTTACAAGGAAATGTACGGTTTCCAGTTTAAAGACATTCAAGGCTAAAAAAAATTGAAGGGTATAAAAGTTAACTATACTAGGTCGTCTCCTCCGAACCTTTTAATATCTTTACTGCGTAGTTTAATATTTAGTTTAAAGTCGTTTGGCGATGTCGTTTCACTGGTTAATCTTTTAACTGTTAGCCCACATTTGTTTCCAGAAATAAGTTTACCTCTTAAACAAGTTACGTAAGCACATGTTTGGGGATTACAGGGCTCGTTAACAAAGTTACACCATGGCCTCCCTCCTTTAAAGGATAACATTTTACGGCCGCAGCGAAAGAACTCACATCTAGCTGTGCAAGGTTTGGCCGTGGAAATTTCAGCCATCATTATTCACTACTGCCTAATAGTTTCTAAATAGACGGATTAAAAGTTTTCTAAAATTGGCTATCCTTTCCACCATTCGAACGCCAAATATTTTGGACAAACATCATCTGCTATTGCAATAATAAAACGTTTCCTTACAGTAGTTGCAAGCCGCCCTGAAAGGACAAGATATGTTGCTGACAACTTATCCTTATCTTTAACCACGCGTACAATATATGGTGCATGATCAATACCTGGACCCTTTTCATATACGGCAAAATCACATCCAAATTTTATTCCAGGTAATACGATATAGTTTTTTTCTCTAAGGTCTTTGTATACAGCATATTTTCTTCTAAAATCAACATAATCCTTTTCACATAACTTGAAAAGCATTTTATATGAAACTTCATTCCCATTTTTGTCCACTACCTTTAAAAAATTTTTTTCAACCAAATATAGCCCTTCAATAAGGTCAAGAATAAGTGGTGCTTGGAAATCAAAATTTTTAGGCTTATGTATTCCCAGAGGTTTACCATAAAAGCCTAACCTGTAAAGCGCTCTAGACGCACTAATATCCCATACAACAATCCTATTACCTAAAATGTGTCCTTCAAACATTCTAAGGCACTATATACCTAAAGCAAGTATAGTTACAGCGTCGGTTGCTTTGAGACAAGCATCTGACAGAGCTTCTATTCTATCCAAGATGTCAAGTAAAAGAAATGCGCCCGTGCTATTTGAAATTAGTGGAGGCAAGCGCATACTTAATGTCCTATATTTTTCATCTATCTGCTTTTCTATATTTTCTACTTCTAAGGCAATTTCTGGAACCTTTTGAGGGTTTATTGTCAACATCCTTACAACATCACTCATCTTTTGCACAACATCTATTGACATTAAAATAAGTTCTTCAATATCCTTTTCAACATTATATTTTTTAAAAATGTTTGAATCAACTTGACCCAACCTAAAGGTTATCGAATAAACATAATCAACTATATCTTCTATTGAAAAAGCACTCCTTAATACGTCTTCCCTATTAATAATCATATTACCCATGCTCATAAGTTCTTTAACCAAACTCCTCCTATACCTTTCAACTTCATCCTCAATCCTTTTTGCTTCTTCAATATAATTTTTTACATTATCTTGGTTTCCATTCAAAAGTTCATCATATGCATTTAAAACAACTCTTACACCTTCAACAACTTTTCTAGCTTCATCAGTAAGCAGCGAAAGTGTCTTTCTCTTGGCTCTGAGCTCTGCTTCCCCTTCATACATAATCGAGTCTACATATACTATAAAATTATAATTTATAACTCTTTCATTTTACATATGAGAAGATACAAAATTTTATATTCAATAATGTTTCAATATAATATTTTTGAAGTCTGCAGCAGCCCTTTTTGGCTCAGTATTTGATGTTATAGCTCTCCCAACAACAATAATTTTTGCACCAGCCTTAATCATCATATCAGCAGTGTCTAAAGTGATTCCACCAGCAGCCGAAACTACGAGACCAGTATAATCAACAATCCTTTTAACCATTTCAACCCTTTCCTTAACATCCACGCCACTTTTCTCCTGGTCTATTGCAGTATGGGCACAAACCATATTTACGCCAAGATTCTTTAATTCTATAGCTCGTTCAACCTGAAATTTTACCCCCAACAAGTCTGCCATTAGAAAAACATTCTTTTCTTTTGCCGCCCTAACAGCTTCCTTTACAACATCATCAGGAGCCAGTCCAGATATAGAAACTATATCCGCACCCGCAGACGCAGCCATTGATACTTCAATATGTCCTACATCTAAGGTCTTCATATCAGCTAGAATAATTTTATCAGGGAAAATATTTTTAAAAAACCTTACTATGGAAATGCCAGCAGACTTTATTAATGGCGTTCCAGCTTCAATAATGTCAATATAATCTCTAGTATCTAAAGCCAACTTTAACGCCCTTTCAGCTTCAAGGAGGTCTAGAGCGAGTTGAAGCTTTGGAAGCTTAAATTTTTCTACTAAATTCATTGACAAAACTATCTTTTTTGTCAAATAAAAATTTTTGCCAATTCAACTAATTTTATCAACATCCACCTCTTCAGCCACAATTTTTGTAAGCTTCCTCTTATAAAGTTCAATTACCTCATCAACTGTTGTAGCATCTTCTGGACCCTTATCATCTCTAATTCGTCCAGTAAACTTTGGGAAACGTAATGCGAGACCCGTATTCTTTTTTATCAATCCATATCCTGCAGTATGTATTGGGCTCAATGTAATTTCTGAAGCTATAACCTCAATTACTATATATGGAACAAACCATACATCAGGCTCTATCCTCGAATCAACCCTACTATGTTTATGCGATATCTTATAGGGTTCAAGAAGCTTTTGAAACATATCAAAATCATCGTCCTTGAACCCTGTTCCAACCTTGCTTATCGATTCAAACATATCCTTCTCCTTATCATATGCCGCTAATAGGAAAGCTCCATATTTTCCAGTCCTACGCCCTTTACCATAAAAAGCGCCAACAACCACAAGATCCAGCGTATCAGCTAACTCGCTTCTATATTCCCTCTTTAACTTTATCCAGCTGAATTCTCTTGCACCAGCCCTATAAACACTATTAACATCCTTTACAACAACACCTTCACAACCTTCAGAAATCGCCTGGTTCATGAAAGCTTCAATTTCCTCAGGATTCCTTGTAATAATGTTTGGAACAATTTTTGCATAAAGATTTTCTCTAACATATTTTGTAAGCATACTCCTTCTGTAGTGATATGGTTGATCTGTTAAGTCTACATCTTCAACCATGAGAATGTCAAATAGATAGACCATTGCAGGAATTTCTTCCATAACCTTTTCAACATCATACTTCCGCCTTCTATGCATAAGATCTTGAAAAGGTAAAAGTTCACCGGAATCAGGGTTATAGGCTACAATTTCACCTTCAACAATACACCTTTCTACAATAAGGGATTCTTTAGAAATTCTAACAACATCAGGATAATGATGAGTTATATTCTCGAGTCTTCTCGAAAAAAGCATTATATTATTGCCATTTTTATGAATTTGAACCCTTTCACCATCCAATTTATATTCAACAGAAACCTCATTTTCAATTTTATCAAAAACTTCTTTAGCTGTAGTAAGCCTTTCAGCCAACATAGGCCTGATAGGTCTACCAACATGGGGACCAAACTTTTTTAATTCATCAAAACCTTTATCGACCAAAACCTTAGCAACAAGGCCAAGATCACTAGAAAGATTATAAGCCCTTTCAATTATATCCCTATTCTCCTTTCCTCCAATAAAGGCTTCAGCTAAGCCATCTAATATTGTGTAGTCGGCAACACCAAGCCGCAATGTGCCAACAACAAGTCTAACAATGAACTTAGCTTCTAAAGGACTACTTTGATTCAAAAGACCAGCAAGAATTCTAAGCTTTGTTTCTTGAGCACCAGAGCCAGAGGCTCTAGCAGCCCTATCCAGAGCACTATAAACCTTTTCAACTGTCAGCGGCTCACTAAAAAGAGTCAGCTGAGCCTTTTTCATTAAAAGTTGTTCTGCAGCAGAACCTAAATCACCTAACTTAGAAGCAAGTTCTTCAACCTTTTCAACACTTATACCAGAAACACTTGATATTGCACGTGCAGCAAGCTTTTCTGCAACACCAATCTCCAAACCAACATAATCTGGATGGATTTTGCCTTGAATCATGTAAACAATTTTATCGATCAAATTTTTGTCAGTTTTCCTAAAAAGGTCAGCTAAGATACCAATCATCTCTAACCTCTTAGTTGTCTCAGAAAGCTTAGCTAAGGCTTCAGCAAAAGCACTAAACAGCATACTAGTCAAGAGATTTTAGTATAATGTCCTAATTAACCTTTTTTCCCAAAGTTCAACATATAGTAGTCTATAACAGAAAACTTAATTTATATCCGCACAAAATCCACTTTGGATGAGTAGAATATGGGTGGTGTAAAAAAGAGGTCTGTAACAGCACAGGAGAAGGCTCAAGCAAGACAGGAGGCTGAAGAGGCAGCTAAAGCTAAACAGAAGAAGACTGCGCAAGCTAAACCAAAGAGTGAAGAGTTCAAGCCGAAAATTGTTGATGAAGGAAGTGCGATTAATCAAATTAAGAATATGAAGGCTTTAACATTATATTCTGTTGCAAGAGCATTAAATGTTCCAGCATCAATAGCAAACCAGTTTTTAAAATCTCTTGAATCAAAGGGAATAATTGCTAAGGCAGGCGGGTTCAGCGGCCACCACATTTACAAGTTTACTGCTAAAGAATAGCTACTCTATTTTCTCAATCCTTATACTTTCAGCATATTTTATTGAATCCAGAAGCTCTATACCATTCTCTACTTCGCCAATAATATTGTAGGTTCTAGATGGTATAGTATCATGAAGAAAAATTATTATGGCACCATCTTGTGGACTGTATACAACATCACCTCTTTTATACTTGTCTCTTGTCTTTTCCTTTCCAACTATAATATTAAATGGCATAACTATAGTATTCCTTTGTCTAATTGCATGAGTTTCATAAGGCATCTTCTTACTTAAATGCAGTAATGTTAAGGGAGACAAATGTTTATACAAGTTTAAAATAACATCCCCTTTTCTAACAATCTGTAATCTAAACCTCTGCCTTGAAACACTTTGATTAACCGACAACTTTGATACAGAAAACTATTAGGGGGCCATCTTTATTAATCTTTTTAACTTCTTTCTCCTTAAAACTAGTCCATAATTTAAAGAATATAATAAAATGGTACCGAAAATTTCAAAAAGGGGCAAGTTAAAGGGTTCTATGTTAAGAATGGTGAATAATTTATAATGAACGAAAAAAAATTGCAAAAAGCTCAAACTGATTTCCAAATTCTTATTGGCCCACCTAAGCTTACAAAATATGAGCGTGCAAGAATAATTGGAGCGCGTGCATTACAACTTTCATACGGTGCACCACCATTTATACCAATAAAGGGGACAGAAAGTGTTACAGAAATTGCAAAAAAAGAGTTAGATATGAAAGCTTTACCAATTTCAATACGAAGACAGTTACCCGATGGAACATATCAAGATATACCCATCCATTATCTTCTTTAAAATTCAAAAAAGTTATTAATAAGAATTATATGCCTTTGTATACGAGAAAGTATGTCTAAGGCAAACAAAAAAACCGAAGAAGAAAGTGTTGAAACAACAAAAGAAGCAGCCCCTTCAGCTCCACAAAAGAAGTCTGAACCTAACGTCATTTACATTGGCAAAAAAGGTGTTATGGCCTATGTACTTTCTGCAGTACTACAGCTGTCTCAATCATCCTTCGTGGTTCTTAAGTCAAGAGGAAGAGCAATTAGCAAGGCAGTTGATGTTTCACAAGTGCTCATAAATAGATTCGGAGATGGTAAATACTTTGTCAAAGAAGTTAACCTAGGAACAGAGACTCTACAGGCACCAGACGGGACTTCAAGAAACGTTTCAACTATCGACATTGTAGTCTCAAAGAAAGCGTAAACTCACATTATATGAGGCGCTAATTAAAAAGGGGCGTCCTGTTTTCTTTTTTTAATTTTTTAATTTTTTGAATAAAATTTTTATATACATTAAATAGTAATTATGATAGCATGAATAATTTAGATGAAGTTGAAAAACTTTTATCTAATGAACTTATACAGAAGTTTAATGCAATAAATATTTTAAACGATTACAGAAAATGGTATGAGCTTGCAAAAGAAGTTTTTGAAAAAGAAATTCATGTGATAAAAGGAAGAGAGTTTAGAAAGATAATTTTATGCGGAATGGGAGGTTCAGCAGCAGCCTGTGATGCTATAAGAGACTGCTTCAAAGAATTAGATATTGTTATTGTAAAAGATTATCATCTACCTTCATGGGTTCAAAAAAATGATTTAGTTATTGCTGTATCATATTCTGGAAACACAGAAGAAACTTTAAGCTGCTATATTGAAGCCTATAAAAAAGGTTTGCCTCTAGTAACAGTTTCATCTGGAGGACTTCTTGAGAAAGTGGCAAAAAGAAATAATGTACCACATAATAGTGTGTTAGCAGGTCTTGCACCAAGAGCTGCATTCCCACAGCTTTTTTACACTTTAGTCAACATTTTTTACAAGATCGATGCTATAGAAAAGAAGGCATTCTATGAGGCAAGAAATTCTATAAACCAGTTTTCTAACTATTCTAAAAAAATTTTCCCAGAAACTGACATAAGAGAAAATGTTTCAAAACAGATTGCAGCATTCATTTACAAGAGTTTTCCAACAATTTATGGAAGTAATGAAATAAAATGTGTTGTAGAAAGATTTGAGAGAATGGTTAGCGAGAATGGAAAATGGCATGCCATGTCAGATACAATCCCAGAACTATGTCACAACGAAATTGTATCATATGAATTATATTGTCCACAGACAAAGATTATAATGCTGAGAACAAAAAGTGAATCCAAAGAAATTTTTAAAAGATTCGAGATAGTTAAAGATATTATAAGGAGCTCAGGACACGAGTTAATGGAGCTAAAACCAGAATGTGATAAAATAATAGAGGCTATTGTTGCATACTTCTATTTCCTTGACGTTTCAACAATATATTTGGCGGTAATGAATAGAGTGGATCCATCTAAAACAGCAAGTATAGAATATCTTAAAAGAAGGTTAGGAGAAGAATTAAATTATACTAAAATTCTTGGACTAGAATCTGAATAAAATTTTTATGAAGATAGTTAAGAGGGAGAATTTTGCGTATACTAATGCTTTCTTGGGAATATCCACCAAACATAATTGGAGGAATAGCAAGACATGTGGATGAACTATCAAAATTTTTAGCAAAGAAGAATGTTGAGGTAACAATTATTACTCCAGAAGTTTCTGGAGCACCATTATATGAAGTGAAAGATAATATAAGAATTTTTAGAGTTCCTATACAGATTCCGGCACCAAATTTTTACACTTGGATATTTATTCTAAACCATTTTTTTAGCAAAAAAATAGCCCAATTAACAAGGGAGGATAAAACTTTTGACATAATACATGCACATGATTGGATGACAGTACCATGCTCAAGTGAAGCTAAACTTTATACAGGATCAAACTTTATATTAACATTCCATAGTCTAGAATTTAAAAGAAGTCAAGGTTCACAGACTCTTGAGTCAAGGATGATAGAAAGTATAGAATGGTGGGGCTCCTATGATGCACAAAAGATTATAGTATGTAGCGATTCTATGAAAAAAGATGTTATTGGGAGATTTAATGTTCCAGAAGAGAAATTGGTTATTATACCAAATGGTATAGACACTACAAGGTTAAACATAACAGTAAACACTTCTGAAACAAGAAGAAAATATAATGTTTTTTGGAAAGAGACTATGATATTATTTGTTGGAAGACTTACACCCCAAAAAGGTTGCGAATACCTAATCAGAGCAATGCCACATATCTTAGGAAAATATAATGCAAAACTTGTTATAGTTGGCGATGGACCTTCAAGAGGATTTCTGGAGTCGGAAGTTAATAGATTAGGTCTATCGGATAGAGTAATTTTTACAGGATTCTTACCCGATGATGAAATGATAAAACTTTTAAAGAGCACTGATGTTCTTGTTGTTCCATCAATTTATGAACCATTCGGTATAGTCGCATTAGAAGGTATGGCTGCAGGAGTTCCTGTTATAGCCTCAGATGTTGATGGACTTTCTGAAATTATCGAGCATGGAGTTAATGGAATAAAAGTTTTCCCCAGGGACCCTTATTCAATATACTGGGGCATTGATACAATATTATCAAATCCATCTCTAGCAGAATCTATTAAAAGGAAGGCTAGAGAAAGTATAAATAAAAGATTCAGTTGGGAAGCTATAGCAGAGAAAACTATTGAAGTATACAAAAAAGTTTGTGATAAGATTTGAATATAAAATATCGAATTATTATAATACTAAGATATGCAAACGCATTAGATTATGAAAGAGGACTACTTTTGAATGAGATTGAAAGATATATTGGAAAAAGTGGAGAGCTTGTTAAAGAGGCTGTTAAAGAACTTGAAAACGAAGAAAAGATATACTTTGACGGCGAAAAAGTTTGGCTTTCATACAAGGGTTTTCTTTTATCACAAAAAAATTATAGTTAACTTATTCTATACCATGCAGTTTAGCATACTCTTTTCTTGCAGCCATAGCTAAAACACTACACGCCTGCTCAGGAGGAACAGGGTTCACGTATATACCTGAACCAAGTTCAAGACCAGCATATGTGGTTAATCTTGGATATACTTCAATGTGCCAGTGAAGTAACTTAGTAGTCTTCTTTTCTGGAGAAATATGAAAGACCATATTAAATGGAATGTTACCTAATACTGAACCCAGTGCACCAAACATGACTTTAAGCATTGTAGCAAGATCTTCAATTCTATCAGCATTTATTTCAGAAAATTTTGTTTCATGCTTAATGGGATATATCCAGAATTCGTATGGGTTAACTGAAGCCCAGGGAGCAATTGACATAAAATTTTTTGTTGAAAATATGTGTCTCGGACCTCCAGTTTCAACTCTAATTATGCTGCAATGTACACATTTTTCAAACGATGGATGATTTTTGTATGCCATTATTTCATTTGAAATTATTGGTGGAATATTTTGTGTTGTAACTATTTGGGCATGAGGATGCTTTATTGAAGCACCGGCAGTCCTACCATTATTAATAAATATTGAAACATAACCTACACCCTTAACCTTATTACCGTACAAGAACTGTGTAACGTCTCTTAACACTTCAATAAACGTCACCCACCTTTCCTTAGAAAAAGTGATAAACTTGTCATCATGATTTGGTGTTGGAACTACAACATAATGGTATCCATATGCAGGCTCACTTTCAGTAGGATAATTTGTATGTTCAGCATTTGGTTCAAGAGACATTATTGGATACTTGTTGGGAAAAACTCTTACAGTCCAATTTTTAACCCTCTCTTCTTCATTATCCTGCTTCTTAATAAAAATGTTATTTTCGAGTACAAGAGTGTATATTGAGGGTGGAGTAAGATGCTCATTACCTGGACAAAAGTAACAGATACCCTCTTTAGTGTCCTCATCGATCTTTTCAAAATCTGATGGCCTTTTTGCTCTAGCAGGTTCTATAACAACCCATCTATCAAGAAAATAGTCCTTCCTTAACTCACCCAAACAATTCACCCATTTACAAGATTACTATAAACTTTAATTGTTTCTTCTACAGCATTATCCCATGTGAATTTTTCAAGAACCCTTCTCCTACCATTTTTTCCAAACTGTCTCGCCCGCTCCAAATCCTCCAAAAGTACATTTATTCCCCATGCAATATCAGATGGATCATAAGGATTAACGTGAACACCACATTGATTTGGTCCAGAAGGTATAACAATTTCTCTTAGCCCAGAAATACCGCGTGCACCAACAACAACAGGCTTTTCCATACTCATCGCTTCAAGTGCTACTATACCAAAGGGTTCATAGAGGCTGGGAAATACAGCTATATCACAGGCAGCATAATGTAATATTCTCTCTTCTTCATCAATAAACTCGAATCTTGCCTTAACACATTCGTTTAAACAAAGATTGGATATAAGGCTAGAATAATATGCTTCATTCTCCGAGGTTCCAACAAGCACAAGCTTAGCCTTAGGATACTTTTCCGTAACATGCTTCATCGCATATATTAGTTTATCAACACCCTTTACTGGAACAAGTCGTCCAACAAATAGTATCATCTGCTCATCATCTCTAATACCATACTTTCTTCTAATGTACTGCTTAGCATCATCACTAATTGCGTTAGGATCATATTTTTTAGGATCCACTCCATTATATACAACCTGAACCTTTTCTCTTGGAATATCAAGATTGGTAAGGTCATCGAGCATCGCATTAGATACAGTTACTATTTTATCTGCCACCCTTCCACCCATCATTTCAAGTTCCACAATTGTCTTTGAACCGTTACCCATACTTCTACCTTTCTCAGTAGAATGGAAATGTGTAACAAGAGGAAGCTTTAACTCTCTCTTACTAATGATACCACCAATAAATGATAACCAATCATGTGCAACTATTAGGTCAAATTCTCTACCATCCAATTTCACAAGCTGGTTAATGAGCTTTGTTGCACACAAAATATTGCTTGTCATTACATTAGCAAAAAATCTTATTCCACTACCCCATCGGACAATATCTTCTCTTACAACAGAGGGAAATATGTCTTCAATGTCAACAATAGTCGGCCTATGAACTTCAACACCCCTATACAGTTCATGAGTCTTTAACTTTCCATCGTTAAAGGTAAATAGACTCACATCGTTACCCCTTGCCACAATCCTTGGAGCGATTTCTGCAATGTAGGATCCAAGACCACCAACAATACGTGGTGGAAATTCCCAGCAAAATACTGCAAGCTTCAAAACTATCCTTTTAGGGTTATATTTGCCTTTTTATAAAAATTTAGAAGCTATCCAATTTTTGTTTTAGGTTAAAAAAAATTGACAGAATAGTATATTACTTTTCAAGTAAACTTTATTAGTAGTAGTAGAGTATATGATGTGAAATGACATACATTGTACTCGCTTTTGAAATTCATCAGCCCAGACGATTAAATAGAATGTTTCCTTATGAGAGAATAAAGAGAATAGCTTCTGGAGAATCTGTGATGGAAAAATACTTTGATGACAAACTTAACAAAGAAATATTTACTAGAGTTTCAAAAAAGTGCTATAATCCAACATTTGATATACTACTTGAGACAATAAAGGAAACTTCGAGCACAGATAAACCATTTAAGGTAGCTTTGGGAATGAGTGGAATGTTTTTATATCAGGCTGCATTGTATGAACCACAGTTAATAGAAAAACTGAAAGCGTTAGTTTCAACAGGAAATGTAGAACTTTTAGGAGGAACATATTATCATTCTCTGGCATCATTATCAAATCTTGGAATGAATGAATTCATATTACAGGTAAAAGAGCACAAAGATCTTATAAAACAGGTTTTTGGTTACGAAGTGAAAGTCTTCGAAAACACAGAATACATTTACAATGATGCAATTGCAAAAACTATCGAAGGACTAGGTTTTAAGGGAATACTAACAGAAGGTGTTCCAAAAATTCTGGAATTGCGCACACCAACATACGTTTACTCAGCCATAGGAGCGGAAAACATAAAACTGCTCCTACGTCATTACATTCTATCTGATGATATAGGATTTAGATTTTCATTAAAAACCTGGAGCGAGTATCCATTAACAGCAGAAAAATATGCAACTTGGCTTTCTCAAACAAGAGGGGATGTGATACTTATAGCAGTTGATATAGAGACATTCGGGGAACATCATTGGAGTGATACAGGCATATTCGATTTCCTAAAATATCTTCCAAAAGAGACAGCAAGAATGGGAAATCTACAATGGGCGACTCCAACAGAGGTTATAGACAATGTTCCATCTTCTGGAGCAATAAGTGTGCCCGTTGAGAAAACTATATCTTGGGCTGACATTGAGAAAGATATTAGTGCCTGGATAGACAATTCGATGCAACGTATTTCATTTGATAGACTATGCAAGCTTGAACCATACTTAAAAGAAATAAATGATGCAGGCATGTACAAGATTTGGAGGTTCCTACAACAAAGCGACCACTTCTATTATATGTCAACAAAGAGCGGTTCACCTGAAGCAGTTCATCAATACTTTAGCCCATTCAGTTCACCAGCAGAAGCATATGCAACATTTGACAGCATATTATCAGACTTTGAAGGCAAAATAGGAACATTATATTATAGAATAAAGAAGGCTAAAACACCAGCCACACCAACAACACCATCTCAGCCAAGATATCAACAAACTTATGGAACATACAGTAGATAGAAAGGATTAAGGATTAAAGATTTTTTAACTAAAATCTTAAACCATAAACCGTTGAAAGATGAGGATACTTTACGTTATATTAGATGGGGCAGCGGATAAGCCGATTCCACAACTGAACTATATAACAACATTAGAGGCAGCATACACACCAAATTTAGACTATTTTGCAAGAAAATCGATTGGAGGACTAGTATATACTGTGGGAAAAGGTATAGCTCCAGAATCAGATGTAGCAGTATACAGCATGCTTGGATATAAAGTAAAAGAAGGATACATTGGTAGAGGGGTTGTAGAGGCATTAGGTGCAGGACTTGAGTTCGAGGACGGAAATCTTGCATTAAGAGGAAACTTTGCAACAGTAAATGACAATATGACAATAGTTGATAGAAGAGTGGGAAGAACACTTACATCGGATGAAGCAAAAAGTTTGGCTGAAAAAATAAACGAGAAAATAAAATTATTTGATAAAAGAAAAAGTGTTATTGTTAAGGCAACAGTAGGACATAGATGCGTAGTAGTGTTTAGGGCAGAAGATACTAGATTAAGTGATAACATAACCAACACAGACCCAGCTTATCTAAAAATGCATGGAATGGGTGTAGCAGTTACAAGTGGAAAGGAAATGAAGGTTTCAAAATGTGAACCATTAGATAGAACAATAGAGTCAAAAGTTTCTGCAGAATTAGTTAATGAATTTACAGAAAAGGTATATAATATTTTAAAGGATGAAGAGATAAATAGAAAAAGAAGAGCTGAAGGAAAACTTGAGGCAAATATGATACTATTAAGGGATGCTGGATGCACATTACCAAAGCTTGTACCATTAGAGGAAAAGTTTGGACTAAAGACTGCAATCGTTGCAGACATGCCGGTTGAGATAGGAATAGCAAAAACACTTAAAGCAGACGTCTTTACTATAAGCACACCTTTTGCATTCAAAGAAAAAGCTGAAAGGATAACTGAACTACTTAAAGAGTATGGACTCGTTTACGCTCACTTGAAAGGCCCAGATGAACCGGCACATGATGGAAACTATATTGCAAAAAAGAAAATTATTGAGGAAATCGATAAAGAATTTTTTGGAGTGCTGAAAGAAACATTAAACCTAAAGGAAACATTATTAATTGTATCATCAGACCATACAACAGCGGTAACATTAAAGGCGCACACAGACGACCCAGTGCCCTTCATTATCTCTTCAGAAGTTGTTGAAAAAGACATGATTTGTAGATTTACAGAAAAGGAGTGTGCAAAAGGCAGATTTGGTGTATTGGAAGAAGGAAATCTACTACTGCCACTAGTTAAATCACTAATTAAATAAATATAATTTTTAATCCGATAAAAATATTGATTTTGTTTAAACATTTTTAAAGAATAAAGTGACAACAGCGTCCCTATATGTGGCAACTCATACACAATGGCGTTTACATTCCAGAATATAATCCAGTAGGATTAAGTATAAAATATAATGGAAAAAGGATATTGCTTGACGCTGAGGCTGAACAAATGGCTTTAGCCTTCGTTAAAAAATTTAATACACCCTATATCAATGATGAAATCTTCGTTAATAATTTTCTTGAGGATTTTTGTAAAAAGGTTGGAATAGACAAAGTTTACAAAAAAGAAGAAATAGACTGGAGTGAGATAGAAGAGTACATAGAAAAAGAGAAAAGTATAAAAGAGAAAATGGGTAAAGAAGAGAAAAAAAGATTATCTGAAGAACGTAAAAGATTACGTGAACAGCTTAAGGAAAAATATGGGTATGCAATAGTTGACGGAAAAAAGGTTGAACTACAAAATTGGACGGTTGAACCAGCAGGCATCTTCCTTTCAAAGGGTAAAAATCCAATCAGGGGAAGATGGAAAAGGGCAGTTAAAAGAAGTGACATAATACTAAACTTGAGTGAGAAACCAAAGGATCTAGAAGACGGATGGAAGGATATTGTTTGGAAAAGCGACTGTATGTGGATAGCTTGCTGGAGAAATCCAATAAATGGCAAAATAAAGTACATATGGTTTTCGCCAAAGAGTAGCTTAAGACAGGAAAAAGAGAAAAGTAAATGGGATAAGGCGATAGAACTTGAGAAAATGATAAAGAAAGTTGAAAGGTACATTCACAAAAATCTTACAGCCAAAGATATTCTGAGAAGAAAGGTTGCAACTGTTGTTTACTTGATTAAAGAAACCGGTATAAGGGTGGGTGATGAAAGAATTGCTGGCGAAACAGGTACAATTGGATGTACAACTTTAAAAGTTGAAAACTTGAAAGTGAAAGGAAACACACTTGTCTTAGACTTTGTTGGAAAAGACTACGTACACTGGTATCGGGAAATAAATTTGCCTCAAAAGGTTTTAAAAAATATTATAAAATTTATTGAAAATACAGAAAATGGTTTAGTATTCGATGGAATAAATTCAAGAAAAGTTTCTAAATTTTTACAAGAAGTAATTCCAGAAGTTTCAGCTAAAACTTTTAGGACTATGATAGCTGGACAAACATTTAAGAAAACTTTAAAGGAAACTAATGGAAAATTTGGAAAAAGTGAGTTTGAGAAAGTGATAAGATTCAAGTACATTAATTTAGCTGTAGCAAAAAGGCTAAATCATAAAAGAAAACTTCCAGAAAAGTTTGATGAAAAAGTCAAAAAGAAAGAGTTGAAGGTTAAAGAAAAAAAGGCAAAAATAGATTTTATCAAAAAGAAAATAATTGATGCCAGTGAAAAGAAAAAGAAAAGGCTACTGGAAAGACTAGAGAAGGCAGAAAATGAGTATAGAAAAGCACTTTTAGAACTACAAATATACAAGGATACGGCTGAATGGAATCTGAACACTTCACTAACATCATACATAGACCCGAGACTAGTTATAGAATATGCTAGAAAGAATAGGATTCCAATCGAAAAAATATATTCAAAGAGTCATAGAGAAAAGTTTAGTTGGGCAATAAATGAAAATTGACAATTTTTTATGACACAGGTTCATAGACGATACCAAGCTTTTTTGCATAAGAATATGCTTCAGACATTTCTTCTGATGAAACACGTCTATAAATGGATTTATATTTTTGAGGAAACTTTTCAACCAAATAGTCTGGATGATACTGGCCCATAATATTTACTAAAGCATTAGGAAGATTTTCTGAAACCCACTTTAGTATGGGTTTAGTGCAACATTCTATATGTCCTGGTAAAACAAGATGCCTTATAATCATATCACCATTTTTTGATGCAATCAAATGATTTCTCGACACTATTTCAAAATAGTTGTCAACTTTAGAAAGAGATTTTGCACAAAGGTCATTACCATACTTAAAGTCAGGCAACCATATGTCTATGACATCAGATAAAAGTTCCATCGATTCAATAGAACAGTACAGGTTACTATTCCAAAGCTGAGGAATGTTATGCTTCAAAAATTTCATTGCCTTAAGTATAGTATGCAAATTTGGAGTCGGCTCACCTCCAACATAATTTATGTTTGCAGCACCACCATCCTTAAGCTCTTCACAGATAAGAGAAAGTGTTTTTGGAGACACATTTACACCATTTTCTGGATTAGATGAAATATCCCAATTTTGACAGTAAACACATGGGCCAAAGTTACATCCAGCAAAAAATATTGTACCCGAACCACCCTTACCTAAAAGTGGACCTTCTTCACCAAAATGGTGAAACCATGTAGAAACCTTTGACGTATATCCAACCTTACAGAAGCCTTTATATCCAGCTTTCCTATTAACGGAACATCTATGCTCACAAAATATACAATGCTCTATCATTTTCTCAACTAATTCAATTTTAAGATCCAAAAAGTTTGGTGAAACCTCTTGCCTCCAATCGATTCTTTCAGAACCATCAACAACTTTTTCATACAATTTAACAAAAACCCTTTTAATCTTTTCATGAAGAGACCAAAGCTCTTGTTCACTTAACCCAGTAAAATCTTCAACCAAAATATTTTTGCAGATTAAAAATTTTGCAGGCTTCTCTCCAACCATTACACTCCTATACCAAGAAAGCCTACGCTTAACTTCATCATCATACCAAACCGTTTCAGCATCAGGTCTAAAGAACCAAATCATCTAATTAAAGTTTGTATGTAGGTATATATAAGTGTCAATCTTAATTAAGAAGTTTCTAGAAAGGTTCAGTTGGTGTAGAATATATGGTGGAAAGATGCCCAGAATGTGGAGCAATAATGTCTTATGAAACTTCGACAAAGAGCTATTTGTGTAAATCGTGTGGACTATACGCTACAAAGGAACAGTTAGAAGAATTGCGTGAAAAGATGAGGCAATCGGATGAAAAAAGTAGGAAGAAAAAACAGCAAAGCGAGATACTAAGTTGGTGGCTTTCGAAAAAATAATTCCAAAAGATGGGCTAATATGAGCAAGTGTAGGATAGTCTGTATAGGAAATGAACTTCTTATAGGAGAAGTTATCAACACAAATGCAACTTATATTGCAAAACAATTAAATAGAAAAGGATATTTCGTAGATAGAATATTATGTATAAGAGACGATTACAATGAAATTTTATGGGCAATTAATGAGGCAAAAAAGGATTGTGTAAAATATCTTATTCTAACAGGAGGATTAGGACCAACCTACGATGATATAACAATTGAAAGTGTTGCAAAAATTTTGGGACGAGAATTAATATTACATCAGGAAACATTAAAGAAGTTAGAAGAAAGAGCCAAGGCAAGGGGACATCCCCTTGCTGAGGCAAGTAAAAAAATGGCGTATGTGCCAAAAGACTGTAATATCATAACAAACAGTAGGGGAGTCGCGCCTGGAGTAGATGCTTCAGTAAATGGGTTAAGGATATTCGTACTACCAGGAGTTCCCTCAGAAATGAAGTGTATGATGAAAGAGTATGTGCTTAAGGTTTTACCAGACCGTGGAAAATATTATGAGAAGAAGATGACTTTAGAGGGCATTGGTGAATCTATGTTAGCAGAAACACTGAAGCAGATTGTAGTAAAATATTCTGACATATACTTAAAAACCCATCCAAGACCGTATCGTGGAAAATATAGACTAATACTACACGTATACGTTAGAGATACACTTTCACCTATTGCCATAGAACATGTTAACGAGGCAGTAGAAGTTATTAGACAAAAATTTGGACAACACATAATTAAGATAAGATAGCTTGCAAAAACTTAAATCCATATAATATGGCAGTAAGTTTTGTAAATGTACACAATATTTTTGACTGGAACAGCCGGTTCAGGAAAATCCACACTCACATCAGTTTTAAAAAAATGGTATGAGGAAAGAGAATCTTATGCAATAACATTGAATTTAGACCCTGGCGCAATCAAGCTACCATATGAGCCAGATGTAGACATACGCCAATATATTGATGTCCAGCAAATAATGGAAGAATACGAGCTTGGACCGAATGGTGCAATGGTTGCAGCATCAGATTTAATAGCGGTAAACTTGTCAAAGGTAATAGAGGAGGTTGAAGAGTATAGGCCAGATTATGTTATAGTTGATACACCTGGACAACTTGAACTATTTGCATTTAGGGAAAGCGGCCCTTATGTTGCACACAATCTAAGTGGAGAAGAAAAAGTCGTTTTATTCCTATTTGATTTTACTATATCATCAAACCCATTTAACTTTCTGTCCACAGTCTTACTATACAATTCTTTAAAACTTAGATTAAATCTACCACAGATAGCCGTCCTTACAAAAATAGACATGGACCGAAAAATTGCCAAAAAGATTATGGAATGGTGCACAGAACCAAAAACATTAGAAAAAGATATTTCAATTGAAAGGGAAGGAGAGAGGTACCTTCTGGCTACAGAAATCTATAGAGCATTTTCTAGACTGTCATTGATACCAGTACCAGTACCAGTTTCAGCAATTACATGGGATGGGATGGTAAATTTGGGGTCTGCAATAGCAAACATTCTTAGAGGGGGAGAAGAATATAGCGAATAATTAGAAAAACAATTTGATGCCCATATTTGTAAATTTTCTATAAAAACAAATAATATTTATTTATTAAACTTTGATGGGTTATGGTAAGGACCGTACTTGGAGCCAACAACAAAAATTTTAGAAATAACAGAAAATATACAGCAGCTCTTTAACAAAAAAAGAGAGCTTGTAAATGAATTCAATAGGTTAAAGAGTAAACTTGAGGAATTAAACCAGAATATAAAAAATAATAAAAAAAGATTAAACGAATTATACTTGAAAAGAGAAGAATTAGATAAGCAGTTCAATGAATTAGTCGACCAAAAGAAAAAACTTATCGAAGAAAAAAATGAAATTAGAAGCACATTAAACAAGAAACTTTCCTCTTACAGAGATTCTGGAAAAAGGGTAACCTTAGAAGAGATCACTAACCTAGAAAAGAAACTAGAAAGCATAGAATGGAAACTCCAAACAGAGCCTAAAGCGAAGGGAATGGAACTTAAGTATGCTGAGGAAGCAGACAAAATACGTAGAGAACTTGCAAAAAAGAAGAAGGCACTAGAGACAGATAATGAAATAAGAAAATTGAAGGAGGAACTCGAAATACATGATACTAAAATTGATGAAATAAATATTAAAATTGATGAAATCAAAAATAATATAGAAAATTTGAAGAACGAAATAAGACAGGTTAAAGAGGCGTTGGGAACATACATTAGTCAGGAAAAAGAATGTTTTGAAAATATTTCAATCCTTCAGAATGAAATTGAGAAGGTTCAAGCGGAACTGAATAAGCTAAGTGCAGAAAAAAAAGAAACAGTGAACAAGATTAGAGAAAAAGAGAATGCGACATACAATAGAATTTTAGCAAAAAGAAAACAGATAGTAAAGGAAGAGATAAAAAAGAAGTTAGAAAGGGGAGAAAGTCTAACATTCCAAGAACTACAGTTACTTTACGAAGACGAAAATCAATAATTTTAAAAAGAATTATATTTTACTAAAAAATTATCTTTTTACGTGAGAAAATATAAGTTAGATAGGGGATATACTCACATAATAACTGGAGATGGGCCCGGAAAAACAACTTCAGCCTTTGGACTTGCAGTGAGAGCACTTGGTTGGGGATTAAAAGTCTGTGTTATACAGTTTTTAAAGAAGAGAGCTACTGGCGAAATCCTATTTTTTAGAAAATATCATAAGAATATTATGATCAGACAATTTGGAACTAGAACCTTTGTTAACAAGGGAATTGTTACTCCACAAGATATAAAACTTGCAGTTAAGGGATTAGATTATGCCAGAAAAATTGTATTGTCTGGAATATTTGATTTAGTAATTTTAGATGAAATTAACATGGCACTATATTTTGGCCTTTTAAAAGTTGAGGATGTAATTCTCCTAATAAAATCAAAACCTGAGAAAGTTGAACTGGTTCTAACTGGAAGAAATGCACCTGAAGAATTATTCGATTATGCTGACTACTTGATTAAAATAGATTGCCTCCGTCATCCATTTAGTAGGGGACAGACTGCTCGTAAGGGTATAGAATTTTAGGTATAGGCTTATCATTTAAAGTTTTTAATTTAAAATAGTGTATCTTATTTGATGGCAGACAAAGTACAGGAAAAGGTACTAGTATTGTGTGTGGACAGGGATAATGACCTTTATCAGAAAACGGGGATTACTTCACCTGTTATTGGAAGAGAAGAATGTTTAAGGGCAGCAGAAAACCTTGCAATTGCCGACCCTGAAGAAGCCGACGCTAATGCCATATTCGCTGCAATAAAAGAATATGATAATCTTACAGCTAAAGGATTTAAGCCTGAGATTGCAATTGTAACAGGAACATTTGAAGGTGGTGTTGAAGCGGACATTAAAATAAGAAGGGAATTAAGTAAGGTTCTAGAAAATTTTAGGGCTGGTGGAATAATCTTTGTTAGTGATGGAGTTGAAGACGAGATACTTGTACCAGTAATCCAGTCGCTTGCGCCAATTTTATCTGTCAAAAGAGTTGTTATAAAGCATAGTAAAAGTGTGGAAGAATCTTATATGATTATTGGAAAATATTTGAAGATGCTTGTATTTGATCCAAGATATTCAAGATATTTTCTTGGATTACCTGGAGTTTTTTTGCTTGTTTTTGCTACCTTAATCTATTTTAATCTTGTTACTGAAGCATTAATTGGTATACTCTTCTTCTTAGGCATACTTTTTATTATTAGAGGATTTAGCATAGATAAGGTTATTGGAGAAGTTAAGAAACTAACACCTTCAAGCTACATTAGAATATTTTCAATATTCGGTATGCTAATTATGTATGTTATCGCATTCTATAGAGGAGGAGTGGGTCTAGGAGCTACAACAGAGTTTAAGAATGTAATTACAAACCCTTCACAGCTTCTAGAATATTTCCCATTTCTTTTAGGAATATTTTTAGAAAATGCTCTAATATACATGTGGTTTGGTGCTGGAATATACTATGTTGGCCAAATACTTAGAGCATTCATAAAAGATACTTTCTATAAAGTTTTTAGGTACACTATTGGAATCATAACACTTGCACTTTTATACTTTCCATTTTTAGAATTATCTCAAGTTTTAAAAGATCCTAACAGAAACCCATTTTCAGTGGTTTCAACAATTTTAATAGGATTATCACTACTATTTGTTATAATTTCATTCACATACATTAGAATAAGTGAGAAAAGGAGGGAACGAACAGAATATGTTAAGAAGGATGCTGGAGATACTGGGAGTATATAAGATATATGAGTATTGGTTAAGTAGACAGATTGATGGAAAACCAATTCCATCACATGTAGGGCTAATATTGGATGGAAATAGGAGATGGGCACTAAATAAAGGTCTACCACCATATGTTGGCCACGAATTTGGAGCAAAGGTAGCAGAAAAAGTTCTGAAGTGGGCAAAAAGTTTGGGAATAAAAACCATGACCTTGTATGTACTTTCAACCGAAAATCTTAAAAGAGATCCTATAGAAGTAGAGCATATTATATCATTAGCGGAAGAATATCTTTCAAAAATAAAGGAGAGTAGAGAATTTCATGAAAATAAGGTTAAGATAAAGTTTATTGGAAAGATAGAGCTTCTTCCAGAAAAAATTCAAAAACTAATCAAAGAAGTTGAAGAGTCGACAAAAGAATATGATTCATTTTTCTTGAACATTGCCATGGCATATGGAGGAAGACAAGAGATTGTTGACATGGTAAAAAGCATCGCACATGATGTTAAAAATTCTAAAATCAAGATTGATGAAATAGATCAGCAACTTATAAGTAAATACCTTTATACAGCACACCTTCCAAATCCAGAACCAGACATTATAATAAGAACCTCAGGAGAAGAAAGGTTAAGCGGTTTCCTCTTATGGCAGAGCGCTTATAGTGAACTTGTATTTTTTGACGTATATTGGCCGGATTTTAGAAAAATTGACCTAATGAGAGCGATAAGAATTTATCAAAAAAGAAGTAGAAGGTTTGGATTATGAAAATCGCTTTTTAAGAAGCCATAGTTCATCAACAGGACTTTTTTTTATCACAAAACTTTTTCTTTTTCCTAATATTGTTCTTTCGCCATTTCTAAAGTAGCCTATTTTAGAAACTTTTATACCATTTTTCTCTAATTCTTCCCTAACATATGCTTCTCCTTTAGGGTCAACGGCCATTAAAAGAACACCTGAACTAATCAATTTTAATGGGTCAACGTTTAATATCCTACAAATCTTTTTTGTTTCTTCAGCTACAGGAATCAATTTAATGTCTACATCAAAGCCTAAACCAGATGCAACACTCATTTCATATAATCCTCCTAACACACCACCCTCTGTAGGATCATGCATTGCATGAACATAACCTGTTGAAAAAGCAATTTCAGCATCACGAACCACACTAATCTCCCTAATCATGTTTTCAGCACATATTATAACATTTGGCTCAAGATTCGAAAGATACCTTTTATACTCTCTTGCCAGAATACTTGTACCCTCCAATCCAGCAGTCTTCGTCATCATAATCACATCACCATCTAAAGCATTTTTTGAAGTAACATACTTGTCCGCAAAAGTGAATGCTGTTACAATAAGTATTGTATTCTTAAGCCCTTTAACAACTTCACTATGTCCACCAACAACCATAATATTTAATGATTTACATACATGATCTATTTCTTTAGCTATCATCTTTATCGAACGCTTATCAGAATATTCTGATAAAAGCATAACATTTACAACAAATTTTGGCCTATTTCCACTTGTTGCAACATCATTTGCATTAACATTAATAGCATACCACCCAATATTCTTTTGAACACCAGTTATAGGGTCTGCTGAAACTATCATGAATTTGTTAGAACATTTTATTACAGCAAAATCGACACCTATACCAGCTGACTCTATAACATCAGAATATCTTACTCCAAAATAGGGAAAAATACACTTTCTTAACAGATTTTCACTAAGTTTACCATATGTTTTCATATTATAGGCTTCAAAGCATTTAGATTTAATCTTTATATCATAAATTTTCTCAACCAAGTAGATGTTGGAATATGCCTTGTACTGTTATAGTGGGAGGATTTTTTGGGGATGAAGGAAAAGGCAAAATTATGTCATACCTTTCGATTAAAGACAATCCAAAGATTGCGGTAAGGGGAGGAGTAGGCCCAAATGCTGGACACACTGTAGTATTCGAGGGAAAAGAGTTTAAGCTAAGAATGCTTCCGAGCGCCATAATAAATAAGACTACACAACTTATGATTGGCCCCGGTGTTCTCGTAGACCCAAATGTTCTACTAAAAGAAATTGAAGCATTTAATGCATACGATAGAGTTAAAATTGATAAACAATGCGGTGTTATCGAAGAAAAACATATTGAAATGGATAGAGCAGATGCATACTTGAAAGGGAAGATAGGTACTACTGGAACAGGATGTGGTCCAGCAAATGTTGACAGAGTAAGAAGAGTTGGAAAAGTTTGTAGAGATATAGAGACCCTTTCAAAATATGTTGATGATGTACCATATTTGGTTAACGAAGCTATTTCGAAAGGAGAGACAGTACATGTCGAAGGAACACAGGGAACATTCATTTCACTATTCCATGGAACATATCCTTTTGTAACATCCAAAGATGTTACAGCTTCAGCAATATGTTCAGATGTGGGAATAGGCCCAAAAGTTGTAGATGATGTTATTGTGGTATTCAAGGCATATGTTACAAGAGTAGGTGCAGGAGAACTGCCTGGAGAATTGCCTACGGAAGAGGCAGAGAGAAGAGGATGGCTTGAGAAGGCTACAGTTACCGGCAGGGTTAGAAGGAGTGCACCATTTAATTATGAGCTTGCTAAAAGGGCAGTAATGTTAAATTCTGCAACACAAATTGCTATAACAAAGTTCGATATACTTTATCCACAAGCAAAAAATATACGAGAATACTCACAATTACCAAGAGAGGCTAAAGAAATGATTGACAAAATAGAGCGTGAGACAAAGGTTCCTGTTACAATAATTAGTACTGGGGCTGAAGCGGAAGCTACAATAGACCGGAGAAGAGAGCTAGGATTTCTTTAGCTAAAATCTTTTAAAATATGAACCAAATTCTTTGAAGGCGTCACATGCGGCTCTAATATTTTCTAACGGAACCTTTAGGGCTATAGTATCACATGGGTCTATCCAACCAGCTATCAGACCACCATTAAACTTTCCAAGATAGTCAACAATTTCCTTAGCCTCTAACCTTATTTTATCCTTCGAACAATATATTGTTGTTTGATTATCAACATTAGTTAGAAAACAAATTTTTCCTCCAAAATTTTCACTCAAAAAAGGTAATGAGAATAGAGAAGTAGGTTGTGGAATATTTATTACATCCAAGCCAATATCAACAAAATCTCCAATAATAGAATGAATTTTCCCATCACAATGAAGTATAACATGCACACCATATTTGTGTACAGTATCAAAAAGAATTTTATATCTTGGCTTAAAAATTCGTCTAAAAACATGGGGAGCTACAAAAAGACCCTGCTGTGAACCCCAATCATCAGTAAAGAACAGCCCATCAACACCAATTTCACACCACTGTTTAACAAGATCCAATTGAACATCAAGAACATGATCAGCTAAAAGAGAAACCATTTCAGGACACCTGTAAAGGTCTGCAAGTAGATTTTTAAAACCCCTCAAAAAGTGCATCCTTTCAAAAAGAGTAAATGGGACACTTCCAACAACATACTTATCTTTAGCAAGAAAATTAGATTGGAAAGAAGTTAAAACAACTTTGAGCTTAGGAAAACGATAGCTTTCTAAACTACTCCAATTCTCTATAGGATGGCCTGTAACAATACCCATAGTCTTCCATTCGCCAGAGGATGGAATAGACCAAAAGCAACCCCATTCATCAAATCCAGAGACACCATTAAATGGATCCCAACTCCTCTTATAGCCACCAACATATTTTGCTTGCAATTCAATAACATCACTTTCATTTAATTCAGTAAACCATAATGGGACACGCTCTGGACCAGAAAAATCAATTGCATCAACGACAAGACTCCTGCTACTCATAGCCAAAACTTTCCTTAACTCATAATTAAAAGTTATTTCATAGTTGGCGTAGGCTATAGAATTTTTTAACACCATACTTTACATTATAAACAACATTTTTTGTTAGCTTTAACCCATTTTCTTTAAGACACAAAAAAATAGCACCCTCAATTGTGGTGGGATTAGGCTTTTTCACAATAGCATATGGCAAAAAACTTTTCACATAATGTCTAAAATAACGCCATACAATTAGCCCAGATTTAAACACCCCACCAACACAGCCAATAATAACCTTAGAATTGTCCATTCCAAGTTTTCTTGCAACAGAGACTGCAAGTAGAGAAAGTTCCTCACCAGCCCTTCTTAGAATATCCCTTGCAACACTATCACCCATGATACAAGCTTTAACCACTACCGGTGCAAGCGAGGCAACCCTAGTTTTTTCTGTATTCTCATAAATTTTTTGTATAAAATCGTCAAAATCTTTTGCATTTAAACTTTCCATAAAAAGTTTCAATAAAACCGTTTTTTCACCAATATTATCATATGATTTTACAGCCATAGTGAGACCTTCTCTTGCAATAAAATATGCACTTCCACCATCACTAACAAGCCATTCCCAGCCACCAGCCCTGGCAGCTTCACCTCTATTATTTACACCATAAGCTATAGAGCCTGTACCAGAAATAACTACAATTCCAGGACGACCAAATGTTACAGTATAGTATGCAGTAACATGGTCTCCAACAATAATATGCCTTTTAACAAAATTCAGCTCACTTAAGAGTTTAGATATAATATCAAAATCTTTCTTAGTATCAAGTGCAGCCATACCAAAGCAACCAGATTCTAAAACATACCCAGTCAATTTAGCTGAGTCAAATGCATCCTTTACAGACTTAAGCAAGTTTGCTTTAGCCACCTCAATTTTAACGGCATGATGACTACTTGGGCCGGAAAAGCCCATACCCAAAACATTACCCTTTGAATCATATATTGCCGAAACTGTGTTTGAGGCACCACATTCAACAGCTAAAAAAATGTCAGAAGACTTCAACCTATTTTTTCCACCTTATACATATAGTAAAAATTTTCATGATAAAAATTTTTATTTTCAAAATTATAATAGATTTGCCTATGACAATTTACTATTCTATAGAAGAAGCAGATAACATTATAAAAGTTTCTAATGAAGAAATCGACAAAATAGTAGTTGGCATAGACAAGTTTACTGAAAAACTCATAAAAGAAATTCAAACTTTTAAAGAAAAAAGGAAAAGAGCATGTAGAATTGCCTTTGATGGATATCTTGGAATAGACTGGGGAAGAATCCTTTCAAGAATGAATGGAATGTTAAAGAACTTTATGCTAAAAACATATAATTTTTCAGAGTATTACAACATTAATAAATTGAATGATATCGTTAAAAAATCTCTTTCAGTTGATAAATCATTTGGATACGTTTACAGAGGAAAAATAGTTACAGTACTTGACATAAAAAATGTTAAAACCCTGAGAACAAAGTTAATAGAAGAAAGTAAAGACTCTGATGCAATAATATGCTTTGGTCCTGGTTCAGCAAATCCTATTCTAAGAAGAGACTATGATATGATATTCTATTTTGATATAACCAGAGAAACACTGTTTAATAGTTCAGAGAAAAAACCTGTATACTATATTGGAGATAAAGTTGCAGTACACCAGCTAATGAGAAGATTTTATTATGTTGATGGACCAATTCTTGAAAACCATAAAAAATACATATTAAAACGGATCGACTGGTATGTCGAATGTAATAGTATAGAGGATATTAAATTTATTCCAAAAGAGACGTACTTATTGATCCTTTCAATGGTGGCAGAACAACCATTTAGAATAAAACCATTATATTATCCGGTACCATGGGGAGGAAACTGGCTTAAGAAAATAAAAAAGCTTCCAAAAGAAATGCCAAATTCTGGTCAAGGATGTATAGTTGCTTCAGAAAACAGTATTAGGATAAATATTAATGAAAAAATTTTGATAGAGATGCCGTTTCAAAACCTGCTTTGGGCCTATCCTGAAAAAATATTAGGAAAGAAAGTTAACAAAAAATTTGGTGGAGAATTCCCATTCACGTACTGGTATGATGATCAAATAAATGGAGGAGATATGGCTATACAAGTTCATGCGAATGGAAAATATTTAAAAGAAAAATTTAATGAAAAAATAAGACAGGATGAAAGCTATTATATACTTTATACTGAAAAGGATGCTAAAACATATTTGGGACTTAGAGAAAATATTGATGTAAAAGAGTTTTATGAAAAGGCTTTAAAAGCCGAGAAGGAGCATATATCCTTCGACCACAACATTTACGTGTACAGTATTCCAACAAAGGCTGGAGACTACTTTTTAATACCAGCGGGTACTATTCATGCTTCTGGAAAGAATCAGGTAGTCTTAGAAATTGATGGCGGGATAAGTGCATATAGTTCAGGATACACATTTCACATATACGATTATTTAAGACCGGATTTAGATGGAAGCCTTCGCGCAATACACCTAGAACATTCATTCAATGTACTAAAGACATATAGAAGAGAAAAATGGGTTTTAGAAAACCTAAAACAAAGACCTAAACTTGTAAGAGAAGGCATGAAATGGGCAGAATATCTGATAGGAGAAAGAGAAGACATGTATTTTAAGACATACCGACTAGAATTTGAAAAGGAAATTGAAGATAACACTAATGGACAGTTTCACATGATCACACTTGTTGAAGGGGAAAAGGTTATAGTAAAATCTGAAAATGGAAGAGACTACATTTTATATTTTCCAGACACTTTGACCATACCAGCAAGTGTAGGAAGATATAAGATAGTAAATCTTGGGGAAGGCGTTGCTAAAGTTGTTAAGGCACTAATAAGATTATAGAGGCTTTATTCTTCCAAAGTACTCTTGATAGTATGCCTTATTATGTTCATCTCCTCCAGGAACATTACCTTCCATCCAAATCTTTGGCTTAACACCCTTTTCAATAAGCCTTTGAGCAACATTTAATTCGATAGAATGTAAAATGAATGAGTTGACTATCGTGGATAGTGGAGCCATCTTTTGTCCTAAACTTTTAACATAAACTGCTGCATCACCTGTTGGAATCTTGTTGTCTATAACAACATCAGCAATCTCGTATAGTTTCTTATTCAATGGATTTGTTGGTGGAACACTTTTAGAATATTCTAAAGATGTAAGAGCAATAACATGTAGTCTCCTTGATTTTGCTTCAAAAGCCATTTCAACTGGAACAGCATTTTTTCCAGAATTTGATACAATAATTAATGTTGAACCAGGCTCAGGATTATAGTAGTCTAGCAGTGCTTTTGCATATCCTGAAAGTCTCTCTATGTAGGTAGCCTTAAGTGCACCATTGTATCCAGAAACACTTAAATCAAGAAATGGGTAAACCTGTACAAGACCTCCAGACCTGGTAAACATTTCCATGGCAAGCATCATTGAATGGCCTGTACCGAAGATGTATACAAGCTTATTTTCGGATATAGAATTTACAATATATTCAGAGGCTTTTTCTATAGCAGAAAATTCTTCATTGTAAACCCTCTCTATTATTTCTAAAATAATATCTTTATATGATTTTATGATTTCGCTCATATCCTATTCTTAGAAAAAGGAAAAATTTAAACTGTACGCTATATACGCGTAGAAAATTTAATATATTCAGTTTAATGCATATAAAATCATTATGGGGTTAAAAGAATATAATATGATAAAGGATATTAAAGAAACACCACTTGCACTAAAAGCGGTTACTAAAGAAATAAATGAAATAGAAAGATTAGGAGATGTTGGAAAAACGTTTAAAAAGGTCTTTTTTATTGGATGCGGTTCATCATACTATGCAGCATTATATGGAGCTTGGCCCCTTTTAAAAAATGATGGAATTTTAACATATTCACTACCATCTTCTGAACTCTTATTCCATTATATGAAAAATGTTGACGAAAAGAGTTTAGTTGTTGGAGTGTCAAGGTCAGGAAACACAGCAGAAACAATCACAGTCCTTGAAAAATGTAAAAGAAATGGAGCACATACTATTGGATTTACAATAGAGAAAGGGAGCAAAATATTTGATACCACAGACGAAACAATTGCATTTGAGATAGGAGAAGAAAAAAGTATTATAATGACAAAAAGTTTTACATCATTTTCACTTGCAACAGCACTTTTTTCAACTATATTAAATGAAAAACTTTTTGGCATTAAACAAAGATTTTTGGAGGAAAGTAAGAGCATTCCCTCTTTGTCAGAAAACATCTTACGTGATGAAGATAAAATTATACCTTTATCTAATAGACTTGTTGCTGAAAATGTTGAAAGATTTGTTTTCTTAGGTTCAGGACCATCATATCCAATTGCATTAGAAGGAGCTCTAAAGATTAAAGAGACATCTTATGTTGCAACAGAGGGACTGCATTTACTTGAGTTTAGACATGGACCGATGGCAAGTATAGGAGAAAAACAATCATTAGTTATAGCTTGTTTTCTAGAAGAAAATCATGTTTATTTAAAGAATTTTGTGACAGAGTTCATGGATAAGCATGCTGATATTATTTTAGTAACTGATTCTAAAGATTTTGGAGAGAATGTGATAAGAGTGCCTTCAGAGTATTCTGTTGAAAGTAAAGCTCTTTTATCGATTATACCTATCCAAATTCTAGCATACTATTACTCAGTAGGTAAGGGAAAAAATCCTGACAGACCAAGAAACCTTTTCAGATACATACAAAGGTTTTAAATATGCTCATCCTTTGCATGGATATTGGTAAAACAAAGACACTGGCAATTACTTTAGACCAAAATGGAAAGATTTATGGTAAATTTACTACAGGACCATCTGGAATGTGGTTAAAGGAGGAAATGGTAATAAAGAATGTTAAGGAAGCAATAGATGGATGCCTATCTATCTCAAATTTTAAATTAGAAGATGTTGACTTAATTTCAATAAGCTGGGCTGACCTAGATACACCAAAAGATTGGGAAAACGCTTGGAAAGTTATAGAGAAAATAGGAGTTGAAAAGAATAAGGTGCTAATTGAACATGACGCTGTAGCCGCATATTACGCTGTAACATGGGGTGAGCCAGGAGCAGCGGTTATTGCAGGCACCGGAAGTATTGCGTTTGGAGTAAATAGTAGGGGACAGAGTATGAGGTCAAGTGGCTGGGGTTGGCTCATTGGTGATGAAGGGAGTGCATACTGGATTGCAGTAAGAGCACTAAATGCAGTTTCAAGAGCACATGATGGTAGAGGAAAAGAAACACTTTTATCACAAATGATTATTGAACACTTTAACGTTGAAAAGGAGCTTGATATACTACATAAAATTTACAAAGAATTAGACGGTGACCCTACAGAAATTTCAAAGCTTGCTAAAATTGTGGATAAAGCAGCATACTTAGGAGATGAGGTTGCAAAAAGTATACTTGAGGAAGCTGGAAGGGAGTTAGCTTCTGCAATATTATGTATAGTTAAAAGACTTTATATGGAAAATGAAAGAATTGTTGTAGGCGGTTTGGGTGGAGTGTTCAAGTCAAATATTGTTAAAGAATCTTTTATGAATACAATTAGAGAAAGCATCCCAAATGCTATTGTAAGAGAACCGTTAATAGGGGATAAGGCTATACTTGGGCCAATAATTATTGCATACAGAAGACTTGGTTTAAAAATTTCAGAAGAAAATATAAATTTAATTTTAAATAAATTGGGAGAATAATTCAAAAGAAGACAGTACCCTTTAGGTATCGTGTTCCTACAATTTTTAGATAGACAAATATTACTGTAAGGGATATTATTTGTAAAATTGAAGCTTCAGCGGCGACAAAACCAAGCATTCCAGCATGGGATATGTCGTCAAAAACCTTTACAGGAGCGGTGAGAATACCTGTAGGGCCTGCAAGCAAAAATGCGGTTATAAATTCATTAAATGATAGTACGAAGGTTAAAAGTATACCAGATGTTATACCTGGGCCTATTAATGGTAAAACTATGTATATGAATCTCTTTAAGCTTGTTGCACCCAAACATGCTGCAGCCTCTTCATATGAGATTTCCAGTCTTCTAAAGGCTACTATAGAAGACAGTAGCATCATAGGAAGAAAACCAGTAGTATATGTTACAATAAAACCTAGAATACTAAGACACTGCTTGTATATTAGATAAAATGAGAGTATTAATGATAGTGCGTATGCTATACCTGGAACATACCATACACCAATCAGTGTAAGTAATATTGGTCGCTTACCCTTAAACTCGTATCTTGTTAAAGCATAGGCAGCAGGTATAGCGATTATCAAATCTAAGACCACGGTTATCAGCGAAAGTTGGAGACTTAACCAAACTCTGGGCCAGAAAACACCAGCCATACTAAAATAGTTTGAAAAACCAATCTGCCCATCAGGAGTCCATAGAGAGCGCCAAAACGAGATCATAAAGGGTATAAATATAAGGATAGAAACGAAAATTATGTAAAGATATGATACTATTGTTGAAAGATCAATGTTTTTATTCAAATCAAAACACCTCTTGACACCTTAAGTGAAATGAATGTGAAGATTAAAGAGATTATCACTAGAGCGGATGCCAAAGCTGCTGCAAGCCCATAGTTCATCATCAGAAGACCAACCATTCTAATCTGTATTGACAAAACTCTTTGACCTACTATAACCCCACCCATCAAGTATGGTATCGCGTATGCTCCAATATTCCATCCAAAAGCCATAAACCAGCCACTCATAAGACCAGGCAAACTTAATGGCAAGAGAATATGAATAAACCTTTTCAATCTATTTGCACCAAGACAGCTGGACGCCTCTTCAAGAACAGGATCTATTTGGCTTATGTTTATGCCCATCTGTAATACTGCAAACGGCAAAGTGTATATAGCAAGAGCCAAAGCCGCAGTAACAGGAGTATATAGTATGGCAAAAGGAGATATGCCTATAGCTTCAAGAAAAGATGAAAATGGACCTTTTGGCAAAAAGAGCCACCAGAAACCGTAAGCGATATAAAGTTCTCCAAGCAAAGGAACCATTAAAATTGATCTAAAAAAGTCAGATAGGAACCTTATCTTCCTCAACAGAAGATAGGCGTAAGGGTAGCCAACAATAACATCTAATGTAGCAGATAGTGCTGCCAACATTAAAGTATTCCTAAAATCTGGAATATAGTTTGTTGCAATCTTTACATAATTTTCTAAAGTAAATATTGGTTGGAAAAAATAGCTTGAACCTCGAGTAAAACTTACATAGAATAAGAGTATAAATGGTATTATAAAGAAAAGTACTGCGAAAGTTAAGGCAGGTATAATAAATATAATGGGTTTTATTTTATTAAAGTATTCACTCATAACGTTCTACCCAAAAAAATTTAGGGAGGGCCAGAAGCTAACCACCTATAAGCTTCTGATAATATGACACCCATTCTTCAGCATGCGAGTTAATGTATTCCCAGTCCAGAACTTTGATAGATGGGTAGATTTTCGCTTTGTATTCATCTAGTGTTGGAAAAACTTTATAGAAGCCTTCTTTGCCACCCCACCAGTCTGGTATAAACTGTTCATAGTATGGGCCAAGTGGGCCCTCGATCATACCAGCCCAAAGCTTCTTAGCTTCTATGGGATTTAGTTCTTTAAAGCCTGGAGAGTTTATGTCAGGGAACTGGAACTCTTTGCTTAATAGCCAATCAACGTATATTTGGGCCAATACAGGATGCTGAACCTTCTTAGGTATCCAGACAACACCAGGCAAATTGGGCATGAATGGTTCAAGAAGTTTTGGACCTAGCCACTTGTTTCCAGCAGCCTGCTCCATTTCATAACTACAGCACCAGTAAGATGTAATCCATGTAACATTCTTTTCAGACAATTCTATAATTTCAGCTTCATCACTTGTATACTTTAGAACGTTAGGATGAATATTCTTAGCAACCCATTCTATAGCCTTATTCATTTGAGCCGGATCCTTGTAGTCGTAGCCAAGTGCAGTTGCAACAGTAGCTAAGAAAGCCCAGAAACCATTAATGGAATATTTTTTCTTCATTTTCTATTAGAATGTTATCAAAAAGGTTTGACAGACCTTTTATGGGTGGGAAAGCGCCAATTCCAACCAATTCTTTAATAAAATCATTTAAATAAATTGATTCTAAGAATTTTATAGAATAGTTTTTATTTTTTGAAAATTTGCAGACACCAAAGGCAAGAACATAACCAATTGAAGTTGAAGACTGAAAATCGGATGGTAAAGAAGATATTCCTAATTCGTCTCTAGTAAAGTTTTTTGAGAGAAAAGGTATTGCATAATTCCATTGTATCATGAGAGGGAACTTCTTCTTAATGAATTCAGCATTTAAGACAGAAAATTCATAATACAATGTTTCAGGAGGAGAGATTTCTTCTTCAATCAAAAGCCGATAAATATTTAATAGACTTTCTAAGGTTTGGTTAGACAAAAGTTTTACTGTCGAATTAGTAACTAGAACGTGGCCGCCAAACGTTTCATAAAGGGATTGGAATACTAGAGCAGAATGTTTTCCTTGAAGAGAATATATTGCAAGACCGTATTCTGTAAAAGATTCTGGATTATGTGCCTTAGAAAGATTTTTTGCAAGAGTTAATAGTTGGTTAAATGATTTTGGAATATCAGTAATGTAGGTTCTATCATAGAAAAGAATTGGAAATGATGCATGAAATGGTATAGCGTAAACTTGTCCATTTTGATAAAATGGGTGAACTGCTTTTTCATAAAATCGTTCGTTTAACTGGTTTAAGCCTAAAGGGGTAAGATATTGAACTAATTTTTTAAAGTTAAAGTTTGATACAACAACGATATCTATACTAGAATTTTGTGATGATAAGAGAAACTGTAGTGCAGACTCCCTATCAATATCTAATATATTTACATGGAAACCCATTTTTTGGAAATATGGATTCCATTTATTAACCAAGTTTTTAAATGAGATAAAATCTGGTGCAAGATAATGTGACAAAAAGGCAACTTTGATATTCACAGGTTCCCTATGAAAATATACAAAATAGCCATAGTATAGCATGAAAGGTGTTAATATCAAAATTATTACAATTATAACTAGTATTCTGAAAGTTTTTGAATAATGCATTAGATATTACTATTCTCTTGATGTAAATATAAGGTTTAAAAATTAAAAGTAGCAAAACAATAGGGTTACGTGATGATAAATGACGACAATTAAATTTGAAAAGATTAAGGAAAAGGTGGCCGAGTTTAATGCTTTTGTTAAAGAAAAAAGAAATATAGAGGGACACGTTGACGGCGAAACAATAAGTTTCGATAACCTTGATAGAGATGATGCAAGACTTCTGATAAAAAAGTTTCTCCACAAGATTGGAGAAAAGGATTATAGAATTATATCAAAAATGGGAGTATTAACTGTAGTAGAAAAAAAGAAGTTTAAACCTTGAATGTTAGATTTTTAAACTAGAAAAGATAGAAAAAAGGAAATGATACATGCCCTTTAAAGCCTTAAAAAAAGAAGTAAGAGAATTGATTGGGAAGGCATTAAACGAACTAGGCTACCCTACAGTAGATTTTTTAGTCCAGGAACCACCATCACTAGAATTCGGTGAACTTTCATCTAACATTGCATTTGAAATCGCTAAAAAAATGAAAAGAAATCCTTATGAGATAGCCTCAAACATTGCTTCAAAAATAATGTCATTTGAAAAGAAGCTTATAAAGGAAGTTTTGGTAGCACAGCCAGGATACCTAAATTTTAGAGTAGACAAATGCAAATACTTTAAAACCACGATACATCATTTACTTGATAAGCCTGGTTATAGTGATATAGGCAAAGGTAAAAGAGTTATTGTCGAACATACAAGTGTTAACCCAAACAAGGCATTACACATCGGACATCTCAGGAATGTTGTAATAGGTGATGTAATATACCGTCTACTAAAATATACAAACCATGAAGTTATAGTTTTAAACTATATTGATGATTCAGGAGCGCAGGTTGCAGATATAATTGTCGGATTTAAATTCCTTGGCTTCCCAGAAAATCCGCCAAAACCTAATATAAAATTTGACCAATACTGTGGAGATTACGTTTATGTTAAAGTAAATCAGATATATTCACAAGATCCAAGAACAGAAAACTATAGAAAAATTGTTTTAAAGGAATTAGAAAATCCTGAGTCTGAAATATATAAGTTCGCAAGAAATATAATAGAGAAGGTTCTAATTGAACAATTAAAAACCTGCTCTGAACTCAACGCATACTACGATTGCTTAAACTTTGAATCGCATATAATATTTTCTAATACATGGAAAAAAATTTTTGAGCAATTAAGAGAAAAAAATCTTATATCATATGCAAGTGAAGGAAAAAATGCTGGCTGCTGGGTTTATAAAGATGAAAGTGGCCAAGAAAAGGTTATCATAAGAAGTGATGGTACAGCAACCTATATTGCAAAAGACATACTGTATGCGGCATGGAAACTTGGGTTAGTTGAAGACTTCTTCAATTACGAAAAATTTTTTGTACAAAAAAACGGTAAAGTACTCTGGAGAACAACACTTTCTGAAGGAGAAAAAGATCATCCGACATTTAATAATGCAGAATTGGCAATAAATGTTATAGACATTAGACAAGCATGGTTACAGAGTATAATTTCAGAAATTTTAAGAAAATTTGTTGGAAAAGAATCAGATAAAAAGTACATTCACTTAGGATATGAAGTTGTCTCTTTAAGTAGGGATACAGCTAAAGAAATAGGCGTGGAAGTTGGAGATAAAGAATTTGTCCACATGTCTGGTAGAAGTGGAATGTACATTAATGCTGACATAGTCTTAGAAAAACTGTACAAACTCTCCTACGATGAAACAAAGAAAAGAAATCCTGAAGCGGACGAGAAATGGTTAAACGAGGTAGCTCATTCAATAGCTGTTTCAGCCCTAAGATATAGTTTAATTAGACAGGATTTAGGAAAAATTTTAGTCTTCGATTTAAAAGAAGCCCTAAAACTTGAAGGTGATACTGGACCATATCTGCAATATACATATGCAAGAGCATACAATATCATAGAAAAATATGGTAAACTTCCGAAAAAAGTTGAAACATTTGATAAATTGGTCGAAGATGAAGAATACATCCTTTTAATTGAACTATCAAAGATTAGTGATAAGATAGAGGAGGCGACTACCAAACTACAGCCAAATAAGATCGCTGAATATGCGCACAAACTATGCCTATACTTTAACACATTTTATGAAAAACATCAAGTAATACATGAGAAGGATGAGTCAAAACGGGAGCAGAGAATATTACTTGTCTATTCTTTTACCAAAGCACTTAAAACACTTATGGAATTACTTGGAATAGAAGCACATAAAAGAATATAACACACTATAAGCTTTTATATTCCTCACAATTAATGAGTAAATTGATATGAACCATTATGATATGAGTTTAGAGGAAAGCGGCTTAATTCCAAAGGACAAGATTGAAGAATTGAAAAAAGAAAATATTTACACGTGCCTTCAACTTATATTTGCACCATATGATATTATAAAAAAATATTTTAATGAAAAAGAAGAGAGAGAAATTTTGCCAAAACTTGAGGAACTTTTTAGGGGCATATACAGGTTTAGGAAAATTGAACATGAAATAATTGCAATTCCCACTTTAGTAAATGAATTAGATAATAGGATAGGGGGAATAAGTTCAAGTCAAATAACTGAAGTATGCAGTGAAAAAAGATATTTGAGAAGCCTATTCTCATATAATTTGATTTTAAATTTTATCCAAACTTTCGAAAACCATATAGTAATATATAATGATTCGAACCAGACTTTTAGACCAGAAAAATTATGTGAATTATCAAAATATAGGGGGATAAAGGAAGACTCATTTCTAGATAAAATTATAGTTTTTAAACCATATACAATTAAACAGCAAATAGAAATACTTGAAGAAATGGAA
This sequence comes from Nitrososphaeria archaeon, assembly GCA_026413865.1. Lineage (GTDB taxonomy): Archaea > Thermoproteota > Nitrososphaeria > JACIWG01 > JACIWG01 > JACIWG01. The sequence goes on from JAOAKB010000001.1 coordinate 58,799, forward strand.
AGAGTTTTTAACAGCAATTCCAAAAAACTTTTAGTAATTGACGAGATTGGAAACTTTTTTAAACCAAATTCAAAGAAAAAGAATATTGTATACTACAATTATCGCATGCTCGAAAATTTTATTTTGAGAATAAACCAGCTTTCAGTAAAATATAATGTTATTACCTTACTTTTAAATAATCTAATAAAGAAAATAGAGACAAACACATATGAACCACAATACAATTTTGTTACAGAAAATATTATTGGAACCAAAATACTCTTAATAGAAGAAGATAGGCTTGTAAGGATTAAAATTATAATAGGAGATAAGATAGAGGAGTTTAGGGTAAAAATTTCAGATTACGGTATAAGTGATGCAATTTGATAGAAAATTTAGAAAATATAATAGATTGTTTAGAAAAAGAAGAATGGGATGAAGCTAAAAATATTGCAAAAAATTCTATTGGAGCGACATTTGCAATAAACGCGATAAAATACTTACAAAAAAATGTGGATATGAAGAAAGAAATAGAGAAAATAAGGCTTTTAAAAGAAAATTTTTTAAAACTGGTTGAAGGCCACTGGGTACAGGAGTTTGACATCGATTATTTTACAGTAATATTTGCATACTTTGAACGTCAAGAAAAAAGGTTACAGGAAGCCGCTTACGTGAAGAGTATAGTAAAAGATCCAGATAAAGAGTGATAGCATTATATAGGTTCCCATTCCTGTTGTAAAGAGTGATGAATTACTTACATTTTTTTCAGAAAATATATAATATTTTCCTATGAAATAAGATAACAAGTAGAACAATATGATGGTAAGTACACCAAATAATGCAGATTCATTACTAAAATTCATTATTCCAGAAAATAGGCCTGCAAATATTGCAAAAACAACCCTTAACCAAAAGAGTTTATTTGCGGCTGTCAACATATCTGGTTGACCTCCATGGAAGAGTGGACATTGAACAACATAGAATTATTTCACCAAGCAAGATGGTTAAACGGCAATCTTAAAGATTATTATGTTAATAATGTTTACTGGGCAATAGTAAATAGAACACTGGTAATAAGACTACATCACCCAACATATCCTGAAAAAAGACTGGTTATAGATAATGGTAAAGCGATTTGGGTTACCGAAATAAAGTTGGAAGAAGAAGGGTCAGACCAGCTACTAAGACAATTTAGAAACTTTCTTGCTAGAGGAAAGATTTCTAAGATAACACAATTTGGTACAGAAAGAATAATCGATATCGAATTTATTGGAAGCTTAGCCAAACATCTAATAGCAGAATTTTTTAGTAGAGGAAATATTATCTTAGTTGACGAAAAAAACGTAATTTTAACAGCATTAGAATATTACCAAACAAGACACCGAATAATTGCAGTTGGAAAAGAATATCAAACCCCACCAGAAAGAGGATTAGATCCCCTTAAAGCTGATATTAAACACCTTAAACCCATGCTAAAATACGATGACGACTTTAGAAAATGGATTGGAAAAAATTTAGCTCTACCAAAAAAGTATATTGACATGCTACCAAAAATTTTAGGAGTAAAAGAGGGAACCAAAGGAAATGAATTGGATGAAGAAAAAATTATAATAATATTAGATAAAATAAAAGAATTTTTTAGAGAAGAGAATATTAGGCCAGTAATTTATTTAGACGACAATAATGTAGTCGATTTTTCCATAATCCCAAATATTGTAGAAGGATTAGTTCAGCAAAATGTACAAAATCTAAATGAGGCATTAGACAAAATCTTTACTAAGATAGTTTTACAGGAAAAAGAGAAGGACGCATTATATCCCTTAATTAGGGAAAAGGAGAAAACAAAAAAAGCAATTGATGAACTCACTAATAAAAAAGATCAGATGACAGAAGATGGAAAACTTTTAACTGAATTAGCGAACAAGATTAGGGCAAACCTGCAGCTATTATATCAAGATTATGAGGAATTTAAGAAGACACTTTTACCAGCTAAAATTGAGAAAGATGAAGACGGAATAGAAAAGATTGTTTACAAAAGCTATACTTTCGAATTTGATAAAAATAGACCACTAAAGACATGTTCAGAAATATATGACATGTCAAAAATGTTAGTAGAAGATACAAAAAAGATAGAGGAATCAATAAGTGAAATGTACAAGGAAATTGAGAAAATTGAGAAAAAAATTATGGTAAAAGAAAAAATAATTTCAAGAGAACATAAAAAAACACGTGAAAGAGAATGGTTTGAAAAATATAGATGGTTTTATACTTCAGAAGACATGCTTGCAATAGGAGGAAGAGACGCATCATCCAATGAGGCAATAATCAAAAAATATTTAGAAGACGAAGATATTGTATTTCATGCTGAAATAGTTGGTGCACCATTCTTTATACTAAAGAAGGGTACAAAGGCTGGAGAAAATAGTCTAAAAGAAGTTGCTATTGCAGCAGTATCCTTCAGCAACTTTTGGAAAATGGGCGCGTCAGCCGGAGAAGCATATTGGGTATATAAGAATCAGATCTCAAAACAGGCACCCTCCGGCCAATACATGGGTAAGGGAGCTTTTATGATAAGCGGGAAAAGAAATTATATTAGAAACTTACCAATCGAGCTTGCTGTAGGTGTGGTTAAAGTAAAAGAACATTATTCAGTAGTATGTGGGCCAATAGACGCTGTAAAAAAACGTTGTGAAAACTATTTAGTTATTGTACCGGGAAATGAGGATAAAAATTCTATTGCCAAGAAGATTGTCAAATATTTTTACGATAAGACTGGTGAAGTAATAAAGGATATACCTTTTGAAGAATTTATTCAAGCATTACCACCAGGAGGATGCAAGTTGAAGAACTTTAACTTGTAATGAAGCTTAAAATGTCCTTCTATATGATGTGATAAATGATAACACCAATTAGATGGAAATATTTTTTTACTTCTATCTTATAACCAGATAACGATAGAATGGCTGTAGAGACAAAGAGTACAAATCCTGCAAATCTAACGGTAAGACAGGTAATGAATAGTCCAGTTATTACTGGAAACCCTAATGAGACTGTAAGAGAAATTGCTAAAAAGATGACAGCAAACGAGGTAGGAAGCATTGTGATTGTAGAGGATGGAAAACCTGTAGGCATGGTCACAGATGGTGACATAATAGATAGAGTGGTATCTAAAGGATTAAACCCGGATGAGGTTAAAGCAAAGGATATAATGAGTACCCCAATATTAACAGTCGATTCTGAAGCAACTATAGTTGATGCTGCAAAATATATGAGAAAAAACAGGGTTAAACGTGTTGGTGTAACATATAAAGGCAGAATCGAGGGAATACTATCAATTTGGGACATAATATCAGTTACACCTGAAATAGTCGAAATATTTTCAGAAAAGCTTAATATTCAATCATCAATGCTACAGTCTCAAAAGGAGTCAGTATATTTTGCAGGATACTGTGATGTCTGTTCAAGATGGTCAGACCTATTAATTGAAACTGACGGAAAATATATTTGTGAAGAATGTAGAAGTGATTAGCAAACGGTCTTAAACCAAAACAGTTTTTAATAAGTTTTTGTAAAAGTTATGCTTGTGAAAGTTTGCCTACTGTAAAAGATTATATGTCAAAAGAAGTTTTTGTCGTTAAACCCACAGACACGTTAGCACATGCAAAAAATTTGATGCTTTCTAAGAAGATTGGAAGACTTGTTGTAGTTGAAGACGATAAAGTAGTTGGTATAATAACAAGGGAGGATATAGCAAAAGCAATTTTATCATCAAAACCTTCAATTAAATCTAGGCCTATAGACCAACTTCTAGTAACACATTTTATGAAAAAACAGATTTTAACAGTCCAACAGACAGCCTCAATAAATGAGGCGGCCAAGATCATGCTTGAAAACAATATAGGAGGTTTACCAGTTACAAGTGGAAACAAGTTAGTTGGAATAATAACAACCCACGATATTACAGAATACGTGGCTCAATTACCTTTAGATGATATACCTGTAAAGAATCATATGTGCAAGGAGGCAGCCTTTGTTTCACAATTTCATAGCATAAGTCATGTTGCAGACCTTATATTTAAAACACCCACAAACAGGGTAATAGTCTTAGATTCAAAAAAGAAGCCAATAGGCATAATCACACCATCAAATATTACATTCGTAAAATTTACTCCATTCAAACCAATAACTTCTAAACGTTCAACTATGAGAGGAGGTGAAGCAACACATGAAAAAATAAGCTACGTTGCAATAGCAACAGCAGAAGATGTGATGACAACACCATTGATTATAGCACACGAAGATGATAGTGTAAAATTTGCTACTTCAATAATGGTGGAAAAAGATATAGGTGCGTTGCCAGTTCTTAATATGGAAGGTAATGTTAGTGGAATCTTTTCCAAAAAGGAGGTTTTAAAGATTGCTTCAGAGAAATAGTAAGTTAAAATCAGTACCATTACAAAAGGTTGGAATAGTTTCAAAATCAGATAAGATACCTATGATGTTTTATGAGTTAAAGAGGACAAGACTAGATAGGGTTATAGTTAAAGATGGGGAAAAACTTGTAGGAGTAGTAACTTTAAGAGACATATTTACAAAACTTGCTTCAAAAAAGTTTAGTAACATTTCACCCAAATCTTTAAGCATAGCCTCTTTTATGAGTGGAAGCATAGTCTACGCATCAGAAAATGAGACAGTTGAGGACGCGATAAAAATTATGATTGAAAAAAACGTGAGCGGCCTTCCAGTTTTAGACAGTAAAAATAATATGCTTGGAATAATTACAAAAAATCATATATTGAATTTATTATCAAATGAGCTAAGAGGAAATGTTGTAGATTACGTTATAAGAACAGGTTACAGGATTTTAGGAGGAACAAGCCTAGCAACATTATCGAATGAAATACTAAAAGATGTTGATATGAGAGAATTTGTTGTCGTACAAGATAATAGGCCATTAGGTGTTGTTGGCGAAAAAGAACTTGCAATCTTTCTATTCAACTATCTTTCTGATGACAATATAATGAATATGAAGAGTGCGTTACAAAATTATGTGGTAAACGATATTCTAACATTTGTTAATGAGACATTAAAGCCTAATGACCCAGTACAGTATGCGGCAAAACTTTTTTCTAACACAAATCTAGTCATATATCCAGTAACAAAAGACGATAGCCTATTTGGAGTTATAAGAAGAAGGGAATTATTTAACCAACTTTACAGGTAGTTTAGGTTGCTTACTAGGATAGTTAATGGAAGAATATGGAAGGACGGGAACATATTAGAAAAAGACATTCTTATCGAAGATGAGAAGATATTAGATTTAATAAGAAAAGGCCAAAAGGTTCAAGTTGACAGAATTTTAGACGCCAAAGGAGCCCTAATATTGCCAGGACTAGTGGATGCTCATACACATTTGAGAGATTCAAGGATTTCTTATAAAGAAGATTTTGTTAGCGGCACATCAGCTGCCGTTGCAGGAGGGTTTACAGTAGTTTTAGATATGCCTAACACAGAGCCACCGATCACAAGTCCAGAAAGGTTAGAGGATAGAATAGCTTCCGCAAGAAAGAAAATATTATGTGATGTAGGATTTTATGCAATGCCACTTTATATGGATAAGATAGAAGATTTAGTGAGGACAGGATGCATTGGATTCAAAATTTATACACACAAAAGTTTTGAAGAAATTAATTTTTTTGAAGACGAAACAATAGATAAGCTTTTTAAGGCTGTAGAAAAGACAGGTCTAACACTTTCTATTCATGCAGAAGACCCTTCAAAGATAGGATATTTAGGAGAAAAATATAATGCGATAGAACATGCAAGAGCACATTCTATAGAAGCAGAGGTTAACATGATAAAAAGAATACTTAATCTTGCTAAAAAATATAATTTGAAGATAAGATTCTGTCATATTTCAACAGCGGAAGGAATAAAAATTGTTGCAGGAGAAAAAAGATATAGCTTAAACTATTTTACAGAAGTAACACCAGCACATCTTACCCTAGATGAAAGCATATTACACAAATATGATAAAATATGTGTAGTTGAACCCCCTATAAGAGGAAAAGAGGATGTAATATTCCTAAGAAAAATGTTCTGGAATGGAGTCATAGACATTATTGGAACAGACCATGCACCACATACCCTAGACGAGAAACTTTGTGACAGACCAGCACCAGGATTTCCTGGGCTTGAGACTGCAGTACCTGTCTTATTTACTCTTGCAAAAAAAGGATTCATACCATTTTCAAAACTTATTGAAAGTTTAACGTCTAATCCAGCAAGAATATTTAACCTTAATGGATACGGCGCAATAGATAAAGATAACGTTTCAAACCTAACATTCTTAAAATTTGTACCCGAATACGAGATAGACAGCTCAAAATTTTATTCAAAAGCGAAATTCACGCCATTTAAAGGATTTAAGGCTGAGACAATAGTGACAAGAACAATTGTAAGAGGAGAAACGGTTTACGATAGAGAATCGGGTGTAATCGATGAGAGAAGAGGAAAGGTTATCAAACATTAAATTCATTATCGACTGCATGCATGGAAAGCTTGCTAGGAAAATGAGAATATATGGTTTTGATACAAAATATGATATAGCATTAGACGATAACAAGATTATTGAGATTGCAAAAAATGAGGGAAGAACAATTATAACATCGGATGAAGAACTAATTAATAGGGCTAGAGCAGAAAATTTACAAGTAATAAGAGTTCCTCTCGACAACGATCTACCAAGAATGATTAAAATATTTACAGTATTGAAAATTTTGCCTGAAATAGACCCAAAAAGGTCTCGTTGCCCAAACTGCAATAGCACATTAACGATAGTTGACAAAAAAGAAGTACAAAATGTTCCTGAAAAAGTTTTGAAGAGAAAAAAGATATTCTACAAATGTAGTAGATGCGGGAAAGTTTACTGGCACGGTTCACACTGGAAGAAGATTAGAGAGTTTGAGAAAACACTTAAGAAGAGATTAAAGAAATTAAAAGAAGGGGAAGAAAATTGAATTTAAACGATGAAGATGGAAAATTGTTAGTGGAACTCGCTCGAAAGGCTATAGAAGAGTATGTCGTTAACAAGAGAAAATATGAACCTTCAGAAGACGTTAAGAAAAGGTTTTCAGAAAAGGCCGGAGTCTTTGTAACCATAAACCGTGTAATTGGAGGGGAAAAGGAGTTAAGAGGATGCATTGGCTTTCCAGAAGCCATATTACCATTACATGAAGCAGTAGTTGAGGCGGCGATAGCGGCAGCCACAGAAGACCCGAGATTCGAGCCGTTAAGCAAGAGAGAAATTGATGAAATTTTAGTGGAAGTAAGTGTCCTAACACCACTTCAGCTAATAAAGGTTAATTCACCATTACAATATCCTGAAAAGATAAGGATTGGAGAAGATGGGTTAATGCTTAAATGGGCTTGGGGTTCAGGACTATTGCTTCCACAGGTTGCTGTGGAATATGGATGGGATGCTAAAGAATTTCTTGAGAACCTCTGCCTTAAAGCAGGCATAACACCAGATTCATGGTTAAGAAAAGATGTTAAAATTTACAAGTTCCAGTGCCTAATATGGGAGGAAAAAAGGAAAGGCGAGGTTGTTAGAAAGAATTTAATTTAAAAGTAAATTAAAAAGAATAAATATAAGTATAACATCAAATTTATTGAAGATTTTGAAATCATACAAAAATTTTGTGGAAGCAAGAAATATTTTACTAAATGCAAAAGGGTATGAGGAGGCTAAAGAAAAATTCTTTTGGCCACATGTAGAAGAATTTAATTGGGCATTAGACTATTTTGATAAAATGGCAGAAGAGGCGTCAGGCCCCGCAATACTATATGTAGATGATGAAGGAGGAGAAAAAAGAGTCAGTTACCAAGAACTAAAAACAGTGTCAAATAAAGTTGCAAACTTTCTAAAAGAAAACGGTTTAATGAAAGGTGATAGAATACTTCTCTTATTAAGTAATTGTATTGAACTTTTTGAAACATTTTTAGGTGCAATGAAACTAGGATGCACAATAATACCAGCATCACTCCTATTAACAACAAAAGACATTGAAGATAGAATTTTAAGAGGAAAGATAAAATGTGTAATAACAGAAAAAGAAATTATAGAAAAGGTTGATGCAGTCGGAAACCTACTTAAATTTTTAAAGTGTAAGATTATTGTTGGAGACAAAACAGGGTCTTGGAAAAGCTACTATGAATCAGATGATTTTAGTGGGTCATTTAAAACTTCTGAACAATTTCTTCCAACAGATGAACTACTAATATATTTTACTTCAGGAACAACAGCAAAACCAAAACTTGTTCTCCACACACATGCAAGCTACCCTATTGGACATTTAACTACAATGTACTGGATTGGATTAAAAAGAGGATATTTACATTACAACATAAGTGCACCAGGATGGGCAAAACATGCATGGAGTAGTATATTTGCACCATGGAATGCTGGAGCGACAACATTCATTTACAATTATAAAGGCAAATTTGATCCAAAAAAAGTTCTTTCAAAAATAGAAGAATATGAGGTAGAAAGCCTGTGTGCGCCTCCAACAGTTTGGAGACTATTTTTGCTAGAAGAATTAAGCAAATACACATTTTCATTAAAAGAGGCTGTCAGTGCAGGAGAACCATTAAATCCAGAAATAATAGAGCGAGTGCGAAAAGCAACCAGTATAAGTATAAGGGAAGGATATGGACAAACAGAGACAACATTACAAATTGGAACATTTCCTGGAATGGAAGTTAGACCAGGTTCAATGGGAAAAGAGGCACCAGGATTCAATCTTGGAATTGTGGATAACGAGAATAGGGAGTTAGATATAAGAGAAGAGGGAATAATTGCTGTAAAAGTGAAGCCATCAAAACCGATAGGTTTAATGAAATGCTATTTGGACCCATTTGAAAAAAATTTTGAAGTTTTTGTAGGCCAATGGTATCTAACTGGTGACATGGCATTCAAGGATAATGATGGATACTTCTGGTTCATTGGTAGAGTTGATGACATATTCAAAAGCTCAGATTATAGAATAAGCCCTTTTGAGCTAGAAAGTGAACTGTTAAAGCATCAAGCCATTGTTGAGGCAGCTGTTGTAGCAAGCCCAGATGAAATAAAGGGTTTTGTACCAAAGGCATACATAATTTTAAAGAACGAATATCCAGCAAAAGAAGAGACAGCATTCAACATATTCAAGTTTATGAAAGACAATATTGCACCCTATAAACGTCCTAGAATAATTGAATTTGTTACGGAACTACCTAAAACATTAAGTGGTAAAATTAAAAGAAATGAGCTAAGAAGAAGAGAAAGCGAGCTTAGAGAAAGTAATAAGAGAAAGGAAAACGAGTATTTTGAGGAAGATTTTAGGAAAAAACTTGGATAAGACACCACAAAATTTTTAAACTGATATAATTTGGATACATTGCGAATTGAGCACAAGATTTAAGGTTGGGGGTAGAACCCATACAATAAGAGAACTGTTCAATGAAAATAAGGAGATAGACACATGCATACTTGGATGGATACAAAATAAGAGTAGAGTTGGTGGCGTAATATTTTTGACAATAAGAGACGGTTCAGGATACATTCAAGCTACATTCAAAAAAGATAATGTTTCAGGCGAAGTTTTCGATAAAGTGAAAGAGGCTACAGTCGAGTCAGCAGTTAAGGTTATAGGTAAAACGAAGATCGATAAGAGAGCACCTGGAGGACTGGAAATTGTTGGAAAAGATTTTGAGATAATAGCAAAGGCAGAACCATGGCCTATTGTCAAAAGCGCTGTTAAAGCACCATCATTCCTATACGATATTAGACACCTTTCAATAAGAGGAAAAAAAGCTTCTTCAGTAATAAAAATCAGGTCAAAAGTTATAGAAGCAGCTGCAGACTACTTTTTCAAGAACGGATTTTATCTCATAAGCGCGCCAACAATTGTTCAATCAGCCTGTGAAGGAGGAGCAACCCTATTTGAAGTAAATTATTTTGGAAAAAAAGCGTTTTTAACACAAAGCGCACAACTATATGAGGAGGCAGCAATAGCGGCTTTAGAAAGAGTTTGGACAGTAGAACCATGCTTTAGAGCAGAGAAATCGAAAACCTCAAAACATTTAACAGAATTTTGGATGATAGAGGCAGAAGTGGCCTTCGCAACACATGATGATATTATGAGATTAGAAGAGGAGCTAGTGGTTGAGATTACAAATAGAGTTGCTCAAGAGTGTGCGTATGAGTTAAAAATTTTAGGACGAAAATTTAAACCACCAGAGCCACCATTCTATAGAATAACATATGACGAGGCAAGAGAGTTGATAATGAGGAAAGGAATACCTTTTGAATGGGGCGAAGACATTCCAACAGAAGGTGAAAAAATTATTTCCAACGAATTTGATAAGCCAGTTTTTATAAAAGAGTTTCCACTTTCTGCAAGAAGCTTCTATCACATGACAAGACCGGATAATGATAAGGTAACACTATCATCAGACCTAATAGCACCCGAAGGATATGGTGAAATAACCACAGGCGGACAAAGGTTAAGTGACTACAATGAACTTGAAAAACGTGTAATGCAACAAGAATTGCCAAGAGAAAGTTTTGAATGGTACCTTGACCTAAGAAAATATGGAATGCCACCCCACTCAGGGTTCGGGTTAGGGGTAGAGAGGACAGTAAGGTGGATTGCTGGATTAAAGCATATAAGAGCAGCATCACTCTTTCCAAGAACATTAACACGTCTCAACCCATAAAAGTAGAGGTTTAAAAGCAACTAATAACATACCCATATATGGTCAAATTGGTTAAGGAAGAAGAATTAGAAGACGAGCTAGATGTAGAAAATATAGAGGGGGTAGGACCCACTACTAGAGACAAATTTTATGCTGCAGGAATATATGATATAAAACAGATACTCACATTCAGCCCCCAAGACCTAGTTGAAATTTTGGGAATAAGTTATGATAAGGCTGTAGAAATTTCGAACAAGGCTAGAAAAAAGTTGACAGAATTAGGTTTAATGGAAAGCACATTTTCAGCAGCAAGTGAAGTGCTTAAAAGAAGGCTTACGATAGACAGGATAACTACAGGATCAAACAATCTAGACAGCCTACTTGGTGGAGGTATAGAGGTTGGAGCACTAACAGAATTTTATGGAGAATTTGGAAGTGGGAAGACACAAATATGCCACACACTTTGTGTTACAGTACAACTTCCAAAAGAGAAAAAGGGACTTGATGCGGGAGCAGTATACATAGATACAGAAAACACTTTTAGACCAGAAAGAATAGAGACGATAGCAAAAGCTAGAGGATTAAACCCAGAAAATGTTTTAAAAAGAATATTTGTTGGAAAAGTGTATAACGCAAGCCACCAAGAACTATTAACAAGAGAAATACCAAATTATATAGAAAGAGAAAATTGCAGGCTTGTAATAGTTGATTCGGCAATGACACACTTTAGAGCAGAATATGTTGGAAGATCAATGCTGTCAGAAAGACAGCAAAAACTTAACAGATACCTTCACACACTATTAAGGCTCGCAGAAATATATAAGGTAGCAGTCGTTATAACAAACCAAGTTCAAGCAGCACCAGACGTTTTCTTCGGAGACCCAACTAAAGCATCAGGAGGACATGTAATGGCACATGCAAGTACATACAGAATATATTTAAGAAAATCTGGAAAGAATAGGATAGCAAGAATAGTGGACAGCCCATACCATGCAGAAGCTGACGCGATATTTACACTAACAGATGCAGGAATAGGGGATCCAGAAGAGAACACTAAAAAGTAGCATTTAACAATGTAGCAATATTATATATATAGACTATATTATGTAGGTTATGGTATGGTAAGAAAGGCTATAGCTTTAACCATACTTATTACAATAATATTGTCAACATCACCATTAACATCATATGCAGAACAATCCAAAGAATATTATGAGAACATCACATTATATGTTATTGGAAAAAATGTTCTAATAAGATATAATTTTACTGGAACAAATATTGGAATAATAGACCCACAATTTTTAAGAGAAAAATTTTCTGGCATAGATTATTTTAGATTCTATATAAGCCAATTTGACATGTCTTCCACAGAAATCACATACTTTAACGGACTAGGATACAATATACTTTTATGCAACAGCACAGTTCCAAACATAGCGACATTATACATTCACTCAAAAACATTCCAGGAAGCAAACAAGTTTGCAGAGGAAATTGAAAACCTTACAGGCCTATCATTCATTTCTTATGGAAAAGATGGTGAAATGTTCGTATTTATTTCACCAGCTTCATTTACGGACGTTCTAGAAAATTTTGTATGGCAAACAGTCCCAATATCATATGGTGGATTCACACACTTACTAAACAAAAAGGACATACTTTCTTCAAAAATAAAAGAATTTGGTGTTATAGGAAAATTTGTGGATGGAAGACTCTATCAGAGTATAGTAGTTAATATATTAAAGACAAACATTTATTCTGGAAACATGCTTAGAAGTGGACTAGACATCTTTCTCATAACTAGAGTAAATAGTTCAACCGATTCTAAGTTAAGCAGTCTAAAGATAATATCCTATGGACAAGTTATAGAAAAAAGTGATACAGGATATGTTAGAAGTAAAATTGACAAAAAAGTGTCCGAACTTACTCTAACTATTCCAGGAAATAATGTTTTACACTTTCCAAACATAACATTATCCATAGGCACACCAAGCATTATAGTACAAAGAGAAATTTCAAAAACAGCCCTAAAATTTGGTGAAGAATTTGAGGTTCAGATAAAAATAAGGAATGTGGGAACATATGATGCAGAAGACATAAACTTTGAAGATAGATGGTGGATCGAGAATGGTAAGTTTACACTTACAGTAGGAAAATATTCTGACAAGATAAGTAGGCTGGGTCCAGGAGAAAACTATACTACAGTTTATAGGTTAAAAGTTCAATCAAAGGATACAGATAGCATATATGTTAAACCATTAGAAACAATATACTTTTGGAATGTTGCAGGAGAAAAAGTAAGCTTCAGATCTTACTCAAATGACGCACATGTTCTCTTGAACCAGGATGCAGCATCAGTATATGTTCTCGCTACAACATCCTCTTCAAAAGTAAACTTTGGAACAGGAAGAGAAACTGTTCTTGAAATAAAGAATAAAGGTAGTTTAACAGCCTTCGATATAGTAGTAGGTGGAGAAAAGATAGCGAACTTACTTCCTCAAGAAAGTGTAAAAAGGATATTAAGGTTTGACTTAGATAATGTAAGCCAACCTTTTAAAGAAGAAGTTATACGATGCCAATGGAATGATGGAAAAGAGATAAAAAGTTCAGTATCAAACAACATTATGTTAACAAACACTTACGGTAAAGTGGGAATCACAATATTAAGCTTAGAAAAGGAGGTTAAACAAATTTCTTTAAAAGATAAGATATTATTAAATCTAACATTGTATTTAAAAAGTTTTGGGGCAAAAGATGCATACAATATTACTATTTTAGAAAAAGTTCCAAAAGGATTAAAATATGTTAATGGAACCTTTACTTTAAAAGAGGAAAAAATATATCTTTTTGAAGGAAGAATAGCTGCAAATAGTTCAAAAACATACACATATCTTCTCGAGGTAGAAGACTACAGCAAAAATTATGTTCTAGAGCCAGCCTATGCAGAATATATTGTTGGTAGCCAAAAATATGCTAGCTTAAGTACACTAGAAGGAATTCCAATAGGATTAAAGATAATAATATATTTGGAAGATACCGAGGTCTTCCAAAACTATAATGTTAGTGGATATTATGCCATAAACAATTTTGGAGACAAAGGTATATACAGAGTTTCAGCCCAACTCGTTTACGGCAAACCATTAAACATAACAACGGCAAGTTCAATAAACAAGACAATAATAAAATCAGGTTCACAGGAAAAAGTATTTTTTACTGTAAATGGAAGAGAAGTTGGCTTAAACAACAGTATTTTTGTGAAAACAAAATATTTCTTTGGAGGAAAACAGTATATAGTAAATTCGACCAAAAAATACATTAATGTATATCATCTTCCAAAAATAGCGTTTTCAACTGAAGGAGATACTATCGAAGGTAAACCCTTTGAAATTAAGATAATTATAAAAAATGATACACCGTTAAAGATTGAGAAAGTACAATTTAATATCACAGTACCAGCACAAATTAAAATTGTAGAAAACCTTTCACCATCTACAGCAAAGATTATAGAAAATATTGTTAAAGCAGAAATTGGAGCACTTGAAGGTGGAAGGGAAGAAATCATAGTTTTAAAAATGCTTAGCAGTAGTGCAAGAGAATATACCATAAGCACTTCAGAAATACTATTCAACTATAAAGGAGAAGTTCTTAAGACGGAACCACAGACAATTATATTAAGAGTTTCAGACGATCTAGTTTCAAGATACATTATACCGCTTATAATAACAATTATAATAATGATAATTGGAAAGATAGCAATAGGAATTGTTAAAAAGAGATAAAATTATGCACGTTTAAGTGGAACAGAGAAGGTTTCTTCAATTTTTGGCCTATGAATTGTATTCATGCTACAGAAGGGAATTATTCGCCCATCAGGAACAACATAGTGTATTCCACATCTTTCAACCCGTTCAAGGTCAAAATTATATGGGTCCATAAAATGCATGTCACCAACCATAACAATTTTTCTCATAAACTTGCCAAGTGAATGGTATGAGCCATTAGAAAGGAAAGCACTAACCAAAGATGACAGTGTACCCAAACTCACATGCCTTAAAGCAGCTGCAGCCTTAAGCTTACCCCTAGTCTTCTTTCCAGAAGACATTGTTTCAGCAGCACTCGATAATGCTTCAACAAACTTTTCAACATTAGCATACTTAGTTATTGGAGCATAATCGTTCTTTTCCTTATCAATAACAAGAAAAGTTGCAGCACCACAGTTCTGATGAACAGTAAAAGTTGGCTGTTGCACACCCTTTATGCCAGCTAAAAAGTCAGAGATAGGTGCCACAAATGGAATAGGATACCAATCCTCCATTTTTATCTTACCATTAGTCTGTTTTTCCGCATAATTAATTACATCAGAAGTAGTAATCCTATATTCGAGAAGCTTTGAGGTATCTATTCTACCAGCAAATGATACTGGCTGAAAGTTTACACATCTAACAACATCACTATTTTTTACACCAAACTCTATAAGCGCTCCAATTTCATTATCATTTATACCCTTAACTACAGTTGGAACAAGAACAAGACTTTCATGCCCAAGAGACCTTAGATTTTCTATTGCCTTAAGTTTAATGTCAAGCAAATCAGCACCCTTCATTTTAATATATGCTTCCCTATTCAGACTATCAAAAGATAGGTAGAAGGTGCTAACACCTGCTTCAATCAATTCCTTCAAATACTCTATATCCCTAGCAATACGTACACCATTAGTATTCACTTCAACATGCTTTATTCCAATCTTTTTAGCGTATCTTATAATTTCAGGAAGATCATCCCTTAGAGTAGGTTCCCCGCCGCTCAATTGCACAGCATAAGTTGGAACAGGCTTATTGTTGCGCAAATTATCTAACATTTCTTTTACCTTTTCAAGAGAAGGCTGATAAAGGTATCCGACTGCAGCAGCATTCGCGAAACATATTGGGCAACGAAGATTACATGCGTTTGTAACATCCACTATACCTAGTATGGTATGAGTTTTATGCTCATCACATATACCACAATCAAATGGGCAGCCGATAGCTCTTCTTGTTCTAGGATTTTCTAATCCACGCCCAAGACGCTCATATTGTTGGACACGCTTATACCACCTATAATCTGACATATATATGTCCTTAAAATCACCATGCTCCACACAACTTTTTCTCATATAAACAATATTATCTTCAACATATATTTCTGCTGGAATCACCTTATAACATACTGGACAAAGACTCCTTGTATACTTAATATGCTCCAAACCACATCATCAAAAGTGAGAAAGTACGTCTATAAAAAAATTATTTTTACATACACTATATTGGCTAATTAGTAAGAATATTTATATAATAAAATATAAATTTACCATGTAATATTTTTAATTTCTTTAGCACTTTTCTTAATATCATTAGATTCAATTATAGCCCTCGCTATTATAAGATAATCTGAACCAGCACGAACAGCCTCCTTCGGGTCACCGCCTTGTACAAAAACGCCAGGAGAAAATATTGGAATAGTTTTAACCTTATCCTTCACATACTTTATGATTGATGGGTTAGTGGCGCCAACAATAAGACCATCAACATTCCATCTAATAGCTCTTTCAATAAAAAGGTCGTACATTTTTAAAGTTTTACCTTCTATCAAAATATCCAGCCCATAACCTTCAACTGCGCCCCTATGACTCATGTAAGTTAGAGTAAGCACACCCTTGCCCAATAAATGGGCACTTTCAATACATGGACCTAAAGCTTCTTCAAAACCTACAAATGGATTACATATTACAGCATCAAAACCAATATCCCACAGTATGCTTGTGGCAACAATGTTTGTTGAAGAAATGTCATTCAATTTTAAGTCAGCTATAGATATAAGTCCAAAGTTGTGAGCCCTATCAACTATAGCCTTTAATTCTCTGAAACCCAGAGGTATTATAAGATGAAGATTCACTTTTATACCACATACATCATCTTTAACTTTATCTAATATTTCTAATGCTTTTGTAAGAAGATTTTCTGGCTGATCAGGCTTTAGGTCAAGGCCTAAAACAATACGACTCCCTTTCTCAATACTAGCTTTTTTTATTCTTTCAGGAAAGGCCATATCCTACCACTTCCAACATCATATTTAACCTTTATAATCTTTGCATAAACAAATCCAGATTCTTCAATATTATTAGTATAGTCTAGAAAATTTTTTTCAGAAGAATATTTTATAAAATTTTTGTCAATAGACTTTGTTTTAACATAATATACTTTTGTAGGAAAAGTATCACCATAACTTAAAATTGTAAACAACACACCTAGTTTATCATTAGAAATATGAAATAGTGGCAAAACTGATTCTTCATAAAACATTTTATAGGTTGCAACCCTAACAATGCTGCTAACATCCTCTAACTCTACTAGAGAATTCTTTTTGAAAGGAAAAGTTTTATATCTAAACCAGTTTACTGGAGGATTCTTTAAAAAAATTATTGGAGCATATATGTATGAAGCATTCTGAATTGTGGAAAAAAAGTCAACAATCTCTGTACCATACGTATTCTTATATCCAAGATAGGCGCCTATCCTGTCCGTAATAGCATAAATGTAATCTATTTTTTTCTCATCAACCTGATATTGGACAAAAATGTGCCAGTATCCACTCTTATTAAATGCGAATACGGGATGGGGAACATGCTCAAACGCACAAACTAGCCTTCCGAAATCTTTGATTGAAGAAAGTTCAAAGACCATGCTTAGTCATCAATCCTCTACAGAGCCTAATAAAAAATTTTAAAACATTATCAAACACAGAATGCAGAGCATGCAAAGAATACAAAAAATTTTAGCACATATAAATAGTGCACTTGAGGCTATAAAAAGTTTAGAAAAGAATGTAATCTCAAGAAATTCATTGTTAGAATTTGATAAGCTAATATGGGAAGCATACAAAAACTGTGAGGCAGCAATATTTTTAATAAAAATAGAAATAAAATCTATTGACGAATTTGATGACTCAAAACTTTTATTTGACCAAAACTACATAGACTATAACATATTTGTAGCAGAAGAATGTATCAGCAATGCAATATCAAATATAAGAAATGGAAGACTAAGAGAGGCTTTAAAAGAGCTTAGAAATGGCAGAAATATTCTAGCTGAACTTTTCATTCAATCAAGAAAAGAAAAAATTAATAGAATACGAGAAAATTTTAAGCATGAAAAAACTAATGTTTAAAAAACTTTTATGTAATAGATTATCTGGGAAACAGGTGTGCCTAATTTGGATAGGAGGTTCTGGATTGCAAAAGAAGATGAAATTAAAAATGCTGAGACAACAGACGTATATTTTTCTTATACAAAAAAGGTTTTAGAAAAGTATGGGTTACATAGGAAAGTTATAATGGAAGTTTATGCAAGAAACTTACCTTTTGAAGGAAACTGGGGCATACTTTTAGGAGTCCACGATTGTATAAAATTGTTAGAAGGATTACCAGTTAATGTAAAAAGTATGTGCGAAGGCGAAATATTTCAAGTGAATCCAAAGTCTATTGTATATGAACCTGTTATGCAAATTGAATGCTATTATGATGATTTCTGCCTATATGAGAATCCTCTATTAGGACTTCTAGCGGAGAATACTGGTATAGCATCTAAGGCAGCAAGATATAGGATTATAGCAGGGAACAAGATATTATTTAGTTTCGGTTCAAGGCGAATACATCCAGTACTAGCACCAGCTTCAGAAAGAGCAATATATATTGCAGGTTTTGATGGAGTTTCAAATATGCTTGCGGCAAAATTGGTTGGAGTAAAACCTGTTGGGACAATGCCTCACGCATTGATACAAGTTTTTGAGAGCCAAAAAGATGCATGGAAAGCCTTTGACTCAACATTACCAAAAGATGTACCACGAATAGCTTTAATCGACACATTTTATGATGAAAAAGCTGAAGCAATAATGGCTTTAGAAACATTAGGTGAAAAACTTACTGGTGTGAGATTGGACACACCACGTTCTAGAAGAGGGGAATGGCGGAAGATAATTGAAGAGGTTAGATGGGAGTTAAATGTAAGAGGAGGAAGACATGTTAAGATATTTGTTAGTGGAAGTATAGATGAAAAAATGATTCAAGAGCTTAGTGATTTAGTGGACGGTTTCGGTATAGGAGCATCAGTCAGCGCGGCACCACCAGTAGATTTTAGTGCAAAAATTGTAGCTATTGAAGTTAATGGAGAAATGAAGCCTATTGCTAAAAGGGGAGATATTGGCGGTGCAAAAAACGTTTTCAGAGACTGGGATACATTCACAGACTATATTACGTTGAAAGGAAAGAAACCGCCTTCAGAAAAATTTACACCATTACTTGAAGATGTTATCATAAATGGAAAAGTAGTTGCAGAATTAGAGGACACAAAAAGTATAAGAGATAAGGTTTTAAAAAAGATTGCTAGGTTAAGAGAAGTAGAACCAAAGATGGTCTATGAAATATAGATTATACAAGCTATGATGGTGTGCAAAGGTTTTGAAAAAGTTTTTTGAAATGTCTTTGACAATAGTTTTTGGAGCACTTTATGCTGTTGTAGGATACTTCACATTCTTTGGAATAAATTTTTATGGAGTAAGATTTTGGCCCGCTGTTGTAATTCCTGCTACAGCTGCAGTCCTATTCGGTGAAAAGGTGGGGGGAACATCAGCAGCATTAGGGATATTTGTTTCAGACGTTCTTTCACATGGAATGGCAATATTGAGTCTAACAGTTGGTGTACCATCAAATTTTATCGCATTCTATATTATAGGAAAATTTTGCAGAAAATACAGTTTTAAAAGATATCTTGTTTCAGCAACATTAGGATTAGGTGTTGGTTCAATTATAATAGGCTTAGGACTATTCTTATGGAGCCAAGCTTTCCCCCTACCATTCAGCACAAACATCACACCTCTCGCTCTCGAGGCAATATTTTCTATATCACTCTGGACATTTCTTTCTGAAATACCATTTCTATATATATTAGTACCACCATTGGTTAAGGCAGTAAAGGGAAGAGTAGGAGGAATGATTTGATGATTGTAGCGGGACTGGATATTGGTGGAAGCGTTACAAAGGGAGTTCTAATGGATGGAGAGAATATTTTAGCTCATTCAGAAGTTCAAGCATCAGATTCGATAACATCAGCATTAGGATGTCTTGGAAGATTATTAGCGGATACGGGCATGAAGATTAGGAACTTAAGTAAAGTAGCTTTAACCGGTTCAGTAACAAGAAGATTAAAGTTGGACATGATTGAAGTAGATTATAAGATTGTTGATGAAATTGAGGCAATAGGATTGGGTGGACTACACCTTTCGGGAAAAAAGGAGGCGATAGTTGTAAGCGTTGGAACAGGTACAGCAATAGTATATGCTAGAAGAAATACAAATGAGAATTATGTTGAACATTTGGGTGGAACGGGAGTTGGTGGTGGGACAATAGCAGGTTTAGGAAAACTCCTGCTCAAAAAAGAGTATCCCTCAAGCATCTTTAAAGAAGCTTTAGGAGGAGAACTTTCAAGAGTGAATTTGCAGGTTAAAGATATAGTTGGGGGGCCTATAGGAAGAATTCCAGCAGAAGCGACAGCATCTAATTTTGGGAAAGTGGGGGACGATACAAGGCCAGAGGACATTGCTTTAGGACTAATAACTATGATTGCTGAAATTGTTGCTACAGTAGCATACTTTGCATCGAAACAGAAAGGGTTAGAGGAAAATATAATATTTGTTGGAAAACTGCCTTCTCAAGAAATATTTTCAAAGAGGCTGTTAGATACATTATCTATTCTTGGTGGAAGAGCGATTATACCAAAAAATGCAGAATACGCTACAGCAATAGGTGCGGCAAAGGCCTTAAGAAAAATTTAAGGTAATATCGTTTGCTTATATTTTTCAATGTCATCGTATACAATGTTTCCTACAACAATTGTTGCATACTTACCCATAATTTCAGCCTTCTCCCTGCTATCTATTCCACCACCATAAAATAGATGAGAGTTCACCATATTCTCTTTAACAGCCTTAACAACATTAGGATCCCCAAATCGTCCACTATATTCAATATAGACGATTGGAGCATGCATAATTCTATCAGCAAAAATAGCATGTGATACTATCTGCTCTAAAGTTAGGTCAGTGATACTTTTTGTTAACTTTGCGACAGCACATTCTGGATTAAGAACAATATAAGCTTCTATAACAATCTTTTCCCAAGGAATGTTTTTAAAACCACCAAATACATTTTTCATACTATTAATCCAAGAAATATGTGCACCGCCAGACCACCACCTTTCTTGAGTATTCAAGATTAGTGGGACAAAAAAGTAATCGAATGAAAAGTCAACAGCCTCAGACTTTGATGGCTCAAGCAATATTGGAATATTTGCACCCCTAAGCATACTTTTGAGACGCTTAACCTTATCCAACGTTATACCTTGTGTCCCACCAACTAATATAGCATCAGTACCATTCTGGAGTACAGCCTTAATTATCTCCTCAGTATTATTTTTATCTGGATCAAGTTTTGTCACATGCTTCCACTTTTTCCACGGACAATCAAGTGAGCGCATACCTTCACACACAAACCAAATATTTTTAAATAGTTAAACTTTTAAACTTATTTAACAATATAGACAAACAGTATTTTGGCTTACGGTCGTAATCATGAAAAAAAATGATATCATATTACCAGACAGTGTTAGGAAAGAGTTAGAGGATACTGGAATATCTCTTAGAGGAAAGTTTTCATCAATCTGCATATACTGTAGAGGGGGAAGAAATTTATGTGGTAAAGCAGTATGTCCAATAACATTAAAGGCTGTAGCACTTCTTAAAATTTCTAAACCCATAAAGGTACAGAATATTTATGGATCCTCTCCACCATCTGTCTTTGTTGGAAGATCCGGATACCCCAAAGTTTATGCAGGGCCAATGGTACCACCATTTTCAGGAGATACAGTCTTAATGGACCTACCTGAAGCGTGGATTGGGACACCATTAGAAAAAATTGTAGAATACAGGTATACACTTCTTAGAGGGAAAAGTCTAGTTTCTGTAGACGAGGCTTGGAAAGGAAGCCGTTTAATAGATGCATTACATGAACTTGCATTAAGTGAAAAGCCAGTTGATTCTGAAGTAGAGTTTGAGAAACCACCTTCAGGAAACATTTACTTGGACGACAACTCTCAACCCTTCGGACCAAGCGCGCCGATGAAAAAGTTCAAAGTCTATAGTATCTCTTCGTCGAATAGGAAGATAGAAAAATACTATTATGATACTGACCTACTTTCATATAAGGCGGTCTGGGAACTATATCATTCAGGTGTAGAAGTGAGTAGAATACAGAGAGCATTTAGTGTTGGCATGTTTGGTATAAAAAAGAATAGGAAATTAGTTCCAACAAGATGGAGTATAACAGCAGTCGATAGCATAATTTCAGCACAATTAATAGAAAGAATTAAGTACTATAGTACTATAGACAAATATTTAGTTTACAACTATAATTACATGAGCAACATATTTGCAGCACTACTTTTTCCTCAAAAATGGAGCTTCGAATGGATGGAGGCTTGGTTTCCAGGCACATTTTGGAACCAGAACACCCTTCAAGTAGATGTTGGAGGAGACTTTGAAGGATACTATGGAAGAACAACTTACCCAAGCATTGGAGGATGCTATTTTGCTTCAAGACTAGCTACTGGAGAATTTTTGGATAAGATAAGAAGGCAAGCAAAAGCACTGGTTTTAAGAGAAATACATCCAGAATTTCCTCTACCATTAGGAGTATGGTTTGTTAGAGAATGTGTTAGAAGAATGTTTGCACAAAAACCTAAAGTTTTTGAAGACTTAAAAAGTGCACTGGAAGGACTTTCAAATACATTAACTGTTCCATTAAAAAAATGGATAGAGAAAAGCGAGATTTTAAGAGAAAGCCTTTTCCAGAGAAAGATAACCGAATATTAACCTAATCTTCCCTAAAAATAAGCTCCTTTCCATCACATAAGCTGATTTTAAGCTTACCAAGGTTCACTAGACAGTTTATAAAAGACCTCAAAGTTGAACAAACAAGATAATATTCTATCAGATTATTAACTTTTATAGAAAGACTTTTCAAAACATTATAAAAGACTTCTGAGATAGTTAACCCTTCACAATATTTTAGAACATAATCAAATATATCATTTACTACTTTAATATTAAATTCTAGAAGATTTGAAATTCCATTTTTATTGAAAGCGCCTGCATGATAGAGAACAAAATGATTAGTATCAAAACGCTTAATCTTTTCAATAGAAGATAAAGCATCTATTGGATTATTAAGAAAGGGAACACCATACTTTTCAACCGTCTCTTTAGAGAATAGGGCGTCTCCTAAAAAGAATACATCATCAACAAGAATACCGTAATGGTTTATACTATGTCCAGGAAGAGGAACAGGAAAAGCACCAAAATCTTGAAGCAATTGAACACCATTTTCTAAAATCACATCAACTTTACATGATTCTCCTAAAATAAGCTTGTTTAATAAAAAATTTGGTGGAACAGCAGCCTGCGAAAACGAGGTGGCTTCTATAATCGGATTTTCGATAAAACAGGCTTCAATATTTGGTGAAATTGTGATAGCACAAGTTCTCCTTTTAATAAATGACGCGCCACCATAATGGTCTGCATGAGCATGCGTTAAGAAAATTATCTTAACCCTACATCCAACATTTTCAACTTCGTGGACAATCTTTCTACCAACATTCTCGTCTATTCCAGAATCTATTAAAAGCATTTCATCACCACTTATCTTGAAGCCAACCTTTGTCCTAAAATCAAAGAAGCCAACATTATCATTAATGTACCTTATTAATGACATGAGCACAAGTATAAGAGTAGCCTACATATTAAGAGTGTGTAAACAGAAAATTAGTAGACAGATAAAATCAATGTAAATTTGTTTAAAAAAGAAAAATTTTAAATTTATGCAAAAAAAATTTACTTACATTGGGTCCAAACTATAGTAGAATAAGATGTAAAAGTGCAGTCTCCAAAAGCAATCTTCCAGGACTAGACTATACTATAAACCCATACATAGGATGTGAACATGGATGCATATACTGTTATGTTCCAGATATTATAAGAAGGAAAGAGTTCTTAGACAGTTGGGGAGAACTAGTTTATGCAAAAGAAAATTTTGTTGAAGTTCTTTCAAAGGAAGTTGGATACATAAAACCTGGAGTTGTAGGATATAGTACTGTAACAGACCCATATCAACCTTACGAGAAGAAAATGTGTTTTGCTAGAAAAATTATTGAAACATTACTGCAACACAATTTTAGGATTTCTTTTCAGACAAAATCATCACTAATACTCAGGGATGTGGACATAATAGAAGGTGATAAGGTAGAAGTCGGATTCACTATAACATCCTTAGATAGAGAGTTTGCTAGAAAGTTTGAACCAAATTCATCATCTCCAGAAGAAAGAGTACAAGCTCTAGAAACCTTTTCTGAAAAAGGAGTGAAAACATGGATATTTTATGGACCAATAATATTTGGATTTAACGACGATGATGAAACTATTAAAAATATAATGTCTTTAGCTAAAAGGACAAGAAGTTATTTAATTTATGATAAATTGAGACTTAAACCTATTCTTTCTAAAAGGATGATGAAACATTTGGGAGAAGAATTTGAAAAAATTAGAGGACATATAATAGAAAACGATTTTAGGAAAGTATATTATAAGGTTATTAAATTGAGTAGAGAATATAATGTTAAAGTTGAAGCCGCCTTTACGTGAGAGTGTCCAATTTGGATAGAAAAAGTGAAAGATACAAGGTGGTCGTGATAAACCCTTTAGTACTGGCACTATTACCACAACTTCTAGTACACTATATTGATAAAAGAAATCTAGCATTCTCTTTAACAAGAGACAATGTGATGGGATTATTTGGAATTCTTTTTATCGGACTATGGCTACTTTTAGGCACTTTGTTCCTAAAATATTTGTGGATATTTGCTTACATAATCTTTTATATTTACATAGGATCATTTGGTACACTAATATTGCTTAACACATATGTTATAGGCATTGTTTTTATAAGAAGAAAATGCTACAATTGCAAATTTAAGAAACTGATAATAGATCATGAAAGAGTGCATTTGGAAGCAAATTTTTCAGAAAAGGAGGTATGGAATAAGTTAAAAAATGTTTATACGGCACAACAGTTCGGAGTCTACGACAATGGTACAATATGCGACCATTGTCCAATTCCAGCACATTTAATAGAAGAATAGCGGTGATTTGAAAATGGTTCATAGAATAGCAGTAATAGATAAGGAATTATGTAATCCTAAAAAATGTCCTTTCATTTGCGTAAATGTGTGCCCAATAAATAGGATGCGTAAAGAGACAGTTAAAAAGGGTGAGGACGGTTTTCCCGTTATCAGTGAAATATTGTGTACAGGATGCGGCATATGTGTTAAAAGGTGCCCCTTTCAAGCAATATCTATAGTAAATTTGGCTGAAGAGTTGTCAGAGGAAAAGATTCACCAGTATGGACCAAACAGTTATCGTCTCTATCGTTTACCAGCGCCTAGAGAAAAAACGGTTATAGGCTTATTAGGAAGAAATGGAGTAGGCAAATCAACTGTCATAAACATATTATCTGGTTTACTTAAACCAAATTTGGGGAAAACACCAGAACCTTCATGGGATGAAGTAATAGAATATTTTAAGGGAACAGCGTTAAAGGAACATTTTGAAAAGATTGTGGCAAATGAACTTAGAGTAAGTGTTAAACCTCAGGCAGTATACAATCTATTGAATGTTTGGTCAGGTGATGGACTAACACTTTTACATATGATGGACCAACGTAAGATAATGAGAGAATTAGTTTCAAAACTTAATTTGGAGAACGCGATAAATAAACCTGTATCACAATTAAGTGGAGGAGAACTTCAAAGGCTAGCTATAGCTGTTGCAGCTGCAAAAGATGCGGACATATACTTTTTTGATGAACCATCATCATATAATGATGTTTACCAAAGGCTTGCGGTTGCTGAAGTCATAATGGATGTTGCAAGGACTGGAAAATGCGTTTTCGTTGTAGAACATGACTTAACAATTCTAGACTATCTATGTGACCAAGTTCACATACTATATGGGGAACCTGGAGTATATGGTATAGTATCAGGCGTCATGTCCACAAGAGCTGGAATAAACGCTTTTTTAGACGGATATCTTCCAGAAGAAAATGTTAGATTCAGAGAACGAAAGATAAACTTTGATGTGTATGCACCAAAACAGGAAAGTATAGAGAGTAAAACTTTACTTGAATACAGTGAGCTAGAAAAAAATTATGGGAGTTTTAGATTAACTGTCTCTAGAGGAAAACTAAGGCTAGGTGAGGTTGTTGGCGTTGTTGGAGCAAATGCTTTAGGAAAAACTACATTCATAAAAATGTTAGCCGGAGTAGAAAAACCTGATAATGGGACAATCTCTTTATCCTCAAAAATTTCATACAAGCCTCAATATATATCCCCTCCAAAAGGATTCCAGTACGTTAAGGAACTTTTGGACCGCATATGTGGAAGTGACATAACATCAGTTCCAGAATTTAATGAGATAATAGTACCATTGCATGTAGACAAGCTTTTTGAGAAAGAAATTTCAAAATTGAGTGGAGGAGAACTCCAGAAAGTGGCTGTAGTCGCAGCACTCTTACATGATGCAGACATTTATGCTTTAGATGAACCATCAGCATTTATTGATGCAGAAGACAGAGTTGAACTTGCAAAAATTATACAAAGATATATTCACTTAAAAAATAAGACAGCTATAGTAGTGGACCATGATGTTCAATTGATAGACATAATATCTGACCGAATGATAATATTTAGGGGAAAACCATCCATTTTAGGCTATGCAGAAAGTCCATCAAACAAGGAGGATGGAATGAACAATTTCCTCAAGGACTTAAAGATAACTTACAGGAGGGACATTTCAACAGGTAGGCCGAGAATAAATAAGCCTGGTAGTAAATTAGATAGGCAACAGAAGGAAGAGGGAAGGTACTATTATCTTACAAGATTGGAGGAGAAAGAATAAGTTTGCACAAAACTTTATAAATATAAAATTTGCTCGAAAGGCTAAAGTGCAAAATTAGTTGAGTCGCCTGATTAAAAAAATTTTGGCAGATAAACTTTCCCCAGAAGAATTGAACGAAGTTATTTCAGGTTTTGATGTTATAGGGGATATAGCAATTTTAAAAATTCCAGACAAGCTTTTGCCAAAAAAATATTTGATAGCCAAAACATTATTGGAGAATGTAAAGAGTATAAGATGCGTGTTTAGACAGGTTTCCCCAATTTCTGGAGAATATAGACTTATGGAGCTTGAGCATTTAGCAGGAGAGGATAGAACCTACACAGAATATAGGGAAAGTGGATGCAGATTTTATGTGGACATTGCAAAAGTCTACTTTTCTCCAAGATTGTCTGGGGAAAGATTGCGTATAACAAATCTCGTCAAAAACAATGAGGTTATTGTTAACATGTTTGCTGGAGTTGGAACATTTTCTATAATAATTGCCAAAAAATGTAAGACGACAAAACATCATGCAATAGACATAAATCCAGACGCATATCAGTTTATTTTAAAAAATGCGTTCTTGAATAAAGTTGAGGATAGGATAACAGCATATTTGGGAGATGCTGGAAGAATAATAGAATACCAGCTATCAGGATGTGCTGATAGAGTATTAATGCCATACCCTGAGATTGCAATAGAATATTTTCCTTTTGCAATAAAGGCGCTAAAAGATCAAGGTGGAACAATACACATGTATCTTCACGTAAAAAGCAAGCCTATAAAGGATATAATTAATGAAACTTTACCTAAACTTGACTTTGGAGAAAAATTTATTTTAGAAAATATAAGCGGAAGGATTGTAAGAGAGGTTGGCCCAAAACTAGATCAAATCGTATTAGATATTAAGCTGAAAGCTTCAAAAAAATAAGTTTAAAGAAAATTTATAAACATGAGTTTTATAGGGTTTCTGGATTTTAGGTGAAAAAATTATGTCTGCAACAGCAATACCAGCAGTAACCTCGTCTGGCCAACCTGTACTCATACTTAAGGAGGGTACAGCCCAGACTAGAGGAAGAGAAGCACAAAGGAATAATATTCTTGCAGCAAAACTCGTCGGAGAAATTGTTAGGACATCATTAGGACCCCGTGGAATGGACAAGATGCTTGTCGATAGCTTAGGTGATGTAACAGTAACAAATGATGGTGCGACAATATTGAAGGAAATTGATGTACAGCATCCGGCTGCAAAGGCGATGGTCGAAATCTCAAAGGCAACAGACAATGAAGTTGGAGACGGAACAACCTCCGCAGTAGTACTAGCATCCTCACTTTTAGAAAAGGCTGAGGAATTACTAGATAAGGATGTACATCCAACAGTCATCGTAGACGGCTACAAGAAGGCAGCTGAAAAGGCAAGAGAGGTCCTTTCATCAATAGCTATAAAAGTTGATCCAAAGGATAAGGAATGGTTAAATAAAATCGCAAGAACAAGCATGGCTACAAAACTTGTTGCATCAGAAGGAAAATATTTAGCAACACTCGTAGTTGACGCACTACTTTTAGTAGCAGAAGAACAAAATGGAAAGTTTAAAGTTGACATCGATGACGTTAAAGTTGAGAAGAAGCCAGGAGGAAGCATAACGGATAGCAAACTAATACAGGGAATAGTTCTTGATAAGGAAGTTGTTCACAGTGGTATGCCTAAGAGAGTTTCAAATGCTAAGATTGCCTTACTCAATTGTCCTCTCGAGATTGAGAAGACAGAGTTCGATGCAAAGATAAACATCAACAACCCAGAACAGATCAAAATGTTCCTAGAAGAAGAAAACAGAATGCTTAAGGAGATGGTTGAAAAGATTGTTTCAGCCGGAGCTAATGTTGTAATATGCCAGAAGGGTATAGACGATATAGCACAACACTATCTAGCAAAAGCAGGAATACTAGCAGTAAGAAGGGCAAAAGAAAGTGACATGACAAAACTTGCAAAGGCGACTGGAGGAAGAGTTGTAACAAGCCTAGAGGAACTTGGTCCAAGCGACCTAGGCTATGCTGAACTTGTTGAAGAAAGGAGAATAGAGGAGGACAAGTGGGTCTTTGTGGAAGGATGCAAGAACCCCAAAGCAGTAACAATATTTCTAAGAGGAGGAACACAAAGGGTAGTGGATGAATGTGAAAGGTCAGTACATGATGCACTCTGTGTTGTAAGAGATGTAATGCACAAACCATTTATTGTAGTTGGAGCAGGTGCACCAGAAGCTGAGGTGGCTGCAAAACTATTTGATTGGGCACAAACATTGTCTGGAAGAGAACAGTTGGCAGTACAAAAGTTTGCTGAGGCAGTAGAATCAATACCATTGGCCTTAGCAGAAAATGCGGGCATGGACCCAATAGACACCCTAGTAGAGTTGAGAGCAAGACATAGTAAGGGAGAGAAAACAGTTGGAGTAAATGCACTCGAAGGAAAAATAGATGATGCAACAAAGTTTGAAGTATATGAACCCTTAATTGTCAAAGAACAAGTGCTTTCAGCTGCAACAGAAGCTGCAACAATGATATTAAGAATAGACGATATTATAGCTGCAAGCAGAATGAAGGAACCGCCTAAAGGAAGAGGCGGAGAAGGCGGAGAAATGCCGCCAATGGAATAGGCCCCTCTTTTTCCCCTTTTTTTAAAAGAATAGGATTTTGTTTAAAAATTAGAAAATTTTTTAAGAATAGGTTTATACTCACATAAGCATGGATTCGGAAAAGTATGAGGCAATAGTTGTTGGCGCAGGTACAGCTGGAACATTAGCCTCATTGGCTTTAGCTGAAAGGGGAGTTAAAGTACTTTTAATTGATTCCAAAACTAAAGACATAATTGGGAAAAAAGTTTGTGGGGACGCCTTAGGCACGCATCATATAAGTAATGTTGGTATACCATTCCCGCCAAAGGAGACATATAAAGGTAAATTTGATTCAGTCCGAGTATATTCTCCTTCAAAAAAGTATTCAGTAAAGGTTGAGGGTGAAGGTCTGGCATTAAACAGACATGCATTTGGGCAGTGGCTCCTAAAGTTAGCACTAGATAAAGGTGTAGAATTGCTTGACAACACTAGAGCGGAAATCCTAAAGTTTGAGAACAGTAGAGCAAAAGAGTTAAAGGTAGTTGAGCAAAAGAATGGAAGCACATATTATGTTAGTGGAAGATACTTTATCGACGCCTCAGGATTTTACGGCATTTTAAGAAGACAGGTTCCAGAAACGTTAGGTTTAGAAAAAGAAATAGCATTAGAAGATTTAAGCATAACATACAGGGAGATTAGAAGAGTTAAGAAAAGTGAAGATTTGGGTGTGGCAAAAATATTTTTAGATGAAGAGATTGCACCAGGAGGTTATTGGTGGTATTTTCCACAAGATGATACAACCGTTAACGTAGGTGTTGGAGTTCAAGGTGGAAAAAATGTGAACCCAAAAAAGAACTTCTACAAGATAATAGAGGAAAATGAAGAATTAAAAAGTTCTGAGATTCTAGAACAAGGTGGAGGGATAGTTCCAACAAGAAGAAGCATATACACGTTTGTTTCAGGCAACGTGCTTTTTGCTGGAGACGCAGCATGTACAGCAAATCCAATACATGGAGGAGGAATAGGGCCGTCTATGCTTTCTGGAAAATTGTGTGGTGAGGCAGTAGCAGATGCATTAGAAGATCAAGAGAGAGAGGAAGAGAAACTTTGGCAGGTGAATAAAAGGTATGTGAACGCTTATGGTGCAAAGGCCGCTGGACTAGACATCTTCAGAATATTCTTACAAAGTTTAACAAATGATGAGATAGAGTTTGGTATGAGTAAAGGGCTTGTTACGGATGAGGATATAACAGATATAGGTTATGGTAAAGCAGATTTTACGGTAAGAGAGAAGGCATTAATAATAATTAGAGGAATAACGAGACCAACAATGTTAAAGCATTTGGCTGAAACAGCAAAGTACATGAAGATTGTTAAGCAAGAATATCTAAAATATCCAGACTATGACAAGTTCACATCTTGGGTTGAAAAAATAGAGAACATATTCCAAGAATATAAGCAAAAGTTTATTGAAAAAAGTTGAGAGTGGGGAAAAGGCACATAAACCTATTCTCCTGGCAAGATTATGTCATGAGGCTTAAGCTCCTCCATTCCAGAAAATGTTACAAGACCAAACCTAGCCTTCTTCCAAAGGTCCTTAATATTTTTTGCACCAGCATAGCCAAACGAAGCCTTTAAGCCTAAAGAAAATTCTTCGATAACAATTTGTGCGTCACCACGATATGGCACATAGCCTTCAACACCTTCTGCAATACCCTTAGCCATAGTAGCATACCTATCAATAACAAAACGTTTCTGTCTAGCAGAAAGGCTGCCCATACCACGTAATGGCTTATAATATTTTCCACCAATCTTTATAAGTTCACCTGGAGACTCACTACAACCAGCAAAGACCATACCCATCATCACAGTTGAAGCACCAGCAGCAAGAGCCAGCATCGCATCACCAGGACTCCTTACACCTCCGTCAGCAATAATTGGAACATTTAAATTGAGATCTTCGAGTGCATCAGCAACTTCAGATACTGCAAAAAGTGTTGGAGCAGCAGCCTTAGTGACCAGTGAAGTAATACATGTTGAGCCAGAACCAATACCTACACGAACACCCTCAAATCTTTCAATAACTTCAACAGAATCCTTCAAAGCTTCACCTGTACCAATATTTCCAATAACAAAGTCAGCCGAAACTTCCTTAACAAGCCTTTTAGCAGCATTCAAAATATTAGCATTATGAAAGTGGGCTACATCACACACAAGTGCATCCACATACCTGTCCAAAGCCTTAGCTCTATCAAAATCGAATGGGGAAATAGCAGCTGCAACCCTTAACCGCCCTTCAGAATCTCGAGTAGCGTTAACATACTTTTCTCTCGAGTATATGTCCCTTATAGTTATTAAACCTATAAGACGCCCACTTCCATCGACTACCGGAAGCTTTTCAATCCTATGATCGTGCATAATCCTTTTCGCTTCATCAACAGTTACATCAGGAGATGCCGTTATAACGTCTTTTGTCATAACATCCTTAACGTAACAGCTTTGGTCAGCAAAGGCGACATCCCTTTTAGTGAGTATGCCAACAAGCTTATCCCCTTCGACAACAGGCAAGCCAGAAATATTATACCTTTTCATGATAGAAATTGCTTCACCGACAGTAGAATCAGGACCTATAGTGTAAACGTCTTTAATTATAAAAGATTCAGCCCTCTTAACCCTCTTGACCTCCTCAACCTGTTCTTCCACAGTCATGTTACGATGTATAACACCAATACCTCCAAGACGGGCAATCGCAATAGCCATATCACTACCAGTAACAGTATCCATTGGACTTGAAACAAAGGGCAATGAAACATTAATATTTTTTGTAAAATGTGAGCTCAAATCTATTTCAGAAGGCTCGACTTCAGATTTACGAGGCAAGATTATAAAGTCTTTAAAAGTAAACACATTGGTTGCTTCAACCAATTTTTTATAAAAGTTGTATGGCAAGGACACTATCCCCTTGCCACATTATTAGATATTTATGTGCTAATTAACTCTTTTGCTTAAGCCTTTTCAAGCATCTTTTCAAATGTCCAAGTAACAAGATTTAATATCTCCTTCAACCTACTTTTTGTCCTATAATTTTCAATAAGAATCTTCCTAATTGTACCTTCGGAGTCCTCATCAACTAAAAACTTTAGGACATCCTCATCCTTTAACGCACCACTTTTAACCTGAGCCTTATCCACTTCAACCATCTGAGGAAGTTTTTTACCAACAAGATAAGATGCGAATGGTGGAGTCGAAGTCTTCAACTTTATCGAAGACACAGGAACAATTGTAACATTCTTTGCAGAAATATGTGCCGTAGCTAAAACCCTACCATCTTTAGCCTTTAAAGACAAAACTTCTTCTGCAAAAGTTTCTTTAACCTCCTCCTTAACTTCAACAGCCTGCTTAATTTCTTCAGCCGGCCTAAAACCCTTCTGTAAAAGGAAACTGTCTATAACAGCAAGAGTTTCACGCAATGCTTCAATTTCCTTTTCTAAAGACTTTATCTTTTCCTCAATCCAAAGTTTTGTTTCAGCAACCTTCTTAATTTCCTCTTCACTCAAGGATTCTCACATAATAACATGTTATAGAGCATATATAACATTTTTGTTCAAAAATGTAACTTATGTCCAACATACTTTTCTAAAACCATGATAAGAAGAAATGAACCGAAAGCTGCAATAGAACGCTCATAAAGCATTTGAGGAAACACTATCAACAATTGCTTATCAGTCAAATGATATAATAATATTGCAAATAATGTTCCAGTAGAATGCTGCACAAACGTTGAAGAAAAAGAGCTAAAAAAAATTTTAAAATTTTTTCCAACAAGATAATACAAAAGGGAAGAGAAAGCAGCTAGAACATGTGGTATAATAAACCACCAAATCTTATTATAAGATATAATGAAAAATATAACAAACAAGAAAATGAATGAGAATGATAAGAAAGATAACTTTCTACGATTTAAACCTGCGAAGAGGGCACCCGATAAAGGCACTAGAGGAGTAAATATTCCAAAAAATGAACCAGGATTAAAGAAAAGATATATGGTTGAGCCGATGAACATTGAAAATGACCCATAAAATGGGCCGAGAAACCAGCCTACAGTAGGTGGCAGTATGAGAGATAAAGAGAAAACACCAGTTCCACCCACGAGGGTAGTGCCTATTGGCATAAAAGACAATACAACATAAAGTGAAGAAAATACTATTGCTGTGGAAAATTTTCTAACATCAATTGACTTATGGCTCATGTATATCGAAAGCAAAAAAGTAAATTATATAAGCTTAATGCCAATATAAACTAACTTTAAAAAGGTAAGATTTAATTGGTGAGAAAACTTGTTTGAACAAAATTATGTTTACGGAATATATGTTAACGTGAAAAATTATACAATTAAAGAAAAAATTCATACACTTGATACTAGACTAAACCATTTCCTTAGCTATGGGCTGAAGACAACAATATATAATGCAGTGGATGAAAAAGGCTACGTATTATTTGATAACAAGCTAAGGAAAATGAATAAGGAGATTTACAATTTTTTGGGAAAAAGTCCGCTAAAACATGCTGTAAAACGCGCTCACACATTTGGCCTAAACTCTTGGGTTCAAGTGAACCCATTTAAGATAGCTGAAAGGGATGTGGAAGCATATACCAAATATCTTATTAGAGACGAATACAATAGTGCATTAATTGAGAAATCGGGAGAACAAATAAACTATTTTCTTTCAACAGCTTACGAGGAAGTTGGTGAAATAGTTTCTAGAACAGTTTCTGAAATTTTAGAGGACTGTGAAGCAGATGGAATAATTTTGGAAGAAGCCTTCGGCTATCCAAAAATAAGTCCATACGACTTTTCAGAAGGAGCCTACAAAAATTTTGTAAAATTTCTAAAAGAAAAATATAATATATCCTTCTTCTTGTGGCCAAACGATGTACTGGAAGGAAGAAAATATTATTCACATTACCTAGAATGGAAAAATAATAAGGTACGAGAGATAATGGAATATTTAAGAAAGAGTATAAAAGAAAGTTTCGGCAACATACCTATATCAATACTTACCCAAATTAAGTTAGAAGAAGACAGAAAATTTGAGACTGATTTAAAAGATATAACAAGAGGAAGGCTATTTGATTATCTTCTAACAAACTTTGTTAACGAATATAATTTAAAAGAGATGGGCACTATATTAAGAAAAATTTTTAATATATTCAAGGAAACAAGTATTTCGATAGTTTCTGTTATTGGATACAGTGAAAAAAGTTTGGATAAAAAATATTTGTGGGATGAAGCTATAAAAGAGGCGTTAATAGGAGGGTCTAATGGAATAATACTTTTCGATGACGAAAACATTTACAGAAATGGTGCATGGGAAAAGATTAGAATTTTATTATAGATTAAAAAATAATTTTTTTACTTAAGTTTTTAAAGAACAATAAAGTATGGTTTATAGAAGATAGAATGTCTCTAAAATATTTTTTTGAACCATCATCTATAGCTGTAGTTGGAGCCTCTCCTTTAACAAACAAGGTGGGCGGAGTTATTGCACACACGTTAATAACAAATATGCAGAAGGGGGTTTTGAAGGCAAAAGTTTTTCCCATAAACCCAAAATATGATACTGTCTTTGGAGTAAAGTGCTATAGAACATTAAGTGATGTAAAAGAAAGCATTGACCTTATTGTTGTGGCAATACCGGCACCCTTAATATCACAAATTATGAGAGAGGCGGGAGAAATTGGAGTGAAGGCATGCATAATAATTTCCTCCGGATTTAAAGAAGTTGGAAATGTCCAACTGCAGGATGAAGTTGAAAAGATTGCTAAAGAGTATAGGATAAGGGTTATAGGCCCAAACTGTCTAGGAATATTTGACCCATTCACTGGAGTAGACACACTATTCTTGCCTGAATTTAAGCAGCTTTCTACTGGAAAAGAGGTGCTTGCAACACCAAGACCATTGCCTGGCTCTATTGTTCTAATAAGTCAAAGCGGCGCTCTTGGTGCAGCAGCACTAGATTATATGGCCGGAATAAACATGGGGTTAAGATGCTTCGTAAGCTTAGGAAACAGGATTGATGTAGACGAATCAGAATTACTAGAATATTTTATGAACGATAGAATGACTAAGGTTATTCTACTATACATTGAGTCAGTAGCAGAAGGAAGAAGATTTCTTGAGGCAGCAAAAAAGACGAGTATGAGGAAACCTATAGTGGCCTTAAAGGTAGGAAGGTCTAAGGCTGGCGCAAGAGGAGCAGCATCGCATACAGGATCTCTTGCAGGATTGGACCAAATTTATCAGGCAGCATTCGAAGAATGTGGAGTTATTAGAGCTAACACATTAGAAGAACTTTTTGACATGGGACGGGCATTCACATACCAGCCTCCAGCACTGGGTACAGGTATTGCTGTCCTAACTAACGCAGGGGGACCTGGAATATTGGCGGCAGACGCTTGTGAGGCTTCTGGTTTAGAGCTTGTAGAACTTTCAGAAACAACAAAAAAAGCTTTTGAAGAGGGCATTAGAAAAGGAATATTTCCACCAATAATGACCTACAGTAACCCAGTAGATCTGTCAGCACAAGTAACAAGCGACGCTTTCCAAGAGGCACTTAAGATACTATTAGATGACCCTAAGATTAATGGTATTATAGTTATAACATTACATCATACACCATTCGTGATGGATGATGTCGTAGGAAAAATCGCTGCCCCAGCATATGAGAAAAGGAAGCCTGTGATCGCAGTGGATATTGGGGCTACAGAAATGGCGCAAGAGATTAGGGCTAGATTTGAAAAGTTTAGGGTACCAGCCTTTAATTCACCAGAAAGAGCGGCTAGAGCAATGTACGCTCTTGCATACTATGGAAAGTTTTTAAAAGAACATGGATTAGTAGAGACAGTGTAAACTGTAATATGGCTAAAAATTTGGAAGAATATGACAAAATTGTAATGTTAAAGGATGGCTCCAGAGTTTTGATAAGACCGGTTAGAGCTAATGATGCAGAAGACCTATTAAAAATGTTTACAACATTATCTCCAGAAACAGTTTACAACCGTTTTTTTAAACTTAGAAGACCCTTCACAATAGAGGAAGTGGAGAAGATGGCTTCAATAAACTTTGATGAAGAATTTGCTCTTGTAGCTGCACCATTGCAGGATACAGAGTTAAAGATTATTGGGGACGCAAGATATTATGTTGAAAATAAGACAAGTGCTGAGGTTGCCATTGTTGTACAAGACAAATGGCAGCTAAAGGGTCTTGGAACAGCAATGCTCCAGCATCTTATAAATATTGGCAGGAAAAAAAATATTAAAGAATTTTACATTTATGTTCTAAGTGATAATGCGGTCATGATACATGTGGCTAAAAAGCTTGGGTTCAAATTAAAGTCACAGTCCTATGGTATAAGTAGATTCGACCTAATACTTTAATGCACTTTAAGAATTACTCTTGCATCAACTATAAGAAAACCAGTTTCATAAACTATTATAGGATTTAAATCCATCTGATCTATTTCCGGAATCTCTACACCTATCCTTGATACAGTTGATATAAGTTCTGCAATAGAGTTTATGTCTAGAGGCTTGGAACCTCTAAACCCTGATAATAGAGGATATCCTTTAATCTTCTTTATCATTTCTAAAGCCTCTTCTTTAGTAACAGGCGCAATCCTAAACACAACATCCTTCATCAACTCTACAAATATACCTCCAAGCCCAAACATTACTGTTGGACCAAATGTTGGATCACGTAACATTCCAACAACAACTTCAACAGATTTTGGAGCCATTTCTACAACAAGTACACCCAAAATTCTAGCATTTGGAGCATTCCTTTTAACATCATTCATTAAAGTTTCATATGATTCCCTTAAATGGCTATCATTTAAGATATTAATCTTTACACCACCAACGTCACTTTTATGCACAATGTCTGGAGAAACAATCTTCAAAACCACAGGATAACCTATCTCTCTTGCAGCCTTCAAGGCATCTTCTAATGAAGACACCATTTTATGCTTACAAACATGTATATTATATGCTGAAAGAAGATTATATGCTTCAGGTTCTAGCAGAACATTCCTACCCTCAGATAGAGCTTTAAGAACAATATTTTTAGCTAGCAACCTTCCCCAGCAACTCTTTACAACATAATATATTTATTATTTTCACATAAATATCATACATAGTTTCGTTAGTATTGACCTTCTAGTTCAGAAACCTCCTTTCCAAGTTCCAGTTCACGTAATAGTCTTCTCAATATTTTTCCACTTCTAGTCTTAGGCAAGGATGTGAGGGCTACAACTTCTGACGGCACAGCTATTTGGCCCACATCTTCTACAACCCTCCTTTTAATCTCTTCTATAAGAAGATCATCAAGAATCCAGCCTTCTCTTAAGACAACAAAAATTTTTATAATATCACTACCAGAAGAGGAAGGTTTACCAATAGCTGCGGCATCAAGAACCGCAGGATGAGAAAGTACAGCTCTTTCAATTTCAGCAGTTCCTATCCTATAGCCTGCAACCTTAATCACATCATCAGACCTACCCTTAATCCAAAAGTAGCCGTTTTCATCAACAGATGCTATATCACCAGTAATGTACCAGCCTTCAACAATATCCCAGTAATCAATATATTTTCTTGGATCTTGATAAACAGTATCCATCATCCCAGGCCATGGACCTCCTATTGCAAGCATACCCTTCTCATTTTCCTTCAAAATTTCTCCTGTAGGAGAAAGTATAGCAGCTCTTATGGTTGGAAAGGGTTTACCAGCGGAACCAGGCTTAAGTGGCATAGATGGAAAGTTTGTTATAAGAATTATTCCAGTTTCAGTCTGCCACCAGGTGTCGAGTAATGGACAACGACCTTTCCCAACTTTTTCATAAAACCATTTCCAAGTTGATGGGTCGATTGGCTCACCAACCGTAGCTAAAAGCCTTAAAGATTCAAGAGAATAGTTTTCCAGCTCCCTTTCAGCCAGCATAAAGCTTCTAATGCTTGTTGGAATTGTGTAAAATATTGTTACACGATATTCATCTATTAGTTTAGCCCATCTTGTTGAAATAGGATAGCTGAGGTCACCTTCATAGATTAATATTGTTCCACCATTTAGAAGAGGGCCGTAGACTACATACGTGTGCCCAGTAATCCATCCTGGAGAGGCTGTACACCAGTAAACGTCATCATCTTTTATGTCAAAAATCAGCTTGGTTGTTAGATAGGCACCAACCATATATCCTCCATGAGAATGTATTATACCCTTAGGTTTTCCAGCTGTACCTGAAGTATATATTATAAAGAGGGGGTCACTGGAGTCCATTGGTTCGCATTCAGAAACATCAGGAGCATTGTTAACAATTTCATCCCAGTAAACGAATTTTGGAAACTCTTTAGAAGTTTTAGGCAGCCCAGGAAAAACTGGAAGGTCTATTCTCTTTTTTATAAGAACATACTTTAATGATGGACATTGGATTGCATATGGTATAATTCCTGAAACAGGTGTGAGTGTACCACCATAATATGCTGCATTAGATATGATAAGGACTTTTGATGAGGTTTCGATAAGCCTTTCCCTCAAAACTCTACCACCATATCCGTAATATATTACATTATGTATAGCACCAATTTTTGCACACGCAAGCATAGAAATTATGAGCTCAGGAAGTATTGGCATGTATATTGTTACAAAATCACCTTTATGGACACCAAGCTTTTTTAGAACATTCGAAAGCTTATTAACTTGTCTATAAAGTTGGCCATAAGTTAAAACTTCTCTTTCTCCAGGCTCACCTTCCCAGTAAATAGCAACCTTATTTCTTCTCCATGAAGAAGCATGCCTATCAAGAACATTATGTACAATATTACATTTTCCATTAACAAACCATCTAGCATAAGGATAGTTCCACTCAAAAACACGGTCCCAGGCCTTAAACCATTCAAGTTCACATGCAGCCTGAGACCAGAAACCTGCAACATCATTAAGAGAATTCTTGTATAAACTATCATAGTCTTTTAAGTATGCCTTTTCTAAAACATTTTTGCTTGGATAATATATTTCTGAGTTCATACCCTTTAAGGAGATAATTACTAGAGTTAAATATATTAATTATTAACACCCTCAAAATGCTAAACTTTATTAAGAATCTAATATCTTAAACTAGATATGAGGAAGTTTGTTATCGGCAAGGATGAGAAGATCGATGCACTAGGATATGGTACATGGCTTATTGGTGGAAACAGTAGCCCAGATTATTCAAAAGACGATTATTATATAAGAGTCTTAAAAACAGCTTTTGAATTAGGATATAGGCTGGTTGACACAGCAGAATATTATGGTGGAGGACACACCGAAGAACTTGTAGGCAAGGCGCTAAAGGATTTCGATAGAAAAGAATTTTTTATAATTTCAAAGGTTTGGCCAACCCATTTACGTTATGATGATACAATTAAGGCTGCGGAAAATAGTCTAAAAAGGCTTGGTATAAAATGTATAGACTTGTATCTTATACATTGGCCAAACCCAGCTATTCCAATAAATGAAACCATTTCTGCACTAGAAAGACTTGTTGACGAAGGAAAAATTAGATATATTGGAGTAAGCAACTTTTCAGTCCAACAGTTAAAGGAGGCAATGGAAGCTACAAAAAAATATGATATTGTAGCTAACGAGGTAAAATATAGTGTCTTTGATAGGAGGGTTGAAGATGAACTTTTACCATTTGCTAGAAAAAATAATGTTAGAGTAATAGCATATACACCTTTAGAAAAGGGAAAAATTTACAGTACAGCAGTATTAGAGGAAATGGCTAAAAAATATGGTAAAACAGTTAACCAGATAGCGTTAAATTATCTAATTTCGATGGAAGCGATTCCTATACCAAAGGCTGAAAAGAAGGAGCACATGATAGAAAATCTTGGAGCACTAGGATGGAAACTTGAAGAAAAAGACCTAGAAACAATAAGAAAGAGATTATGATCAAAACGGAGGATTTTATATGGGGTTCACGACAACATTCTTTATCGTCTTAGCATTAATTATACTCTTGTTTGCAGTTAGAATAAGAAGAGTTACAATAGCTATAGCATTAATATTTTTATGCCTTATTGCTGGACTAATTTTTAGAACAATATCTGGACTTGTCGAAATTTTTACAATCACAATTATTTTAGCAATATTTTTACTGTATATGCTTTTAAGGAAAAAATAGGGGGAAGAAATAATTTAGAGACCAAGCTTCTTCTTTAATACAGAGTCAACATTAGAAAGACCAAGCTTCTTTAATGTATCACTTGTTGGCACACCCTTTTCATTCCAGCCCACAGCTTTATAGTATTCGCTCTTCATCTTTTCAACATCCTCTAGCTTTGGAGCTTTTCCCTTACATGGTCCTGTAGGCAGAGGCTCATAGAAACGTGGCGGATTAACATCTGAACCAAACCATTTTGCATCAGGGCCACCTAGTAAAAGAGCAGCCCTCTGTATAGCTATGACCCTGCTTGCAATTTCATTATACCATTCTTCAAACGATATATTAAAGCCTGTAACAGCGTTCAAAAAGTCTATCTGGAACTGTGGTGTTACAGAGAAGCTGTTAAACATACAGTATACTCCAGAATCCATTAATATTGTCGTATGCTCACTGCTTGGATGGGTAATTGGAAGGTATGCTACAGAAGTGTGATCACCACCTTGGGCACCACATGGGTAAGAATGTAGTTGTGGATAGTCTAGACCGCTTCTAATACCATGCGCACCTATACCGATACCTTTTGCTTGAACCGCATACTGTAGTAGGTTCATGTTCTTTATTTTACCAAGTTTTAAGGCAGCACGATATGTTCCTTCAGCAAGTATATCACCTAAACCTCTTCTGTGAGCTATCATTTCAGCAACCTTAGCAAATGCCTTTGCATCACCCCACTTCAATTCTACACCATCAAGTTCATCTTTAGTAATGATACCTCTCTGATATAATTCCGCAGCAAATCCTAGCACATTACCAACCTGTATACCACAGAATCCAAGATCTTCTATTACAGAATTGAGGAAAATATTTGCTTCAGGAGTGAATACTCCAAGGTTTGTGCCCATGTAAGCTTGAGTCTCATAATCAGGATTATCTGTTATAGCACCCTTGAACTCTCCACACCTTGCTACAGAAAGCTTTTCACATGCTGTTGGACAGCCGAAGTCAGCCCAATACCTTTTAACCCACACCCTACTCTCGAACTGGTCTACAGCAAAAGATTTTTCATCATGCCATTCTTCCTGCCAATTCTTAACAGGCTCAGAACTTTGAACATTACCAACATAGTAGCCTAGGTAGCCAGTACCCCACCTTCTCCATACATCATTAGCAATTGAAGCCTTCCTAACTTGATCTAGAAGCTCTAACATTTTAGCCTGGTCATAAACCTCTGGAAGGGGACCAGTTCCTTTAGCTAAAACAGCTTTAAGGTTCTTTGAACCCATAACAGCACCATATCCACCATATCCTGCCCCATGAGCCCACTTAGCCTGAACACCGGCAACTCTACACTTATTTTCACCCGCCGGACCAATGTATACCATACCAGGTTCACGCCATAATCTTTCCCTATACTTTTTGTCAAATTCTTCCCTAACTTCTTTAGAAAGTTTTAGAAGTGTCTGCTTACCATCTTTACCCCAAACATGTGTTGCATCTCTAATTTCTATTGAAGAATCTTTTACTAGAATATATGACGGCTTCTTTGCTTTACCAGTTATTATTAAACCGTCCCATCCTGCACACTTTAATTCAACAGGGAACTCTCCAGCCACCGTGCTACCAGTTATACCATTACTCTGAGGAGACTTTCCAGAAACACAGAGCCTTCCTCCAGGATAGAAGCCAGTCATTGGACCAGTTAGAAGTAATAGTATGTTTTCTGGACCGAGTGGATCAATTTCATCCCATCTTTCTCCAAGCCTATCCCAAAG
Source organism: Nitrososphaeria archaeon (assembly GCA_026413865.1). Classification (GTDB taxonomy): domain Archaea; phylum Thermoproteota; class Nitrososphaeria; order JACIWG01; family JACIWG01; genus JACIWG01. Next base: position 101,171 of record JAOAKB010000001.1, read on the forward strand.
TATTTTTGCAGCAAGACCTCGGCCTCCAATGTAGTTTCTCAACGTCGATTCATCGAATCTTACTTCTGTGACTTTTTCTTCTGTTAAGTTTATTTCTGCAAATTTTCCAGCATAACCTCTCATCCACATTACACCTCCATCTTTTCCCCAAACATAAGTTCAGTAAGACCTTCTGCAATAGCCTTCGGATGCCTAGCATAGACTCTATAGTTTAATGCTTCACCCTGACCCTTATCATATTTTACAACATTTAGACAGTCAAATCCTGCTTCCCTACAGATTTTTACACACTGTGGGTCTCCATTGCATAGGTCACATATTGTCGCCTTATTGTCTTTAGGATGTAGGAAGGGAACATGCCCTGGACAAGCACGTATACAGTTACCGCATGAAATACATTTTTCCCTATTAACAATCACAGCACCAGTCTTTTCGTCAACAGAAAGGGCTTTAGGCTTAGTTGGACAGGCTTCAACACATGGATAATCATGACATTGTGCGCACAAGTGTGGAAACTCTATTCCTGGAGCGTACATGAAAACTCTTACCCTAGAGGCTTCAGGCCAAATCCTTCCTTCATGAGAAAGAGAACATGAGATTTCGCACATGCGGCAGCCACTACATCTTAAAAAGTCTCTTGTAACCCAAACTTGTTTACTTGACATAAATTTAGATTATTTTTTAAGGTTAATAAATATTTCTAAAAAATTTCTTATTAAGACTAATATATTATATCGAATGTCCTATATTTGCCACAATATTCAAGCCATTCAACCTTAACATCTTCTACAACAGCATGAGGGGGACCAACTTTGCACCAGTCAATAAGCTTTTTAATAGAATCTTCTTCACCTTCTGCGAAAATTTGAACTCTACCATCAGGTAAATTTTTAACCCAACCCGTTATACCAAGAGACCTAGCCTTGCTTCGAGTGTATGCTCTAAAAAATACACCTTGGACAATCCCACTAACATAAATGTTAGCACTAACAAGCTTTCTCATAACTTTATAATTGTACCATTTTTATTAAAAAATTTTTTGTATAATAAAAAATTTTTGGGGTTATGTTAAGGAAACCCTTAACTGTACCTCTTCAGGCATCTTCAAACGCATAAACTGTCTTAAGGTTCTTTCATCCTGGTCTATTTCAACATATCTTCTATGAATTCTTAGTTCCCATTTGTCAAAAGTATGTGTTCCCTCACCACACGGAGATTTTCTGGTTACCACTTTCCTTTTCTTTGTCGGTAATGGGACAGGCCCCTTCATCTTTACTCCAGTCTTTTCAGTAATTTCCTTTATCTGATTACACACGTCCTCCAACAGTTTTACGTTGGTACTCGTTAGTATTATTTTAGCCTTTTTTGTCAACCCAAGTACACCAGCTTAGGGTTCCGTCACCCTATTTTTAGCCTTTTACTGTTACTTCCTTAACTATTCCAGCTCCTATCGTTGTACCCATATCTCTGATAGCAAATCTTCCTAACTGCGGAATCGCGCTATATGGTTCTATACACAATGGTCTTAATGGAGCAAGTCTTACTAGTGCACTGTCACCTGTCTTTAGAGACTTAGGCTTTTCTTCAACTACTTGACCACTTCTTGGATCTATTTTTGCAATAAGCTCCTTAAATGTTGTTGCAACCTGTGCAGTGTGAGCGTGTAGTACTGGTGTGTATCCTGCGGATATTGCAGAAGGATGATATATTATTATTATTTGGGCTATGAACTCTTTTGCAACTGTTGGTGGATTATCAACTGGACCAATTACATAACCTCTTTTGATATCCTGTTTCGATACACCTCTTAGGTTTATGCCAATGTTATCTCCAGGAATAGCCTTCTCTATAGGTGTATGATGCATTTCAATAGATTTAACTTCAGCTGTAAGGTTAGCTGGAGCTATTATTACCTTGTCGCCTACCTTAACGACACCAGTTTCAACTCTACCTACTGGAACTGTACCAACGCCTGTGATAGAATAAACATCTTGTACAGGAAGACGGAATGGTTTATCGATTGGCTTTGGAGGCTCTGAAACCATGTCAAGAGCTTCAATTAGTGTTGGACCCTTGTACCATGGCATGTTCGGGGACCTTGTTGTAAGATTGTCACCAACCCAACCGGATACTGGAATAAATGGTAGCTTTGATACATCATATCCAACCATTCTAAGAAGTTTTTCGAAATCAGCTTTTACAGCCTTATACCTTTCTTCAGAATATTTTACTGTAGGATCATCCATCTTATTTATTAATGGAATAACTTGTGTTACACCAAGTGTTCTTAGTAGGAAAGCATGCTCTCTAGTCTGACCTCCAAACCCTAAACCAACTTCAGTTTCACCAGGTTTTGCTGAAAGAACTATTATTGCAACATCAGCTTGACTTGCGCCAGTGATCATGTTTTTAACAAAGTCTCTGTGTCCAGGAGCGTCTATGAGTGTATAATAGTATTTTTTGGTTTCAAACTTTTGGAATGCTAGGTCGATGGTCACACCACGTTCACGTTCATCCTTTAATCTATCGAGAACCCAAGCGTATTTGAATGTGTCACCTGCACCAAACTTTTCAGACTCTTTTGCATACTCTTCTATAACACGTGGGTCGATTGCACCCATTTGTACTAGAAAGTGGCCCATAGTAGTTGACTTTCCATGGTCAACATGTCCTGTTACTACTAGGTTAAGATGAGGTTTAGTAGACATTTTCTACACCTTGCACCAATTTTGAACTTCAACCTTATTATATAAGGTTTAGGGTTTTTAAATTTTTTATCGTGAGGAGAGAGCGATACGTTCTTGCTCATTCTTCTTCTTTATGGCATAACTGTTTTGGTCATTGTTGGCTGCAAGAATTAGTTCCTCAGCTAATGCTTCTTCAACTGAAATCATTTTATTAAAGGTCGCTTCCCTCACACCTTCTGAAATAAACCTTAGTGCCAAATCTAAGCGCCTTTGAGGAGAAATGTCGACAGCAACATGATATACTACACCACCATACATTATCCTTGTAGTATCCTCGTTTGGTGCAGCATTCTCTAACGCCCTAACAAGCACCTGAATAGGATTCATTCCAGTTTTCAACTGTATTATTTCAAAAGCAGACCTGACCATTTTTAGGGCATGATATTTTTTACCACCCATTCGACCAGTATTCTTTGCATATTTTTTACCAAAATGCATAAGGTCGTTTGCTAGACGTTCTACAATATTCACTTTAGATTTTGCAAATTTTTGATGTTCATGCCTTCCAAAAGAATGAGGCAAGAGCACAGGCTTAAGGTCTATAACACTTTTTAAACCAATATCGTTTACCTTAACATCCTTAAAACTCCATTTACCGAATAAGAGTAAATGCTGGTATTCTTGCTTAGATGACATTTTACAAGCTACCTCCTAGGTTTCTCCTTACGACCAAGAACTAGCATCTTAAGAGAGATACCGTTTACTTTAAAAACTTTGTATCTTACACCAGGAATATCGCCCATTGAACGACCTAATGTACCCCCAATACCTTCAACATGAACTTCATCATGCTCGTCCACATAATTTAAAGCACCATCACTGGGCAAGAAAGCTGTAATCTGCTTATTATTTTTAATAAGCTGTACACGAACACACTTACGTATTGCAGAGTTAGGCTGCTTTGATTCTACACCAACCTTCTCTAGTACTATACCTCTTGCTTGAGGAGCTCCTTCAAGTGGGTCAAACCTTTCTTTTATCCTTAGTGCACGTTTAATATACCTTTTACTAGACCATCTAAACTTTTGCCTCTTCTCCATCAGCTTGCGCGCTGCAAACTCTCCTACAGGCGATTTTTTCCCCATATTATCAGCAAAAAGGCGGACTTATTGCTCTTATATAACTGTTTCTTTTTAGGTTTGAGTAACGATTCTTACATCGGCTATGTCAAAATATCTTCTTACTAGAAGACGTGCCTTTTCCGCATGCTTTCCACCAAGGCCTACAACAGCACCCTGAAACTTGGGGTTTGTTAAGACGACTACAGCAATTTTACTTCCATCCATTCTTTCACTTAAACGTATTTCACTAATATATTTTGGATTAAGCGTGTTTTTTATAAGCTGTATTGGATCATCTGAGTAAGCTACAATTTCAACTGGCTTCTTAATAATGTTTTCTAATGCTTTCACACAAGACCCTTTTCTTCCTATTGCAAGACCGATTTCGTTAGGATTTACTAAGAAAATTACACGATTCATTTTATTGTCTATCACACAATCTCTTGCAGTCACACCACTAATTTTTTGAAAAAGTGAAAGAAGTTCAAGTTCTTGCGTTGACCACGTTATTTTGTCAGGCATAGTGATCAACTTATTCTGACAAAATTTCCTTTAAATCTAAGCCTCCAGTAGATTTAATTGATAGAACAGAAATTCTAAAGTTTTTCCCCAAAGCTCTGCCCAAGTCTATTGATGAACCATTGTATTCGATTACTGGAATAGAGTTCTTTTTACAGTCCCTTAAAAGCTTCTGCCTAATTTCTGGCTTAACGGATGTGGAGATTAAAATAGCCTTAGAACCCTTAAGCTCTTCCATAACTTCTTTAGTACCATACACTATTTTACCCTTTTTTGTAACTTGCTCAAGTAGAGCTTCAATTTGACTTTTGTTCAACATTCTCACCTTGTGTTATGAACAGGTCAACCATTCCAGTACCAACAGGAATGGGGAGGCCTACTATAACACTTTCGGTTACACCCTTTAACTGTTCAATTTCACCTTTTACCGCGGCTTCAGCCAGTGTGGGAACTGTTATCTCAAAGGCAGCTCTAGCAAGAACGCTTGCCTTCCCTCCGACAACACCATGACGACCAACCTGCTTTAGTGTTCCTGTTACTGTCATTAGGTCCGCAACCAAATATATGTGTCGCATGTCTACTTCTAAACCTTGTTCTTCCATAGTTTTACTTATTTCTCTGACGAGCGCGGCTCTAGCAGCTTCAATTCCAAGTGTAGACCATATTTCGTAGATGTCATTAGTTATGGTTCTAGTCGGATCAACACCTTCAATCTTCAAAACTTTTGCAAGATTTGAGCCCTTCGTTTGAATAACCCATTCAGAGCCTTCTTTGACAACCGTGGCTTCAGTAATTCCTGGAATACCCTTAAGACGACTGTTTAAAATCTTGTTTCTCATTCTCTGAAGTGAGACTGGGTCAGCACCTTCCACCATCAATATTATAGTGTCCTCGCTAACTACTTCTGGCTTTCTCTTACCAGTTTCTATTTGTGAGGCAACATATTCTGGTGTGACAACAAGCTCTTCCATAGCCTCCTTGTCTAGGACAAATGTTATTTGACCACTTGGATCAATTTCACTACTTTTTACAACATCCCCTATTCTTGAGAATCTAATTTCTGCAGCAATCTTTCTTGCAAAGTTAAGGTCTTCAGCAAATTCTGGGAGCAAGTATATGTCCATTGCTGGTGTAGAAGGCTGCCTTCTAGCGTCTACAAGCTCAATAAGCCTTGGTAGACCTAAAGTGATGTCTCTTTCCCTAACACCTGCAAAGTGGAATGTTCTTAGAGTCATCTGAGTACTAGGCTCGCCTATGGATTGGGCTGCGACAACACCTACAGCTTCACCAGGCTCGATTAAAGCTTGCTCGAAAAGTTCTACAGTCCTCTTTAATACGTTTTCCACATTAGTTTTAGGAAGCCTTGACTTACTCAGGGAAACCTTCAATTCCTGTAACAATTTTGGATTGAGTTTGTGAGCATACTCTTTAAGCAAGTTTTCAAGTTCATCTAATTCAATCGGCTTGCCTTGTGCAACAAGCTGTTCTGCTTCAATAAGTCTTTGAACATTGACAGCTTTGCCATGATCACTCTTAGACGGGTCTACACCGTCTTCACCATAAAGGAATTGTATTATTGCACCTTCTGGATCTCTTACAGTCCGATCATATTCTACTCTAAGATGTTCCATAGCGTTAACCAAACGCCTCTGCATGTATCCACTCTGCTGGGTCCTGACGGCCGTATCAACAAGACCCTCTCTGCCACCCATTGCATGGAAAAAGAATTCCAGTGGATTAAGACCGTCTCTATAATTTGATTTTATGAAGCCTCTTGAGTCGGGGTTAGGGTCGTTTGGTTTAAAGTGACACAAAACCCTGTTTTCATATCCTCTCATTATTCGTTTTCCACGTATAGACTGCTGTCCTAGAGCTGCAGCCATGTGGCCGATGTTTAGTGATGAACCTCTTGCACCAGTTCTAGCCATTATCACTGCACTATTGTCGTCACTCAAGTACTTTTCGGCAACCTTTCCAGCATCATCACGGGCTTTAGAAAGTTCATTTACTATATAAAGTTCCAAAGCTTCTTCTGGAGAAAGACCTCTCATTAGAGGTAAAGTGCCTTCCTCATACTGTTTTTGAAGTTCCTTTATACGATCGTATGCTTCAGCAATTGATTGATTTATGGCTTTTCTAGCACTTGGTGGAAGCCAAAAGTCATCATAGCCTATAGTGAAACCTTTTGATGTAATATATGCCTTAATAACCCTAAAGATTGAGTTCAAGAAACTTCTTGCAACATCACTACCATATTCTTTAACAATTCTATGAAGTATACTGTCAGGCTTTTCTGCACCAATTGATGCCTTGTCGATTACTCCAGAGACAAGCACACCATCTTTTATAACAACCTGTCTTCCACGCCAGCTTGCCCTAAGAGTATAATTGAAACCTTTTGGAAGGAAAAGCGAGAAAAGTTGTTTACCTTGATAAAGTTCTTTTGGCTCCTTTATTGCAGGCTCAGGTATTGGACCAGTGTATCCGCCAATGTTTGCAAGATTAAGAAACTCTTCTTTGGTGAGGTAGGTGTCATCTTTTGTTAGAAGATATGCCCCTGTAAGGAAATCTCTTATTGCACCAATTATTGGTCCACCATATCTTGGTGAAAGAATCTGATCTTGAACCCTCATTAGAAGCTCAGCTTCGCATCTAGCTTCCTCACCCTGTGGAACATGAAGGTTCATTTCATCACCATCGAAGTCAGCATTGTATGGTGGACATACGGCAGGATGAAGTCTGAATGTTCTACCCGGTAAAACTTTAGCATGATGAGCCATAATCGACATTCTATGAAGTGAAGGCTGCCTATTAAATAATACTATGTCACCGTCAACAAGATGTCTTTCAACAACATATCCTGGGGCTAAGGCAGCAGCAACAGCCTTCCTATCCTGAACATAATCTAATCTAATCTTTACACCATCTGGTCTTATAATATAGTTTGCACCAGGATAATTATCGCCATTGATAACAAGTTGTCTAAGCCTTTCAATATTCCAGCTCGTAACCTTTTCTGGAATTGTAAGCTTTTTTGCAACCTCAATAGGAATACCGACTTCATTTATATCAAGGTTTGGGTCAGGAGAGATTACAGTCCTGCTTGAGAAGTCAACACGCTTTCCTGAAAGGTTTCCTCTAAACCTACCTTCTTTACCCTTAAGTCTCTGGCTTAAAGTTCTTAGAGGACGACCAGAACGATGATGGGCTTGTGGAATACCACTTACTTCATTATCAAAGTATGTTGTTACATGATATTGTACAAGGTCTACAAGGTCTTGAACAATAAGTGGAGGTGAACCTGACTCCTTACTTTCTTTAACTCTTTGATTTGTTCTAAGAATATCAACAAGCTTATGTGTTAAATCATCTTCAGAACGAATTCCCGTTTCAAGTATTATTGATGGACGTACTGTGACAGGTGGTACGGGTAGAACTTGTAAAACAAACCATTCAGGCCTAATCTTCTCAAGGTCGTATCCCAAGAGTATAAGATTTTTATCGCTTATATCTTCAAGCCACGCCCTAATCGAGCTCGCTAGAAGACGTGAAGGACCCTCCTCTCTTATTTCATAGAATGTTGTAGGCTTCACAAGCTGTATTTCATATTTTGCACTACCACAATGTGGACACTGCCTAACCTTTTTAGCCTTAGACTTAATTTCTCTAGAAATATTTTCGTAAACTTCAGGAGTAACATATCTTCTCTCCTCCAAAATCTTTTTGTACTCGTTTATAACTTCATCACTTAATATAAGCTTATGACAGACCCTACAAGTAGATTGTAGTATAGTGTATATATCGTCCACAAATGCAACATGGATTATAGGTTCGGCTAATTCAATGTGTCCAAAATGTCCTGGACATTTTGCTGAAGTATTGCCGCATGTAGCACACTTTTGTCCAGGTTCAAGTGTCCCAAGCCTTGGATCCATTAAGCCTCCAGGAACAGGTAAACCATCTCTATCATATGTTTCTGGAGCCGTGATTTCTACAACACTATAGGCCCTAATAATCTGTGGAGAGAATACAGAAAACTTTATTCCACCAATATTCTTTTGAATCTCTTGAACAGACATTATCATATTCACCTCAAATCTTATCCTTCAAAATCAGGCGAGGAAGTATGTTCAAGCTCATCATTTCCTGCACAAGCAACTTGAAAGCATACGCCATAGAAACAGTCGCTATCTTTGCGTTAGTGCCACAAACTCTACAAGTATACTTTCTAGTTCTAGCATCAAAATATGCTATTAGGCCACAGTTTTCACATACATAAACATCAGTCTTATCAGATTCATCTAATAATCTATCCTTTAGAACCATAGACGTTCCGTAGGCGATTAGACAGTCACGCTCCATTTCACCAAACCTTAAACCGCCACCCCTTGAACGGCCTTCAGTAGGCTGTTTAGTCAACATCTGAACCTGTCCTCTAGCCCTAGCGTGAATCTTGTCAGCAACCATATGGTGCAGCTTCTGATAGTATACTACACCTATGAATATGTCAGCAACATATCTTTCACCAGTTTTACCATCATACATTACCTCCTTACCAGTCTTAACAAAACCGAATTCTTCAAGCTGCCTTTCAAGTGAATCCACTGTTTCTCCAGAGAATGTTGTTCCATCAACAGGCTTACCTCTAATAGAACCAACTTTACCTGCAATCGATTCAATAAACTGCCCAACAGTCATTCTTGATGGGAAAGCATGTGGGTTTATTATTAGGTCTGGAACTATTCCATCTTCAGTGTATGGTAAATCTTCTGGGTTAGCGAGTAAGCCAACTACACCTTTCTGACCATGCCTTGAAGCAAACTTGTCACCTAATTCAGGTATACGAAGGTCTCTAACCTTAACCTTATACATTTTACCTCCTTCAACATTAACTGACATTATAACAGAATCAACTACACCAGTTTCCGATGGACGGACTGCTACAGAAGTATCACGCATATATGGGCCTCCAGCTTCAATTTCACGATATTCTTCAGTAAACCTTGGAGGACTCAACTTTCCAATCAAAACATCCCCACCTGAAACATTAGCTTCTGGAAAGATTACACCATCAGGTTCAAGAAGCCTATAAAACTTGTCACCTCTATATCCTTTAACATTAGAGTCTGCGTTAGGTATCTCAAACTTGTCCTTCATTCCACCAAGATAAAGTTGTGCTTCGGCCTCATAAAGTCTGAAGAAGAAGGTTCTACCAAACCCCCTTTCTACAGAAGCCCTATTCAATACAATAGCATCCTCAATATTATAGCAGTCGTAAGAGAGAACAGCTACAACAGCGTTTTGGCCAATGGGCCTCTTATCCAGATTAAGCATTTCAAAGGAGCCTGTAGTGACCATCGGAGTTTGAGGATATAGGAGAAGATGGGACCTAACGTTCATTAGATGCTTGTAAACTGGTGTTGGAAAACCTAGAGCCTGCTTAGCCATAGCACTCTCGTACGTGTTTCTTGGAGACTGATTGTGTTCTGCATAAGGTATTATTGAGGCTACAGCACCAAGCATTCCGCTCATGGAAATTTCTAGATGAGTATGTTCAAGTGTAAGCTCATAGATGTTTGCCGCAATATAACAGTTTTCTTCCTCGTTAGCGTCAATAAGCTCAAGCTCACCCTTCTTTAAGAGCTCCCTCCAAGACATCTTACCCTTTATTACAAGATCCATATCCTCTTTTTTCAGCTGTGGAACACCATCCTTTACTATAATCAAAGGCCTAAGAACCCTTCCAGAATAAGTGTTAATGTATATTCTTGTTTCAGCATTCGGGTTAGGTGGAACCTTTAGATAAATGCTCACGTCACTAGGAATAAGCCCAGTTCTTCTCATATTTCTAAACTCTTTGCAGAAACCTTCTGGGTCTATAACATAGCCTACAACACCACCATCCAAGAACACTCTGGCACCATTCAACTTAACCTCTTTCGGAGCATCCTTGTAAGGTATTAATCCAATCTGTGTGATAATGTTCATTATTTCTTTGGGGTCTGCGGCTACAGAAATTATTGCCGAAAGTGCAAGATTCTTAACAAGGCCACAGTTTGAACCTTCAGGAGTCTCACATGGACAAACTCTTCCAAAATGTGTTGGATGAAGGTCTCTTGCCTCAAAGTTAGGTTGGCTTCTCGAAAGTGGAGACTGAATTCGCCTAAGATGGCTTATTGTAGAAAGATAGTTTGTTCTATCCAAAAGCTGTGTTATACCAACTTTACCCCTACCCCAATTTCCAGTAGCAATAGCATTTCTCAGCTTATCAGTTATAATTCCAGGCCTTATAGCCACATTTACTACGCCAATACCACGCTTTTGGCCAGAATGTTCAAGCTGATACTTCATATCCTTAACAAGATTCCTAAAACATGTTCTGAAAAGGTCTGCAAGAAGCTGTCCAGCTAACCTTATAACCTTATTTCCATAATGGTCTTTATCGTCAGCAGGAATCCATCCAAGCTTATATTCTAGAAGTTTGCATACAGCTTCACCAATAAATAGGGCCTTACTTAGTCTATCTTCAGGATCTTTTCCCAAATGAGGTAAAAGACCCCAGTCCAGAACATTTTCAGCACGCTTAACACGATATTCTTCTTGAAGACCATGGGCAACCCTATTTCCGATATAGACTAGTGCATCATTTACAGTAACCACTTCAGCACATTTATCAAAAGTTGGCCCAAGAAGATCCTGTATTTCAGGCTTAAGTGAGACAGCTTCAACTATTTCTCTATCAGATTCAAGCCCAAGAGCCCGCATCAACACTACAACAGGAATGTCAGTAGGAAGATTCGAGAAACGCGCGTATATTACACCATCCTGGTGCATTGAAATTTCAAGTTTAGAACGATAACCTATTACAGACGAGTATACTGTTACAGTATAAAATGTTGAACCACCCTGCTTTTTAACTTCAACAAGCATTTTATTTGGTGCTAGATCCTCTAACCCTACAATAACACGTTCAGAACCATTTATTATAAAGTACCCTCCTGGATCAAGATAATCTTCACCTTCTTCAATAAGTTCATCAATCGACTTTTTAGACAAATAGCATAAATCTGACTTAACCATTACCGGAAGGTCACCAATATACAAATATTGTGAATCTGTTACGATACCATTTTGGACAATCTTCATCTCCAATTCTATTGGAGCAGAATATGTTAGATTCCTCATCCTAGCCTCCATAGGCGTTACCAGAGTTTTCGAAGCATCATGCTCTGTAACACGAGGCAAGCCTACACGTATATTACCAAATTCTACAGTATAAGGGTTCGTTAACGTTTCAACATCAATCTTTCCAACTTCGTCAACAATAGCCTGTAAACCATATTTTATAAACTCATTATATGAGTTAATATGCTGTCTCGCAATACCCTCTTCTTCAATTATAGCCTTAAGCAGAGGCCAAAAATCTGAAGCCTTCCTTTCAACCAACCCAGTTCACCCTTCAATTACATACCTGTAATAGTATGCTATACCAGAAACATCACTTTTTCTAGTAATCTTAATTATATCACCAGGCTTAGCACCCAACTCCTTAACTACAGGATCAGAAGACAAAATGTATGGAAGCTGATGTGGCTTAACACGATATGTTTCTAAAATGTTTTTTGCTTCTTCTGAAGAAAGAACCTCATGTTTTGGAACAAGAATATGATTCATTATAGAAAATTCTTTCTGTGGAGTCTTCTTATCCATAGAAAACCACCTCTATAACAGTTATTTGACAAAAAACTGTCATAATAAACGCCTAAAAAACCCTAAAATGACGGTTATTTAAACATTACCATAACCATTTCATTTAATACAAAATTATAAAATAGAGTTTTGTAATATATTGTGGAATATGTTAGAAAAGTTTAACAGCACCAGAACTTTCAACACCTCTAGTATTAAGATGCGATAAAGTTGAAAGCCGATAGTCTCTAACAAGCATAGTAAGTTCACCAAATTCTCTGGGATCCATTCTGTCACCCAAAAGAAGATATTTACAGGAAAGTTTTATCATATCAAACCTTCCAACCCTAAGATTTTCCCTCATATCAGCCTCATACTTGTCAAGAAATGAAAGAAGACGGTCAAAGTTTATTGAAATGCTCTTGTCACCAAAATCAATTCTTTTCCAAAGCCTATTCAGTCTAGGCCTACTAACACTTGCACCATATGGAAACTGGTGTATTATATTCTGCGAAAGACGACCATTGTCAGGGTCAGCACAATCCTTTCTCAAATCTATGCCAGCACTTTCAAATGCTTCAATAAAGGCTCTCCAGTCATCGAGCTCTACTGGAATACTTTCCCCAGAATCGTCAGAATAGTACCATGGAAAAACATCACTACCAAAAGCCCATTCATAAATGTATCCCTCCGATGTAGAACCTAGAGGGCGAGTAACATGCGCATAATGGTAGAAGCCTTTCTTGAAAAAATAGTCTTCAAGCTTCTTGATTATAGCATGCTTAAGAAAAAGTCTATGACCAACATTAGGTGAAGAAGAAAATTCTCTTCTAAAGGCAACAGGTATTGCCTGGTAAGTGTGTATGGTGCCACCAATACCGGGAAAAACTCGTCTTAACTGAACGTCAATTTCTGCCTCACTACCAAAACCACCTTTACAAATGAATTCAACATCCAATGACATCTGTTATCACTGTAAGCATAATAATGGGAATGCTTTTAAGACTTATTGTTATAATCAAACTTTTAAACACACACTTTATATAAAAAAATTTATATTATAAAAAATTATACTTTTTATAAGAGTTTTTAATATAAATTAAGCTTTAACAATAAATTTAAATACATGGACTGAATAAAAATTTGATACGGTGGGTGGATTGCCCACTGACAAGGAGTTTAGAGGAGTAGAAGATATACCTGAACCTTTTAAAGTTACAAGATTCAAAGATGCCATAGGATTCCTTATAGGTCCAGCAATAATTTCCGTTTCAGTCGGAATAGGAACGGGGGAGGTTATTTCTGGACCACTGGCAATATTATCTTATGGGCCAACAATCCTATGGTTTGCACTAATATCAATATTCTTCCAAACAGTTAGTGCCATTGCAGGAACAAGATACACAATGGCAACAGGAGAACCTCTGATAAATGGTATTTCAAGACTTTGGCTTGGAAAAAAGTTTGGGCCATAATCTGGACAGTTTCAGACTTTGTTAGATTAATGTGGCCATACTATATGGTATTAACAGGCACAAAATTTGCATACATAACACTCGGTAGGCCTCCAGAGGCGCCTGAACAATACCTTGTTGGTGTATTAGGTGTTGTCGGTCTGTTCATAGGAATATTACCATTACTGTTTGGTGAAAAGATACAGAAGACACTAGGATGGCTTTCATGGTGGGATGTGGTTATTGAGGTTGGCATAATCGTTATACTCACACTTTTAGTAGTGCCAGCAAATGTTCTGTTTGAAGTTTTTGTGGGATTCTTTTCTTTTGGATCATTACCGTCTGGTGTAAATTTTGTACTGCTTCCAAAAGCGTATAAGATGAAATGGTGAGAGATACTTGTTATTATTGTGGGACTGGTTTTCTACTCGATAATATTTGTTGCCTTTGTACTTCTTTGGAATAAGGATATAACCACATCCTCTCCCCTTTTTTAGTTACTTAACCGGTTTTTATGAAATAAGAGTAGATTCTATAGCAAGTAACCTAGGAAAAGAATTTTTGATGCGGGCCTGCCGGGATTCGGACCCGGGACCCTCGGGTTAAAAGCCCGATACTCTACCTGGCTGAGCTACAGGCCCGTTTCTCGCTTTGGGCTATATTTTGCCTATAATTATTCTTTTTTCTCTTTTTTGTTGTATATAAAAATTTTTAGGTAGTTTAGTATTGTTATTGAGGTTAGTATGAATGTGATGAGTGCTGCTGTTGTATTGTTTATTTTTTCGTATATTATTAGGAGTATTGTTGCTGCAAGTAGGCCTATATAGAGAGCCATTGTCTCGTGTAGATTTTGTATTATCATGGTCCCTTTGTATAGTATGCTATGATTTTGTTATCCGATTTCAGGTATATGGTTTTTTGCACGTCTATTGGTTTTTTTATTTCGAGTATGGCTATTGAGTTTGGTGGTATAGTGTTTTCTTTACATATACTCATGTTCGCGTATTTTAGAGAAAATGGTGCGCTAGTGTTTCCTAGTACAGTTTCTGTTATTTTTATTGGTACGGGGTTTGGGTTGTAGAGTATAAGTTGAGATAATGAACCATTCACTGTTTGCAATATTTCAAGCTTGTATACTGTTTCTGGAGAAAATGTTATGCTGCCAAACGTTTGTGTGTAAGTTGAATATAGTATTGTTGATGTTATGATCGTTAATGTTAATATTATTAGTGGAGTTGTTGCAGACGATAATGCTTTAGCCAACTATATCACCCTAAAATTTTCTCCAGACACACATACTAGAGTTAGATGATAAAGTTGTGATAAATTTGCTGGCAAAAATATTTCAGTAGCTTCATACGGTTTTAGGCATAGGATTTCAGACAAAGAATATTCTCTATTGTTTACAATAAGTTTTGAAACATAATATTCCATTGGACTATTGTTCTTCAAAAATATTATGGTACATTTATCAGAATTAAAGTAGCCTAATAATTCTATTCGAAGAAAATTTGGTCGAACTTCAAATACAGGCATGCTAATAGCTGTTAGCGGAGAAAGTATTAATGTCAAAGCAATCAGACATAATATTTCATCAAACACTGACTTCAAATTATATCACAAGATAAAATTATATTATGGAATAAAAGCGCCAACATAAGTTGGCTTAAAAAATTCTGTAAACAAAGTTTTCTTGTATGCAAACAAAAAAATTGTTTAATAAAAGAAGAGGTTTAAGCAGGGTCCTCACAGAAATAATATTTCTAATGCTAGCAACAACTACAGCATTAGGAGCCTACACAATATACAATGGCTACAGTTCAAGCGTGAGTGGAACAACAAAAATTGCAATAGAGCAAGTGGACATTATAGCATCACAAAATAAGGCATATGCTACAATAAAAAATTTAGGCACAACAGTTATTCAAGCAATAAATATAACGGTATCAGGAGCAGAGCAAAAATTTTCTGATATCTCTATAGCACCTGGTGGAGTAAAAACTTTTGAATTAAACTTAGATAACATTGTTTCAGGCAAACAGTACACAGTTGTTGTAAAGGTTTTGGATACAGATAAAAAGTCAATATTGTACACAGCAACATATACAGTAACAGCTAAACCATAAAGGCGAATTACATGAAAAAGAGGAAAGCTCTTTCCAGAGTTCTGACAGAAATCATCTTCCTAATTTTAGGACTTACTACAGCAGTAGGAGCATATTCACTATATAATAGCTCTATTTTATCTACTAGTCAGGTTGCAAAGATTGTTTGCACAGACACAATCATAGCTGCTGGATCACAGGAAGTGAATGTTATAGTAAAGAATATCGGGAATATTGCAGTAGAAGTTTCTGTTGAAGCAGTAAGTGAATATGGTAGAAGTGAAAATCTAAGCATAACAAAAGGAAATAGAATATTATTGGAGCCTGGAATGGAAAAAATGATTACCACGAAATGTTCGGGTTTAATTGCAGGGTTAAGGTACAACGTTTTCGTTACGGCAAGAGTCAATGACGAGATAGTTGGATATGTTATTGCTGAAAGTATAGCATTACCTTAAACTGTGAGGGCCATACCAAATTTTTTGCTTAAAAATATTTTTTTACAATTTTTCTTTTGATGAAAACAGGTAAAGGAATACTGACGGATATTTTTTGGAAAGAGCCTGAAGAAAAGTTTAGGGAAAGACTTTTTACTCAAGCGTTAGGTAATAGGATCAGGTTTCTAGATTTTTCTGATTTTAAAGGTAGGCTTGTTGACAGTTATGTTCTTGATTTAGGTGAAATGTATAAGCCTATAGTGTACATTTTTGATTGTGGCAATTTTGGATATTATTATGTTAGAGAGCCTAATATTGATGGCGAAGATAGAGAGTGTTTTACTATTGTTCTTGGATACCTTTTATCTTCTACAAATTTTAATGAAAATTTTTATAGCATAAATTTTTTGGAGGACAAAATTTTTGATATTATAAAAGAGGTTGGACTAGATGTTAGCTCTAGTAAGGTTAAACTTTTTTCAGAAATCATTTTCCGTGAAGTTTCAGGCTATAGTGTATTAGAGCCGCTTATGGCAGACGATAATATTACTGACATCTCATGCTCCGCCTTCAACCAGCCTGTGTTTGTTAAACATAGAGAGTATTCAGAATATAATTGGATGAATACAAACATAATGTTTTCTGAAGATGAACTTGACACTTTAGTTCAGAAGATTGCATCAAAACATGGCAAGGGAGTGAATATCCTTTCACCAGCTTCAGAGATTACTACACGCGAGGGACATAGAATAATGTTAACCTTCAAAAACGAGATAACATTACCCTCATCCACATTTTCAATAAGAAAGTTTCCTAAAAATCCATGGACTATAGCTAAGCTTATTTCATACAAGACTTTAAACGAGGATTTGGCAGCATACCTTTGGCAGGTTTTAGAAGATAGAAACTTTATTATTATAAGTGGTGCAATGGGATCAGGAAAGACAACACTTCTTTCAACACTTTTACAGCTTATAGATTTAAGGCAAAAGATTTTAACAATAGAAGATACTGCAGAAATTGCTTTAGGAAAAAGGATTAATTGGCAAAGACTGGTTACTAGAAAAGGTTTACAGGCTGGAGTAAATGAAATCAACTTAATTGATTTAAGCCTGCTTTCTTTAAGAAGCTCATCAGACTATGTTGCACTCGGTGAAGTTAGAGGGACAGAAATTCAAGCCCTTGTTCAAGCGGCTGGAACAGGGTTAGGCTGCATAACAACCTTTCATGCTGGAAGCTTTCAAGAACTTTTGAGTAGAATGAGGGGAAAACCACTTTCCGTAGAAGACTCCTTTCTACAGACTATAAAGTGTATTGTATTCTTATCTAATGTTAAAGCATCTAGTGGAAAAATCTTAAAAAAAGTTACTTCAATAGAAGAGCCTTATTTTATAGAAGGCGGACTTTTTAAAAGTAATGTAGTATATGATTATAGTGCTGATGGAGAAGAAATTAAGCTTGATAAAATAATTTCAAGAAGCAGGCTTATTAATAAAAAGGATGATTATACAGTTAGAGTGTTTAGAAAGAAAGAGTTTCTTGAAAGCATTTTGAATCATAGGGCATACACCTTCGAGCAGCTTCAGACACATCTTACAAGATTTTATGGTGATAACTTTGGAAACTAGTACACTATTATTTTATGTAATGGTACTAACATTTGCAGCTAATCTCATACTATTAATTTTAGAAAAGGATGAAACTCCCGGCAAATGGTTTGAGAAAGTGAACCTTCACCTCAAGAATAGGTTTTTGAGTTCAAGATTCTTTGAAAAAATTGTTTATGATATTGCCTCAGACCTCATACCAAAATATAAAAGTATTAGCGTTGAAAAAGGCTCTGACGGACTCCTAGAATATATTGGTGAAATAGTTTACAAGTCGACATTATTCAGCATATTTTCCTTAGCCATATCATTAACTTTAGCATACCTTTTCAATAATCTAATAATAGTAATTTTTGGAATATTAAGTTTTACAAGCATATTATATCCCTACATCGACTACCTTCTCTTAAGAGGAGAAAAGGATAGAGAAATATATAATGAACTAATATTTTTTGCATTCACAGAATACATTTGCCAAGAAGGTGGAAGAAATATAGATTATGCCTTAAATCATGTAATTAATGGAAGACTCTTCAAATGGATTAGGACAGAGGCAAAAATAGTTCTCACAGACCTACTGATACACTCTAAAAATTTATACAATTCTTTAAGAGAAAGAGCTTCAAACACAAAGGCAACAGTCTACAGAAGATTTTTGGACGGATATGCTGGAATATATGCTACTGGAGGAAACCTTCTCACATACATGAGCCACCAAATGGAGGTTTTAAAGAACGATTTAAAATTTAGGATAGGGCAGTTTCTTGAAAAAGCTCAAATGATTTCTGAAGTAAATATTATTTTAACTGTAATAATGCCAATAGTAGTCATAGTTTCCTCAAACTCTCGAGCCGGCATAATAATGCATGTTATAGCGTTCTCATTCCTAATCATTTATATAATTGCAATGTCATTTTTTATAGAAGATTCCAGGCCTAAGACTGGACTGGGAAACATTAGAGTTAAACCAAAAGTTTCTGAAATAATATTAGCACTTCTAGTTTTTGTAGCAACATATATTATGTTTAAAAGTTTATGGCTTCCAATAACAGTAGCACTAATAACATTTTCTACATTATACGGTTATAGGGGAAAATGTAGACTTAAAGAGGGAAAAGATCTTGAGGAACCTTTACCAATTTTTGTACGTGATATAGCAGACTATAGGACTGCTGGAAAAAGTATTTACCAGGCAATCACATTATCTTTGAAAGAAAAGGAGTATAATGAAAAATTTAAGAAAGAGGTTATGGTGGTTGTAAACAAGCTTTCTCTAAACTCTACAGACCTTAGAACAAGTACGGGTGTGTGGCTTTTTGACTATGTGTTCGATTGCCTAGACTTAATGCAGAAAAGTGGAGGAGGCAGTACCAGCGTATTAATTGAACTAGCGAACATGATAGAAGATATAATTTTAGAAAAGGAGAAGGTTAGAAGAGAAACCGCACTCGCTTCATACCTTACTTATCTGGCACCAATACTCTTCACACTTGTTTCAGCATCAATGCTAGCACTTTTAGAAACAATGATAGTGGGAGCAAATTCTGGAACAAGCCTACTTCCTATCAATGCCATTCAAATAGAAAAGGATTGGCTTTACATGATGATCGTTGCAAACACATTTTCCAATACATATATAACAGGGCTTCTTAAAGAAGGAAGCTACGAGAACATATACATTACGGCTATAACACTGGTTATAGCATTAGTATGTATACTACAAATGGATAACATGGTTCACCTTCTAAAAACAACAATTTTTGGCTTAAGGTGATAAAAGTATGGAGAATTTAGAAAACTATAGAATTTTATGCTTAGAAATAACAGTCTATGAAGAAAATGGGATAATAGAATATAATGTTAAGGAACCAAATTTGGAGGAAGAAAGCTTAAACAAGATTAATGCAATAATAGAAAACATTTTTTCAAAAGACATTTTAGGCAAAAATTTTGAAAAAAACAAATTGATTGAAAAATATGGGTTGAAAGATGAAGAACTATATCATCTTAACAAGAACATATCACCATATAGGCAACTGTATCCAATACTCTTGGACGAGAATATACTTGAGGCAACAATATTGTCACCCGAAAAACCAGTTTACGTTAGACACAAACACTTTCTAAAACAACAGTATATCAAAACAAACATAAACTTCAAGAACGAAAAAGAGTATGAAATGCTAATTGAGAAGATTAGAAATAAACTAATAGAATATGGTGATGGAAAATTCTATGAGGGACCATTAGATGAGAAATTTTACGCAAATCTTGTTATACAAAAGCAACCATATACAAGTTTTTGCATAATCAAAAGAAGGATAGAAATTTTTGACGAAGAAATTTTTAAAGATAAGCATTTGACACCACAAGAACTAGCTTATCTTTGGACAATGCTTGAAATAAAAACTACGATGGCAGTCACAGGGTCAACAAGAGAATACAGAAGAAACATCTTAAATAAGCTAGTTCAACTTATTCCAAAAAAAGCTCGTATAATGGTTGTAGAAAACACTACCACAACATTATATCCACAGGAATATTTGATAAAAATTCATATTACAAAAAGCAAAGAGGAGTTTAAAAAAATCTTCGAAATCATTCAAAAGAATGATATCGAATATGCTATAATAGAGGGAGAAGAGATAGAAGAAGAAATAAAAATACCTTCTACAAGAAACTGCTACATTTACATGAGACAAACGCCGTTGACTGTCACGAATAAGATTCAGGTGATAGTGAACATTACAAACAATATTAAATCTAATAGAATAGAGTTGATTGAAGAGTTTGGAGAATATAAGACAAACATTTATTTTGAAGTATATGATGGACCAGAAAAAGTTTATGATAAAAGTAGAATATTACAGCATTGGGCAAAAATAAACCATTATAGTAGAGAAAAAGTTTTAGAGACAATTTCACTAAAAATAAACTATATACTATATCTACAGGACAATAGGACCTCTTAGTTGCTTAAAAGGAGAAAATGAACATAATCTTTTGAACAGTATGAAAAGGAAAGGACAGTCTGCAAGTATAGCAATAGTCTTTATTGCTCTAATGTTTATTTCAGGATACACAATATTCTATAATCAGATTGAGGCATTCAGACAAGAGTTTAGATTGAAAGAAGATATTTTATCAAGACAGGTTGACAGAGCAAAAGAGAATATAAAGATATTTTATGAAAATAATAAGATTATTTTATATAACGATTGGACAAAATTTTCAGAAATAAAATATATAGTTTTCTTGAATAAAAGTAACTTTGTAGAGAATGTTGTTGAAACAAAAGTCATATTGCCTCCTGGAGGAAGAGAAAATTTACAGATTACATGGAAAAGTGATAAAGTTGGTGTAATAACATCACTTGGAAACCTCTTCTTAAAAGAAAATGAGGACGTAAAAGAGGACATAATACCAGTTGGATTATATAATGGAGAGGGAAGCATAACTCCAGTAAGACTCTACATTAATCCAGAAAATCCGAAAGTATTCAATGTGGTTGTAGGATTACATTATGTTTACACATATAATATCACTAACTGTCAGTTGATTGCAGTACGCTATGTTGATGCACCACGTTCTCTTGAAGACAATCCTTACAGGGGATGGGTATATTATATGCATCCTGTTATACCATTCTACGACCTTTCTGGTTGGGCAAGCTGGCAAATGGTTTCCTTCACAAGTGGTAAAGTTAGAACAGTTTATGATACAGCATATATTTTTGTATACAAGTTCCTTTGTCAATCAGGCGGCCAAAAGGTTGAGAGCGTTACAGGAACAACAACATATTCATACTATATACAGCAGGTTAGTACTGATGGTAGTAGAGCATGGATACTAATGTTGTCTTCAACATCAGGGACAGGAGCCCAAGTCTTCTATTCTCTTGTTAGTCCCACTAGTTCGAATCCTGGTTCTGCAAATGGTTTAGGTGTAACATTATCGGGATCCTCTTATGCTAGTTATGGTATTGTATCATTCAATTACCCTTATTTTATAGTTTACAAGTATGATTCATCCACCTACTATTATTATGTTTACAAGATAAGTGGTGGAAGTGCTATAAACAAGCCATGGGCTTCCGGTAGTTCAAGCTCACCATACAAAAGCTATAGTTCACCTCCAAGTGTTATCATTACAAGAGATGGATACTATATCGAAAGAAACGGTGATTCATTCACATCATATAATATGGAGACTGGAGGATACGGTGACCAAGTATTTTGGACTGCACCATATTCTGTACTAGGCTGCAAGTATACAAGATACGGTCTCATACTGCTAAGATGGAACGGATTCGACATACTCAACAGTAGACTACAGGTTGTAAAAAGTGTTAACCTACCAGAAGGCTACAACTGGTACTATACATTACAAACATACTTTTCAAATTTTGTGAGAGAGAAAACAGACTATGGTTACGAATATTTCGAATACCAGCTTTCATTAATAGACTCGAATACAGCACTAGCAATATTATCGGGCCCAGATGGGTTAGCTAAAATAGTTAAACTCACTTTCTAAAAAATTTTTTAATATTGCTAAATTGAACTTTTTCATTCAAAATAGGCTATCATGTCAGCATAGTTAATGCGAAGTCTTTTTCCCACATGTTCTGGCAAAATTTCTATAATCTTTTCAGCAGGCTTATCCCACTTTTCTAGTATATCAAGAATCTTACCCCTAACCAAATAAACTCTGCCACATTGACACTTAAAATACGAACTTTTCCTATTCTTCAATTCATGACCATTCAATGGAGCAAGAGAATAAAGAGAACTTTTATCTAAGTTTTCCAGAAAAGTGCTCCTGATAAAATTAACTTGACCGCTTTCATCACAAATTTTACACAACCTTTCAATCCTATCTTCAGAAAATGTTAGAGGATCCCTTTCAACAATTGACTTTAAAAGTTCAGCCGATTTAGGAAATATCAAGCCACCAGAAACCTTCTCATCTATGATCGAAAGAATCCTCAGTTTTGTGAGAAAATTTGCAACAATCCTTTCAGCCTCCGGCCCAGAAACATTTCCTTCAAAAAATTCTTTTGCAAAAGACAGCATATCTTTTTCAGGAAGCTTTGAAAGTGCAATTAGATGCCTGAACGTGAATCTGAAACCATTTTCAAAATAATCTTCACTAGAATCATTTACTTTATATATAAATTCTTTTACCTCAGCCGACAATCTTGTAAGCTGCAGAATATAGTCTACTGTGTAGGCTGAAAGATTATATTTTTTGGCAATTTCTCTAACAGTCAAGCCACAATTTCTTTCAATATTAAATAATTCTCCAGCCTTAAGATAATCTATTCTACCCCTCTGATAGTTCCTTTTAAAACACTCAATCTTAACATCTTCATCAGACAAGTGTACAATTTCAGCTCTAATAGTTTCAAATCCAAGTTCTAGTGCAGCCCTCCATCTATGTTCACCATCAACAATCATAAAACCATCAGTCCTTGGCGTAACAAGTATTGGTGGAATACCTTCAACACCCTTTTCTAAAAGGTCCCGCTTTAAGCTCTCATATTCTTTATAGCACATACGGTTTGCGTTAAAGGGATTAGGATAAACCTTTTTCAGTGGCAGATATGTGAATTCACACTTTGGCCAAGCCTTCATAAGAGAACACCGTAACCTTGTCCAAAACTTTCCTTAGATTGTTAAAGTCTAGACAAAAATGTTTTGAAAGAAGCCTTAATGTTACAGGATTTTCTAGACCAAACGACCTGAAAACCCTATTACATGAAACATATATTGATATTATACACTTAACTTTCAAAGACTCACCTAAAAAACGGTAATCTTCCAAAAATTTCAAGCAATATAGTTTAATTTTAGACCAGAGAATATTTTCGTTTAATTGATAAAAGTTTCTAACATATTCTCTGACAAAAATGTTTGACTTTAAACTTTCAAGTAAAAAGTTAAGATATGAGCTTAAGTTAAAACTTTTGTAAGAATAATATTTCCAGAACCTTGAAAGAATTCTCATACAGTTTCTTTCATTAACCTTCAAACCCATACTACGAAATTCTTTCAAAACCATTTCACAGAAAAATGGATTTAAGTTCTTGCAAGCAGAATAAAGGCTGAAGAAAGCAATTTCAAGACCATTAAATCTTGTACCAGACTCTATAATAGATTCTGCAATATAAGATGCATCATTAAGAATGGTGCTATTAAAGTCTAGACGGTCACAAACATCCTTTATTATATACAGTATGCTAGAACGCTTAGAGGCAAATGGTTTAGGAAAATTGTGAAAAAAAGGTTTAGACTGATGGTCATATATTTCTTCAAAAATTTTACCACACTTTTCACAAACATATTCTTCATTATCAAAAACTACTCTACTACCACATTCACTACATTTATATGGCATCAGAAAAATAGGTTATAATAGAATTTAAGAACCTACAAGAAATCTTTACATGCTAAAATTCTATCAAATGCTTTTTAATAGGATCGAGAAAATCTGGAGAAACGGCTCCTATGATATCAAAAATCCTTTTATCAGTTACAGAAATAATATCACATACACAAAACTCAAAAACATGTAGAAGTGCCAAGATTTTCAGCCTTAGAGCATCACCGCAAGCCCTAAGCAGCCTCGCACAAACTCTATCCAAACCATTCATAGGATTTTTTAAATAAAATATTAGCTAAGCTCATTATTTAACCTTTATAAGAATATTTAAATACTGTTATTTTTATCCCCAATTTATGCAAAAAATTTATAAAAATTGAGGTATTGAAAATGTCTAAAGCGACACTACTTTCCTGGATTTTAGGCCAAATTCATGATATAGTGAACATGACTACAACAAAAAAAGCTTTTTCATCTTATACCATTATAGCAGGCGCCTATAGTGAATAGTATAGGCATAAGACTCTCTTTAGAGGTGAAATATGCTTTGAAAACAGAAAAGAAGCTTTCGATCTTGAACAAGTTTCTAACATTATGGATATTCTTGGCAATGGTTACCGGTGTAGTATTAGGTTACATCTTTCCACAGATATCAGTTTACTTGAGTGCAGCAAGCATTGGGACAACATCAATCCCAATAGCTTTAGGCCTTATCTGGATGATGTATCCGCCACTTGCAAAAGTCAAGTATGAGGAGTTGAAGGAAATTGTTAGGGCGCCAGGCTCTAAAACCGTTGTCACATCATCACTATTTCTCAACTGGATAATTGGACCAGCCCTAATGTTTGTTTTAGCGTGGACATTTCTAGCAGATTTTCCAGAATATAGGAACGGTATAATTTTGGTTGGACTCGCACGATGTATAGCTATGGTTATAGTATGGAATGAATTGGCTAACGGAGATACTGAGTGGGCTGCTATACTTGTTGCATTAAACTCCATATTCCAGATAGCAACATATTCACTTTTAGCATACTTTTACATCACGATTATAAGCTCATGGATTTCTGGAAAAGGTACAATTGTTGAAATTTCATTTTATGAAATAGCACAGTCTGTATTGATATATCTTGGCATACCATTCTTTGGAGGAGTTTTAACAAGATTCTATTTTCTTAAAACAAGAGGAAAAGAATGGTATGAGAAGATATTTTTGCAAAAGATAGGGCCGACATCACTCTTTGCACTACTCTTCACCATAGTTGTAATGTTTTCTCTTAAGGGAGAATATATTGTCAAGACACCATTTGATGTTGCAATAATATCAGTACCATTAATTTCATATTTTACAATAATGTTTGCAGCATCATTTATTCTAGGATATTTCATGAAACTAGACTATGAGAGGACGACAACATTATCCTTTACAGCAGCAAGCAACAACTTTGAGCTAGCTATAGCAGTTGCAGTAACAGTATTCGGAATAACCTCAAAAGAGGCATTCGCTACAGTAATAGGACCACTTATAGAAGTGCCCGTAATGATAGGTCTAGTTAATGTAGCACTATGGGCAAGAAAAAAATTTGTTAACAAGCAAAAAATATAACTTTTATACAATAATTATATATGAAGGGATAAGATTGAAGAGTATTACAGAATATTTTAGGAAAGAATATGATAGGATTTGGGAAAAAATATTGAATCACCCCTTTGTAGTGCAATTATATTCAGGAAAGCTTCCATTAAATAAATTCAAATATTATGTTATACAAGATTTCAACTATCTTGTAGGTGTTACTAGAGTATTATGTTTAGCTGCTTCAAAATCACCAAGCCTAGACTATGCGAAGAAAGCTCTAGAATTGGCTTACGGAACTGTTACAGGGGAAATGGAAAATTATATTAAACTTTTGAATGAACTTGACATAAAATTGGAGGAAGTTTCTGGAATTGAACCTAATCCAACAAACACCGCTTACATGAATTTTCTTGCATATGTTGGGTATGTGACAGATTTTTGGACAACCATGACAGCCTTCCTACCATGTGCATGGACATATGAGGAGATAGCTGAAAGAAACAAGTTTAGATTAGAAACAAATGATGTTGAGACATATAGAAAATGGTGTAGCATATATTTAAGCAAAGAGTACAAGGATTTGGTTAAAATGTTAAGGAATATTGTTGATGAGTCACCTTTAGAACCTATGACACTTAAACCATACTTTTTCACAGCATTAAGGTACGAGTATATGTTTTGGGATGCTGCATATAGGGAAGAAACGTGGCCAATATAATCAAATTCTGTTTAGATAATGTTTTACTACACTTTTTACAGCCTGTTCAGAACCCATTTTCGGAAACCATCCAGTAGACTTTAGCTTAGAAATATCAAGTAGCATAAATTTTACGTCACCCAACCAGCCTCTTCCATCAACTGTAGCAGGAGAAAAACAGTATTTTACATCATGTAAACACATTTCCTTTACAATAATGTCCGCTATCTCTTTAACAGTAATCCAGTCATCGTTTCCAACATTATATATTTCATAATCTTTTTTAGAAGATAATAAATTTTTGTAAAGGTGTATTGTTGCATCAACAGCATCTTCTACATGAATATAACTTTTTTTCTGTAACCCATCACCTAAAATTTCAAGCACACGAGAATCTTTTCTAAGCTTGTTTATGAAATCGAATATAACCCCATGACTGCTTCTAGGGCCTATGACGTTCGCATACCTTAATATAAGCGACCTTATACCATAAAGTTTTGAATAAGTTATTATGAGGTTTTCGCAGGCAAGCTTGCAGCCACCATATACTGATATCGGCTCAAGTGGATAATATTCTTCTGGTGTAGGTATCGTTCGAGCGTCACCATATACAGTACTTGTACTAGCAAAAACAAAATATGATATATCATATTTTCTGCATGCTTCAAGAACATTAAAGGTTGATACGACGTTTTCTTCAAAATGGGCTCTTGGGTCGAAAACGCTTACCCTCACTTCAGGGTTTGCAGCATAATGGAAAACTGATTCTATATCCTCAAAAATGTTATCAAAATCTTTAAAAAATTTAAGGTCAATCGTCTTTAGAGAAAAATATTCTTTACCAAAGTGATGTCTAATATTTTCTATTGAACCAGAAGACAGGTTATCTAAAACAATAATCTTTTCAAACAAACCTTGGAGCCTGTCAACAATATGGCTTCCTATAAAGCCAGCGCCACCAGTAACCACAGAATTCATAGTAGAATATTATGTTAGATTTTGCATTTAAAGATTTTTATGTTCAATTGCTTATCAACTTAAAATTTATTTTAAAATACTAACAATATTAGCTCAGGGCATGAATGGCTAATCATCGTGTTCTCATATTCACTGAATTTCTTCATCGCTACAATATTAAAGTGTTTATGAACATAAAAACTTTTAATTTATAGCTCACGCTAAATAGGAAAACCTTTAGAAGCTAGATTTAGATGTAAAGTTCCGGAGCCTTAGGTTGAACAGATTTAGACTGTTCCCTTAAAGTTTTAATCATGAACTCATACTTTTTAGCTTCTTCAACAAGTTCTGTTAAATCAATCTTAAGCCTTGGAACAAGTTTGTTCACTGTTTCAAGAAGCTTTACAGCAGCCCTATACTCTTCAGCCTGACTATATAATGGTGTAACCAATGTTATCACATCAAAATTTTCAAGTCTACCCTCATTCAATAGTATAGCGGATAAGCCTGTTATAACACCATAATCCAACTGTCTTATACCGGCATCAGAAAGCTTTTCCCTCATCTCATCCGTACTACCTATACCGAAAACTTCCTCTGGCATAACCTTTCTCTCCAAACCTTCTAGTGGGAGACCAAGTAATGTTATTATGTAACTGCAACCCCTAGTCTTACACCAGTCAAGCATAGCTCTAGCAAGATTTCTACTCAACTTTAACGGTATAACAAATTCTGAAAGAAAGACAGCAATCTTAAGTTCTTCACTAGCATAAACTCTTGCCGGACACTTTGGCTTACCAGCGTATATCATGCTAACCGGTGGAAAAAGGGTTGAATCTATTGCCGCAACCTGGTCAAGGTTCAAAAAAGATACAAGAAAATTTGCTGCAATAGCACTTGAAAGGCTAACCATTGGAATACCGTCTATGATAACACTTCCCTTAAGGTTAGGCTTCTTATAGTCCACAATCTTAACAACATTATCAGACATAATACGATATTGCTTTACTTTCTATTATAAAGATTTACATTTTTTCCAAAACACTTAAAAGGGAATAGTTTAGAGTATCTGCCATATAAAATGGTGTAGAAATTTTGTCAGAAAAATTTTATGGAGAAAGAAAACCTGTTGAATCAAAAGTAGGACAGCTAACACTTTCATCAAAAGCAGTTAATGTGACAGCAAAAGTTGTTTCTAAAAGTGAAGTGAAAAGTGTTACTTCTGGAAAAGATGGTATGCCACATCAAGTATGTGATGCACTAGTAGGAGACAGTACAGGATGTATAGTTTTAACGTTATGGGACAAGAATATAGAGGCAGTGGAAGTTGGAGGAACAGTTAGAGTAGAAAATGGTTATGTTAGCCTATATAGGGGAAACATGAGATTAAACATTGGAAGATTCGGAAAAATAGAGAAGACAGAAATGTTACCAGAGGAAGTGAATACAGAAAATAATCTTTCAGAAAAAGTTTACGAGCAACATTTCAGAAAAAGGAGAGGATACAGGGGATATAGAAGATATTAGATTAAAAAAAATGAGAGTGGGAGAGTTTAGCTAGCCCATGGAGGCTGGAAGAGAGTCCATATTATAAAGTATGTTACACAGGTAGCGCCCCAAGCATAGTTTATACCAAGATTATACCATTTTGGTCTTATGGGCTTAGGTAGAAGTTTATAGTTCATAGAAGGTATAATAAAGCATAGGAAGCCATGAGCTAAGTTTCCCAGCCAGTTTACAGCAAGCCATATAACGTATGGTGTACCCAATGGTATAGCACAAACACCCCAAATAACGACTATAGCCAACATAACAAAGTACCAGAAACGATAAGGCCTCTTCCCAGTCTTCTCTGGAATTTCAAGATATAGTGTATCAGCCCACTGTCTTGCAATACCATCATAGACTGAAAACTGGCTGTCAAACAATGAGGCAATTATAACAATTCCAAAAAGGGAGAAAGCAATTGGACCCCAAACTTTACCGAATATTTCTGCAATGACAACAGCAATTCTCCATCCTGAAGGAACCTTTAATCCGTATATGCTTGCCGCAGTATATCCTGCAACACTAACTATGTAAGTAAACCAGATACCACCCAATATGATGAAGAACAGTATCATAGTTATACCGTTTACTTTCATCCATTGACTAAACTTTTTAAGTTCATTTGGATTATTTGTGTCAAAGATATAGCCTGAACGTCTAATATCCTCAGGCTTCCAAGCCAATCCTGTTACATGGCCCATGTATGCTGACATACCCATACCCTTCTCTCTAACCCAGTAAGTGTGCCAGAAGTTCCAGAAACCTCCAGCAGGCTGATTCAAGAATGGACCTATAGCTGCAATAGTTATACCGGCTGGAATTAGGCCGAAGCTAAGCCAGTCCGTTGCAACCTTAGCGAATGCAGAAGGAGGACTCATGAGTATTGTGAATATTGTTATACCTAAGTTTGCAATAATGAATGCACCATACATCAAGTATTCAAGAGTTTTATAAACAAATGGACTTGCTGCAAAAAGCAGGAACACAAGCGCTAATGCTACAACCGCCCACTGCTCCCAAGTTCCAATACCCATAAGTGCAGCAGCACCTGCTGCAGCACCACCAATCCATGCAGGCCAAGCTTGCTGAATGAAAACGAATATTGCGGTAAACCATGTCCAGAACTTTCTCGGCTTAAGCTTGTGGAAGCCTTGCATAATAGTCTCTCCAGTAGCGATACCATATCTTGCAATCTCATTGTTTAAGAAGAGCTGTGTAAAACATGATACCAGATACAACCAGAAAATGCCTGTAAGCATTTGAGCGCTCACATAACCTGCATGGTATGCTTCGAATCCTCCTACTGAGAGAGTGCCTAAGATTACGGCTGGACCACACCATTTTATAAGTCCACGGAGAGAAAGTGGTGGTGGGTCGGGCATTGGTTTTATTTCCCATTGTGGATCGTCAGAACTTTTAACATCTGTTTTTGCAGATGTCATGGAATAATAGTATTGTATTTTGTATATTTAAACTTTAATTTTTTAATAATTTTTTATTTTAAAAATTTTTTTATTATTTTCTCTCTTTTTAAAAAATTTAAGCACTAGCGTCCTTCTGCTTCACCAATAATATTCTTTTACAGTAAGAGCATATTTCGTTTGTCGATGGAAAATTGCATAACCTGCATCTTGTTAGTTCAGGCTTTGGAAACACATTTTCTATCATTGGTATCAGTTCTAGAAAACGGTTTAATATGATGTATTTGAAGCCTGGGTCTTCTTCTGAAAATCTTTCAAGTAACTGCATATATTTTCTGATACCAGTCTGACTAGCATGTGGGCAACCTAGGCTTCTTATTGGAAGCTCACCATATAAGCAGTAGAGTAGGTTTTCTTTTTCTGGAGAACGTATTAGAGGCTTAACCTTATAGGCCATATTCTCAGCCAAAGGAGGTAAAAGTGGCTTTATTCTTGTAAGCTGGCTCCAGTTGCCGTTAAAGAATGTGTTAAGCATAACACTAGCAATATCATCAAGATTATGTCCTGTAGCAAGAACTCTAACATTTGCTTCTAAAGCCATTTCCTCAAAAATGTGACGCTTTATTGTTCCACATATGGAGCAAATTTTTCTTTTAAAACGTGTTTTCATAAAATCTTCTATTGTGAAACCAAGCCTTTTTTTAACGTCGAAGACATAAAGTTCTATGTCCAATGATTTTACCAGAAGCCTTACCCTGGATTCACAATGATCAGAATATTCTGGAATACCAAGATTTATGTGTAATGCTTTAAGTTCAAGTTTTGGAAAAGCTTTACTTAACGAATGTATTAGTGCAGAACTATCCTTGCCCCCTGAAACAGCAACTCCTACAACATCGTCTTCCCTAAACATTTTGAACTCTTCAACAGTATTCTTAACACGTCTAACATAAAATTCTAGAAAACACTTTTGGCACAAGCTCATTTTGGCATAGGGAAGATATGCTATAACAGTTCCAGAACCACACATCCTACAATATGGCATAACAGCTCATAATAGGATGTAGTAAGCTTCATTTAAGAACTTTAAAAAGAATGTACTAAAGCCTACAGAAAAAATTTGTGAAAAGAAAAACTTTTATAAAAATATTAAGAATGTGATTACAAGTTTGAAAATAAGATGTGAGCTTAAGCCAGGAGATATCGGAGAAATTATAAAATTTCATGGAATAACATATTCTAAAGAATATGGTTATGACCTTACATTCGAAGCATATGTTGCAGAAGGTTTAGCGGAATTTATAAAATCTTACAGTGCTGAAAAAGATTGTGTCTGGATTGTGGAAGACGATAAAAAGATTATTGGATGTATAGCTGTCTTTGGACGATCTAAAGATTGTGCCCAAATCAGATGGTTCCTTGTCCACCCAGAATATAGGGGAAAAGGTTTAGGAAAAAAGCTTTTAGAGAAAGCAATTGAATTTTGCAAAAATTATGGCTATAGGAATATTTATCTTTGGACTACAAGTGAACTTGCTGTTGCAAAGAAACTTTATACCGGCTTCGGATTTGTTAAAACTGAAGAAAAAAAGCATAGGATATGGGGCAAAGATATAGTGGAAGAAAAGTATGAGTTAAGGGTTTGGAAATAAAACTTTTTTAAAGTAAAAATTAAATATTTTAACATACTGTATTTTTGGCGTCTATAAAGGGTGAATTTTTGGAACTAGAATCCGACTTACATTCTATTTTAGATAAAGCTGAAAGCTATGGTGTCTCATATGCGGATATAAGGTATCAAGAATACTATTATGAAAGTATTTTAGTCGAGAACAAGGTTTTAAAGAACTATTCTTCAAGAAAATTTTCTGGAGTAGGAATAAGAGTTATCATTGAGGGGGCAATGGGATATGCTTCAACATGTAATATAGCTCCTGAAAATCTTTTAAAAACATTAGATAATGCAATAAATGTTGCAAAAGCTTTAGGTAAAAGAGAAAAAAAGACCTTAGATTTTGAAGTAAACAGGGCTGAGGTTAGGTCAAAGTTTAAAGTTGACCCAATAAACGTTTCTCCAGAAGAAAAGACTGCAATCGCTTTAGACGCCAATAAGGCAGCTTTTATAGGAGACAAGATAAAGAATGCTTTAACTAGACTCGGATTTTCAAAGGACAACAGACTTTTCATGTCGACAAACGGAGCAAAGGTTAGGGTTGAGACAATAATGTCGGGTCTCTGGCATGAAAGTGTAGCGAAATCTATTATGGCTATGGAAAGAGTTGGCTACAGTGAATCAAAGTGTTCAGGATTCGAGTTCATAAGCTCAAATGATTGGAACAACTTTTCGTTGGAACTTTCGAAGCTAGCGATAGAGGCTTCAGAAGCTGGAACATCATCAGCTGGCACTTATCCGGTTGTTGTAGACCCTGAAGTCATTGGACTACTCTTACACGAGGCATTTGGACACGCTTCAGAAGGAGACCTTGTTTCAACACGAGAGTCAGTTCTTTTTGGAAAAGTAGGCGAGAAGGTTGCAAGCGATACGGTGACGATAGTTGACGATAATGTTGAAAACGGATACTTTTACCCATACGATGATGAGGGAACAGAGAAAAAGAAGGTGGTGGTTGTTGAAGACGGTATTTTAAAAGGCTACCTACACGACACTTACTCGGCTTCTAAGCTAGATAGTAAGCCTACAGGAAATGGTAGGGCACAGGATTTTGAGAATATTCCAATTGTTAGACAGACAAACTATTTTATGCTACCCAAAGACTATAGTTTTGAAGAATTGATAGAGGATATTGATTATGGAATATATGTTGGTGGAAAGGGTGCAACAGGAGGCCAGGTTGATGTTGGAATGGGAACATTCACATTCAGTGTAGGACCTTCAAAGGTTATAAGAAATGGAAAGTTGGCTGAAATGGTTAGAGGTGTTGTAATAAGTGGCCTAATACTTGACACACTAAAGACCGTAGACGCTGTTGGAAAGGACTTGAGTATAAGAACAAATGTTTTCGGAGGATGTGGCAAAATGGGACAAACTGTCAGAGTCGGATTCGGAGGACCCCATGTAAGAGTTCAGAAGATGATAGTTGGAGGAAGATAGTGAATGAGTTTGGTGGAGAAGGCTGTTAAAAGAGTATTAGATCTTGGAGCCTCAGAATCAGAAGCATATCTTCAAAGCGAAAAAATTTTGTGGATAGAGTTTGATGAGAAAATTGAATGCTTTAAGGTTATAGAATCTGGTGGCATAGGTTTGAGGGCGGCTCTTGACAAAAAGATTGCAATGTATTCCACATCAGTTACAGACGATAATAGTGTGAATGAGGCTGCAGAGAAGGTGGTTAAGATTGCGAAAATTGCACCAGAGGACCCAGAATGGAGGAACTTTAACATGAACTTTGGCAAGTCTAGTGCAGAAGGATACTATGATAAAAGTATAGAGAACATAGAATATGGTGAAGTTGTTGAGAAAGTTAAGCTTGCATTAGAGAAGGTTAAAGAATATAATGCAAAACCGGTAAGAGGACTATTAACAATTTCAATAACAAAAACTATTATAGCAAACTGTTATAGTGAAGAGTTTGAGAGAATAGAGACATTAGTTAGTGCAGTTGTTAGGGCAAAGATTGAAGATGGACAGTATAAGAGTATAGGGAGCGAACATCTTGAGACAAGATTCTGGAGCAGGATGGATTTAGAAGATATAGCATCTAATGCTGCCAAAAATGCAATAAAATTTTTGAAAGCAAAACCCATCGAAAGTTGCAGAATACCAGTTATTATTAGAAATGATGTTTTTGCAAGCATATTGAGTACAATATTAAGTGGGCCAATAACAGCTGATTGGGTTCAAAAGGGTAGATCACCACTTTCAGGAAAATTGGAAACAAGGATAGCATGCGATAAGTTCACGCTTATAGATAATGGAATATTATATGGTGGGATAAGAACAAGACCATTCGATGATGAAGGACATCCTACACAAAAGACTTATGTGATAAAAGAAGGAGTGTTAGAAAAATACCTATACGACACATACACTTCCATAAAAGATAGAGTAAAGTCTACCGGAAACGCTTTAAGAGGAGGCTACTGGCAACATCCTCAAGTAGCACCATCCAACCTAATACTTGAGCAAGGAGATTCAAGCCCAGAAGAGATGATAAAAGAGACACAAATGGGACTGCTGGTTGAAGATGTTATCGGAGACAGTGGCTATCTAATCCTGTTAGTGGAAATGTTAATGCAACAGTAACACATGGACAACTAATAGAAAAGGGCGAATTAAGCATGCCAGTTAAAGGGGTAACGATTTCAGGAGACTTTTACAAGATGATTTCAGAAGATTTGGAACTTGTTGGAAAAGATGTTAGAAACAATGGACCATACTATTCGCCAACAGTAAAGTTCAGGAAAATGACTGTAGCTGGAAAATAATATTTTCAGAAGTAGAGCAAC
Organism: Nitrososphaeria archaeon; assembly: GCA_026413865.1. Classification (GTDB taxonomy): domain Archaea; phylum Thermoproteota; class Nitrososphaeria; order JACIWG01; family JACIWG01; genus JACIWG01. Next base: position 135,843 of record JAOAKB010000001.1, read on the forward strand.
TTTAACACCAGAATATTTTTCTGTTATAGGTTCACAAAATAGTGGATCAAACTCAAATATGTAATCTAACCTTTCTTAAAGCTCCATCAAATCTTTAATAGAACTGCAAAATACCTTTCTATATTACTAAAGATGCATTTTCTCCTTTTAGCTTCATTAACTAGAAAATCTTCTAACAAACTCTACAACCTCACCAAAAAACTTCATAAGTTTTTCAGCCTCACTCTACTAAAGTCTCTAGGAAAATATCTTGAAGTAATATAAGCATCTTCTAAAACATAAGATTATGATTTCAGAAAAATTCAAGTTTATAAGAGCAAAATCAAATGTAATATGATATGCAGAAGTTAAAGGAGGATTTTCCAATATCAAAGAAAATCGTTTACATGAACACAGCAGCAATATCCTTGAAGCCTCTAAAGGTTATCAATTCAATGACAGAGTTCATGAGAAAATGTGAGATGAATGGGACATACAATTTTAGTGACAGTATAGAGGAAGAAGTTTTAGAAAATGCTAGGATTAGAGTAGCTGAACTCATAAACTGTAAGAAAGATGATGTAGCATTTACAACAAACACGAGTGAGGGAATAAACTTTATAG
>JAOAKB010000020.1 GCA_026413865.1 Nitrososphaeria archaeon
CCCCTATCCTGATAAGGAAGTTATAGTTGTTGCAGATGAGCCTACACAGGAATGTTTAGATATTCTAAATAATTTTTCTAACCTAAAATATTTTAAAATAATCATAAATCAGAAAAGGAAAGGTAAAGTTAATGCACTAAATAGAGGTATAGAAGAGAGTTCTGGAGAACTATTACTTTTTCTTGATTCTGATGTGTATATTCCTAAAGATGATAGAAATTTCTTAGAAAGTTTAGTTGAAAAGGCAAAATACTCTGATGTTATTGATATAAAGAAGGAGGCTGAAGAATCTTCTTGGCTCTCGAAACTAATTTACTACGACTACTTTTCTTTCACATTCTCCAACTGGATACTGATCAAGGAAACTGGTTCAACTTTAGGATTAAATGGTGCAGCTTTTGCAGTAAAAAAGGATGTTATTAAAAAATTAGGCGGCTTCAGAAAAACGATTGTAGAGGACCTTGATTTTGCAACACGAGCAAGCTATGCTGGCTATAAATTCTCTATAATAGAAGACAAAAAGGTTATAGTTAGAATTGGCTTAAATGAAATGCAATGGTTTAAACAACGTTTAAGATGGAGTTTAGGATGCATGTCATGGATTAGATCGAATTACAAGTTTTTTAAGTCAAAATTCTTTAAAAAGCCGAAAATAATGTTCTCCTCAGTTTCAACACTATTCCCACTTCTTCTAATACCTTTTATGTTTGTAATACTAACTATAATAGTATCATATGACATAATCTCCAATTGGCTAATCTACATACTAGAAACTAGTATGCCACTTTCATTACTAACAAATTTTTCGATTAAAACTCTATACTCATATCTTCTTTTCCTACTTGGCTATTCAATACTTTCTTCTATAATAATATCTACCATAACATTTTCTATTTCTTCAAAAAAACTCGGATATCATTTTAATATATTATATTTTCTAGCATACCATTTACTCTATAATCCAGTATGGTTCATACTAGTATTATACTCTTTAATTAGAACAAAATTAAAAAAGCCTCTTGATATAACAACTCTAGACTGGTACATAGAATAATTTTATATCAAATTGACATATACCTTTATTTCATTACATTTTTCAATATTCATTACTCCAACTCTCTATCAAATAAATAGAACGCAGTTTACACCATTTTTTTATATAATGATTAAATTATATAATTCTACACTCTTCTACCTTGCTATTTCAGCTAAATGTAGCATAGTCATATTAACTTATTTCTCCTATCATTATATTTTTAGATTGTTATGTTCTATTTTCGTTTTATAAATTCATTAACAAACACGTGTATCACTGCAAAAGTTTCCTCCTAACCTTTTTCCAATAAGTTCTGATTTTATATTTTATCCTTTTTAAGGAAAAGAAAAATTTAAATTTAAAACAATTTTTATTTTAAACTAGAAACCTTTAAACGTCTTTTCTCACGTTCCATCTTCTCTCTTTTTTCTCTTCTCTCCATTTTTTTGATGAAAACGTCCCACGCAATCTTTCTCCATCTTTTGCCTAATCCCAAAAATTTGATGCTGAACACCTTTAAAGCAAGCTTGTTAAACCAATATGTTCTCCACCTGAACTTAACCGCCTTAATCTTATTTTTTGAAGGTATCATCTGCCACATTTTTGGCGCTAAAACTGGTTCACCAACGCCAGTAAAATACTTTATAATTTCCATACACATAAAACTCGACATAAGCCAAACATTTGCGCATACCTGTGCTATTGCAGCTTCACCATCCATCCATTTCTTAAAATAGTCCACTCTCCACATACCATCTGTCATATACCATTCCCTACCACACTTATTTTCCCTTCTATCCAAAAACTCTGACAATTCTTCATAACTCATTCCTCCTGGAATTCCAAAAAGTTCTGCAGGACTTATTGGTTTCTCTTTGTTTGGAGCAAACATCATAACATATCCAGTGAATCCTACAGGCATTGCAGTAATAGAAACCTTCCCTTTTTTCTGCGCCAATATAAGCACATGTGTACTGTAGGCAAGATCATCTGCTTCAGCAATAACAATATCATAATCATCCATAAGCTTTTCTATTTCTTCAAAAGTTAGCTTTCGATTTATTGTTCGAACCTCTGCTGTAGGATTTATTTTTAGTATATGTTCCCTTATTACATCAACCTTATATTTGCCAAGAGTGTCAATAAAGCATCCAACCTGCCTATTCATATCTGGTGGATCATATACTCCTGAATCAATCAAGAGAAAATTTTTCATGCCCGTCCTTGCTAAAATTATTGCGCATGTGCCTCCAACTCCACCAGAACCTACAAGCATAACCCTTTTATTCTCCAAAATCCTCTGCTCTTCTTCAAAAAATACTCCTAAATTTCTTTCGAAAAATTTTCCAGTATCTGCTTCCATGGACCACCCAGATTATTACAAAATAGTCTATTTTTAAATTTATCTTAATACAATAATTATAGATAATTTTTCATGTTATATTTAAAATTTTTGTAAACTCAAAAATGTTTATTTAAATTAAATTTTTAGCAAAAGTTGGTGGGTGTAATACGATTGCAAAAATCATTCTCTAAAAACATTCATTCTATCAAGTTTTTAGTTTCAAATAAAGTTTATTTTACAATTATAATTCTAGCAATTACAATAATTATTTTATTTTCTCCAATAATCCCAATAACATATACTACTAAAGTTCCACATGAGTATATTGAACAATATTATGAAGAAGTTCCAGTGAAAGTTATAAGACGTACTGAATGGAATGTAACATGGTATGCTGTGACGGGCGATTTTAAATTTATAACAGAAATAGGCAAGTCAAAGTTTCCAGCTTGTTTCAGTTACGATTGGGGGTATAGTCGAAATATCTTCAATGGTGAGGAATTTGTAGGTTTTATGGCAACAGCAATAATCAAGGTCCGAGAACGTCATCCAATTTGGATTAATCTTACAGGCGATGATGGATGTGAACTGTATTTGAATGGTAGCCGTTTTTTATGTACATCATTCTATAGTGGCTATAAAACAGAGTTCGCTCGTGTTACTCTAGAGCCAGGAGTATATCTTCTAACATTATATTATTATAATAGTAGAGGTGGATACGCTTGTGTCTCTTTTAGTGCGGATTCTGAAGTTTTGGAATGGACAGATTTAGAATATAGGAGACAATTAGTGCAAAGAACTGTTACAGAATATGAGTATGAAAATGTAACATCAACTATCAATATCCTAAGCTATCTTCTAGGTTATCGTCCTTAGATACCATTAGCTTATTTAATTAAAGTGCTTTATAATTATATAATCAGGATTGTAGATTGTTTAACTTTCTTATAAATCTTTCTATAAATAAAAAAACACTTATATAATGTACTTTTTGGAAACCATGAACATGAGCAAAAAGTTTTCTAGACGCGATTTCCTTGCTTTCTTAGGTGTCACAGGTGTTGTAACTGGATGCTTTGCGATTATAAATTATGCTGCCGAAGGGAAGCAAGTAGAACTGATTCGTCCTCCTGGCGCTATAACTGAAGAAGCTTTTCTGGCAACATGTCTTAGGTGTAGGAAATGTGTTGAAGTATGCCCTCAGGGGATTATAAAGACTGTTCCACTAGAATATGGTATCAAGCTTTTTGATACACCATATATTGAGAGTGGTATATGTATTGCTGACTTTAAATGCATAGAGGCTTGTCCTTCTGGTGCTCTACAAAAGATAACTCTTGAACAATATAAGATAGGTACTGTGGAAATAAATCCTAAGACTTGTATATTCTGTTTCCTATGTATTTCGGTATGCCCATATAATGCTCTTGACACACCTAGAGATAGTGAAGGTAAACTTATTCCAAGAACTCCTCCAGTTGTTAATGTAGAAAAATGTACTGGATGCGGTACATGTGTTCCAAAGTGTCCAACGAAACCTTCTTCATTGAAGGTTACTCCAAAAAATGCTAGAAGGATTAAAGTAGGAGGTGTAGTAGTATGAGAAAATCACAGCTAATACTAATTTTAAGGCATCTCTCGCAAATAACTTTCTTTGTACTTTTGCTATTCTTTGTGGTTGGTGTATTCTGTTCATTCGCCTTCTGGGGCTTAAATATAAGTTGTCCTGTTGGAAGTATACAGCAAATATTTGCTAGCAAAACATTTTATATCGTACTAATAATCTCAGCACTGCCACTAATAATACTTCCTATACTCTTTGGTAGATTCTTCTGCAGCTGGATGTGTCCTATGGGCACAATTTATGAAGCATTAACACCAGTAACAAATAGGATAAAGTCTCCAATTAAACTTCCCTCGTTCTTTAGAAAGCAATCAAATAAGATGGGCATTGCTTTAGGCTCTTTTCTAGCAGCAGGCATTGCAAGTTCTCCTGCATGGTGTACAGTTTGCCCTGTTGGTGCTGTATGCAAGTCAGCAACAGGCTGTCCAGTGATTGGTGGTTCAGTTGCAGTAGTAACTTTAGGTCTAGAGGGTATTGAGCAGCGGGCATTCTGCAAATACGTTTGTCCTATTGGAGGTGTATATGTGGCTCTCTCTAAAGTTGGTCAAAAGTTCAACTATAAGGTCAAATTGCCTGTTGACAACTGTAGGGAGTGTCGTTCTTGTGAAAGAGCTTGCAAATATGGTGTACCTATATTAGACTATACTAGAAATAAGTTTAAGGAAGACCCTCGTGTTACTGAATTAGCAAATAAAATGGGTGTGACAAAGGAGGAACTACTTCGTAAAGCTTGGAAAGAAAATATTACAGAATTAAAGGCTATATCAAAAGACTATTCTATCGCCTCTCCAGAATGTGCTAAGTGCTTCGAATGTGTTAATGCTTGTCCCTTGTTAAAGGTAAAAAAGTAATTTTTTCCCTTCTAATTTTTTTAAATTAATTTTCTACAGGCTTCTATTATTTCATTGAATATGTCTTTATCTACGTTGATGAATCCTTCAGTAAGCATCGAAAGTCCCTTATAGAATTCGCTTTCACTTTCATTATATAATCGTTGACACATTATTGGCACCCAATTGTAGATATAGTTTGTAAGAAACTCATTTTGAAGTTTAATATTTTCATAAAAATCTTCTACCTTTCTATTTATTATTGCAACCCTATTTTGTGAAAGAAGATGGAACATGTAACTACAATGGTTTATAAAATGATCAAGTTCCATATTATTTTCGATAACATTACCCTTTTGCTGATAAAACTTGTTTAAGCTAAAAAATAGTTCCTCTTTACTTCTTTGATCATAGTTTCTTTGCAAAAAAATTCCTTTACTATGTAGTTTATTGTACTCTATACCAAGCTCCTCAATTAGTCTATCAATATTTTTTCCTTTAACATGTTCGCATATCTTTTTGTGTCCATCCTTTATTGAATCAAATCCTTTCTCAATAGTTTCTCCAAGTGCTTGAAATTGTTCTTGTGCAATATTTTCAATCATAGGTTTAACAAGCTTAGGCCTATATAATTCGACAAGAGACCTATACAAATATGTTCTCTCCCTCATTATAAGATATACTCCGGGCAGAATTTCTGACATATTATTTTCACCACCCGCTAAGAATCAGACCACTTTTATACTTTTACCTATAAAATTAGTCCTAATTTCTTGATAACATTTTATAGATTTCTTTTCGCATACTCTTTCACAAATGTTGCATCCAAAACATTTTACATGATCAAAGAAAACGTGTTCGTCAGAAAGCTTTAATGCTTCAGTTGGACAACTATTTGCACATTTACCGCATAAGTTGCATGTTTCTTTATCGATTTCAATAAAACCAAATGGGAGAAGTTTAGAAGAAGGTATTCTTTCCTTATCCGATATGCCTTTAATAAGTTCTGAAACTTCAATTCGTCTACTATCATATTCTTTATCGATATTTGGTGCTTCAAACCTTTCTTTTTCAATATTCTCAAATACTTCTTCAAGAATACTAATAAGTTTGCTTGTATCATTTTCTTTAATCCATGAGCATACAATTCTGTTTTCTAGTTTAGATGAGATTGTTTTGCAGTTAATTATGATATCCTCAACATAAGCTTTAATTTCAGGCGAACAAGAATGACATCCTAACAGTATTACCTTTTGTGCACCTTTATTGAACGCTTGAAGAATAAGCTCTAACGTTATCATAGAAAGGGAAGGTAAAAATAGGGGCAATATTTCTTCCCTATATTTTTCTCCAGCTAAGACCATTCTTATAAAAGTGTTCTTAACTTCTTTTTCGCAAGCAAAAACTAGAATACTGTCTTCTAAAATTTTCTTTCCCTTTTTAATTCCTAAGGTTCTCCAACTATCCTTTAAAAGAAAATCTAATCCTAACTCAAACTCTGGCTTAAATGGAAATGTATAAAAGACCTCTTGCAAGCAAACACTTTCACAAATACCACATACATCACATAATCTCCTATCTACTAAGGTGCTTAAGTTTGGGGATATTGCTTTCCTTGGACAGTAATTCATGCAACTTGAGCATGCTTTCTTAAAAGAAAGGCATAAATCAAGTCTCCCATACAATGTTCTTATTTCTTTTGTTTCTAAACCCTTACTTCTAGAAAGAATTATTCCACTAGCCCTATTTTGTGTTTGAGAAAAGTTTTGTGCAATGTATGATGCAATCATTCTTTTAGCCTTCTCTGTAGCCTTTAATGTGTTATCATGAACAAGGCCGCATAATTCCTGGATTTCTAGAAAATATAAATTTTCGAGTGGATAATTCATTTCATCTGCTATGTCTCTGAAATATCTTTTTGAACATGCTAGAACGATAAGCTTTCTAGGAAAACTATTTAAGACGTTTTTATAAAATTCAAGTCCCTCTGAATCACATAAATTATCATATAATTTGACATCTTCAATTCCAGCATCTTTTATGAAAGTTACAAGGTCTTCAGAATCTATTACACTCCTTCCCTTACAACTACAATATATTATTGTGATATCTTTTTTTAAAATTGTTGAAAGAATTTTAGATGGTGATATAAGTGATCTAAAGAGAAGTCTTCTATCGACTTTAGGGTCTTCATTTAAAAATGTCATATTAGCCTCACAAGTATTTATATTGCCCCTTATAAAATATTTTAAACTTAATCAGATACACCTTAATGTATGAAGTTTATTAGGATTAAAACATTTTATGCAGGAATTTTAGTCGGGTTAATATTTGCTCTGGCGCAAGCTTTTCTAGGCTACTCTTGGAAAAATGTTTACGCATACTGTACTGTAGGCCATTCAAGAGACTTGATCCTCTGGTTAACTTTAAAATTTTCTGAACCAGAAATGGCCGAACATCTTATACCCTTACTTTCAACTATAGGTGTTATTTTTGGAGCCTTTATTGCTTCAAAATTGTCTAAAGAATTTCATATAATAAAGTTGGAAAAAAATAATGTTATAACAATGTTTATTCTTGGTTTTTCTGCCGCAATTTTCGGCCTTATTGCTACATTCTGTCCAATAAGGCTATTTATGCTACTATCATATGGTGATATAGAAGTGCTACTTGGCTTTTTAGGCTATGCTTTAGGTATATTTTTGACTATTAAAATAATGAGGAGGTAAAGAAAAATGCAATATTTGTCATTAACTTACTTTCTAGCAATCTCTTTTACTATTGGTGTAGTATTCGGTTTAATAGGACATTCAAGTAGATTCTGTACAATGGCTGGAATACGTAATCTTTTTCTGTTTAAGAACAAAGAAATGTTCCTCGGTATAATTGGTATGATAGTTGGTGGCATTATAGGATTTACCATACTAAATTTTATTGTTCCAACAGCCTTTTTTGACTTCCCTATTTTCCTAAAAACTAAAGTTTTTATAAAAGCTTCCAAGCTTCTCCTTATAGTTATAGGGTGCATTGGTTTGGGCATTATTTCCACTTATGCAGACGCTTGTCCATTTAGAATGCATGTAAAAGCAGGTTCTGGAAACCTAAATTCTATAATATACCTTTTAGGTTTCTATTTTGGTTTGGTGTATTTTATACTGTTTCTCCAAGACCTTATAATGTCCGTTTTCTTTTTCTAATCTGGCCTAAAAAAGTTTTACTACATCATTTACTAATGTTTGTCTTTACACTTTTTCTATATACACGTTCCCTCCATATGAAAAGTAAAATAAATATTATAGACGATATTAGGGCCAAGTAATATCCATCCTGGAAAGAAGCTGTTATAATTAGTTCTTCGATATCCGCGTGTATCCTTATCTGACCTTGAACAGGAAATCTTTTATCAGGAATTGGAGCCCTACCTGTTCCTTCATATATTACTGGTATAAAACCTAAGGACCATAAAAGGTAAATTAAACCAACTGCTCCTATTATACGCGGTCCCCACTTGCTTTTTATAAAGAGTGTTACTATAGAAAGTATTGCAAATGCTGCTAGAATAATTTGTGCTAATAGCATAAGCATTTGAGGTGTTTCATATGTTGCTAGGTATGGTGCTATTAATTTTGCATTATGCGTTAAACCATAAGCGTATATCCAAACATATGTTGTGCCTGGGGAAAAAACTGGTTGAAATTTTGCGATCCACCATGGTCTAATAGCTGAAATAGAAAAAACAATAATATTTATAACCAATATTATTCTATATATTTTTGTTCCCATTGATTTTGGCATTATATTGGACATAATAACTAAGGTTTTTAAATTTTATCCTCGTTTTAATGGTTGAAATTTTTAAAAATAAATAACAATGTTATATTTTAGTTATATAGGTAAAATAAAGTAAAATTTATAAACTCTACAATAAAACGTATAGTCATATGGAAACAATTAATAAAGAAGAAAATAAATCTGGAAGTGTTGGTAGAAGAGCTTTTTTGGGTATTGCTGTTGTAGGAGGTCTTGCAGTGGGCTTTCTAGCAGGATGGCTAAGTAAACCCGCTGAAGGAGTGGTTTCAACAGTAACTTCGACAATTACTTCTGCTGTTACTTCAACTGTTACTCAGCCTGGTGCTACTGTTACTGCTCCAGCAGAAGCTATTGTCCCACTTAGAAGAGTTACAGAACCAAAGCAGGGCTATCATATGGTAATAGATTATCAAAGGTGTACTGGTTGTAGACTGTGTGAGTTTGCATGTGCATTAAAATATCAACCAGAAAACTTTCCTGGAGTAAACCTTGAGTATGCTAGAATAAGAGTTCACAAGTATCCCTACATAAGTTTCCCAATGTTCTGTAGATATTGTACACTCGAAGAATGGGTTGAAGGTACAAGCAAAGCACCATGTGAATACGTATGTCCTACAGGCTCTCTTCAAACTACAAAGAAAGATGAAATTAAGCAGCCCGGTAAGGTTGGAAATGGATACAGATGGGTTGACCCAGCAATATGTTCTGGTCTGGATAACTGTGGACGTTGTCTTGAAATTTGTGAAGAANAGTTTGGAAGTGGTATATTCTTCGCACCACCAGACGAAAAAGGTATTAAGAGGGCTATGATTTGTACTATGTGTGCTGGCATGCCAGATTGCGTTAACGCTTGTCCAGAGCAGGCAATACGCTTTGAACCGCCACAACAGGGTGGAAGATACTATGCCTATAAGCCTAGGGAACTAGCAGAACTTTTATATCGGAAACTGTATCATTTGGAGAGGGTGGTACCATGACAGCAGAATTTTTTGGTATAACCGGAAAGCTATTAAGAATTGACATGACACAGGAGAAGGCTACTGTTGTTGAAACAGACCCAGAAATATATAAGACACACATTGGAGGCGCAGGTCTAGGCCTATACTGGCTCTTCAAAGAAGGTGTCGTTTCACCCGATGTATCACCATTTGATCCTAAAAACCTTCTACAAATAATGGTCGGCCCGTTCAATGGTATTGTGCCAGGAACTCAATCAGTTGCCGTAACAAAATCGCCATATAACTTCATTTGTATAAGCTACAGTGGTGGATACGCTAATGCAGAAATAAAATTTGCAGGATACGATGGTATTCAAGTTGTAGGAAAAGCAAAAGATCTTCTATGGGTTTCAATAGTAGATGACAAGGTTGAATTCCATGATGCAAAAGACTTAAAGGGCAAAGATAGTGAGGAAACAGAAATCCTTCTAAAAGGTATGGTGCCATATACAACCAGCCCACTAGAGTATAGAAAGGAAAGAGTTTTAACAAAAGATAATCTTCCAAAAGGAAAGGATGCAAGTGGGAAAGAGGTTTCAATGTGGGACTGGTGGGGTGTTCGTCCAAATCCACCATATGCAATAGGAGAAAAAAGGCTAGCTAAAGTTCTGAGCATTGGTCCAGGTGGAGAAAAGGGTGTATGGTATGCTAATATTATGACAGAAGGTTCCCATGCACACGGCAGATATGGTAGCGGTGCTATAATGGGTTCAAAGAACCTAAAAGCAATTACAATAAGAGGTACAAAAGGGCACAAAGTAAAAGATAAGACAAGGGTCCTAGAAATAATTAAGACAATACTTGCAAACCAAAAATTACAGATAAGGTGGAGAACATATGGTACAGGAAACTTGCCGGCAACAGCAACAAACTATGAAAGCGCATACGGTATAAGAAACTGGCAATATTTATCATGGCATGATCCAAGATCTGTAAAGCCACTTACTGGTGCATTCTTGGAAATTGGCTTCTGGGTTAGAAAGGACTCATGCTGTTCAATAGGGTGCCAGAACTGTTTTGTAACATCAAGGGTAACTCATAAAGATCCTGAATTAGATGGAACATTAAACGACATACCAGACTGGGAAGCGCAAGGAAACATAGGTGGATTGCTTGACTTTGCAATACCAGATGATTTGTTCCCAGGCAAGGATCCACGTAATGCAACATTAGCAGATGTGCTAACTAATTATGAGTGTGCAAGTAGGTTCATATATGCAGTAAGTCTGTTTGACAGATACGGACTTGACTATATTGAAGGCGGTGATCATATAAGTCTTCTAATGGAACTTAGACAACGTAACCTTATAACTAAAGAAGATCTTAAGCTACCACCAGAAGTTGGAGACCTGATCTGGGGTAATCATAAGGCAGTTGCTTGGTTAATGAAACAGCTTATTACAAGTGATGATCCACTGTTCCAAGCATTAAGAAAAGGAACATATGAAACAGCGAAATATTTTGCAGAAAAGAAGAATAATCCGCAAATAATGTACTATTCACAGACAGTCAAAAGGTACGGTCAGCCAGCACACGACTCAAGGACTGGAAGATGTAAGAAGGTTGATGAATTCATTCACACTGAAAGGCCTGCAGCGCACACAGAAGGCTATGATTCGGTTGTACCATTTAGAGCAATGTACGGTTCACTTGTAGGATGTACATTTGCTTTGGCTACAATTGGTGGTGCTAAAGAAATTGCTGCATTACTAACTGCACTGACTGGATGGGAGTATACTGAACAATCTGTTAATGATGCTGGTGAAAGAATCTGGTGTCTAGAAAGAACATTCAACATTGTTACACAAAAGATAACAAATCCAGCTGAGCAATGGGATAACCTTTGGCCAAGAAGATGGCTTGAACCTATACCATCTGGCCCATTTGCAGGACAGCCATCACAAGTTACTGAAGCGAAGATGAAAGAGCTTCTGGCAAAGTTCTATGCTAACCGTGGCCTAGACGAAAAGGGCTTCCCCAAGGCTGAAACAATGGCTAAATGGGGTATTCAATACGCTGACCAATGGCTTAAGCCATACAGGGGCTCATAAATTAATTCCCCTATCTTTTTTAATTCTTTTTAACATTTTTTAAAACTTTTTTAATATTCAATTTTTTCTTTATTGGTATGGAAAGGGGACTAATAGTTTTTGATCATGTTAAGGATGCATTTATAGCTGAAAAAGTTTTAAAGGGTGCTGGTTTTCATATAGAGCTTACAATTCCTCCAAAAGACTTTGTTACAGGCTGTGACCTTGCTATCTCATTTAATCTTAATGAAAAAGTTGGTATAGAGCGTATATTGATTGAGAATAATGTTCGATTTTCTAAAATCTTGGACCTAATTAAATTTTCTACCGAACCTCTTAAGCTTGTGAAAAGGTTCGACTATGGTGATACAATTATGTTTAGGTGTGGTGCAATGAAGATTACAATAGATAAGTTTGATGGTACAATATTAAACATTTCTGGAGGTGGCTGTCCTGATGTACCATATCTTTTTTTGCAACTTGTTGGTAAAAAGATTTTTGAAGCAAAAAATCCTACATTAATAGGCTATTCTTTGTGTGCTTATTCTCTTGCTAAAGCCTTTGAGGAGGCGTTAAATTTTTATGAAAATTCTAGTCGTAGGAACAGTTCCCATTGAAAATTTCAACTTCTATATTGGAACCCCGTCCTTTGATGGAGATAGTTTAAATTTTGGAGGCCAAAAGTTGCCTATCGGAATGGGTACATTATCACTATTTTCTGCAGCTTACCTAACAGTATTACATTTAAAAGATGAGCCTCCCAGTCTAATGACTGCAGGAGATATAGGTAAAGCTGACGGTAGCAGAATACTATATCAAAAGCTTACTGAAGAAATTGAAAGGCTTAAACCAAAGGTTCTTGTGTTACATTATATTATGCCAATCCTTGCTCAAACAAAGGTTTTTGCTACAAAATTAAAGAATCTTAACTCTAAACCAACAATTATAGCTGATGCTGGATTCATGTACGCATTTAAAGCCTCTAAAATGGGAAACGTTTGCGACATTTTCACACCAGATGTTGGTGAAATGGCTTTTTTAGCGGATGAGGAAGCAGTTCATCCAGCCTATATGGAAAAGCATTTGTTCGAAATAGATTCAGTGAATGTTGAAGTTCTCATTGAACAGGCTAGGAAGGTCCATGGCCTTCCAAAAATGTTAATAGTTAAGGGTGCTGTAGACTATATTGTTTATAATGGAAATATTCTCTTTAAAATAGATGAACCTATGGTACCATTCCTTGAACCTATAGGTGGAACAGGTGATACTCTAGCAGGAATATTAAGTGGTTTGATTGCACATGGTCTACCATTAGAGAAGGCAGCCTACTGTGCATGTAAAATAAATAGAGTTGCTGGACTACTAACTAATCCAACACCAAGGACAAGAGTTAATAAAATAATATCAAATATTCCTAAGGCCATAGATATGGTGTTAAGTAATTTTTAATCATCTTTTTGATAGATAGACTTTCATAAAATTTAATATTGTAACCTTTCCACTTCCATTACATAATGGGCATACAGTTTCTTCTTCACCTAAATTATCGTATGATAATCTCGCAGAAACTTTTAGATCGGAGTGCATTTGGAAGCCGTAGAAATCGGGTACAGTGATTGTTCCATTAATGGTTTTAGATTCTTTAGGTCCTATGAAGATATTCCATGCAATATTACTATATGTTTTATTAGCTTTTGCATCAAAGGGTGTAAGATATGCTCTAATAGTTAAATTCTTGTCTGAATTATTTTTTATATAGAGTGTTACATCCCACCATTCGTAGCCGCATGCTGTAGTAGTATATTTGGCGATAACATTTTCTATTTCCACTGTTGGCTGTGAAAATGACTTTATGCTTCCTTTTCCCTCACATTGTGGGCATGTTACTTGAACAGTATCTATTATGATAAAGCTTGTTAATATTATAATAAATAAGGCTATTAAGTATTTTCTTTGCATCAAACTTTGTCAAAAAATTGGCCTATAATAATATTTTGTTTTATCCAATTTTCGCTAAATCCCTTGGTCCACCCCATGATATAGGAACCTGTATAACTGTAGGCATATTAGAATCAAAACTTTCAAAAATGATATTCTTTAAATCTTTCTCGTCTTCGACAAGAAATCCCTTTGCTCCAAAGGCTTCAGCGATCTTATCATATCTTAAATGAGGTAATTTACTTGCTATAATACCATCTTCTCCAACTAAACGCTTTTGACTACTTACAACAATACCCCATGCCTCGTCAACCGCTACTATAGCAACAAATGGCGTGTAATGTTTTATCGCAGTATCAAGTTCTCCAATGTTAAAGCCAAATGCTCCATCACCAGACAAAAGTAGAACTCTTTTCTTTGGAAAAGCCAGCTTTGCTCCAATAGCGCCACTTAATCCCCATCCAACCACGCCACTTGCTCCGCAAGTAAGCCAACTTCTAGGATATTTGTCAGCAAGCATATGCACCCATTGCCCTATATTTCCACCATCTATCAAAAATATACTGTCTTCTATAGCTGATTTGATTGCTTTAACCAAACCTTTTCCTGTAAGCTTTCCATCAACCTTATCGGGTGCCTTTTCGATTTTTTCTCTAAAGCTGATAAACCTTTTTCTAGCTTCAATTAACCATTCATTTTTTGCGTGCACACCATGTCTTAAAGCTTCTTCTCTAACCCTTCTAAAAACTAGAGTAGGATCAGCCACTACCGGTATATCCGGTCTTATTCCCTTGAACATCTGCTCTGGATCAACATCAATTCTAATAATCTTAACATCCTCTTTAATGTTAGGTGGTGTTAAAAATCCTATTCTATAGTCTACACGGGTTCCAACCAAAATAATAAGGTCTGCTTCATCTAAAACTTTAGGGCCGCCACTTGCAGCACCGATTACACCAATAAAACCATCAAATGGTTCATCAACTATCCCACGATCCCAAATTGGAACAACCATAGGTATAGAAAATGTTTTAGAAAATTCTATAACCTCTTTTGCAGGATCAATTCCGCAATAAAATAGACTTCCACCAACTATAAGAAGTGGTTTAGTAGCCTTATCAAGTAACCCTACAATCTCACTAACTGTTCTATCCCTTATCTGCCCTAAGTGTGGGCAGCCATCTAATACAATTTTTTTAAAGTATGTGTTAGTCATTTCCTCTCTTAAAACATTTTCAGGAATTGTAAGATGCACTGGACCTGGTGTACCCGAAACTGCAAAAGATATTGCTCTTCCAAGCTTATAAGCCAGCTCATCAATAGAATTCACCACATTAGAATACTTACATATTTTAGAAGCAAGGCCTTCTTGGTCCATTTCTTGAAAAACACCTTTACCACTACCATATCCACTGCTCGCTCCAGTAATAAGAAGTACTGGAGCACAGTCGAAGTGTGAGTTAACAAGACCAGATAAAGCCATAGCATGGGCTACACCACTACTTACAATGCAAACTCCAAGCTTACCAGTGAGCCTTGCATAAGAATCAACAATATATGCTGCAGCTTGCTCATGTCTAACATCTATGAGCCTTATGCCTTCCTTAACAAGCTCAGGATAGAGAAGGTGTAGTCCATTTCCACATAGGGTTGAAACAAATTCTATCCCATTATATTTTAACATGTTTGCAACAAACTCTGCTCCTTTCAAGTTTGCTCGTATTAAAAATATAATAGTATAAATTATTTAAACTTTCGACATTTGTAAGCAAATCATGAATGTTTGTGTTATTACAATCTTAAGAGTAGTAATGTTTATATAAATAGATTTTAGAATCTTACAATCATGATTGTAAGATTTATAAATAGAAAAGATGAGTTGTCAGTTTTAGAAAGATTATATAATGAGAAAAGACCACAACTAGTTATAGTTTATGGAAGAAGAAGAGTGGGCAAAACTAGGCTACTTTTAGAATTTTTAAAGGGAAAAAATGGTCTCTATTTTTATGTTCCTAGAGGAGGGGGGGAAACAATATTAAGTGAACTTTCTAGAGTTGTAGAAGTCGATTTTTTTAAGGGATTTAAGTTTAAGGATTTTTCTTCCTTTTTAGAGTATTTAGTTAAAAGGTTCGAGGAAAAAACTGTTGTCATAATAGATGAATTTCAAAGGCTATGTGAAGTGGATGGAGCAATCTCGTATATTCAGAAATATTGGGATGAAAAGTTTTCCAAAACAAATTCTATGCTCATTCTCTCAGGATCTTCGATAGGCTCTATCAAGAAGGTTGCATTTCAAGGAGATGCACCATTATATGGAAGAAGAACCTTCTCAATTAAAGTAAGTCCACTAAAGTTTTTGGAAATTAGAGAATGGTTTCCAAACATGTCTCCTGAAAACCTTGTTAAGATCTATGCAGCGTTTGGAGGAACACCTGCCTATCTTGAAAAAGTTAACGAAAAAATTTCTCCTGAAGAGAATATTTTGGAGTTAATACTTAAAAAGGGTAGTGCATTATATGATGAACCAGAATATCTTCTTCTTGAAGAATTAAGAGTTCCCACACACTATATGGACATTCTTACAGCAATATCTTTAGGAAAATGTTACTTAAGCGAAATCTCAGACTTTACTAAAATAAAAAGGGAAAATTTAACCACATATTTAAGTTCCTTAGAGCTTTTGGAGCTTATTTCAAGGGAATATCCTGTTTTAGTACAAAAGAAACGTTCCAGATATTATATTGTAGATCCTTTTTTCGAATTTTGGTTTAAGTTTGTAAGACCTAATAAAGCTACATTAGAACTTGGTTTAGAAAAGAATGTTTGGAAGAATATTTCTGAGGAGTTTAATTCTTACTTAGGCAAAATTTTTGAGAAAATTTCAAAAGAATGCATTATATCTAAAATAAAATCTGGAACCCTTAATGTAGATGCTGATGTAATTGGAAGATTGCAGTATGATTCTGAAGAAATTGATTTAGTTGCGTATTCTACTAAAGAAGATAAGGGCCTACTCTTTGAAGTAAAATGGAAGGAATTATCTTATGAAGAAGCTAAGAGAACCATTACAAGGCTTATTGAAAAAAGTCACTTTATAAGAATAGGTCAAAAAGATTATGGCTTAATCGTTAAAAAAGTTTTGGGTAAAGAAAAATTACGTGATGAAGGTTTCTTGGCTTTTGACTTAGATGATTTGATTTCAAATTAATAATATTTTCTATGTTAAAATTTATTTATTCACCCTTTTTAAGGTATTAAAGTATGTTTTGGCAGAAGAATTTTTCAGAGGAAGAGAAAAGTAAACTTATTGAAAGGATTGCAAAGAAGATTGTAGAAAAACGTTTAGAAGTGCCCGCTATTTTCTTTCTAGAGTCTATAAAGCCTGTAGCATTTGTTGGCACTCAGATAAGCTACATAATTTTTGCACCATTCCTTTACCTACTTGGGCCTGAAAGTTTTAATTATCTGAGTGTCTTTGAAAAAAGAGAGGATATAGAAAAACTTCTTTCAAAGATTGAAGAATTATCTGAGGCGGAAAAGGAGAAGGAAAGGTAGCCTGTTCTATTTTCTTGAAATTTTTTCAATCAATATTAAAATAAATGATGCTGTTATCATAGGGCCAAAGGTTAAAACTGGGCTAAAAAATGTATTATATACAAATGATAGCATTATTTCAGAGAAGGCTGCAATAATAATGGAGTACATTATAATTTTCTTGATACTTTTTTGTCCAGTTTTCTTTGTCAACAGCTTTAAAGCTACAATTCCAATTAATGTGCATATAATGTAAACTGTTAGCGCCAAATAATTGGTTTCTATAGAAAAGTTTGCTAGAATATTTAACACAAGAATTGTTGTCGAAAAAAAGAATAGGGCACTAACGAAATAATCAAAATAGTAACTGTTAGTTCTTTTTGACAAAAGATCACCAGTCAAAAAGTTCTATGTTAGCACGAGGCACCTTAACCCTTCTACCATCTTGTAATTCTATGACTGCAACTCTAACACTACATTCGGCTTCTACACAATCTATTTCTATTGGCAGATCCACCACTTTTCCTAGGCATCCAAAATATGGGTGTCTTATTATTCTAACCTTTGTCCCAGGCCTTATACTACCTGATAATATTTCTTCTTTTTCATCACATTCTTC
This sequence comes from Nitrososphaeria archaeon, assembly GCA_026413865.1. Classification (GTDB taxonomy): domain Archaea; phylum Thermoproteota; class Nitrososphaeria; order JACIWG01; family JACIWG01; genus JACIWG01. The sequence goes on from JAOAKB010000020.1 coordinate 17,765, forward strand.
TTTTTTAATTGGAATTATTATTTCAGGCCTAATTACTCCGGCTCTAATTTGTGTTGCACCGTTTATTGAAGCATTGTATCCTTCAAATGTTTTAAGTATGTTAAAGGTTTTTTTAGCCATTTCAAGTTTTCCGAATCCTTCAGTCAATATTATTGTTAGTGGTATACTTTCGTGGCCTGTTATAGCAACCCCTATCTCGTATCCAAGGATCTCCTTTATCTGTTTGAAAGCTAGACCTCCAACTATAAGACCTTTGGCACCGTAGTCGATCGCCTTTTTTATTGCCTCAAAACTTGCTGTTGCTCCTCCTACAATAATCTTTCCTTTACAGCTACTATTAACATTTTCAGGTAACATTTCTTGTAATGGTTCTTTTACTGCTACATGTACTTCCCCTTTCTTTTCTCCTCCGATACCAAATATGCCTTCTATTAATGCAGCTTTTGTTTCGATAACTACTGCCTCGTTTGATAATGTTTCTAAAATTTTTCCAGGAATATATGCGTCAATTTCAATTTTTGTAGGTTCAGTTCTGATACTTATGTTTCCTGTTGCTGTAGAAAAATACTCTATTTTTCCTTTAATAGGTGACCTAACTTGTTTTGTTGTTAGTCCAAAGAATCCTTTCCTAAATGCAATAATTTCATCCTTCTCAACTTTTTCTCCTATTTTTTTGGTCATATACCTTGTAAGTTCTTCTGGTTCGATTTCTAAAAGGCTTGCTGCATTAACAATCTGGACTTCTCCTGGAATTTGTGTTCTTGCCACAATCTGATCTTGTGAAACTTCCTCTCCTTTTTTAACAAGTATTTCTCCAGGTAAAGGTAGTCTTCTTTCCTTTCTTATGGTTGTGCACCAGCTTACTCTTAATCCTGGGGTATAAGCATGTGTAGAATATGTTATGCTCATGCTATTTCACCACCAGTAATTGGGTAAGCGTTTACTGCATTAAACCACTTAAGAAGACTTGCTCTTCTTTCTTCAAATTTTTCTGGAAGTGCAAGTGGTCTTCCTCTTCCATCTATCACTATACCAACAATCCCTCCTTCCACATTCGTTGTAACTGTTTTCCCTTTTCCTCCTCCTACATCAAAATTTCCTTCCGGTTTAGCCTGTATGTTTGCTCTTTTGTTCAAGCCTATTGGTATGCTAGAAATTTCCCCATATTTTACTTCAACTTCATAAGATTTATCTTCTGTTTTTACTTCAACATGTCCTATTACTTCATTCTTCTCTGAAAGACCGCTGAAAACTATAACTGTTCCTAATCTTACAAGACAGTCTTTTTCTAGCACATCCAATGCTGCTTTTGGATGAACTGTAGATAACACACCTAAATGTGGCATCATAAATGCACTGTCTACTGTTAACTTCACTATGCCTTCTGCCTGGAATGCATCAATTAGTATTAATGCTGCCTGCTGTCTTCTTGGTGTATGAGAAAGAAGTCCTCCAGTACCGATAATCATATTTATTTTCTTCATGTCTATGTAGGTTTCTTTTACTTCCTGTTCAAATACATCAGATATTGTTCTCTCACGGTGAACTCCCTTTAATTCTCTTGCTAGGGATTTATGATGCTGGAATCCCAATCTTATTGCTTCTCTAGCTATTGCATGTTCAATTAAAAGGTCCTCAAGTGTTTGAGGAATAGTAGTTGGTCTTATCATCTTATTGCCTATCCTATCATACAATTCTTCTTCACTGATTTCAAAAGGTAGCCACCTAACTATGTTATTGATCCCAGCGGACTTTAACACATTACCTATGCTGTAACTCATTCCTAAATTGGCACTAACAGATCTAACAAACTTATTTTCATAAACAGAATATATGTTTGTGGTAGCACCCCCTAAACCAACACCAAGCACATTTATATCATATGCTTCTGCAATAGTCCTTATCATCTTTCCTTCGCCTGCAGGAGTTGGCATAACAGGTACTGACACAAGTTTAACAAGCTTTTCATAACCTGGAGCATGTGACATTACATGCTCCATAAAAATTTCATGAATAATATTCCTTGCAGGTTCAACATTTTCTATTTCTAGAACAGGTCTAAGATTTTCTGTAACCTTAACAAAAAACTTTTCCTTTAACATATTTTCAACATCCGGTGCAGCAAGCTTGTTACCGGCAAATACAACAGGAAGGCTATAACTTATCCCAAATCTTGGTTTAGGCTCCGCGGCTCTAATAATTTCCGCCATCTCTAAAACATGTGCTTTAGTTCCCCCATCAGTGCCGCCTGCCAATAAAATCATGTCTGGTCTAAGAAATCTTAATTTCTCAATCTTTTTATGTAATGGAATACCATCATCTATTGAAAGACTATCCATTATGATTGCCCCTGCACCTAAAGCGGCTCTTTCTGAACTTTCAGTGGTCATGGTTTTAACAACTCCAGCAACTATCATCTGTAATCCCCCTCCTGCACTACTTGTACTGACATAAAGATCTACACCAGTATCTTTTCCATTAAATGGCATAATGATTCTGGTTTCAGCCGAATCTGCCAAAAGTTTGTATCCAGAAAGTTCCTCTATTTCCCTTATTGCATTTCTTAAACCGACAGTAACATCTTCAAAGGGTTTTTCAACAGTTGTTGGTGCCTCACCACTTGAAATAAATCTATATTCGCCATTTTCCATTTTCTTAAAAAGTCTAGCCTTGGTTGTTGTACTGCCAACATCTGTGGCTAAGACTAACCTTAGATTTTCGATATCCATTTGGGCTCCATGTACTGATACCATGGCCAACTTTTAGGGTGGTGATATTTATCGCATTTTAACTTTTCCATTAAAATGTATGAAAAATTTATAAATTTAATTTATGTTCGTATGTTGAACAGAATTGAGTCCAAATATGATTAATAAAGTTTATGAAGACATAGATAAAAATTTTGAAAAATATGTTAAAGATTTGCAAGCATATCTCTCACAACCAAGCGTTTCTGCAACAGGTGAAGGCATTGAAGAAACAGCTCAGATGACCGCAGAATATATAAGAAAATTAGGGTCAAAAGATGTTCGGCTTGTACGCTTTAAAGATGGTAATCCAATCGTATATGGTACAATAATGTCAAAGAAAGCGAAAAGAACACTCGTACTCTATAATATGTATGATGTTCAGCCTCCAGAACCGTTGGATGAATGGATTTCTCCACCATTTGCTGCAAATATTATTGATGGAAAAGTGATTGCAAGAGGTGCTGTTAATACTAAGGGTCCTGTTATGGGCATGTTTAAGGGTCTAGAATCGTATTTGAATGTTTACGGAGAATTCCCAGTAAACTTAGTTTTCATGATCGAAGGGGAGGAAGAGTTAGGTAGTCCACATGTGCCAGAATTTGTTAAAATGTATGAAGAAGATTTAAAGAAATGTGATGCTGTATACATGCATGGAAACGATCAAGAAGAAGATGATACACCAGCAGTACATTTGGGAGTAAAGGGTCTATTGTATTTTGAAATGGAAGCCGAAATGGGTTCAAGAGATGTGCATGGAAGCCTCGCTACAATTGTACCCAATCCTGTATGGAGACTTGTTTGGGCACTTAAAACAATGAAGGATGAATCTAATAGAATCCTTATTAAAGGCTTATATGATGATGTTCGTCCCCCAACAAGTGAAGAAATTGAAATGGTGAAGGATATTGCTACAAGGAAGGACTTACAAAAGTTTAAAGAATTCCTAGGTGTGAATGAGTTTAGAAAAGACCTTCAAGGATTAGACCTTTACATTGAAAATTATTTTAAGCCAACACTAAATATTGATGGCATTATAGCGGGATATACTGGTCCAGGAACAAAGACGCTTGTTCCATCAAAGGCAAAAATAAAAATGGACATTAGACTCGTACCAAACATGACTTCAGATAAGGTCTGGGAACTTGTCAAAAATCACATGAGAGAACATGGTTTTAATGATATAAAGTTAATTAAAAGGTCAAGCTATGAATGGGCAAGAGCTTCTCCAAGTTCACATATAGCCAAATCAGTTATAACTTCTTTAAAACAATTAGGCTACAATCCACTAATTTACCCAACACTAGAAGGTTCAGCACCCTTCTACATATTCTCAAAACCCCCTCTAAACCTTCCTTTTGTATTAGCTGGATTCGCTTACGGTTTTCTTGCACACGCTCCTAACGAGTACATCAAATTAACACAGTATAGGGAAAGCATGCGTCTCATGGCCACAATATTAGAAAATTTTAAATCATATTAACTTATTTTTTAACTCCTACCAAATAATCTAAATAAAATTTAAATAACTAATGTCCTTTATCCATTGGCCATAGGTGGAACGATGCAGCTAATCGCTGGTCGTGTATTTGGCGCAATCTTTTTACTAATCTCATTCCTCATCGTCTACTTCTTCATGACGAGAGCGGTCAAAGGCTCTGTGCCGAAGGTTAGAAAGATGGCTGGTTTGGAAGCTATCCCAGAAAGTATAGGTCGTGCAGCAGAAACAGGAAGACCCGTACACTATACTCCAGGAACGGCTGGTTTTTCAGGTGCGGCAGCAGGATTTGCAGCACAAACCTTTGCAGGTCTAAGTGTTCTCACACATGTTTCAAGGCTAACAGCAAGATATAAAGTGCCATTGTATGTTACGTTGGCATACGGTGAACACATTCCTCTAGTAGAATCAATTTTAAGAGAATCGTATAATCTTGAAGGCAGACCTGAAGCGGTTGCAACAGAAACTAAGATTCTCTACTTTCCAATTGCAACATCAAATGCACCATATGCCTCAGGTGTTCTAGGACTATTCGAAAGGATTAAGCCTGCATCAAATATAATGATAGGTCCATTCTATTTTGAAGCATTAGCCATAGCTGAACAGGGATTTATTGAAGGTGCTATGCAAATTGCTGGAACAGCAATGACATACCAGATCCCATTCTTTGTTGTAGCATGCGACTACACACTTATTGGAGAAGAAATATTCGCAGCAGGTGCTGTTGTATCACAGGATAAGCCATTACTAGGTTCTATAGCAGGCCAAGATATCATAAAAATAATAACAATAGCGCTTCTGCTAGGAGGTTTTATACTACAAAATCTGGGTGTTGATTTTCTATCTCTTCTAAAATTCTGAGGTGAGCATGAGAAATGTCGTCAACCTTTTTAAATAAGGAGTTGCCAATAATCCTAATATTCGCAACTGGCGTAATAATGATCGCGTCCTACTTTGTTTCTGCACCAGAAATCTATCTTGACCCTCTTGCAAGCAATCTTTCACAAGCTGCCTCACTTGTAGCAGCATACGCTACAATACTGGGTATTGTAACTCTAGCAATAATTCACATTAATCATGTTGTGAAAAGAACCAAAGGCCAATGGATTTACAGTATAGTGGCTTTAGCTCTCGCTTTACTAATGATCGTAGTTGGTTTTATAGGCGAACTTGGTACACACCCATACTTCATTTGGCTATATCAATATCCTCTTATAGCACTAGATACAACAATCTACTCACTACTCGCATTTTACATTGTTTCAGCTGCTTTTAGAGCCTTTAAAGTAAGATCTGTTGAAGCACTCATACTAGTAGTTGCAGGAATCTTTGTAATGCTCATGAACGCTCCTGTAGGTGCTGCAATATGGTCTGGTTTCCCAACAATAGGTAACTGGATTATGTCTGTACCCAATTCTTCAGGCTTTAGAGGTTTTATAATCGGTGCTGCTATAGGCGCTATAGCTATTGGTCTTAGGGTATTACTTGGTAAAGAAAAGGGGGTGTTAGGGAGGTCATAGATATGAGTAGCCTAGAAAAATTAGAAAAGATTGACAGAAGAATTGTGTATCTAATTTTAATCATTGTTGTTGCAGCGGTTCTTCTAAGACCAATAGGCTTACCTATACCAATATCTGCTTCAACCAAGAAGTACTATGATGCAATCAACTCTCTGCCCCCTGGAAGTGTTGTTGCATTAGGTGTTGACTTTGATGCAGGCGCTCTTCCAGAATTGGGTCCAATGTTAGAAGCAACGCTAAAGATGCTTTTCAACAGTGACAAAAAATTTGTAATCTTCTCATTATGGAGTGGTGGTCCAGCTGTATCAACAATATACTTGAATAAACTAAAGGATCTTATAGAATCGTCAGGCAAAAAATATGGAGAAGACTATGTTCTTCTACCATATATTGCAGGAGGAGAAACTGCCGCTGCAGCTTTGGCTAAAGATTTTAAAAACACGGTAAAAAATGACTACTATGGGACATCAGTGGATAAAATTCCTCTATTAAAGAACATTAATACTGCAAAGGATTTTGCACTCCTGATAACAATAACAGCAGGCACTCCCGGTGTTGAAGAATATCTTAGACAGTGGGTTAGTCCATTTGGCATAAAATTCTGTGTAGGTGCACTTGGTGTGTCCGCACCAAACTATATGCCATACTATACATCAGGTCAAATTTACGGTATGATACAAGGATCAAGAGGTGCAGCAGAATATGAGCTTTTGATTGGTTCACCTTCTACTGCAGCAAGTAGTATGGACGCTCTTTCTGCAGGTCACATTGTAACGATTGTATTCATATTACTTGGAAACATTGTCTTCGTTTTAAGAAAATATTCTAGAAAGGAGGTGAAATCATAGTATGGCCATTTCAACAGATCCATCAGTTTGGGTAGCAGCACTACTTACAATAATGGCATACACGATAATCTATAAGGATAATCCATTATACAAGCTTGCAGAGCATATACTTGTAGGTCTCAGTGCAGGATACCTTTTTATTCAAACGTGGAAGATGATCTATAAATCTTCAATAGTGCCGTTATTCAATGGTTCTGGTATTCTATTTGGAGGAATTACTATAGTACTCGGCGTTTTACTATTTACAAAATTCTCGAAAAGGTATGGTTGGTTAAGCAATATATCTATTGCAGTTCTAGTTGGTACTGCAACAGGATTAACGGTAAGAGGTTATCTTTTTGCGCAACTTATAGATCAGGTAAAGGCGTCCATAAAAGTAGTTGGTAATCTACCACCTCTTGACATGTTCAATGCAATACTATCTCTTATAATGGTCGTTTGTACTCTTTCCTACTTCTTGTTCACTTTTGAGCAAAAAGGTGCACTTGGATGGCTGGCAAAATTTGGCCGATATACGATGATGGCTGCATTTGGTGCAGCATATGGCGGTACAGTGATGACAAGATTAACCATCTTCATCCAGAGAATGCAGTACCTACTATTCACTTGGCTGGGTCTAGCATAGACCCAAACCCTTAATTTTTATTTTTTATAACCTAAACGCATGAGCAAAAATAGAGTCACTAAATTTTCTAGACTCTTAGAAGATAAAGGTATAGATTGCGCAGTAGTTATAGGCACCTCTAATGTCGCATACTTAAGTGGCTTTATGCCGATTGCTACAATGGAAAGGCCAATAATTTTTGTTCAACATGTTATTTCAGAACCAACTTTAATTGTACCTATATTAGAACTGGAGCATGCTCGTGAAAAATCTTGGGTCAAAGATATTAGGCCATATTACGAGTATAAAGTTAATATTCCAAATGCTTTTTTCTCGTACTTAGATCTACTAGAGCATGTTGTAAACGAAAAAGTTAAGGTTTCAGATAAGTTAGCTTTCGATTTAAATAACATACCCGCTACAGTATACTTAAAATATGCAGGCAAGTTTAGAGATCGACAAATTTTAGATTGTACATCATTAATTGATGAACTAAGAATGATAAAGGATGAGAAGGAGCTTGAATTGCTTAAAATTTCTGCAAAAATCACAGATAAAACATTAGATTATCTAATAAATGAAGCGGTTAAACCTGGTAAAACAGAATTAGAACTGCTTGCAGACATAATTTCTTACGTAAATTATGAGGGTGCAAAATATTTTCCACAGGCTGAAGCTGGTTTAGAAGGATTTGGGTGTGGTGTCATCTGGTCTGGGCCAAGGAGTGCTATACCACATTCAGCCCCTTCTACGAGAAAAATTGTTGAAGGTGATTCGATAATACTTTCTGTTGGAGCAAAGTGTGCAGGCTATAGTGCAGAAGACGAACGTACAGTATTTTTAGGTAAGCCTTCAGAAGAAAAAATAGAATATTTTAAAACTGCATATGAAGCTCAACAGAAGGCATTTGAGGCTTCAAAGCCTGGTGTAAGAGCAGGTGATGTTGATTCAGCTGCTTTAAATCATATACGTTCCAAAGGTATGGGTAAATATATTAAGCATCGTACTGGGCATGGTATTGGACTAGATTTTCATGAACCACCATATATACGCGAGGACAGCGATTTGATATTGAAAGAGGGAATGGTATATTCTGTTGAACCTGGAGTATACGTTGAAGGCGTTGGCGGATTTAGGCATTCTGACACCCTACTTGTTACTAGATCGGGTTACGAGCTTTTAACAAAATATCCGAGAGAACTTGACAGCTTAGTTATACACTTATAACAATCTTTTTTATACTCATATCATGAACTTTTTATTTAAGTTACCTTCTTTTTCACTTACTCCAATCTTATTATTCCAATAATAAAATAATATGTCCTAGTTCAAATCCATTTTTAAAGTTCTTCCCTAAAATTATATAATTATTCAATTTTTGTATAAACAATTTTCTACGTTTATTCGAGGTTAACGTTTACGCTCTTCAAAAGTTCTTGTCATTAAACATCATATGTTTGAAATATGCTAGGATAGTAAATTTAAGATAGACGATAGTAGAATATTAGTCCCATTTTCTTATTTTAAGATACTCTGGCATTGTCTTATCCAAGTATACTACTGCATTGTTCGATTTCCGATTTGGTTCTTTAAGTAATCTTTGTGGTAACGTGTCTTCTTCCTTTGATATCCCATGTTTGAGGTTAAATGCCCTTTTCAAATTATATATTCTTTCGCCAGCCTTTAATGCATCCTCCATAGTAATATTTTCTCCTGTAACAGCATTAAATGCTCTAATAAACCTGCTTTCAGCCCCATATCTTGTATTAACTATTAGACACCATCCTGCTGCTGTTAGGAAAGCCCACCAGTCTTCTATAATTTTTACGATAAAGGCCTTATTTTCTGTTGAAGTTCTATCACCATAGTTTCCATTTATTCCTATTTCAGGATATTTTTGTCCAGAAAATTCTACGAACAAGCTTATTCCCTCCATATGATCTGCTCCAACAGGACTACATGCATAATGTGGTCCACCACCTTGAAAAGCTCTTGGGTCATGCGCTGGAATCTCTAAGCCTTTGACATGCATTGCATAATATTCTGCATTCTTGCCAATAAGGGCTGCCGCTCTTCTTGAGCCTTCAGCTAAAATATTCCCAAATCCCTCCCTTTTTGCGATTTTGTGAACAAGTTCTATTGCTCCATCAGCGTTTCCAAACTTTAATTCTAACCCATCTGTCTCTCCCTTACTC
>JAOAKB010000021.1 GCA_026413865.1 Nitrososphaeria archaeon
ATTTAGAGGAGGCTATTAAAATAGCAAAAAACTATTTTAGTAAAGAAAAATGATTTAAAATTCTTATAAGATAAATTTGCAAGAATTTTAGTTTGAAAATAGGTGAAATTAAGGAACATTTATATGGATATATTCAGGAAGTTGCAGTTGAGCCTATAGAAAATGTCAGAGTTATAGAGATTCAGAGAAGACCATCATAATATTATATAAGAAGATTGCACTCTAAATCAAAAAGATTGGTTTTATTACACCACCAATCACGATAAAAGATAAAGATAGCTATATTATAGTTGATGGCCAGCATAGGTTTTTGGCTGCAAAAAATTGTGTATAAAGGAAATACTCCCTAATTGTTATACCAGAAAAGTATGCTCACGAACTTATAGAATTGAATATTGAAAACAGATGTCTTAGGGAAGAGAAAGCAAACACAATCATAGAAATAGACGAGCTTACAAAAAAGGCTGCTGAAAAGGTTAAGGAAATAGGAATATTTAATCCATTCTTGCACAAAGAGATAGTCTCATACTGTAATTCAATTGGTGGAAAAATAAAGGTTTCAGAAAATCTTGAAGAGGTTTTCGGTAAATTAAAGGAGAATCTTAGAATGCTAATTAATGACCTTGGAAGATTTAAGGAACATAAGTTTTCCTAAACAATGTTCGAAGAATAAGGTAATTTATAAAACTTCAAATTAAAAAGAATATTTTTTATCTAAGTTTAATTCAATTTTTATTTTACAATACTATCATATTTTTTTAATATTAAATCTAATTCATCATTTACTTTCCTCCATCCTTTAACATTTCTTTTTCGCATTATCAAAATATACTTTTTAATTTTTTTTATGTTTGAAATTTCAATTAAATTAGGTAAAATTTCTTCTTTAAAGGGATAGTTTAGATAAATGATGTCAATAAACGTTTTTTCAACATCAGATACTCTAATCAAACCATTTACATCTTCCAAAAATTTTAGTTCATAGCCAAAAAACATTTTTTGAGAAATTTTTTTAAGAATAACTTTAAATCCTGCAATTTCTCTTTCTCCAGCCTTTATGCTATGTGATACGTATGGGGAGAGGATTGTTATCTTTGTAGCCTGCTCCCAAGCGTTGTGTAGAAAAGCTGCACTTCCTAAACCCACATAAGCTTTTGGTAATGCCTTAACAAGCATATAAGGCGATTTTTTAAATGTGTAAATGCCCTTAGCAAGTTCAACAATCTTACCGCTCTTCTTTAAATTATGTACAAGGACCTTTGCATAATTTCTTCCAACTTTACTCTCTATTAATTTAAATGTGAAAAAGTCAGCGTCTTGAAGCTTTTCTAAAAACAGTTTATACTTGTTTCGCATATTTATTCACCTTCTCCACTATTGCTTGAAAGCTTGGTGAACGTCCTAAAATTATCAATTCTGATAACATATTAAAATCATTTGGTTCGGATGCAAGAAATGGTAACAATTCTTTTAGCATAGGCTTCACTTTTTCTATTTCACAAAAGTCAAGTAAATAATATATGTCGTAAAGGTCTCTGGACTTCCTTCTACTCTTAAACGCATTCACTTTTTCTGCAAGTAAGTTTTCTGGTGTTAAAGTCTTTACAACTATACTTCCACCTTCGACAAGCCAAAAATCTGCTTCAACAACCTTAAAATCATATAAAAGAGGAGAAACCTCCAATTCAGTAACAACATCATCACCAAACTTTAAATAAAGAAATTTAGATGAAGTTAATTTTGATTTTATAATCTTAAACATTCTAGAGGAGAAAAAATATTTTAATATTTCTTCAGGATTATTATAGTAGATATCGATGTCATAAGAAAATCTTTTGCCATTATATATTCTCCAAACTGCTGTGCCACCACGTAATACAAAGTCGAATCGTCTAGAAAGTTCAATTATGATTAGGTCTTGGAACTCTGCAATTTTTAACATTCTACCTTTTAAAATTTTTGCAAGAGGAAGTCTATATGACATTATGTTATGATTGATTTAGGTTATATTTAAATATAACTTTAGTCTTCATTTTTAATACTATATTATTTACAATAAAATGTGGGGCATCTTTCATAACCCAAAAGTAAAACATTACTTTAATTTAGATTAACATGTATTATTCTATTTTAGTCACAAGCTCTTCGTTGTAGTCAATAATAACTTTAATATAGCCTTTAAATTTTTCATCTACTTTTGGGTCTCCAGTGTCGATTCTTAGAATTGGTGTCCTCTGTAGCTTAAATCTAGTTGAAATTACTATTACATCATCTTTGGAAATTTTGCTTAATATCCTTGGACTTATTTGTTGGTTACCTCTTCCAAAAACATATCCTTGAGCACCCAATGGTGAGACAATAACTTTAAAAGGATTATGTCTATATTTTTCTAAAATCTCAATTATCTTTTGCTCGTTTACATCTTTAGCAATCAATTTATTCCCCAAGAGAATGTCTACACCCAGTATAGTTTTATTGACACCTAACATATCTGTTATAGCCTTTACCGTAGTACCTGGACCCAAAATATATAATGTGTTAGGGTCAATATTTTCTATAATGTACTTTGCTATAGCATGCATGTTCTCTTTTTCATCTTCAAAAAGTAGTGTAGGTGTTTTGGCTACTTGAATTAATGTAGGCGCATAGGGTACCTTAGCATGAGAGTATATTTTTATTGAAAGAATATCACTTCTAAAAGCATCCTCATCTACATCCACAACTTCTGCATCTCTTAAAGGTAAACCTTCACTTATAAATTTATAAACAGTTTCCGCAGCTGCTTTAACATTAACTGCAAACACACTACTATAAACTTTAACACCTGAAGGAATCCCAATAATTGGTTTACACTGACCCACTACACCAACAACATCTCTTGCAGTACCATCGCCTCCTACAAAAACAATTAAGTCAACATTCAATTCCAGAAAATGTTTGCAAATTTTTATTGTATCCTCTGATGATGTTTCCTCACCCACTTCACCTACAACAGTACAATTTAAACCCACTTCTTTACATTCTTCTTCACCCATTTTTTTAGGAGCAACATAGAATTCGAAATTAACTTCTTTTACTATTTCTTTAAAATATGCTAAAAATTGTTTTGCTTTTTCTGGAGCAATAGGCTTAGCGCCTAAAATCATAGCCTTCTTATAAGTTTCTGGACCATCTGTACCCTTTAATCCTACACTTCCACCCATTCCTGCAATAGGATTCACAATAAAACCTAACTTCATATTATTACCCATTTTAATAGAATAAGAGATTATTTATTGGCATTGACTTTCCAAACACATTTACCACCAACATATGTTTCTATTACCTCTATATCTTTAAGTTCATTTTCTCTAACAGTAAATGGATCCTTATTTACAACAATAAAGTCCGCAAATTTACCCTCTTCAAGACAACCTAGACTGCTTTCTTCATGCATTATATATGCAGAACCCCAAGTGTAGGCATGAAGAGTTTCCTCAAGCGTTAAACATTCTTCTTTTGTATCCTCATAGTACGGGATATTATCGTATTTTCCCCTTGTTACAGCAGCATATACTGTTTCCCAAGGATTAAGAGGTTCAACTGGACAGTCAGTTCCAAGCCCAATTATAATACCTTTCCTGACCATTGTCTTAAATGGCCAAAGATACTTTATTCTCTCTTCTCCAACCCTATTTTTAGCCCACCAGTCAGTTATAATAAAGTGAGGCTGAACCGAGACAGGAACATTTAACGAGGCTATTTCGTCAGCCTGTTCATTCCTTAATACTGAAGCATGTTCTATCCTATGCCTAATATTATTAAGTTGACCAATATTTCTGTAAACGTTAAGGATCATGTCAATGGTCTTATCACCAATACCGTGAACTGCAACCTGTAATCCTGCCTCATGGGCTTCGTTAACAATTTCCATTAACATCTTTTCCCCAAGATTAGGGTATCCGCTGGTTGAAGGGTCATCAGAGAAAGGTTGAGTAAGCCATGCAGTCCTAGCGCCTAAGCCACCGTCAGCGACAACTTTGATCCCCAATATCTTAAGAAAAGTGTTACCAAAACCAATTTTTATACCAAGCCTTTTCAATATTTCTAAAACATCTTTGTTTGCATACATACTGTTTTCGTTAGGCCTTTTTTCTCCTGGATGAAGATATACTCTTACTCTTATAGGAAAACTTTTTCTACTATTTAATTTGGTCAAAGCATTCCATGATTTCAAATCACATAATACGAAACCAACTGTAGTAACACCTTTAGAGGCAGCATATTCCATTGCATTTTCAAAAAACTTTTCATAATCGTCTAATGTTAAATTTTCTTTAAACTTTTCCCTTGCAATAGAAAAGAAAGCATCCTCTTTAACAATACCAGTTGGAACACCATTTTCATCCAACAATATTCCAGGCAACCTCATGCTAATAAGACCTGTAATCTCCATGGCCTTTGTATTCAAGACAGCAGTATGCATACAGATTCTAGAAAGCATAACAGGCTTATCTTTAACAACTTCATCTAAATCATATCTTGTTGGTAGTCTTTTTTCCTCAAAAAGTTCATGATCCCATCCATGGCCAACTATCCATGTAGCATCTGAACATCTTAAATATTCTTCTAACCTTCTTTTAAGCTCCCTGATACTTTTTACTCCACGCAAATTAAGCATATTCAAATACATTCCTAATTCATCAAGATGCATATGAGAATCTATAAATCCTGGAAGAACCGTTTTCCCCTTTAAATCAACCAATTTACCCTTAACTAATCCAATAATATTTTCTACTATTTTATTGCTTCCAGCATAAAGAATTTTTTCGTTAGCTACAAGTAGCGCTTCTACTTTTTTAAGTGGGTTAAAAGATACATATATGTTTCCGTTTACAAATCCAGTTAACATATGACTTATTCACGGCTCCATTATTTTAAATTATAATTTAAATTTTTGGAAATGTTAAAGAATCTTTAAAGTTCAAGTCTCATTAACGGGAACTCTGGGTCATCTTTATGGATCTTAAATCCATTTTTAATATATAATTCCATTGGACCCGACGGATTTTCCACATAACCTTTTCTAGCGAATGTTTCAATAGCCTTAAAATTCCTATTCTTTAAGTCAGAGATTATGCTTTCAAGTAAGATTTGGCCTAAACCTGCTCCTCTAGCTTCTTTTCTAAAAATATATAGGCATGCAATTAAAATCGCGTCTTCGTCAGGAAGACCAGAAGAATAGGCTTTTGAGTTTGGTAGAAAATTTGATGGTGCATATTCTGCATAGCCAACCATCTTGTTATTGAGGTAGGCAAGTTTACCACAATTGCCAAAAGATTTACTTACAACATTTAACCATTCTAACTTTCTATAAAATCTTTCCTTTTTAGCATTAAAAGGAAGTTTAGCATGTTCTTCGGGAGATTCCCAGTACAGACAATATTTGCAACTGTAGGGAATATATTCCACTTCTGGAACTTCTTCCAGGTTTTCTACAGTTAAATCAACTATTTTAATAGACAAACATTTTCACCTTCCATGTTCCCAAATTCTAATAAATACATTCTCATATTCTCTTGCAACGTCAACACTCTTTATAATTATTAAATTTTCATTATTACTATTTTCTGCTGAAGACGACCAGTTATAGCTACCAGTTAAAACAATTATACCATCTATAATAGCAACTTTATTATGCATATAATCGGGATTCGTATCATTTCTAACACTTATACCAGCATTTGCAAGAGTAAAATATTGTGAATATTGACTAATCTGACTTTTTTCAAAAACAACTTTAACATCAACACCCCTATTTTTTGCATCAATTAATGCATCAGCAATATTTTGAAGAGTGAAACTGTAGATTAGCACATGTATGGAAGTGTTAGCGCGATTAATCCAATAAATTATCTGCTCAGCACAGCCACCCTTTGGAGAAAAATATATTCCCAAAACCTCGGTTGGAGAAACTGTTTCAACTACTGTTTTTGTTACTGTAATCGTGACTTGTGATATGGTTGTCCAAGTTTCTAATTGGGTAACTGTTGTTGATAAAGTTTTTGTGATAGCAGCTTCAGGACGAATATAATTAGAAGTTATTATACCACCAAGAAGAAGGCCAATAGCAAAGAATGTGACAACTGTTAAGGCTTTTAACTTTACCATAATTTGTTATTAAATAGGAACATTAATTAATCTTTTAAGCTATAATTAGACTTGTGCAAACAATGGCACTAGAAGTGTTGCAGCAACAGTTAATACTAAGCCACTTATTATTGCTGGAATAATATATTCTTCACCACCATATTTTATTATAAATGGTAACGTGGTATCGCATGCCGTTGCACCTCCCCCAGAGATAATTGATGTGGGCCCAAGTTTTTTGCCAACAATCGGAGAAGTTAACATTGTGATAAGTTCTCTCATCAAATTTGTAAGTAAACCCATTGCTCCTGCCTCTAAACCTATTGCTTTAGATAAAAATGGCCCTGTAAAAGAATACCAGCCGAAACCACATGAAATAGACAAGCAGACTTTTAATGGAATATTTAATATAATACTTGAGGGATATGCTACAATAAGGCTTCCAACTATGGCTGAAAATATTGATTTTAATGCTATTTTGCTATGATTTTTAAAGTTTAAAATATACTCGTTTAAAACAATAATACAACCTACTATTACAAGAAGGATGTCAACTAATATGCTTTCTAAAACATCAACACTGTATAAGAGATTTTGGCCTAATCTTCCAATAACAAGACCCACTACTAGCGCAAGAAAAAATTTTAACATTAAGACACCACTCTTCTAAAAATGTATGCGAATATTATGCTGCCTAAAAAAATTAGGGATGCTAAAATTATTGAATTATATCCAAGAGCCATTAAATTATATATTATATTATTATCAGACCCCAATGTTATACCCATCACAAAAAGGAGGATTATCACTATAATTGTGAGCAACTTATCTAACTTCTGCCTAAAATCTTTTAATTCAAGTTTTTTAAGTATGAGACCAATACATATTCCAATAAAAAGCATTATTACTGCCTCGATCATGCTTCCACTTGTAGCATGAGAAAGGATATTTTAATTTTTTTAAAGTTTTTGCTCAAATTTTATACATATTTCCAACACTATTCCATACAAATACTTTTGGCAATTCATAAGCAAATTTAAGTGCAGCTCTCCACCCAGTACAATGTGACGGTACTAGGAGCTTTGGTTTAAGCCTCCTAATTTCTGGTATAACATGGTCTATCATTTCTTCATATTCCTTTCCAGAAAGATGAAATCCACCTATTATTGCAAAAACTTCTTCTATTCCAGTAAGCTGTTGAGCATAATAGATTGTGTTAATGATTCCTGAATGAGCGCAGCCTGAAACTATGACTAGACCCTTATTTTTTACATTAATAACCACAGCTCTATCATCCCAAATCCATGGATCAGGTTTCCATTTGCTGTCTTCAAAGAAATATTGCCTAATAACACCTTTTTCGAATTTAGTCTTTCTTGGTATTTCTCCAGTAACCAAAATTGTTTGATTAAACATAGAAAAGGGTTTTATTGTACTTACAAATTTTGCAGGCCTAATATCTTCTTCCTTTGGAAAATCAGGATATACTCTTATGGTATTATCTTCTTCTAGAGTACCCCTCTTTTTAAACATATCATCGTGAACTATTACTGGCAAGTCCTTTTTACCTACTGCTTTAACTGTATTCAATAAGCCGCCAAAATGGTCATAGTGTCCATGCGATAAAATTATTGCATCTATTCTTGTTATGTCTATACCCATTCTCTTAGCATTATATATAACACCATGGGAGCTAATTCCTGTATCAAACAAAATATTATGTTCTAAATTATCACATAATATTTTTATGATTACTGAGAAACCATGTTCTGCAATTGGATATTCAAAATTTTTTTCAAACCAATCTTTACCCATACATCTTTTAACCCAAGTAACAGCATTTTCAACATCATTTCTTCTTATAGTAGATAAAAAGTCGATAGAATTGTCGACTAAACTTACTATTTCGACACCATCCACTTCCTTAATCATCTAATCCAATCATTATCATATTTCATTCAAAGTTAAAAACATTTGGATAAAAATTTATTTCTATAAAAATAGAAGAAGGGTTTGTTGAAAGGCTCTTACGTGCTAGTATTAGAAAATAAGAAAGCATGTAATATTGAAGTTGGTTCATTGGGCAAAATAATGTTCAGTGAAGGCTTTTATGCTTACATAGGTTCAATGTTTGGACCTGGAGGGCTAGAGGCTCGTATAAGAAGATATTTTACTAGAGGAAAAAGACATTGGCACATAGATTATGTACTCGACCATATGAGGATAATTGGAGTTTATGTTTTACCTGAAAAAAATTTTGAAAGCTTTTTAGCAAATGCTGCAGTCAAAAATTTTAACTTCATAAAGAGGTTTGGATGTAGTGACAAGAAAAGTGATGTCTCGCATCTATTGTATTTTAAAAAAGAACATGAGTTTAATGACTTTATGAAACTTATCAATTCCATGGGGTTTAGTGCTTTCAAGCTATAAGAACTATCTAATGTCTTTAAAAAGGATTAATAGTGGTGTATAGGATGACAACTTTGTATGGTGATATTTCCTTGGTTGACGAGTTAATTGAAGAATTTAGAAAATACGCAAAAATTGAAAGGCCTTCAAGAGAGGTTCTCGATGGCTTTAAAAAACTTGATGTGTCCCTAGTTTATGATACATTATGGAACAGATTTGGAATTGATACATATCTTGTAGGAATAAGGCCAATGTTCGAGTTTATGAAGGATAAAGTCTATATTGGGACAGCTATTACTGTTAAAGAGGTTTCTACAACACATGAGCCAATCACTGTTGTTCAGAAAAGATTTCAAGAAACTGGAAGATCAAGAATAGACCATGCTCTTGCAGCAATAGATTTTGCAGAACCTGGAGACATTATTGTTATTGATGGGGAAGGCCGTGATGATGTTGCTATATGGGGTGATAATATGGCGATGCTTGCAAAAAGAAACGGTGTATGTGCTGTAGTACTTTATGGTGCAGTTAGAGATGTGCCAAGGATAAGGATGCTCGAATTTCCTGTTTTCGCAAAAGGTGTTAGTCCTAGAGGTTCACTCTATTACCTAGAATCGATAGGTTTTAATGTTCCAGTAACTTGTGGAGGTGTACAAGTTAGGCCAGGAGATATAATAATAGGAGATGAAGATGGTGTAGTTTCTGTGCCTAAAGAATATGCAGCAAAAGTTTTAGAATATGCTTTAGAAACTTTGGAGAAAGAGAATATTACAAAGGAGGCTATAAAAAGTTCTAGGTATGCGCTTGAATCCTATCCTGCAGGAAGGCCAGACATATTAAGAAAGTTAAAAGAGAAAGCAGAAAAGTGATTTTTATTGAAGATTTGATTGTTCCTGATAATTTAAAATATACCAATCAATTAATGTTTTGATAAAGCTAATTTAAAAAAATTATTATCTAGATTGATAGAATGTTATAAAGATAATCCAAACAGTCAAAACAAATATTCCATAGGATTCGACAATTGCAGCAGAATAGAAACTAAAAAAGGCTACTGCGAAAGGAGATAATATTGAAATAATTACAAGAATTAATCCAACTTTTTTTGCACCACCAATAATTGAGCCTATTCCCCAAATTATGACAGATAAGTATGCTATCAAAAATGATGAAAAAGCTGAAAAAACATGAGCCCAAATAGGATTAAAATCGTATGGAAAAACGCCTATCAACATAAAATAAAATGATGCAATAATCATAAAACTTCCGGAAATGGTTTCAACTTTATTATTTGAAATTATAATAGCAAAAACAGAAAATAGTAGCATAAAAAATCCAAAAAATATGAGGCCATAATTAAAAATGTATGGCATATTAGCCTTAGAACCACCCAATTCACTGAACGCATTGTCGAAAATGGAAAACCAAGAGTTAAAATATGCTGAAATAATAACAGAGGAAACGAATATAACTATTGCAAGGAGTCCAGAATATTTCAATAGTTTAGCAGCAATCTTTATAAACATAATATAACCTCTCAACAAAAATTGTTAGTATATTTTAGACTTTTGATTCCTTTAAAAGTATCTCGGTAGCCCAACGTGCAACATTACCTGTAACAGAAGGGCATTTATCTCTATGGCCACCCATTTCCTCAAACTTCTTAAAATCTTCTGGGTCCCAGAGGTTAAATGATCGTCCAAAAATTTTGCTTTGAACATCCTTGCAATTACAGCTACCATATTCTTCAACAAATTTATCATATAACTGCTTAGCTAGAGTATAAGATTTTAGGAAACGTCCTTTATCCATATCCTTTAGTCCTCGACCATGTACAAAACATATTGCCATAATACCTCCAACAAGAGCACCGCATGTTCCTTGTCCGGAAAGGCCTGTTCCTCCTGCAAGACCATGAGAGGCTTTTATAACATCATCCATTTTGAGGTCAAGTACTTCTTGAATAGCCCTTAAAACACATTGTGGACAACTACCATATTTTGCTTCATATTTGAAAGCCAAATCATATACTTTATCTAATAATTCATCTTTAGACATGGCCCTCATCTATTAAAGTATATTTTCAAAGTTTATAAGATTTAAACTAGAGGTAAATTATCACTACCTATTTAGACTTGGTTCATTTTAAACGCTAATTTTTTCAAAACCTTTAGTAAAGAATTCACATCCTTAACTATAATGTCTGCGAACGCTATAGGCCAAGGTGAAGGCTGTTCTGCCTCGTTCAATACTATTACACTTTTACCTAACATTTTAGCATAATATATTTCTATTGCTGTTCCAAAGCTTGGTTGATCACATATTGCTACAATTAAGTCACTTTTTTCGATAAAAGAAAAGTCATTTGAAACGATCGTTTTAGCCAGTTTCTTGTTGTCTCTAAAATCTTTTACATTACTATAGTCCATTTCCTTTGATTGAAACTGGTCAATAACTTCAAACAGCTCCTGTGCCAAAATTTTCTGTAGCCATCTAATCCTTTCAATTCCACCATATGCTATAGGGCCGCAAACGAGAATTTTCATACACACCATTTAATTTATTTTTGATCATATTTCAATTTTTAAAAAAATTATTTGACTAGATTCATGAAAAATTCCATTCTATAATTTCCTTTACCCTACTTGTATACCATTTCATATCTTCTTCATTTGCAAGATGTAATTCAAAAGGATGATACTGTGGTAATTTAGAAAGTTTTTCTATCTCTAGCTTTATTTTTGCCCTATCAATGTTTGTTTTTGGAACATTTTTAGAAAATATTAATATGTCAATATCGCTTCCAGCAACAGCCTCACCTTTAACGACACTTCCAAACACGTAGATTTTGGAGTCTGGCAGAATTGATTTCACAGCCTTAACTATATCATTCATATATGTTTTCCATTCTCTAACCATTTTTGCCCTCTCTAATAAAATATCAATATACTTTTCCATATTTTAGCACCTCTTTGGCAACTTCAAGCAATATTTCCGCCTCTTCTTTCGTATATTCTCTTATAGTATATCTTGACAAAATATAGGCATCCTCCATTAAACGAATTTTTAGTTTATTTTCATCAAAAAATTTTACTAACGATTCATATTTTTGTACTTTTCTGAGTATAGAAATTAGATTTGATATTAAATGGATTTTCGGATAATCCCCTAATTCTTCTAATAAAATAGATTTAAGGAAAAGTTGAACCGCTTGTTCGGACAAAAAAGATGTGAGGTCATAATCACCATCATTTAAACTATCTAAAGCTCTCTTATAGAAAGCTTCAGCTCTTCTCCTCAATATTTTAACTTCATTAGCATGTGACATGCAAGCGTATCTGCTTTAATCTACTATTTAAGCTATATCAGCAGAACCATTTCTAACCTTTCATCAGCTTCAGATAATCTTCTCGTGGTGGTACAAAAATGTCTATAGCTTTACAACCTTCTTCAGACACTTGACCACCATGCAATTCGTTGCTTTCTATAACAAGCACATCACCTTTACTGACCTTAATCTTTTTATCACCTAATGTATGCACCATACTTCCTTCTATAACGATCATAATCTGTTCATTATCATGCCTGTGGAGGGGAAAAAACATGTTTGGCTCCAATTCAATAAAACTTACCATAACCTTTTGACCAACTATAAGGCGACTTTTAGCACCTTTAACAAGTTCTATAAAAGGCACATCATCTAGCTTGTAAACCTTTCCCAAAATACTCACCTATAAATAATATGGCTTGGTATATAATATATTTTACCTTTAGTTTATCAAAATTTAAATATCCCACATAAAGTAGATATAGCTGGTGATTTAATGCTAGAAAATCACATACTATTCAATATTGCTGGTATGGAATGGTTCTGGGTTCTTATTGTAGTTGTTGTATTACTTTTTGGAGCTAACAAGATTCCTGAAATTGCTAGGGCTATCGGGCGTGCTACAGGAGAATTTCAGAAGGGTAAAATGGAGATAGAGAAGGAGATAGAGAAAGCTGCGAAAGAAATGAACAAAACACCTGAAAGACTAAAGCTTGAAGAGGCTGCAAAATCATTAGGAATCGACCCTACAGGCAAGACTGATGAGCAGTTAAAGGAAGAAATTAAGAAAGCTGTCTAAATTTCTTACTTTAAACATTTAATTACTTTTTAATTTTATATTTGATTGGCGAGTATATTATGTTATCTAAGGTGCCTATTGAAATCGATAAATTGAAAAAGGATGATTTGGACAAGGAAATTCTTAGAGTAGGCATGATAGCTGAACTGGATGCAGTAAATTTGTATGAGCAGCTTGCAGCCTTAGCTGAAGACCAGAAAATTAAAAGCATCTTACTAGATATTGCTAGAGAAGAGAAGACGCATTTTGGAGAATTTCAGACACTACTCTTAAGCAAGGACATGGAGCAAGTTGAGGAGCTCGAAAAGGGAAAAAGGGAAGTAGAAGAAAAGCATTAGGCTTATTTAACTCTAATCAATGGAAACAGTTTCCTATTTTCTTTAGATATAACTGCCATACCAGCTAAGTTGCCTATAGTTTCTACTATTATCATTTTATCCGGGTCTTTGAGGTCAACCTTATGTTCTACACCATCTCTCTCTTTCAATAGACTGTAAACGTATGAGCCTATTTCTCTTTCCAAATCCTTGCTGGAAAAAATTCCTTTCATACCTCTTCTCTCTACCCTAATACAGAAGGTTTCATTAGAGCCTATTTGTTCTAAATATTTTTTTATCCTTTTCTTTACAATATCTAGAAAATTTTCTGGAGAAAAATAGAACCATTCTTCAATTGGAACAACCCTACTTACAGGTAAAAAAGATGTTTTAATTTTTTCTTCAAGACACTTAAGAAAATGTTCTAAACTTTCAACTTCTCCTTTAATTATTCCCCTGAAACCTGTCTCCTCAAATATTCCTAACTCACTAAGCTCGTAAACTCCTTTTCTTGTACTTTCTCCTTCATAAACAACTAATACACTGACCATTTATAATAGTATTATATTAAAGTGCTTTTTAATATTTTTCTAAACCACTTCTCAAATTATAGATAAAGACACTTAAATAGATATGTTTGTTTTTATAAATTTAAGATAAGAAAATGCATTATAGGGTGGTAAAACCATTCGACCCTTGGAAAAAGGGAAGTCTATGTACTTGCCCATTTAAGTACACAATTAATCCTTATACTGGATGCTCACATTCATGCTTATACTGTTATGCGTCAGCTTATATCAAAGATTTTTTTAATCCTAGAAAAAAGGATAGGCTTTTAGAATATATTTCAAAGGATATTAAATATATACCAGAAGGAAGTATAATAAATATTTCAAGCAGTAGCGACCCCTATATTCCTTTAGAGAAAGAAATAAATATTACAAGAAATATCCTTGAAAAATTTGTTGACAGAAACTATATTATTGAAATTGTCACCAAATCAGACCTTGTTATTAGAGACATAGACCTACTATGTAGGGGAAGAAGTATTATTTCGATTACAATAACAACTTTGAATGAGGAATTAGCAAAAATTTTGGAACCAGGAGCACCTTCGCCCCTTAAGAGAATTGATGCAATAAAAAAACTTTCAGAAAATAGTTTACCTGTTGTCTTAAGATTCGATCCAATAATGCCTTTTATAACAGATAGTGAAGAAAACATAGAAAATGTTATAGAGGAAGCTGTAGACGCAGGTGCAAGGCATGTTGTTTCATCAACATATAAAGTTAAATGGGATAACCTAGAAAGAATAGTTTCCAGGTTCCCAAGTCTATCAAAAAACTTTAAAGAATTATATTTTGTACAAGGAGAGAAGATCCATGGTGCCCTTTATGCACCTAAAGGCTATAGAGAAAAAATCCTTTCAAAGGTTAGAGAGAAAGTCAAAATTAAAGGCTTAACCTTCAGCACATGCAGAGAAAACTTGTCTTACTTAAATGATAAGGAAGTATCATGTGATGGCACATCAATTTGTCTAAAAAAATTGTCTTAAAGTGGCTCAGACAGGTAAGTCAAGGTCATATCTAAAATTCCCCGACCCTCTTCTCTTCATTGCCAAAAAATGTTCTTAGCAAAAGAATTTAAATTTTAAAATTTTATTAGATGAATCAAATCTTATACAAAATTATATTTAAACCATCACTAAGGCCTTTGATGCTTTTCTATAGAATTTGTTAGCCAACTTCCAGCTTTTAAGGACAAGCCAATTCTAGCCTCTACAATTTTAACAATAGGTATTGAAGGGACAAATATTATAGCTGTCTGAAAGACATTAAATATTGCAGTAAATAAAAAGATAAGTATTAGTGCATCAACTTGGCTAGAAAAGCTTACTCCTAAAAAAAGTGATAAACTTTTACTTGCCATGTCAAAGAACGCGGGTATTAAAATACATAAAATTATGTAATTAAATAAGCTCATTACAGCAACCCTTAAAATTGCTCCAACTACAAAACCAGAGAATATAATCAAGTCTTTAGAATTAGTGAATTTTCTAGCAGTCCTTATACCTAACCATATGCCGCACACTGTTGAAAGTGATGCAGCAAAAGCCATTGCAGGCCCAATAGGAACAAATGAGCCTACAACATTCAATATTAGCCAATAGGAAAATATGCTGATAAGACCTACTATAGGACCATAAAATAAGAAGCCTAAAATAATTGGGATTTCAGCGAATTCGAAGGTTAAATATGGGATTGGGGGAAAAGGAAACTTTATTCCCATAATTCTTATCACAACAGCTAAGGTGCCAAATATTGCACCAGCACTAATATAGTAGGTTTTCATTAAATTGGGCTAAAAAAGCAGTGTATAAAAAAATTTTGTATTTACTAAAAAAATAGTAATATATGCTCTATAAACAATAGTCATCTATCCTCTTCCACTATTTCTAGACCTAAAAGTTTAGCAGCATAGCCTATCTCCCGCCTATAATCTCCGAGAAAACTTACTCTATGTAATCCAAATGTATCCCAATCATATTTTTCAAGAATCTTTCCAACATCATCTTCTACAATGACCTTTACTCTACATGCTCTATCATCTTCAGAAACAGTATTCACTATTTTTCCAGTTCTTAAAGCAATCTTTTTCCTTAAAATGCTTACTTTAATTGTAGTCAATATTTCTCCCTTTGGAAATTCTACAAATGGTACGGCACCCATACCATAAGATTCACCATGCCTATCTATTGTATATGGTAGTGGTTCTTTTTCTATACCATATAATCTTGTTGGAGCCCAGCAATGCATGTATGTTACTAGATTGTTGACTGTATCCAGTGATTGATTTGTCATAATACTTGGCTTATCAAAAAGGTATCTTACTAGAAGTGCACTTATTCCAGAATCTAGGTCGGATTCGCATATTCCTACTATGCCTTCATCCATAAGCTTAGAGAAGGTGAAGCACGGAAATGAGGGTATTTTTCCTGTTAGAAAGAGTGTTCCACAATCATAAGCGATTGCATCAACATTATATTTTTTTATCAAATTTTTTGATACAAGATAAAGTTTTATTGCACTTTCAATAGCCTTTTCACTTGTTGCAGGATGTATTCTTTTTGCACGAGACTTCCAGTCCTTAACCAACTTTTTAACTTCATCTTCACTTATCTTAAAATACTCATCTAATATTTCATCTGGATGACGTCTTATTACTGTAACATGAAAAATTTCTCTCAAATTTTTCATGTAAAGGGGCTCATTTCTTCTCCAAGAATGAGCTTGATCAACTCCACTCAAGTCTATATAAGATTTTTTTATAGACCATCCACCAGCTTGGCCCATTATCTCTTCAACCATCTTTCTAACATAATCCTTTTCTAGGTCAGGACCAATTAATTCCATAAACCCTTTTAAATCAAATTCAACCACTTCATCTAAAGTATATAGTAGGATCTTCTTACCTCTAATAAGCAATATTCTTCTTAAAATTTCTATTGCTTTCACTATGTCCTCAAAATTTAGTGAAGATATTGGAAGGAGTCTGAAACCTCTTCCCTTTACTCTATCATAAATTTTCAAAAAAGTTGGATCTCCACCATATGGATAATTTGCTAAGATTGTTGGAAGATTAAGTTCAATTAATTCAACACCAGCGTCAACAATTCCTGGATCACCATATTGACCAATAGTATATACTATTAGCCCATCACATGTTTTTGCATCAGACTTGATTTTTTCGACTAAATCTTTGTTATAAAAGGTTATAACATCATGTTCAATAAATGTGATGTCATCAAATCTTGTTTTAAGCGTATCCAATACAAATTTCTTGTATTCTTCATTATCGAATCCAACATAAGGGTGGCCTGCCTCAAACTTTGGTTTACTTATAAAGGCTAAACAAATTCTTATCATATTCATTATCTAATATATGGTAAAATATAAGTTTGTAAAGAAATAGAAAATAAAATAGAGTTTAATCTAGCTTAAAGATTAGCTTGTTTACAGAATGCTTTTCGAAAGTAAATTCAAAAGAAGACCTGTTTACTGAGAATTTTTCTTCTTTAGTCTTAACTGTTTCTTTTGAAACAAAATCATTATAGGCTCTAACATCGTTTGCATTCAAAGACTCAAAAGTGCATTCCAAAAATTTTGCATTTACATTTGTACATATTTTTGCACTATAGTCTTTGTCTAGACTTTGGTTAACAACGGTTACTATAAGACATTTTTTGTCACTGCTTAAAGATGCTGAGACATCTAATGCTTTTAGCGGCTTCAATTTTATCTTAGATTGTGCTAATTCCTTTTCTTCTGACCATATTATTGGAGAATCAGATTCTACACATAAAGCATAATTGTTCATATGCGACTTGTACATCCTGAAAACATAATATGTTGGTGTTAATACCGTTTTATCACCTTCAGTTAAACAAACGCCTTGTAAAACGTTTACAGCCTGAGCAATGTTAGCCATTTTAACCTTACTACAGTATTTAATGAACAAGTTTAAAATGGATGCTGCCAATAATGCGTCCCTTAAAGTGTTCTGCTGATATAGTCCTGTGTCCACTGTAGCCTGAGGATGCCAGACACCCCATTCATCAACAATAAGACCAATATCTTTTCTGCCTTCAGAGAAAAAGTCTATAACATGTATTGCCTGCTGAATTTGGTACTCTAAATGTTGTATGTCATAAAGTAGATTATAATATTGATCATCTGTAAAGTTTATATCCCCACCATAGCGTTGACCATTTCGAAAATAATAGTGTATTGACAGATAATCTATCAAATGAATATAATCCCTTAAATTCTCCAAGAATCTGTAATTCCAGTCCCTAGTTATATGGCCGCATGCAATCAACTTGATGGTTGGATCAACTCTTTTCATAAAAGTCGCGAACCTACGATATTCCCAAGCATAATAGACGGGGTCAAAATTGCCACCACAACCCCAACTTTCATTACCTACACCCCAAAATTTTATATTATAAGGTTCAAGATGCCCATTATTAATTCTCATATTTGCATATTTTGTGTTACCTGAAAGGTTACAGTATTCAAGCCAAGCTAAAGCCTCTTCAGGAGAACCAGAACCAACATTAACACATATGTATGGTTCAGAGCCAACAATTTTACATAACTGTATAAACTCATCAGTTCCAAACTCATTAGATTCTTCACCTTTCCACCAAACATTTATACGTCGAGGCCTACTTTCCCTGGGACCTACACCATCTTCCCAGTGATAGTAGTCGGCAAAGCAACCTCCAGGCCACCTAATAACAGGTGCAGAAATAGATTTTAAAGCAGAAACTGTATCTCTTCTAAAACCGTATTCGTCAGAAACTTTGGAGTTGGGCCCCACCCAAATTCCTGGGTATATACATCTACCAAGATGTTCGATAAAATGGCCGAAGATATTTGGGCTGATTTCACCAACAGATGCATCCAGCCTTATATTTATGGTACAATCTTCAATCATATTTCATCCTAGAAAAATAGGATATAATAAGCGTTTTCAGAATTTTATAGCTAACCTATTCCGTGAACATCTTTATAGAATTCTTTAAACCCTTTTGGACAGTCTTCAGGGTCAATTATAAAGTCCAGTATTGCCGGTACACCATCAAGGTTTGCTTTCAAAGCCTTCTCAAGTGCACCTCTAACATCATCAGGCCTATCTATCTTTTCACCATAACATTTGTTTGCCTCAGCGAATTTGACAAAATCAGGCTGCACAATAAAGTCAGTTGCCGTCGATTTTCCAAAAATCTTTTTCTGAATCCATTTAGGCCAACCATAACTAAAATTATCTAATATAATCCATGTAACTGGAGCATTATATTGTACAGCTGTCGGGACATCTTGGCTATACATTTGAAAAGCACCATCACCTGTAGTACATATAACCTTCATATGGGGCATAGCAATTTTTGCGCCAATAGCGCCTACAACACCAAAACCCATACAAGTCTGTTCGGCTGGCGGAACACATCCAAGTACATCAAGAACCTTATAGTAGGGGAAATAGTATGACCAAAGGTCTTGCATTCCATTCTCGTTCACAAGTATTGTTTTCTCACCAAAAACTCTGTTAGCCTCTTTTACAACCCTTTTAGTTTTAAGAGGGATAGAGTTATCCATGCATTCTGCTTCAACAATTTCTTCAAACTCCCTTTTAGCCTTTTCAACCTCAGCAACTTTAGAAGATTTTGGCGAAGAAAAGGCAAGTTTAATTTTAGCATATTCAATAAACTCTCTTAAAGTCAGCTTTGCATCGCCTAAAACAAATACGTCAGGCACCCAATTTCTGTCCATTTCATAATAGTCTATATCAATTTGAATATATTTTGCATTCTTTGGAAAATATTTCCATGCACCAGACTGAAATTCTTCAAACCTTGAACCAACATTAATCAGAAGGTCTGCTTCCTCAAAAAACTTTTTTCCTATATCAGTACGATATAAGCCGACAAGCCCGAGTGCAAGGGGATGAGCTTCCGATAATATGCCTCTACCAGCTGGTGTTGTTAGAAATGGTATTCCAAAAAATTCTACAAATTGTTTAAATTCTTCAAACGCTCTAGAAAGAATAGCGCCTCCGCCAGCAACAAGTATAGGCCTTTCTGAAGAAAGTATAAGATCAACAGCCTTTTTCACAAGTTCTATATCTGGCCTAACCAAAACCTTACTAGATTTTTTATAAGAAAAATCATTAACTTCAGACCTTACTACATCTGATGGAAAGTCTAGGAAAACTGGGCCAGGTTTACCATTTACTGCAAGTGTGAATGCACGATGCATAAACCATGGAATCCTTTCTGGACGAAGCACGCGAGCACTCCATTTGGTTACAGGTTCAAATAATGCGACTTGATCAAGTTCCTGAAAGGCACCCATACCTTCAGTTTTCGTGCTTGTACTTGGACATGTTGCTATAATTGGAAGACATGAAGAGTATGCTTCAAGCATTGCTGGAACCATATTCGCGACACCAGGTCCAGGAGAAGCATATACTATGCTTGGTGAACCCTTAAGTCTGGAATATGCCATTGCCATAAAAACAGCTGATGCCTCATGCCTTACTTGAATAGGTTTGATATTTGCGTTCTCAAGATCTGGTGTCATTAAATGTGTTGTAGGTAAACCAAAAACAATGTCCACATTTTCTTCCTTTAATATTTTTATAACAGCCTGCCATCCATCCATAGAAACAATATTATATTTCGTTTATTAATAAGCTTTAAAACATAACACTTTAATAGTAGTGTAAACAACTTATTTTTTGGTGATGAAAAACTATTATATCTGAACAAGATATGATGAAACTATCCGGGACTGAATAAATATACTAAATTTAAATTAAAATTTATTAACCACAATTTTTCTAGAATTATTTATGGAGTATTATCCAAGAAAAATAGAAGAAAAATTGGATTCTTGGATGGGTAGACACGAAGTTCTAATAATCAAGGGTCCAAGACAGAGCGGTAAAACAACATTACTTTTGCATTTAAGAGAAAAATATGGCGGCACATATGTTACTTTAGAAGACGAGGATATGTTAAACTCTTTTGAAGAAGCTCCAAAAGAGTTTATTGGAAGATTTTTAAAGAATGATAGGACAATTCTTTTTTTAGATGAGGCACAGTATTGTGAAAAATTTGGGAAAAACATAAAATTGTTATTTGACCTGTTTTCGGATAAAGTGAAATTTATAGTTACAGGTTCAGGTTCCTTTGACATTAAGGTTGAGGTAGGTAAATATTTGGTTGGTAGAGCGATATATTTTGAACTTTTTCCATTAACATTTGAAGAATTTCTTTTATGGAAAGCAAAGGATTTGTATAAAATTTTTGTCGAATATAGAAGTCGAGTGGAGGAGTTTATTTTAAATGGAAAGGCTATAGATTGTCAACCAGTGTTTCAGAAAGAATTTAGTTCTCTACTTGAAGAATATCTTCTTTTTGGAGGGTTTCCAGCAATTGTTAAGGAAAAGGATGTGCATTTTAAGGTTGAACTCTTAAAAAATCTTATAAGAACATATATAGAAAAGGATGTATTCTTTTTCTTAAATGTTAGAGAAATAGAAAAATTTAGAAAACTTGCTAATTATCTCAGCTTAACTATAGGTTCAATAATTGAGCTATCATCATTAATGAGAGAAATAGGTATGGATTATAGGACATTAGACAACTATATTTCAATATTACTTAACACGTATATTATATCTTTGGTGCCACCATACTATAAAAATCTTGTAACAGAGTTGAAGAAGGCTAAGAAGGTTTACTTTAATGACACTGGATTAAGAAATTCTATAATTAACAACTTCCTTCCATTAGAAAATAGGGTTGATAAAGGAGCATTACTAGAAAATTTTGTATACAATGAGCTAAAAAGCTTAGGATACATTACCAAGTATTGGCGAACAACAGGAAAGGCTGAAGTGGACTTTATAGTGGAAAGAGAAGGTCAAGTGGTACCGGTTGAAGTAAAAAGTTTAGGTAAAATAAAAAGAGGGTTCGTAAACTTCATTAACACATACAAGCCAAAAAATGCTCTCGTTCTAACTGATAAAGATTTTACAATAAAAGAACTAGGCAGCACAAAAGTTGCATATATACCACACTTTTTTATATAACACCTACTTATTTTGCTATGAAAAATGTCCTTTTTACCAAATAGAACAATTATAGTTGTCTATGATATTATATATTAGGTAGAATATAAGTTTACATTAAAAATAAAGTATCAAACAAGAATGAGTAGGGAATTCAGTTTACTTTACTAATTCTATTGTATAAGACTCCACTAAAAATCATATCAAAAATAGACACATTTATTAAGAACTTGACCTTCTTCCATTTTTATGTATGCAGAAAAACTTGAGAATGCAAAAGGATTCGATGAAATTTTCGCTCTAATTAAAAGCATTGTTGCAAAAAGATATGGCCTTCATAGAGCTGGATTAGGTTTAGTATTAGCTGACCTACCTCCATCAGTTCTAGGATTACATGAAATGGGTTCAAATTCAATTGTTATGAACAGAAAAATGTTGGAGGCGATAGCGTTAGAGGCAAGCAACAATATTGATAAAAATGCTTACATATTTGTTGTCCTATTACATGAATATTTACACAGTTTTGGATTCTATGATGAAAGAAGGGTTAGAGAAATGGTATTAGATATTGTTGAATTTGCTTTCGGTAAAGAGCATCCAGCATATAGGGCTGCAGTAAACCCATTAAGCATTATAGGAAAAAAGAACATAGTATTAGAAGGCTTGAATTCGATTGAACCGCCTACAATCATAAAAGATTTTGACAGAGAAAGCATGCCATTCATAGGCTAAATTTATCTATAACAAGTTTTACATTATATGAACAGAATTTCATCTATTTAACTCTTTTAGTTGTAACCAAATTGTGTAAATTAGTGTAAAAGTGATAATGGAAATTGTAAACATGTCTATAAAAAGGGATTTAGGCTGAAGTCTAGGAATCAATAGAAGAGGATAGAGTGTGAACCCTAAAAAGAAATATCCTCCAACATAAACTATCGAAAGAATAGAAAGAGTTCTCAAAACATATTTTCCAAATCTCCCACTTACTATAGAATAAAGTAGGAGAAGCAATAATGGCATAAGGACTAATAAGTTAAGGAGACAGTAGTTGGGTGACATGGTAATGTCGAATGTACCGACTTCCCAAACTATTCTAATCACAATATATGCTAAAATTATAAAAGATGCAAGAGGCTTCAAATTGTTTATGGACATCAGATTTAATTGCTGATGTATGCTACTAAAAAACCTTTTTAATTGGTATGTAAAAAAATTATTTGTGTTGTCTGTGTACATTATCTTTTTCTTCTAACTTTTGAAAAAACTATTAAGGAAATTATGATCATGATTATTATAACTACTATAATGGTGATTTCTAAACCTTCAAATGAAGGCTGGGACGGAGAGGTTATTGTTTGCGAGTATGTCGTAGAAGGAGATGTTTTAGGTGTAGTGGAAGTTGTGTATGGGGTGGTATAGGTTGTTGTAGTTGTTGATGGTGTTGTTGTGGGTGTAGGAGACGGTGTAGTTGTTAAGGTTATAATTTGATAGTCTTTAATTAGTTGCATTAAAGGATATCGATCATATTGTGCCTCAGAAATCTTGTAAGGTGTATCTCCTACACCATCATGGTTATTGTCAACACCCTTATAGTTGTCCCAAAAGTTACCCAAACGTCCATGATACTTTTTTAGGTCATAGATATAGTCTAGTGGTTCAGAATTCCATGTTGTATTTGCTAACTGGATTACAACATGTTGGTTGTTTGCAACAAAATTGTTCAAGTAAATGGCGTTACCTGGCGATTCTACCCTAATTCCAGTAACACAGCCTGTTATGACATTACCCACAATTTTACCATTAGCTAGTGAACCTATATTTATGCCATCCCCTAAACAGGTCGAGATATCGTTTCCTTCGACCACAATGTTGTCATTATTATGTCTAAAGCGTATACCGTACCCTTGCATGCCAATAATAAGATTGTTTGCTATTCTACAGTATGATGACCTGTCCACGCTTATACCATTATATGTTTCTCTCAAAGTATTATTTTCTATTATCAAATTCCTGCATGAATCAAGAATTAAAGCTGTATTGATATAAAGGCCTTTTATAATATTAGACCTGATTATACTTGATAGTGAGGCTATTTTTATCCCATATACTGCAAATTCTTTATCGTTTATAATCGTGAAACCTTCAAAAACAATCCTGTCACCCATTATTTCTACAATATAGGCTTCAGACTCATTTGCAGCATTACATATTATAGTATTTTTTGGACCATGCTCTGACTTAATAGTCAAATCATTCTTATCAATATCTATAACTATATTTTCCCTGTAGAAACCATCTCTAACAACTATTGTAGAGCCTGAGGGAGCCTTATCTATTGCTTCTTGTATTGTTTTAAAATTGTCTGGAACATAAAATATTTTATTTGACATCGACATACAAAAGGGAATCAACGATATTATAATAAGTACACAGACAACAGTTATCGAAAAAAACTTCAATCCATGACACTGCTTCATACAAAATTATTTGAAAACAAATAGTATAAAAGTTTTTTTACTTGAAAGATTATCTTTTTCTCTTAAAAAATAATGGTATAAGAGGATAGCGAAAATTATAATAATTATAGACAATGTGATAGTAGGTAAATATTTTATCATATCTTTTTGAGACTCTACTTCTTCTTGACCAAAAATGTGTATTATAATCTCATGCGTAGAATGTATGTATGTGAAATATATTCTATAGCCAGTATCAGTTTTCTCCATTATAAAGTCCTTTATTTCCTTTCCATCAAAAAATATTTTAGGTTTAATATTACCAAGATCCTTTGGAAGCATAAGATTTACGTAGCCATAAGTGCCATCCCTACCACTTACCTTGAATGATAGAGTCTGCTTTGTTCCATTATAAAAGAAATCAGATACAGTTGAATTACTGAATATAAAAAGTTCTAGGCTAGAACCTTTAAAGTTAATAACAAAATTATAAGTATTCTGCTTAAAACCAAAATATTCTGGTACAAGCCTCCAGGCACCTACAAAGTCTGAACCAATATAGTATACTACAAAGTCAATTGGCATCCTACGTGCTCCAACATTTACAATAAATGCAGATTCCGGCTTATCGGGTATGATTCCCACAATATTATCTCTGACAATAGCATATAATTGTAACGTTTTCCCATCCAAAAAGTTTATTCCACTATTGTAAAAGGTTACAGAACCAATCCTTTCACCTATAGCAGAATATTCTTTTAAAACAATAGGTTCCAAATTGAAGATTGCATCAGACTTTACTCCAGCTTGCTGTGATATTGCATTTGCTAGAGTGGGATTACCTACCCTAAATTCTTTAACTTTAGCCTTTGCCCAAACACCAGTTTTAATCTCAAGCCTTTCAACAAGCTCAAATATTATTTTACTTCTTGGTGGAATACCACCATCCTTTGCTGTAGAAAGTTTTAGATAGATTTTATCGCCTACTCTAAAAATCCATCCGGAACCCTCATTCCAGTAGTCTAACAGAGGATCATTTGTTCTAAAAACAGCGTCTGCAACAACATTCTTGAAATCGAATATTACAGGGTCTTTAGTTATAATAGCCTTATATATGTCGCCTCTCATCCTTCCACCAAATTCATAGAAGCCTTGGGATACGGCTAGAGAAACATTATAATAGACATTTTTTGGTTTTGGGGGACCTGCTTCAGTCTTAAATGTTAAAGTGAAAGGTTCAAGCTGGAAACCTTCAATATCAAGAATTTTTGATGTAAAGTTAATCACATAAATTGTATCATAGTCCAAATGATAGTTGGGGCTCATTACAAGAACAGTCTGATCACTTCCTGAGTCTCTGAAATGGAAGAAGTCGAAGAAGTCTATTGGCTTAGAGTTTGCTGTTGCAATAATAGAGTCAACATTTTTAACGATGGAGCCTCTATCTAATGGCTTAGTAAACTTTAAAGTAATCTTAGATGTAACTGGCATATTATCCTGTAAAGGACTAATATTTTCAAGCACTGGAAGGTAATAGTGCAATAGTATTCCACCGACAAACATTCCACCTGAGGGAAGCTCAAAAATTCTTGTACCAAAAAGGCCTTCAAGCAGTGGACGACCCCATGGACATTCTCCATAAAAGTTTGCTATGGTACCAGTCAAGCCAGCGGATTTCGTTTGGCAAATGATGTTAAAGTATGTGTAAAATTTTTTGTTTGGATCAATGTTCACATTATGCCAAACAAGTATTTTTGCATCAGTTGCAATTTCATCGAAACCTAGACTTAAAATCATTTGTGTAATATCGTATGCGAATGAGATATAACCTAAAACATCTAAAACTTTTTTCGCTATAGGGGATTCAAGAACTTTCTTACCAACTTCTAAGAAAATATCGATAGTACCCTTTGCAGTATCTTGAGCAATCAATGGTATAACTGTTCCAGTAGTATACTTTTGATTAAGGTAAAGCGTTTGATTGAGTCCAGAATAGCATGCTTCATTTAATGTCAAGCCAGCACCAACCCCAACATCAATCTTACACCTATAGTTTCCTTTTCCAGCAAAACTTTCAGGAGCAGCATTAAACCCTCCTACATAACTAAAGTCAACATAAACGTCAGGATTACCAATAATGTTAGGAGGCTTAAACCCCTTACCGAAAACATATACAATGCCAGACTCTTGGGGACATCCTGGTGGAAAATTAGCACCAGAAGAGAGTACAGCAATTCTTCCTCTACCTACACTTGTAAGATCATGGGCAGCCCAGCCCTGAGTCCATACAATGATTGGAACATAATGCACTATCGGGTCCCATTCCTTTATAGTAGAATGTTGTAAGTCAAGTTTAGGATAACTAGACCTAGAATGCAAGGTTATATTAACATATGAAACATAATTTTTTTGTGGTAAAACATAGTATATAAGATGTCTACCCTTACCAACACTAACCTTATTATCATTATCATATCCAACACGTGCAACACCAACAATTTTAGCCTCCAAACTACCATCAATATTTTCTCCAACAAAAGTAAACCTAATATAATCACCATTAACATCATTACCTGAACAAAAAACATAAAGTGAAAATTCAACCCCAGAAACATTTCTTCCAAAATAAAACCTATACTTAGATTCATGTACATCCTCATAGTAAACACTCCAAGACCCTCCAAAATTATTTGAAATAGTAAAATTATAGGAAAGAACATTTAAAGGAAAAGCACTAAATAGAAATATTAAAGAGAAAAAGAAGACAAAAATCTTCTTTAATTTCATACATAAAGTAATTATAAATAACTAATATTTAAATTTTTCAAATTTTTTTAATTTTTAAAAAATAAGCTTGATGTATTTCATATAGCAAGTATACTAAGC
>JAOAKB010000022.1 GCA_026413865.1 Nitrososphaeria archaeon
GTGGGAATCGCTATCGGCTTTTCTGGTCTTGTTCCAGTGATAGATTGTAGGGGTAAAAAGGATCTTTTTGATAATTCTCTTAAGATAACTTTTATGAATGTTGTTGACGACCTTGCTGCAATGGCTCATCTTCTTATGGGTGAAACAACTGAATCAATTCCATTTGTATTAATAAGGAATGCGCCTATAACTTTAACAAATGAAGATTTGTCCAATGAAGTGAAGATAGCAGAAGAAGATTGTCTAATCTTAAATAGCCTTAGGGAATATTATTGTTCAAAAGATTGTTGTAGAAAAATATAAATTCTATTTTATGTTAAAAATTATTAGTTTGGAGAATAAGGATTTGTCAAAAGTATTTGAAGTTGTAGGAGGAAGATTGAGAACAAATTTTGTTCTTGCATTAAAGGATGGTCCATTAAGACCTGCTCAATTGAGTCAGAAACTGGATGCACCAATATCTAACCTCTATAGAATATTTAATGATTTAAAGCATGCTGGTCTAGTTGAATCGTTTGAGAAGGATGGGCTTGTTTACTGGAGTCTTACAGAGTTTGGAGAAAGATGGATTAACGCAAACATTGAAGCCATAACAGGGACTGTACGAAAAGATGTAAAGGAAAGTTTTTGGAATAAGCATAAAATATCATTAATTGTATTTTCCTCGATACTTTTGTTTTCAGGCATCAGAGCTTTGTTGGCTTCGGAACCTACCTGGTTCTTGGGCGGCATAATTCTTTCTATAGTCGTTTACCTTATTATAGAAAAGATTAAATGAAATTGATGTACGTATTGATATGGTGAGTTTTTTGCAGGATGAATATGATATAATAGTTGTTGGTGCTGGTCCTGCTGGCCTGACTTCAGCCTTGTATACTGGAAGAAGTGGAAGAAGGTGTATTGTTTTTGAGAAGTTTGCTGTGGGAGGCCAGCTTCCACTTATAGATGTTATAGAAAACTATCCTGGGTTTAAGAGGATAAGTGGTTCTGAGCTCGCGCAAAGGCTTGAAGAGCAGGTTAGAGAATATGATGTCCAAATAAGGATTGAAGAAGTTTTAAAGATCGTGGATAAGGGTGAAAGGAAGATTGTTAGTACATCTAATGGCGATTATGTAGGTAAGGCTGTTATAATAGCTACTGGAACCAAGCCAAAGCAGCTAAATGTTCCAGGTGAAAAGGAATTTTACGGTAAGGGTGTATCCTATTGTGCACTTTGTGACGGCTACTTTTTCAGGAATAAGGTGGTTGCTGTTGTTGGTGGCGGCGATTCTGCAGTTAAAGAGGCTGTTTATCTTTCAAATTTGGCGAAAAAAGTATACATTATTCATAGAAGGGATAAGTTTAGAGCTGAAAAGGAAATTCAGAAAAAGGCCTTTGC
Source organism: Nitrososphaeria archaeon (assembly GCA_026413865.1). Taxonomy (GTDB): domain Archaea; phylum Thermoproteota; class Nitrososphaeria; order JACIWG01; family JACIWG01; genus JACIWG01. The sequence goes on from JAOAKB010000022.1 coordinate 1,379, forward strand.
AACTGAAAATATTGAAATCTTGTGGTCTACTGTCTTAACATCTATTTATGGTGACAATTTTGTTAAAGGTATAGTCTTAAAAAGTCTTAAAGATAATAGAGAATATTCTCTTCCAGTTGACGGTGTTTTCGTTTATATTGGTTCTACACCTTCTACAGAAATATTTGGAGGAGTAAAGAATGAGGACGGCTTCATAGTTGTGGATGGAAGCATGATGACATCTATACCTGGAATTTTTGCAGCTGGAGATTGTATTGTTCAATGTAAGGAAAGAGCTTGGGGTCAGATTTCTGTATGTGTTGGTGATGGTGCTAAAGCAGCTATAGCCGCTGATGAATACGTTTCTAAAATCTCTCCTTGAATAAAACTTAAATTATGGCTTTTAAAGGTAAAGTCTGTTGACTGAATTACTTTATCAAAAAGATAGTTATCTAAAAGAGTTTAAGGCAAAAATTTTAGAAATTAAAGATAACAGTATACTTCTTGATAGGACTGCATTTCATCCGCTATCAGGTGGGCTTGATTCTGATAAGGGGATGATAATTTATGATGGTTCTAATTATAATGTTGTTCAAGCATATTTTGAGTCCGAAGATAATGTTTGGCATGTTCTCGATGTGAAACCAGAATTTGGTGTGGGTGAAAATGTAAAAGGTGTAATCGATTGGGAGAGGAGATATAAGCTTATGAAACTGCATACAGCTTCACATATACTTTCATCAATTATGTTCAATAGGTATGGTGCACTTGTTACCGGTGGGCATATTGATGTTTTTCACGCAAAGGATGACTTTAGCCTAGAATCCTCTGAAAAGTCTATCTTTGAAGAAGTGGTTAATGAAACAAATAATGTTATTAGAAAATGTTTGGACGTTAAAATATATTTTCTTGATAGGGAAGAGGCTCTCAATATTCCTGGAATTGTTAAGCTTGCTCAAAGAATGCCACCTAATGTGAAGTTTTTAAGAATTGTCGAAATTCCAGGTGTTGATGTACAAGCAGATGGTGGTCCTCATGTGAAAAATACTGGGGAAATTGGTGAGATTGTGCTTGAAAAGGTTGAAAATAAGGGTAGAGGTAGGAAGAGAATCTATTATAAGTTAAAAGAATAAATTTATGAACAAATAATTTTCTAATATGGGTCGACCCATAGTTTTTCTAACCGATTTTGGTGAAGGAAGTATATTTGTTGGTGAAATGAAGGGTGTGATATTAAAAATTAATCCTAATGCTAAAATTTTAGAGCTTACAAACAGTATTAGGCCACAAAATGTTTTTCAAGCCGCTTTCCTTTTAAAATATTCTTACAAATATTTTCCAAAAAACACAATCTTTCTATGTATAGTTGATCCTGAAGTTGGTTCTGAAAGGAAGCCTATTGTTGTAAAGAGCAGCAACTATTATTTTATTGGGCCAGATAATGGTCTTCTCTATCCTGCAGCATTTTCTGATGGAATTAAATTTGTTGTTCTAATAGAAAATAAAAAATACTTTCTTGAAAAAGTGTCCTACACTTTTCATGGAAGGGACATTTTTGCTCCTGTTGCTGCATACATCTCTAAGGGAGTTCCACTAAAAAATTTTGGTCCAACAGTCTCATCTATTAGAGATCTTGTTTTTGAGGAGCCAACATTTGACGAGAACGGTTGTCTTGTTTGTAGAGTAATGTATATTGATAGTTTTGGAAATGTTGTAACGAATTTGGAAGAGCCAAAATTTTACAGTCTACTTTTTAAGTATAATCTTACAAAAACTTCTAATCTATACATTTTTGTTGGCCAAAAGTTGTATGAGGTTAAAATGGTAAAATATTATTGTGAAGTCGGGGAAGGCTCTCCTTTAGCTCTTTTTAACAGCTTTGGATTGCTTGAGCTTTCAATAAATAAGGGTAATGCTTCTGAATATTTTTCTTTAAAAGAGGGTGATGTTGTTAAAATCAGATTTTTTAAATAGAAAGATTAATATGTTAACTGGCGTTCACTATTGTAGATATTAGTTGAGCCATGATATTCAAGATGTCACATGTATTGTATTAGCTAACGAGTTCACCTATTTTCCTTTACCTGATAGATTCTACTCTTCAAATGTCGATTCTTCTGTACTAGAATATATGCTTGACTCGATATGGACTGTTTTTGACAAGATACTAGTTGTATCCTCTGTAGAGCCCCCTCTAGAAATTATAGAAAGAACAAATTCTGTTGGTGCAAGAATTATTATGGTAAAACCGTCAACTTTTGCTGAAGCACTAAAATCTTCTATAGAAAATGTGGTCACGCCAATTACATTTGTTATAAGTGGGGATAGGCCTCTAATTAAACCAAATGTACTCTTTTTCATAGGTTATGGTGTAAAAAATTTTGACTGCCTAATACCAAAATGGAGTAATGGCCAATTTGATGTCTTTCTTGCTGCATATCGAACAGATAGATTAAAGGATTTTCTGTACTCTAAGAATGGTTCATCAAAGTTTGAGCATATTCCAAACTTGCTAGAAAATTTATCATTTGTTTCTATAGAAGGTGACCTAAAACTTCTGGATCCAGAACTTCACTCTTTTATCCGAATTAGAGCTGAAAAAGATATAGGGAAGATAGTTAAAATAATCAAAGGCTAAGAATTATAATATTATTACTGTATCAAATTTTTTTGATAACATTTGAACAAGAAGTTTTTCTTTAGAGGTTAATCCTGAATTCTTATCATCTGATAATATATTTCCATAATATGCGTTTGCCACAAAAGTTTTAGATCTTTCCATTAAATCAAGAATCTTACTAATATCTCCTGCATGCAAATACAATGTTAGGTCATTTACAATAAGAATTTCAGTTGGATTATCTAAATATTCTTCTAAAAATTTTTCAACTATTTCCTTGTTAGCCCTTGCTATTTCCAGTACTTCTGATGCGTTTTTTCCTTCAATTCTTGGCCCTCTTATTTTTTCGCTAAAAAAGTATCTTACATTTTTAACATTTTCGGTATAAGCTGATATTCTTGCACCAACATTTTTTGCTGTAGGTGCCATATCAATTACTGTAATGTGTTTCGAAAGTCCATTGGATACGAGTGCATCCAATATTTTTGCAGTGAGCCTTGTCTTACCTCTTCCTACGTCGCCAATAATAAGAATTTTCTTGTTAAGTATACAACTAACTTCTATCTCAGTGTATTCCATGTATTCCTATTCTCCAAAAACAATTTTGAAGACGCCCATTCTATGGAGAGTTAAAGTTGCTATTGCTCCCAAAATGCATCCTGTTAAAGAACTTATCAGCCAACCAAAGTATAACATAATAATGCTTGCAAACACAAGCTGCATACTTTTACCTGTAAACGGGTCAATAATAAACCATGATATCGTACCACCAACAAGAACTGTACCAATTGGCTCCATAAGCGCTGAAATTATTATAGCCCTTTCTTTGCCAATGAACTTCTTTAATATGATATAAGATACTCCAACAACGAATCCTCCAGGTATACCTCCAGGGTATGCAAAAAATGATCCAGTACCTATCATTATTCTAATTGTTCCTACTATAAATGCTATAAAAACCGCCCAAAATGGTCCCAAAGTTATTCCAGCGAGAACATTGATAAAATGTTGTCCTGGAAATGCTTTGGTTATCCCCCATTGAAAATACAATGGTGAAATAACAATGGCCAAGGCAGAATATACTGAAGCAAAAGCTATTTTTCTCCTATTCATTATCCATCACCTTAGAATATTCTTTAGCTATCAAAATCACCTTTTCTACAACCTCAATCGCATTTTTGCCTAAAACTCTTATCATAGGCTCTTTACCTACATCACCTATATCATATATGATATCTGGCATCTTACCATGCCTTAAAATTGCCTCTCTAACTCCCCATGGAAGGCTTCCTCCCTCAATTTTCTTAACTTCTTCAGGCTCACTTTTTCTATCAAAGTATGAAACTTGTAGTCCAAGTTTCCTGCATACTTCAACAATTTTTGGCGAGTACTTTATATTCATGCAAGCTCTATACTGTGGGTCATGTTTAATCGCTGTAAGAACAATCCTCGCTACATGCGATGATGCTCCAAATTCAGGTTTTCCGACAGCTTTAACATTATCCTTAACTCTCACTATTCTACCAGCGATTCCCGCAACATCAAATACATTTTTTGTGTACTCATAAGGTAAACTTTCTACCAGATTACTCTGTACCTCTGGAATTAGATAAGCCACCTCTCCATTTTTTTCAAGCATTTCTACTGCCTTGGAAAGTCTCTCTAGCACTTGCAGCTTTTCAGATTCAATATACAATTTTGCTAGAGGATTTATTGGCCCATGTCCTCTACCCACATTGATTCCAAACTCTACAGCATACCTAATATATTCCTTAGCTTTTTTAACTGCATCAACCAAATCTAGCCCTCTAGCCAAGCATGCTGTTATAGCCGCTGAAAATCCACATCCAGTACCATGTGTGGTCTTCGTCTCAAATCTTTCGCTTTCCATTTCAAAAAATTTTCCATTATAATATAATACATCTACAGCCTTCTCTTTTAATCCTGCATGTCCTCCCTTCACAACTACAGCCTCACATCCTAGTGAAGCAATTCTTTTTGCAGCATTTCTCATGTCATCTAGTGTGGTAACTTGGATTCCAGATAAAACTTCTGCCTCCATAGCGTTTGGTGTAACAACTTTGGCCACAGGTATCAGATATTTTATTAGAGCTTCCTCCGCCTCTTTTTTTAATAATCTTGCACCACTTTTTGCAACCATTACTGGGTCGACAACAAGAGGAAAACCATAGCGGTTAACTTTTTTGGATACTAATTCAATTACTTCTGAACGGTGGAGCATTCCTGTTTTTGCAGCATCAACGCCGATGTCCTCTACAACTACATCAATCTGTTTTTCAATAATATCCAAATCAAGGTCACTTATTCCAAAAACTCCAACAGTATTTTGTGCTGTAATAGCAGTTATAGCAACCGTACCATGTACATTAAATGCTGCAAAAGTTTTTAAATCAGCCTCTATACCTGCTCCTCCACCTGAATCGCTTCCAGCAATGCTCATAGCAACATAAGTCTTTTTCATCATATCTTCACCTTCTTAGCAAGAGTATATATTGTGAACGCTATGATAAATGATGGTATTGTTCCACCAAATCCTATACTATAAGAGAAATACCAGTATGAGATGAAGCCAATAATCCATGAAAAGATTGCTTTAAAGTTTATTCTATAATTTAGAGAAAAAAATGAGTTTCTATCATATTTTCCACGATTTATTATAAAGTAGTCTGAAAACACGATGCCAAAAACTGGTATGAATGCTGCACCAATAAGTAGTAGGAACCATTCGTATGCCATTATTGGAATAGATAATGCTATGATTGTTGAAATTACAGTTATTAGGAGGCCAATAAACCATTGTTTTTGTTTAGAAAATATATTTTGTATTGAGACAGCAGCAGAATATATGTCTGCAAAAGCATTGTCTGTTTCGTCAACAAGTAATGCAAGAAGTGCTATGTTTCCAAGTAACATTAATGCTATGGAATAAACTATTGTTTGTGTACCTCCAATAATGGCAAGCGCTGAACCTAGTGTATAGAACCATATATTAGCAAAAGTATAGCCTAAGAATGTTCCTATGAACCCTCCTCTTTTAGTGGATGCAAACCTCGTATAATCTGAAACGAGAGGCATCCACGAGATCGGCATAGCCACAACTATATCAAATGCTATAAGAAGTGTGCGTGTATCAATATATCCTAAATTTAAGTTGATTGGATTCTGTAATACAAGATAAGTTATCCAGCATGTAGTAGCAAGACTTATCCACAAAGCAACTTTTTCAAGCCATTGTCTTATTACAATAAGTGGGCCAAATACCATCATAAAATAGCACACTATCGCAAAGAATATTGTCCATACAATTTTTGTTGAATCTCCAAAAAAGGGGCCTGAAATAGTATATGCTGCCTCGCTCATTATTATTAGCTCAAACGCTGTCCATCCAATTAGCTGTATAACATTTAACATTGTAGGAATGTAAGAACCTTCTTTGCCAAAGATAGGTCTTAAACTTACCATAGTTGGAATTCCATAAGATGTTCCGATTAAACCATTTAAAGCCAAAATTAGGCTTCCAACTACAGAGCCTACTACAGTTATAATTATAGCATACAGATATGGAAGTCCAAGGCTTTGTGTCAAAAGGGCTCCTGCTTGAAGTACAAGTAATCCTATAGAGAGGCTTGTCCAGAAAAAAAAAAATCTATAGCCCTCAACTTCCTCATATATTCTGGAACGGGTTCAATTCCCCATTCTGGGGGTGGTCTTATGAATCCCAATTTTCATCATTATTGTTTCCACAAAATAATTTTATAAATATATTTATAAACGATTTATAAATAAAGGTTATAATAGTGTTCACATAAATTGTTGGTTGCATGAAAAAAGTTGGGGTAGCATATGGTGATGCGCTATTAGAATATTCATTTGGAATTGATCATCCTATGAACTTTTATAGAATAAAACATTTTTACAAAGTGTTTGAAAAAACTTTCATAGAAAGTTCCAAAATGGATGAAATACTTTTGATACAACCTGTAATAGCTGATGAAAGTATCATACATCTATTTCATACTAAGGAATATGTTGATTTTGTTAAAAAGGCTTCAGTAAGTGGCTACGGTTACCTCGATTATGGTGATACTCCTGCGTTTAAAGGTGTATTTGAGGCATCATCTTATGTTGTTGGTACCACGATAGAATGTGCTGAACAGATTATAAAGGGTAATGTTAGATTTGCTTTTAATCCAATGGGAGGACTTCATCATGCAAGAAGAGATTCTGCTGCAGGCTTTTGTGTGTTTAATGATATAGGTGTGTTAATAGAATATTTGAGAAAAAAATATAGTATAAAACGTTTTTTATATGTTGATGTTGACGCTCATCATGGAGATGGTGTTTTCTACGAATTCTATAATGATAAAGATGTTCTAATCGTTGACGTCCACGAAAATCCACGAACTCTTTATCCAGGTACAGGCTACGAGGATGAAGTTGGTGAAGGTGAAGCAGTTGGCACTAAAATGAATATTGTGTTAGCCGCAGGATCAGATGATACTATTTTCTATAAAAAGTTTGATAAAATTAAAGATTTTATCATGAACTCTAGTCCAGATTTTATAATACTTCAAAGTGGTGGTGACGCTCTTAAAGGCGACCCTATAACACATTTGAGATTAACACCAAAAGTGCATTATGATGTTGCCCTTCTTCTTAAAGAATATGCTAAGAGTGTAGGCTGTCTCGGTCCTCTAGCATTAGGGGGTGGCGGCTACAACAATATTTCAACTTCACAAGGTTGGATTAATGTTATAAACGCTTTCTTGCAAGATTAATTGTTATATCATAGGAGAAATTGAAGTAAGGATTGCTGAATACATTATTGCCGTGGATATGGCTTGTTCTGTTATAGAGCCTGTTTTTGTAAAGATTGTTGATGATATAATATCTAGACCAATCTGAAGTATTGCGAACATGTATACTACTATAAGTAGGTATCCTATCATTCCACCCGAATAGCTTAGTGATGTTGCAATTATCATAATCGAAGAATAAAAGGTCAAAAGTCCTGTGATTCTTAAAATTATTGGTGTAAAGAAGTTATACCACTTTTTACTCGTTAAACTACCAACTAATACTCTGAAAAATAGTTCGTTAAAAAACGTATAAGGCAGTATCATTGGAATTGATGATAGAAAGTAGAGGTATCTGTGAAATGGTAACTGTATGTTTAGAAAGTTTTTGAACATAAGTATGTAGGTTAGATATGTTAGTAAAAAAATAAACAATGATATTATACATCTTCGAATTAAATTGTCCATTTTAAAATATTTTTTAATAATTTCTTTTATCGATATTTTGGAAATCTTTTTATAAATATAGAATGTCAAAAATATTGCTACAATTTGTGTGTAAAAGAATGCTATAATAAAATCTGAGATAAAGAGTGGTAGTATGATTGAAAGTGGTGTTTGTAAAAGTAATGCTATTGGAGCTGTTAAAAATGTTAATATAAAATAAGCTATTATTGGTTTTCTGCTTAAGTTTTTGAACAAGTTTTCATCTTTAGATAACTTAGATGGTATAAGTTTAATTGCTAAAATTGCGAGAACAAATGTTATAATTGAAGTTAATATGTAGACTATTAATCTTTGGCTAGTCGACATTCTTACGTTTTCTAAATTATAATATTCTGTTACCCAACTAACAACCTTATTCACACTTTCTTCAGAGTAAAGAATTGTCAAATGGTCATTTAATTCACTTACATAAAATTCCCTTGCATCATTTTCTTTAAAACTGCCATATATTTTTCCAAAAGTAACATTCTTTAATCCTGTTATATTCTCGAACGCCTTTAAACACCTTTTTATGTCAACTATCTCATCATTTTTTCCGTTTAAGACTAAAAGATTAACTTTAATATCTTTGTTAAGAATTTGAGTGTTAGGACTTGAACCTAAAATTATAAGGCATTTTACCCTCGTATCATTTTTTGCTATTATCTGTGCAAAGCCTGCACCCATACTGTGTCCAATAATCGTTATCGAATCTGTTACTGCACCAAACTCCTTAGCTTTTTCAATCACAAGCAAAAAATCCTTGTACATGTTTGAAAAATTTTTATAAAGACTTCCTACACTTTTTCCATGTCCTGGAATATCATAGGCTATAGCCATAACCCCATTTTCAGCTAAAGCTGAAGCCATTATATCCATCATTTCGGAGCTTCCGCCGAATCCATGAATTAGTACAGCTAAGTGTGCTTCTATATTTTTAGGAATGTATACTTTATAATATATTCTTCCATTATCTAAACTTCCTTCATAAGCATTGAATCTGTAATTTATTTTATAATCACTATAAATGCTTATAGAAACAAATATTATTAAAATTATAGTTATTAATATAATTGTATTTTTAAGTGTATTCTGCATAACATGGCTGTAGTGCGTTTATATTTATAATTTGTATAACCTTATTATACAATAAAATTTATTTTTTGCCAACATAATATTGTCCGGTATGATCGAATTAAAGGTTGTTGATATTGATGTTCCAGAAGGAGTTAATGTAATATTGGGGACAACACATTTTATAAAATCTGTTGAAGACATTTACGAAGCTGTAGCAAATAGTGTTCCCGGAGCTAAGTTTGCAGTTGCATTCTGTGAAGCCTCAGGTAAAAGGCTTGTCAGAAGTGAGGGCAATGATTTAGAACTACGAACTTTAGCTGAAAAGAATGCGTTGAAGTTGTCCTGTGGTCACACATTTATTTTATATTTAAAAAATGCCTATCCAATAAATGTGCTTGAAAAAATAAAAAATGTTTATGAAGTATGTTCTATTCATGCTGCTACTGCAAACCCACTGCAGATTATAGTTGCTGAAACAAGTCAGGGTAGGGGTGTGCTTGGTGTTGTTGACGGCTTCTCTTCCCTTGGAATTGAAGATGAAAAAGACAGGCGTGAACGTAAAGAATTTTTAAGGAAAATTGGATACAAACTTTAGCCATGCACTTTTCTTATCCAAAAAATTAGTTTCCTTGCACCCTCTATATTTTTTTTCAAAGTATATGGGTTTATCTCGTGTAAAATTGAACTTTTAAAGCTATATGTTTCTCCAATAAATTTCCTTCTACTTTCTAATTCTTCAATTATCTTAGGCTTGTATTGTGGAACATTTTCCGCTGAACATATTGTCTGATAAAGTTCAGAAACTGTTTCAATAAACCATGCTGTAGCTGTAACATGTGCATTCAGTTGCAGATGTTCTTTTATTGCATACTCACACTTTTTATTTATTTCCTCAATCTTCGAATCCGATAATAGAAATAAAATTTTGTAGCCTTCTGTTGGCGATAGTTGGAGAAACTTGTATATTTCAGAAAATTTTTGGATGAGATATAATGTTGAAAGTATTCTTTTATAGGATGTTTGTGTAGCAAACTCTAATCCAAGAAAGTTTGATATTTCGATAAAGTAGGTTGGTTCACGCAGTAAAGGGTTTTCTTTAGCCTGTTGTATTAGGTGTGATGGTGAAGTATCTGTTCTATTTAAAATGTTTAATGCTTTAACTGCCTCATATCCTATATTGGTTAACCAATATGCTGTTGATGCATAAGCTTCATGCTCATATGCCTCTTCACAGTATGCCAAACACTTTAATAGTGTCAGCATCTGTTCGTTGAAGCGTTCTCGAAAAATTTCTCCTGTTCTCTTTAATGCTTCTTCCTTAAATTGTGTTAGTGTTAGTTTGGGGTCATTTAATATTTTTCCAGAAACAAGTTTCTGCCATATCATATAATTTTTTCTATCTTCAAGCGAATCATATGAAATATAATATGTGTTTACTATATCTTCTCCAATTTTCTTTGAATTATATCCTATAATATTGTTTGTGAAGATCAATAAATCGTAGCCGCATACTGGCCAATGCCATTTAGAACTTTTGCATCCAATTAAGACTACTGGCTCTTCTCTAAAATTTTCTAAAACATATTTTTTTACTTCTTCCACAGTCAGAGTATTGTTTTATTGTACATAAATTTTTTATATCAGCACAAAAATTAGGAAAAGTTTATATAACATATATTTTAACGTGTTGGTGTACTGTTCTGGTGAAAAATTTTGGAAAAAGATAATTCTTCTGAAGTAGGCTACACCTACTTATCAGAGAAGTGTCCAAGGTGTGGACGGACGAAGCTTATCCTAGATAGTGCTAGGGGCGAAATCTTTTGTAGCCACTGTGGTTTTGTAATAAGAGAAAAGCTTGAAGAAGCTGGTCCAGAATGGCGTGCATTTTCTAAAGAAGAGAAGGAGGCTAGAAGTAGAGCTGGTGTTCCATCTTCGCTTGCAATGCATGATATGGGCTTATCTACAATAATTGGTCAGGTTGACAAAGACGCTTCTGGAAAAAGTATCTCTTCTGCAATGAAAACTACATTTGATAGACTAAGAACTTGGGATGGTAGAAGTCAAGTTCATGAGCCTGTAGATAGAAACCTTAGGCAGGCTTTCAGTGAACTGGACAGATTGGCTGACAAATTAAGTGTAGGTGATGCAATAATTGAAAGGGCTGCATACATTTATAGACAAGCTTTAGAAAAGGGTCTTGTTAGAGGCCGTTCTATTTCAGCATTGATTGCAGCATCATTATATGCAGCATGTCGTGAAACAGAAACTCCAAGAACTTTGAAGGATGTTAGTGCTGCAAGCAATATTAAGAAAAAGGATATTGCAAGATGCTATCGTCTACTTGTCAGGGAATTGGAGAAGAAGATGCCTGTAGCGGACCCGCTTAAGGCTGTTTCCCGTATAGCAAGTGCAGCGGGTCTTTCTGAAAAGACTAAGAGGAGAGCCATAGATATAATAAATAGGACGAAGCAGTCTCTATCTTCTGCAGGAAAGGATCCTATGGGCTTAGCTGCTGCCGCATTATATGTTGCATGCGTTCTTGAAGGTGAAAATAAAACTCAAAAGGATGTTGCTGAAGCAGCCGGTGTGACTGAAGTCACAATAAGAAATAGGTATAAGGGATTACGTTCCATACTAACACCTGAAGAATTAAGAGTTGTTGAATAGGTTTCCGCCTATTCTCTTCCCTATATTTTAAAATTTTTAAGATATTTATCATAGTCTGGTAATATCTTTTTTATGTAGGGTAAAGCCTGCTTTATTTCTTCATTGCTCATGAACTGAAACTGGTATTCCCCTGAATAGGGTTCAGGCTCTCCAATTCTTTGAACAAATTCTATATGCATGAATGGGTCGTCAGCCTTTATTGTTATAGGTGTTCTCTCGTTTGAAAGGTTTACAACCTCTAATGCTAGTCTTCCAATAAATCCACTATGAACTTTTGCTGCATTTAGGAATGATAATCCTAACCTTCCAAATCTACTTTTTGCAGTTAAGTGTGCTACAATATTTGTTGGCAGCATGACGATTTCCTTTGATATCAGATTTTTATGTTCTAGATAATTTAAAACGACATCTTCTTTTACAGTCAGTATATAGCCGTCGCCATCTAATAGTTTCTCATCAAATGGGTATATTATCCTATATTCTTTTTGAAGCTTTAATAGTTCACTTTTTCCCAATATCGCCATATTTATCTCCATAAAGGAGAAAACATTTATAATATAAACCCTTTCATTCAGTCTCTTTCTTTAAAAATAGATATTTTATAAGAATTTTCGTGATCAAAATAATTCCAAGTATAATAATAATTACATCAACTACAGTAGACAGTCCAATATTATATAAGTTCTCTTCAAAAATGTATATTGTGTTACTGTAATAGTTAAAGGTCCAGTGAATCAATATTGCTACACCAAGGTTATAGTAAACGTAGGCTACACCCAACATTATTCCTGCAAATGTTGCTTCAGTAACCTTACCTACATTCCAAACAGATGAAGGCATTATATGTGCTAGGCCAAAGATTATTCCTGAAGTAAAAATTAGAGGTAAAAATATTGTTCGTACTATTCTTCTTTTTTCTTCAACATCCTCTATCTTTTTTTCTAGAGTCGGAATAGGTGCTACCAAATATTCGATAAAAGATATTCCTTTCCTCCATACTTTTAGCAAAAATAGTGAAAATAAACCTATTATGGATAGTCTAAACCCAATTTCTTCAGATAATGGTGCATGAGATATTATGCATAAAAGTTCTGCTGGATTCATTGGAGGAAGGTTTCCAGTTTCTATCCCAATATTGTATTGAAACCAATCTATTACGAGCACAATAATTACTGTAATCGAAAATATCGAAATTGATGCAGTTAAGTTGTTAGAAAGAGGTTCAATACTAGAAAATTTGTTTTTGAATATTATTTGCAAAGGTTTTTTCCCAGAAACTGCAAGAAGTGTGAATGTTGACAGGTATATGATCCATTCCAAAATAAATAGTGTTCGCATTTGAGCTTTAAAGGGAAGCGCTAACCCGATAAAAAATATGTAAAATTCTGAAACTTTACCTGATATCTCGTTTCCGAAACTACTATTGAATACAATATAAGGTCCAATCACAAAAGAAACTATCATAGTAACTATAGTGAGTAGTATTAGTGTGTCTGCGATCAAATTTAATATATTGAGTATTTTGTTTCCTCTATCATTCTTCATTAACATAAGTTAATTTCAGGTATATAAAAAATTTTTAAAAAATGGTTTTGAGATATTTTTATTGTTCTTTTTCTAATCCAATTGGTCCCCTGTACCCGCATACTGGACACTCGTATTCTTCAGGAACAAGCCAGCCATAGATTCCTTTTACAAGATTAAGTTCGCTTAAGCATACTGGACAATATTTTATTTTTTTCTTGATAGGTTTTCGAGTTATTTTTGCTTCAGAATCCAATTTCATCACTTATCATTGTATTTCAATTGAACTTTCTTTAAACCCTAAGCTGATAAGCTTATCCTTTATAGAATCCCTGTGGTCTCCCTGTAATATTATGGCCCCATTTTTTGCAGTCCCACCACATGCGAGAGTTGTCTTAAGCTGCTGTGCTATTTTTTGTAGGTCATTATATTTTGGATCTATTCCCTCTATAACTGTAGTCTGCTTGCCAAATCTTCTAACCTCTAATCTAACAGTTATCTTAGAACTTTCTTTACTTATCTGTTCACAGACACATAGGTCTTTTGGTAATCCACATACTGAGCAGATTTCTGCCAAAATTTTCCTCTACCATAATATTTGTATGTTTGATATTTAAATTTTTGAATTTTTAAAGTTATTTATATTTAAAAATTTTTATCCTAATTTTGTTCATTATAGCTTTTCTAGCAAAATTTTTTTTTATTGTAAGTTAACTTTTATAAACAAATTGTATATTAAGCTCTTTATTTAAGATAGTGTGTTAAGTAGAATGCAATTTATAGAAATTTTAGGATTGTTTAAAATGAGTTTAGAGCTTTTAGCACTAGTTATAACTTTCTTTGCCTTTTTAATATCTTATAAAGGCTATTCCCTAACAAGAAGACCTGTTTTTGCAAGGCTATCTTTCGCTTTTATTTTTATTTCAACTAATTTCTTGCTACAATTTTTTTCTGACATTTTCAGTCTGTTGAAATATGGTAATGTGTCTTATTACTTTAATGTTTTCTCATCATTTTTTGAAATGTTAGGCTTTTTCTTTATCGCTTTCTCTCATATGATAAGAGTTTATCAGGAGCATAGGATTTCTTTTCTACCACTAGTTATCATAAATCCTGTTATAGCCTTTAAAACACTATCATTATATTTCATATTCTACGCAATATTGGAATCTATGATATCATACGCTAAAATGAAGTCTAAAACTATCATACTTACTGTTTTAGGCTTAATAGGATTCTCGTTAAATATACTATTATCATGGATTTCAGAGTTTACAGTTTATCCAATCATTTTACAAGTTTTTGCACTGGTTTTTCAAGCGTTTGGTGTAATAGCATTTTTTGTTCCGATATGGATATATTACAGTGGTGTTAGGTGATATATGATGAGCTACCGCCATCAAGTTAGAATTGTTTCCGATATCCTCCTTGCAGTGAAGGAGGGTCATGAGGATGGTGTGGGGGTAGCTCAACTTATGAGAAAGGCGAATATATCTTATACGAGACTTATTAAAATTTTAAATGAATTAATATCTGTTGGTTTGGTTGAAGAGATAAAAAGTGAACGTTCAAGAAAGTATAGGATAACATATTTAGGTCTTGAATATCTTGCAGAATATGAGCGTTTTTCAACTTTTGCAAGAAACTTTGGCCTAGAAATTTAGATGCTACGAAATTGTTACTAAAACAACAGACTTGGCTCTCTTGACAATCTCATACTCTTTTTGTCTTAAAAGATTGCCTCTTTTTGGTCTTTTTGTTGAAATTAAGAGTATGTCTGCATTATTTTCCTTTAAATAATTTATCACATCGTCTGCTTCTCTAATTGTAATTATTGCTGGCGTTATGGGTCTTCCAAGCAATTTTATATATTTGCCAACATTCCTATAAAATTCTCTTTTCCAAACTATGAATTCGTCTGATGACTCAATTTCGTCTAACGGCACTGTTGGCGGTAATTCTATGGCACCTACTAACCTGACTTCCACATCCTTTGTTGAAGCTGAACTCGTTAAAAGTGTAGCAAGCATCATTAACTCTTTAGGGACTTCTTTTTCAAAGGATAGTGCAAAAATTTTCTTTAATTTTAAAGGTAATCGTATTCCTTCTTGTGGAACTTCTACAATTATAACCTTATTATTGGTTTTTCTAACTACTCTGTCAGATATTCTTCCAAAAAATTCTGTGTAAAATTTTTCTCTATGAGCAGGCATAATAATGTATGAAAAGTCTTCGCTCTTGACTACTTTAACTATCTCTTCTGAGACAGCCTTGTGTGAGAAACGTTCAAGAACTTTTTCCACAATCTCGTATTTTATCTTAAATTCTTCTGCAATCTTCTTAATATAATTTACAAAATCTGTTTTGTTTTCCTCGTCTGGAGGTTTAACATGTAAAATTGTCACTTTGCTTCCACTACATTCTGAAATATAAAAAGCGATGTAAACAGCATTAATCTCGTAAGAAGTGTATGATAGGGGTAACAATATCTTATCTAATTGAAAACTTAATTCTTCACCCACTATCTTTTCACCTTCTTCACATAGGTTATTGTCAAGTATATTATCGCACCAATAGTAAACCATGCGAAACCTAAAAGTCTTCCATGCTCATGTGTGAGGACAATCATGATCCAAATGATTAGACATGATATAAATCCTATTACAGGAATTATTGGAATCTCCCACTTTTTCCCCCTCCAGTTAAAAGAAATTGCTATAGGCACCTTCCATCCACTTACTTTTTCTTGTCTTAGTACAATTAAAGCTAAGTTGACATACATGTAGGAAATTAGTGCTCCAAAATTGTATAGTGATGCTACTAGTTCTAGAAGGTTTACACTTGGAAGAAATATATTAAATAAGATGATGAAGATCGCTATGATAGAAAAAACTACTATTGTAACATATGGTGTTCGATAAGTTTTATGAAGTTTTCTAAAAATTTTTGGAGAAAGATTAAGTCTACTCATAGAAAATGTTACACGAGATACTCCAATAACGCCGGTGTTTGTTGAAACATAGCAGATCATGAAGCCCATGAAGCCAACCCATAATGCTAGGCCTGCACCGATAAAAGGTATTGCAGAAGCTAAAGCCACCATTGGATCCTGTACACGTGTTTCTGCACCACTAGGATCAATTAATGTTACATAAAGTAATGATGCAAGAAATGCGATAGCCACAACTGAAACTATTGTTGCCTTTGTTGCTGTTGGAATTATCTTACGAGGGTTCTTTGTCTCCTCCGCTGCCTGTGAGATTGATTCAATACCAATGTATGATGCCATACTTAATGTTACTGCGTACGTGAAATCTTCCCATGTTGGTATTTTTCCAAAATTTTTTAGACTATCTGGCCAAGAAAAAATTTTTCCGGTAATAATCACTTGATAGAATCCGAGAGCCACAACTACTGCTATTGTAAGAAGGTCAATAAGGACAAAAATTTCATTAAATCTAGAAGAATATTTTATTCCGATAATATTCAATCCTATTAATATTATTATTAAAAAGATTGCGCATAATCCATAAAATGGGTTGATCATTAGAATGCTTGTTCCAGTAAACATTTTAACAAGAAAGCCTAGGTATCCAACTGATGCAAGAGAAAAGAGTGCAATATCTACTGTGTAATCGAGCATAAGCCCCCATCCTGCGATAAATCCGTTTAATCTTCCAAACGCTCTATACGCATAATATTGTGCTCCTCCAGCCACGGGATACTTTGAAGCCAATTCTGCATAGCTTAACCCTGTTGTAATATATGCGATTGAAGCTATTAATAGTGCGATTGGTGCTGCTGTATAAGCATATAATGCAATCAATCCGAGTGAAATGTAAATGTCTGCACCAATGTCAGCATATCCCATGCTAAAGGAACCAAATTTTCCAACCTCACGTTTAAGCTCTGTTTCGTTTGGCATAAATTGTCACTATCACTAAATTTTGTTTCTTAAATTTGTGTGTGCACTACCATAAAAAAGCCTGTATATAAAAATTAAAAAATTTTAAATATTATTGTTTGAAAGGCTTATATTAATACTTATTCTTCTTTATTCAATATTTCATTAATCTGTGTTTCAAGATAATGATTTTTTAGAACCAATTTTATAGAATTCACTCCCTCAATTTCTGAAACAACCTTTTTTATATCTTCTCCAATCTTTATAGCGAACATTGGAGGACAAAAGGGCATTGAAAGATGAAATTCTATTGTCACATCTCCATCTTTTACGTCTATCTTGTCAACAAGTTTCATTTCAGTAATTGGCACACCAATTTCTGGATCATACACATTTTCTAGTGCTTTCTCGATTTTTTCTTTTATCATATTCTCCATTCCAATATCTTATCTTACAATAATATAAAACAATTATCATGACATAGAAAAGTTTAGCCATCAAATATAAATTGTATTTGTTTCTTACAAATTTGTTTCTAAAGTTTTCTCCATCACGAAGGCGTCTTCTCCATCACTATAGTATCCTGCAATTCTATCAACAATCTCGTAACCTATTTTCTTGTATAAGCTTATTGCTGGCTCATTTGAAACCCTAACTTCTAAAAATGATACCTCACATCCTTTTTTTGCAAACTCTTCTAATGCTGTCTTTAGAAGCATTGTTCCTAAACCTTTTCTTCTATGTTCCTTTAATACAGCTATGGAAATAACGTGTCCTTTTTTAACAAACTTAGGAAGTCCTCGTAATGTTAAACCATATTCTATTCTGCCCATATGATATCCTATTATTTTTCCATCATGTTCGGCGACAAGAAAGGTGTCCGGATTAGATAATAGTATTGAAGTATAAAATGATATGGTATAATGTTCTGGTAATGTTACACTATTTATGTAGATTACTCCATTAATGTCCTCCTCTTTAGCCTTTCTAATCACGTAACCTTCTGGTATCACAAGTATCATGTCTTAGCCATAAATTAATCTGTAGATAAGTTTTAAATTTTGTCAAATGGTATCTGTTAAGATGAGTAGATTGGAGTCAGCAAGCATGATAGGATATGAGGAGATTGTGAGGGAAGTTAGCCAGTATTTTCCTATTATGGAATCATTTATTCGTGCTGATGGGTCAATTGAATTTAAAATATTTCCTATAGAAGATGTTAAGGAAAAGTTTCTTGGACTCTGGGCTTCTCTTAAAAGAAAAAATTATGTGCCTATTCTTAGAAAGGATGAACAATATCTAACCTTATACATTACTCACTTAATTGAAAGAAGAGGTTACAGTAAAAAAATTGCATTTATCTTATTTGCTGCGACAATATTATCTCTTTTAATAGATGGTTGGATCCGTTCTATTTCACCAATAGAACAAGAGATTTTTAAATGGAATCCGATTACTATAACATTGTTGTATGCCATCGCATTTATTGGAATATTAGGCTTACATGAACTAGGTCACCTTTTCCTTTCAAGAAAGCATAAAATGGCTTCAACCTTGCCATATTTTATTCCTGGAATACCTGGAACTGGTGTACCTACGTTTGGTGCAATAATATTTGCTACTGAGCCTATGGCCAACAAAGATCAACAGTTTGACATTGGACTTGCTGGTCCAGTTTTCGGGTTTGTTGCAGCATGTATCGTTAGTGTTTTTGGAGTACTATCTTCTGTTCCCATGTCATTGAATGAATTCAATATTCGTTTTGGTAATCAGCCAGTAGTTTTTGTAAATGTTCCATTAATAATGAATCTAATGATGTTTGCTTTTGGTATCGTTTCTCCATTACAGTCTAATGTGGTTATACTGTCACCTATTGCATATGCTGCATGGTTTGGTTTTCTTATAACTTTCTTAAACACTCTTCCAGCATGGCAATTGGATGGTGGCCATATGGCTAGAAGTGTTTTACCAGAAAAGTGGCATAGGGCTTCTACAATAATATCTGCTCTGATTATGGCCTTACTAGGCTTCATTTTAATGGCTCTACTAGTACTATTCTTTTCTTACGGTCAAAGGGAAATTAAGCCTCTAGATGATGTTTCACCAATTTCAAAGTCAAGAAAAATAATTTACATTCTAATATTAATTATGCTAGTTCTCTGTGCTCCTATTCCATTATAAAACTCTCATTTTTTAAGAATATAGTAAGGTTTTGTCGCCTCTTACTATAATTGATATTTTCCTTTTCCTGTTTTCAGCCTGGTCTACAAGATAGTTTATGGCAGCATTTCCTGACTGGAAACTTTTTAGCCCTAGCCTTTTTTGAATAAAGGTGTTTGGCAATGTAGTAACGACGCCTAAATCATATTTTTGGCTTACTTGTATCAAGTAATATAGATTTTCGAGTCCATCAATATATGTTTTCCCCAAAATATTATCAAGCTTAAATCCTGTATAAACATATTTTTTAAGAGCTTCAGAACCGAGTCCCTCTAACGCTTCAGCCAAAATGATAATAGATGCTCCCTCTTCACAAGCATAGATTGTGTTCCATAGACTATTTAATGCACTGTTTAGACTACTGCATTTATCCTCTTCTCCTGGCGAAACTAGGACTAAACTTATCTTTTTTTCAACATTCTTTGAAGCGCATTTTAATAACTCTTCAACAGACTTTTTATGTACTATATCTATTTTACCATATAATATTTTACTAAAACCGTTTTTACCTGGAACAATTCCTATACCATTCAGTTCTTTTAACTCCTCAACGATTCTATTCAAAAACCATCCTGACGATGTTTCCTTACCAGGTCTTGGAATAAGTTCATTCTCTCTCTTTATGGCCTCATATCTTATCTGTTCGTCCACAATTTCTAGAATGGTTGTCGGTATACCTCTAAATCCAAAGAGCGGGTCAAATCCTATACTTGAAACAATTATTAAATTTCTTTTGGAAAGTATTTGTGAAGCTTTAACTTGTACTCCGTCAACAATTGCTACTGGTTCCTTCCCATTTTCTATTCTGGAAAATTCTATATTAGTGTCTTTTAGATTCTTTCTAAGATATTTTAAAATTCTTTCGGTGGCAAAGGCATATATTTTAGTGTTTTGAACAAAGGTTGTAAAAAAACGTAAAAATTCTATTGTAGAACTTTCATAGTCTCCAACTAGCAAATTTATTTCATTTAATCCTTTTACTGGTTGTAATTCTTGCTCTATCTGGTTTATTTCCCTGTCAGATAATGGGTCATCGTAAACCTTTTCTAATCTTTCCCTTTTTAGTTCTACTGCAATCTCTACCTTTCCATATCTTAGCCATATTTCTGGCATGCAGCATTAACTATCAATTACCTATAAAATAAACTCTTTTTGTTGAAAAGGGTAATTTTAGTGTAATCCAAAACCTTTATCTCTATATATTATATGAGTGTATTTTGATGGAGAAGGTTAAAATTTTATGGTTTAACGAATATAGTGGTTTAAGGATTGTTCACAAAAGTGTGGCTATAGTTTTTGACCCCTACCAAGTTTTGTCAGCAAAGCTTATTCCATTAAACTATATTCTCATATCTCATGAACATTTTGACCATTTTGATTTGACACTCGATGTTGAGCTTTCTAAATATGCTCAAATGATTTTAGCAGATTTTGAGTCGGGAAGTAGGCTTAAAAAGTATGTTCAGAAGGATCGTTTAAAAATGATGAAGCCAGGAGATGTTTATAAAGATAAAAATGTTTCAGTTACCGCTCTTAGAAGTAATCATCCTGCCGTGAATCCATTAACCTATTTTGTTGAATATCTTGGTGGTCCAAAGATTTTTTACGCAAGTGATTCTCTTCCATTACTAGAATTTTCTAGTATTGCAGAATATGGTGTTGATGTTGCATTTGTACCTATAGGTATTGCCCCAGGCTCCTCTCCTAGGACAGGAAGTGAAATTGTTCAAATTGTAAAGCCTAAGGTCGCTATTCCAGTTCATGGAACAAGATTTGAGGAGTTTAATTCTTTAGTTAAGGTCAGGTCTCCTAATGTTAGTGTTAAAATATTGCCTAGGGATGTAGAGGTGGAGGTGGAAATATAGTTTTGAAAGATGATAGAGTTTCCCTGATAAAGGAATTGGCAAAGTCTCTTGTAAAAACTCAGTCTCTTAAGTTTGGAGTTTTTAAGTTAACGAGTGGTAAAATGAGTAGTTACTATATTGATTTAAGGCTTGTTCCAAGCTATCCCCAAGTGTTTAAAAGGATAATAGACATGTATGCTAACATAATTGTTAATGAAATAGGCTTATCAAATTTTGATGTGATCTGCGGTATTCCAACTTCTGGTCTTGTTTTCGCTTCTGCGCTAGCATATTCCTTGGAAAAGCCACTAATATACATTAGGAAGGATGTAAAATCACATGGTACCCAAAAAAGTATTGAAGGTTTTCTAAAGCCAGGTGACCGTGTACTCTTGGTCGATGACTTGATCACAACAGGCTCCTCCTTAATATCTTCTAGTGAAATGGTTTTAGGTGAAGGTGGTGTAATAAAGGATGCAGTTGTTCTAGTTGATAGAGAAGAAGGTGGTATAACCAATTTAAGAAATGTGGGTATAAATGTTCATTATGTTGCTAAGGTTAGCGAGTTAGCAAAGGACTTATACGAAAATAATATAATTGATGAAGAAGAATATAATGCTGTACTTAAACAAATAGAAAAAGGATGAGGATTCTCTAGTAGACCATTAACCCTAATTGGTCGAGGGTCTGGTGAAGATTAGATACTGCCTCATAAACTTCCTGCTCCTTTTTAGCTCCAGTACAAACAAGTTTTCCACTGGCAAATAATAGTATTACTGTCTTTGGCTGAAGCATTCTATGGATTAGTCCAGGAAACTGTTCAGGCTCATACATACTTCTAGGCAATTTTATGGCAGCGGACTCTAAATCAACCCTGCCACCTAAGCTTGCTGAAGCGACTATGTTCTGTATTTCTATGACCGGTTCATTTGTAATCTCTATCCCCCCATCTTTTAGCATCTTAACAACAGTATGAACTGCCTTGAACGCCTGCTCCTCTGACTTTCCTCCAGTACAAACCATTTTACCAGAACTGAATATGAGTGTTGCAGTTTTAGGAGACTTTAGACGAAATACTAGTCCAGGAAATTGGTCTGGCCTATATTCGACGTTTGTGAACCTCTTTGTTATCTCTATTAAGTTTATGTTCTGATTCACCGAAGCTGAAGCGACAACGTTTTCAATACTCACTACTCTTTTTCCCTTTAACATTTTTTCTCGTTAGGGATATATAAAATGGGTATATAAAAGAGTTTAAATTAGATTATTGCTTTCTCTTTTCTCCTTTTTTTAATTCTTCAACAAATACTGTATAGACAAAATATGCCAATAATACTGCAATCAAAATATAGTTTACTGGTGGAGAGAGAAGTTGTCCAATGTATCCGACGTAAGGTATTCTAATACCCATATATTTTCCAACATAATTTTCTTCTCTAACATATCCTGGATCAGGCACTCTATTGTTATCACCTTGAGTTATTAAAACCATTTCATTGTCAATTATCTTTATTTCCTTTATTCTATGAACAATTCTAACATTATACACTGGACTGTTAAAAACAATAATGTCTCCAACCTGAAGGTTTTTAAAATCAATTTTGTAGATAATAATCAAATCTCCATTTTCTAGTGTAGGGTGCATACTGTTTCCTTCAACATAATAGAATGGTGAAGTACCTAGAACAAGGCTCGCTAACATAATAACTGTAATAATTAATAAAGTTGCAAAGAAAATATTTTCTAAAATATTGCGCTTAGACTTGCTAATTTTCAAGCTCTAATCCACACCCTTTTAGTATCCTCTATAAATTCATAGTTTAAAGTTTGTCCAGTAGAAAATTTTATTGTAAAAATGTTTTTTGAACCGTTTACAGGAATATATGGCACATATGTGTATACTTCGAATGATGTGAAGGGTAATATTATATCAGGTTTAACATAATAGTTTATTGGAACACTATTGTTTATACTTATTCCGGAAATGAACATGTTCATAGGCAAAATTGAGTTTGAAGAAATTTTAACCATCAACCATTTAGGCTCTATTAAATATATTGAAAGATTATCAACATACGCTACCAAATTTTCAGACCATACGCTTAAGCCAACAACATCATATTCATCTTCAACTTTAGCATAAACTCCTTTACGTAGTAAGTATTCTGTAAATTCTTCCTTCAAATTTATCATTTGGAGTGCATACTCTATCCAATCGTTTGAATCCTCTAACTTTTGGAAAAGGATTACTCCATAATCTGTAAACTTTATACCATCACTCAAATTTCCAATACTCTTGTATAACACTAGAGTGAATGTGAATACTGTAATATTAGTTCTATGGTGTAAAATGATATTTTGAACAGCAATGTATGAAGGGTAGGATTCAACAATTTCTTTTGAAGCCTTTACTGCCAACGAAAGTACAAGATTTCCTCCAATAATATATCTTGATGAAGCATTTTTACCAGCATAAATTGCCTGTGGCGCCATAAAAGGCTTTGAAGGTGTCAAATTTAGTGCATAATTTCCTTCAAAGACTATTGTTCTAGAAAGTTTAGAACCATTAAAAAGATTCCATCCATAAACATTATTTCCTGTATACTCTTCAAAACCAGTATTTTGATAAATTGGAAAAAGATTTTCTCTAATTGACCTTACAGATTGAATTGAAACAGCTGTAGGCAAAAATGGGAGTACTGATGATGCTAACACAATTATAGTTAGTGTTATAAG
>JAOAKB010000023.1 GCA_026413865.1 Nitrososphaeria archaeon
ATCCTAGAATGAAAATCTGTGATACTTTAAAAGAGGCTCTCGAATGCTGTAACTATAAGGGTTCTTTTATGGAACGAATTAAGTCTGTTTTAGAAGAGGTAGGATTATCGTCTGACACACTTAACATGTTTCCTCATCATCTAAGTGGTGGCATGAAGCAGAGAGTTGCACTCGCTAGAGCAATTCTTGCAGAGCCAGACTTTATTGTATTAGATGAGCCGACCTCGGCACTTGATGTTTCTGTTCAAGCACAGATTTTGAACCTCTTAATAGAATTAAGAAAAAAGTTGAGCCTAACATATCTTTTCATATCACATAATCTTTCTGTTGTAAGCTATGTCAGTGATAGGGTTGGTGTAATGTACTTGGGTAAGCTTGTAGAATTGGGAAAATGTGATGAAGTCTTTAATGAACCTCTTCATCCATATACTAAACTTTTGATTTCCTCTGTGCCAGCACTTTATATGACAAAAAAATTTTTTATACAAAATCATACTATTACGGCTGAAAATGGTGAAGAGAATATTTCCGGTTGCAGTTTCTTTAAGCGTTGTCCTTATGCAAAGGAAGTGTGTAAAGTTAAGGAACCAGAATTGGCTGGAGACAAGCATAAGGTTGCCTGTCATTTTGCCTAATTTTTTATAAAAATATTAAAGAGTAAGATTAATTAAAGATTTTATTGTGCGAATTTATTTTATTTACTTTAAATATTTCTAGATACTAGATGAGGTTCCCAAGTATGTCAAACTGCATTTCCTCTCCTTCTCCAACGACCTCTAGTTTTTTATTTGCCTTAATCTCATCTAATAGTGCCTCTGAAGCTTGAAATGTACCGAGCTCTAAGGTGTTCTTTATTCTCATAACCTTAGTTTCATTTATCTGCTTGTTTGAAAGTCTAAACAGAAGTTCTATCGCATCCCTATCTGTTGGCATTATAACTGGAATCTTTGCTCCAATTAATCCTATTGCTCCAGCGGTTAATGCGTTCATGTAGGTGTCATGAAAGTTTATCTTATCAAATAATCTCTTTGTAATAACATCAGCTAAACCAACTCCTATAGCGTTTCCTTCAGTCTCTTTGGTTAGGTCTAATGCTGCTATAAATCTAATATTTGGCAATTCAGGTGGCTTCTCGTCAGGCCACGCGAATCTTCCTGTAACATTAGGGTCCATTCCAGTGCCACTAATATTTTTTCCAATTTTTTCAACTATGAGTACATCAAGTTCTTTGAATGGAATTTTCATTATCCATTCTTTAGCCTTTACAAGGAGTTTTCTTTCCTCATTTTCAATTTCTTCTGGTTTAAGTGCCTTTATAAGACATGTCTCATGATATTGGTTTTCTACTATTGCTACACCCAACTTTATTGGCGCTTTCTCCATTATCTTTCTAGCTGTTGGTACTAGGAGCTTATGATAACCTTCCTTCGCATAAGCGTGTATTGTCTGTGCACCTTTCTGTTTTCCAAGCCCTATCACCATCATCTTCATAAGACCACTCTCTATTTCATCCTTGAAGTCAGTGTGTGGTTTAACTCTTCCAACAACTATTACTGCATCAGCCTCAAGTGCAGCACGTGAAACATAAACAGGCATTCCGTTTTCGAGTCTTCCAACTTCTCTAACTTCCATTGTAGCATTTATAGGTGCTCCTACATATTCTTCATTGATACCAAGATCATATAATACTCTTGTTTGTCCTTCAGATGTTGCTCCACCATGGCTGCCCATAGAAGGTATTATGAATGGTCTTCCGCCGACTCTTTTAACTTCCTCCACTATTGTTTTAATTATTAAAGGAATATTGGTGACACCTCTACTTCCAGCGGTTATACCAACTTTTGAACCTGCCTTAATAATGTCTTTTAATCCTATTCTTTCAAACTCTTCTCTAATTGTTTTTACACAGTCTATTGGTGGTGGGGCATCAAAATATTGTTTAACATTATACATTATAGGGTACATTTACACCGACAATGTTATTGTATCCTGGGCTAATAATGTTTTTGCAAAATATCTTCTATACTAAAGATTTATTCAAAAAATTTTATGCCATTAATCTATGTTTTTCGTCTATTATTTAATAAGGTTTGTTCACTTTTTTGTTGGATAGAGAATCTTTTCGTCTATTATTTCACAATCTTTTCCTATATCATATCCTGCTCTCTCTTTTCCAGGTGAAACAAAAAATGCAATTATAAGTCTCTTTCTTCCAGTATTTGTTACACCATGGGGCGTGTTCGCTGGAATATATAATACATCACCTTCATTAATTTTTATCTCATCTCTTTCATTTCCAATAAATACTGTTCCTTTTCCACTTATAACATAATATATTTCTTCAGAGTTTGGGTGCTTATGAAAGTATAGTCCTTGTTTTGGCCTAAATATTCCTAAAGCAAATTCTTGGTTCATGCTAACATCTTTATTAGAGATTAGTGGCTTTATCGGTCCTCCCAAAATCTTTTCTGCTCTAACCTTTTTTGAATTCAAAATTTTTGTTAACATACTAGTTTTATCTAACACCTTTTCTAATATATAAGGATTTCAAAAATAAAATATATATTGTACGAAACTGTAGATTATTTGACTTGTATTGTATTCAAAGGATAGGGTGTTGGCTGCATTAAATCATGAGGAAACAGACCGTGTGCCAATAGATTTAGGTGGCACAGTGACTTCAATGCATTTTAAAGTGTACAAAGATTTGCTCCACTACTTGGGTTTGGATGAAAAAATTTATTTGATAAATAAAGTAGGTGGTACTGTCCGTCCAAGTGAAAAGATTCTAAAAAGATTTAACATTGATACCAGATATATTTATCCAAAGCTTGAACCTTTAAATGAAAATTTTCCTACCTCAAGTGTAGACGCTTGGGGTATAAGGAGAAAATTTACTGGCTACTATTATGATGTTATTGAAGGCGGTTCGCCTCTAGCTGATGCTGACTCTGTATATGATATTAACTCATACAGTTGGCCTAAACCTGAAGAACTTGGATTTGACTTAAACTATATGATAGAACAGGGTGAAAGGTTTTCTACTGAAAGTTATGCGATTGTTTTTCCTTATGTGATTGTTGGCTCATTTGCACACGCTATGCTCTTAAGGGGATTTAAACAGTTTCTATCCGATCTTATATTGAGACCTAAAATTGCTGAAGCAATCCTTGATAATATTACCAATATTATGGTTGAATGTATAAGGAAGTTTATTGCTCCGATTGGACAATATTTAGATGTTGTCTTTTTCGGAGATGACTTAGGCACACAAACTTCACCAATTATATCTCCTCAAATCTATAATAAATTTGTTAAACCTAGGCATAGTAAAATTGTTGAAGCATTTAAAAGTATTTCAAATGCTAAGGTAATAATTCATAGTGATGGCTCAATATTTCAATTGCTTGATGGCTTAATAGATGCTGGAATTGATGGAATTAATCCAGTTCAAGTTTCAGCAAAAAATATGGACAGTAATCTTTTAAAAGAAAGGTTTGGTGAAAAACTTGTATTCTGGGGTGGAATAGATACACAGAGAGTTCTTCCATTTGGAAAACCTGAAAATGTTATTGAAGAAGTCAAAAGACGTGTTTTTGATTTAGCTAGAGGTGGAGGTTATATTCTTGCCTCAGTGCATAATATTCAGCCATTAACTCCTCCAGAAAACATTATTACAATGTTCGATTACGCTTTCTCATTAAAAATAAGTTTTTAGCCTATCACTTTTTTGGATATATTTCATGAAATTTCTCTATCGCCCTACATACAATCTCTTTAGCTTCTTCAACATTTTTCCATTCCCTGAATTTAACCCATTTTAGTGGCTCAAGTCTCTTGTATGTTTCAAAAAATTCTTGGATCTCTTTAAGCTTGTGGGGATGAACATCAGATATATCCTTGTATCCGTCAAACCTTTTATCATTAACAGGTACAGAAAGCATTTTAGCATCTAACCCCTTTTCATCTTCTATAATAAGTGCACCAATTACTCTAACTTTTACAAGGCATCCAACTTCTAGAGGTTCATATGTGATAAGCATAATATCTAATGGGTCTCCATCTTCAGCCCAAGTCTGTGGTACAAAACCATAGTCTACGGGAAAAACTACTGAAGACGGTATTACTCTGTCTAGAACAAATATTTCTAATTGTCTATCATATTCAAACTTGTCCCTTTTTCCTGTTATAACCTCTATAACCATGTTTAAGAATATTGGTGGCGAATCTCCAGCAGGTATATCTTTCCAATAATTCATACTACTTCACATATTTTTTCAAACGCATCTATTTAAGTGTATAAAAATTTTTTCTTTTATAAAATTGCGTGAACATCCCAAATTAATGGTACTTTCTAGGAAAATTGATGTTCAATACTCACTAAATCTGTGCTCTCTCTATTTTTGTTAAGAATAAAATAAAAGACTTTTTTGTAAAAAATTTAAATATTTTATATAGATATGAAATGAGGATGGTAAAAATGAGTAAAGAAGAACTATTGGATGCAATCAGAGATAGCATTGTTAACTTGGATTTTGACAAGTCTAAGGAATACACTTTAAAAGCTCTTGAAGCAGGCGCAACCCCACAGGAGATAATATTGAAGAGTATTGCTCAGGGTATGGAGATTGTTGGCAAAAAGTTTGAGGAATCAGAATATTTTCTTTCAGAGCTTATTGTTGCAGGAGAAATTGGTAAAGAGATTACAAAAATCTTGGAACCCTATCTAAAAGGTGCAGAAATGAAAAAGGTCGGGAAGGTTGTCATTGGTACCGTAAGAGGTGATCTTCATGACATTGGCAAGAACATTGTTGCCATGATGCTCGAGGCTGCAGAATTCAAGGTTATTGACTTGGGTGCAGATGTTCCACCAGAAAAGTTTGTTGAAGCTGTTAAAAACGAGAATCCTGATATTGTTGGCATGTCCGCACTGCTTACGGTAACGATGGTTGAAATGAAGAATGTTATAGACGCCCTAAAGGAGGCGGGATTAAGGGAAAAGGTAAAAGTCATAATAGGCGGTGCAGCAGTGACAGAAGATTACGCAAAAAGTATAGGGGCAGACGGATATGGAGCAAACGCGGTGGAAGGAGTAAGAGTATGTAAACAATGGGTTAAGCAAAAATAGGCGTCAAATTATGAAGTTTTCGCGTTTAGAGTATACGCCTAAAGATATTGTCTTTGGATTCAGTAAGAAATTCCTCAGATATGGTATAGATCTTGAAGTTGGTAATGGTTTAGTTGTACCTGAAATAAAGTATTTTCCTAGAGTCGAAAAAAATGTAATGGAAGAATACAAGCATATTACTGAACAGTTGCTTAAAAGAGCTGTCGCACTTGGTACAGAAAGTTTGCAACTTGAAACGGAACTAACTTATCTAGAAATGGAGGATAAAAAACTTGTGGCAGAACTTATAAATTTACAAAAGAGTATGATAGAAAGGTATGCAAAAGAACATGGCCTACATGTTGGCTACAGGGTTACTGTAGCAGATATTAGAGACTTTGGAAAACCAAGGCATGATGAAGAAAGCTTTAATAAGATGATGGAAATTTTTGAACTTGCATCATCAAATGGTGCGGATGTGCTTTCGATCGAATCAGAAGGTGGAAAAGAGCTTTTCAACTACTCAATAATTCGTCAAGACCTTACTGGAATAGTATCCTCTCTAGGTTATCTTGCAACCTTTGACATGAAAAGATTATGGAAAAATATTGTTTCAATAGCTAAGAACAAGTCTATATTAGCGGGGGGTGATAGTGCATGCGCATTTGCAAACACTGCCATGAAGATTGCTGGTGGATTAAAAGACAACATGATACCACACTCTCTAGCATCTATTGTAAGAGTTATGTCTGCATGCAGAAGCTTGATAGCTTTCGAGGAAGGTGCAACTGGGCCTGGAAAAGATTGTGCATATGAAAATGTGTACCTTAAAGTGATAACAGGCTGTCCCATGTCGATGGAAGGGAAGTCTTCTGCTGTAGCGCATTCAAGCCTTGTTGGAAACATAATTGCGGCCACATGCGACTTGTGGTCAAATGAGCAGGTTGAAAACATAAAACTTTTTGGAGGCTATGGGCCCGAAGTCTTTTTGGAAATATTACATTATGATACAAAGCTAATGAATATGGCTATAGCTGGTGGTCAACAGTACTGTTTAAGGGACCTTATGATAAAATCCGATAAGCTACTTAATCCCCAAGCTTTTGTATTATCGCCTGATATAGTATATGAAATTTCTAAAGTTATTGTTGGAGAAAAGGATGAACTTTCGCGAACAGTTGCTTCAGCAATAAAAGCAATAGAATTGATGAGTAATGAGGAAAAACTTAATCTTAGCAAGGGTGAAAAACGTTTTATTGAAATGGCTAAAAGGAAGCTTGAGGAAATTTACTCAAGCCCAAGCCAGAAAGTGGAGAAGGCACTTGAACAGTATGTAGGGAAGGTTGAAAAGTTGAGGGTAAAAGACTATTTAGAAGCCTGAGCTTCTTTCTCAAGTTCTTGAATAGCTTCCTCTACTTCTTTTAAAACTATTGGATGTTTACTGCTTATAGTTC
The DNA here is from genome assembly GCA_026413865.1 of Nitrososphaeria archaeon. Lineage (GTDB taxonomy): Archaea > Thermoproteota > Nitrososphaeria > JACIWG01 > JACIWG01 > JACIWG01. The sequence continues at coordinate 6,562 of JAOAKB010000023.1, forward strand.
TAGACTTCCTAATATTTTCAGAATAGAATTCTCTCTCATATAATGCTTTAAGGAATCTTTTTTCAAAATCTGGAATATATGAGCCATAAATATGATATGAGTCAGAAATATCTACATATTGACCAACTTCAATTCTCCTACCACTTTTTTTCTCGATAAGCTCTGCGATCGTTTTTTGAAGTTCGGTTAACGCAAACATGTTCATGAAAGCCGCCTTATAGGCATCCCTTGACCTCCAATGTGTATTCATATTCAATTTAAGAACACCATTTTCTTCGGTACATCTAAGCCATATTCTTTGAAGGCATGGTGGATCATTTGTTTTTGGGTCAAATTTTGGATCCCAAGTTATAGCTTGTGCTCTACGAGAATATGGTGTGTTAGATAATTTGTTCACTATATATTCTATTTGGTTAATTGGCCCCTCTGATGTTGGATATTTAAAGAGTCGCTGATGGTATGTATAAGTCCATTTTCCACTTTTAGGGTCTATCCAATGATCATGTACACCATCAACAACCTCTCTCTTATACTTTTCTAGGTCTTTAAATGTTGAGGGAATTGAGAGATGTATTCTTGGCTCACTTAATGGTTCACTTACAACCATTATCATTGTTGCATCAATGCTTGGTGGATCGTTTGGTTTATCATACTCTGTCCTTATCCTTATACCATTGTTCCATAGTAGCTGCAGAGATTTTTCCCAGACTTCTGAAATATTTTTTCCACTAACATAAAGTACTGGAATCATTACCTAACATTTTCTAAAAAGCATATTAAAGTTTTGTTAACTATGTTTTTGATACTCTAATCAACTAGTGAGCTCTTCATATATTCTTAGAAGTCTATTATATTTTGCTGTCCTTTCTCCTCCACTTACACTGCCTTTAAGATATTTTGCACCTATAGCTACTGCTATGTCAGCTTGTACTGTATCCTCTGTTTCTCCTGTCCTCATTGAAGCCACAATAGTGTATCTGTTTTTTGTGGCATACTCTGCTGTTTCTAGAGCCTCTGTTATTGTTCCCACTTGATTTACTTTGAATAGGATTGCGTTTGCAGCCTTTTGTTCTACACCCTCTTTTAGTCTCCTAATATTTGTGCTGAATATGTCGTCTCCTACTATCATAATGTCCAGTTTTTTCGTTATCTCCGAAAAGTTTATGAAGTCATCTTCATGAAATGGGTCTTCAATTGAAATTATGTTATATTTTTCTACGAGCTTAATATAGTATTGGAGAAGTTCTTCACTTGTAAACTCTTTTTCAAATATAATATACTTTTCTTTTTTCTTATCATATAATTGATCTGCTGCTGCGTCAACAGCTATTTTAAAATCGTTTTTATATCCTGTTTCTTCTAATGCTTTTTCTATTAGTTGAAATGCTTCTTCCTCACTCTTTATTGGTGGTGTATAATTTCCTCCTGCTAATGCAATTTTACCGTATTTGTATTCTATTATTTCTCCAAGTTTATAGTAGATTTCTACTGAGGCTCTTAATGCTTCTGGAAAGGTGAATTTTTCCACGGGTACAATCATATGATCTTCGAAACTGTTTCTTCCCAGATAATTTATTCCACCCCAAATTAAATTTAACATAATGTAAGGTAATTTAAGATTATTTCTTCTTATCAAGTTTGCTATATACAAGTATTCTGACATGTTTAGAGATAAGGCTGCAGCTTTTACCGATGCCAGTGAAACAGCTAGTATTGAATTCGCCCCAAGTCTGGACTTATTGTCTGTTCCATCAGCTTCAATCATAATCTTATCTATTTCATTCTGTTTTCTTACATCTATACCCACAATCTTTTCACGAATTATGCTATTAACGGTTTGAACTGCCTTTAAGACGCTTAATCCACCATACATACTTCCCCCGTCCCTAACTTCTACTGCCTCATACTTCCCCCTGGATGTTCCTGATGGTACTGACGCTCTTCCAAGAACACCATCTTCTGTAATAAGGTCAGCTTCAATTGTAGGTCTCCCTCTACCATCCAATACTTGTCTTGCTTTCACATTCTTTATCCTAAAGTTCATTGTTCAACCAACCAGTATTATGTTTAAGTCCAATATATTTGTTCCAGTAAAACCCGTTATTATCAAATCTCCTGAATTTTTAAGGGCATAATAACTATTATGGTTATGCAATTCCCTATTTGCGTCAATACCTAACATTTTTAGTCTGCTTACAGTGCTATGGTCTACTATGCCTCCTGTAGCATCAGTTACACCATCATTTCCATCAGTATCAATTGCTGTAATCACAGTTCTCCTACTCTTACATTTATCTAATTGTATTGCTGCCGCTAAAGCCAACTCTTGACTTGGACCGCCAACACCATGTTCATTACCTATTGTAACTGTTGTTTCTCCAGAAACTATAATGGCACAAGGAGGTTTAAATGGTCTACCAAACTTTTCTATTTCAGAGGCTATAGATGCAAAAAATATTCCAGCATCCCTACTTTCTCCCTCAATTTTTGTAGATAGTATATAAGAATTAAAGCCTAATCTTCTTGCATAATCTACTATCTTCTCACACACTTTTATCCTGTCTACAACATAAAATGTATATACTTTCATATTATCAAAACTTTTTACAGTCTCCAAAGTTGGATCATTTACTCCACGCACTAAATGTTTTCTTACAGATTCAGGCACCTTATCCATGAGATTATACCTTTTTAGTATAGATATTGCATCATTAAAGGTTGTTGGGTCAGGAAGTGTTGGATCTGGCCAAGGCATGTCATCATAGATCGTTTTTAAAGAAAGTGTAATGCATGTTGCTGGATGTATATATTGTGCAAGTCTTCCCCCCTTTATCATTGAAATATGTCTCCTAACTGTATTTATATCTTGAATAGGTGCTCCAGAGTTTAAAAGAAGCTTCGAAACTATCCTCTTATCCTCCAAACTAATATCCTCTGCAGGTAATACGAGTAAGGAAGAACATCCACCTGTTAAAGGACAAATTACAATATCATTTTCTTTAGCTTTCTTGGCAATTTCAACTATCTGCCTAGTGGCATTAAGTCCATCTTCATCTGGGACAGGGTGTCCTGCTTCAAAAACACGTATTCTTTTAAGATTTTCCTTCTGTCCCCTTTTAACAACAATAATACCGTCAGTAATTTTGTCATCTAGCAAATCTTCTAGGGCCTTAGCTATTGAAAGGGATGCTTTACCAGCACCCAAAACATAAATGTTACCTATTCTCGAAAGGTTGAATGAAATATTATCTATTTTAATCTTGTTCGTTTTAACCTTCAATATTCTTTGGGTAGATTTGTAAGGATTAGCAATGTTTAAAGCATACTCAAGTATTGAAAAAGCTACTTTTCTCAATTTCCTATTTCCATGTGATGCTAGTTCACTTTTATTTTTTATAAAACTGGTCTTCACTTTCCTTTTCCTCTTTCATGATATTATATGGTTTTGATTAAAAATTTTCCTTATCTAAAGAAGCCCTAGTTTTTCTAAACTGTTTTTGAAGAGCTCCTCATTTTTATGGGGGAAATATGTTGCATTAATAAATTCGTCTTTAAAGAATTTTATTAGATTCAATTCAATTACACTAACACTTTTTACAATATCTGTTGCCTCTTCCCATTTTTTCCTAGAGAGAAGTAGCATGCTTGCACCAGCACCAGATCCGTTCCCTATTTGAATGAATCTTTCTCTTGGAATGTCTGGTAAAAGTCCTATTATTATAGCATAAAAGGGGTCTACATATGTTCCGAACGCTCCTGCTACAAACAGTTTATGTAAATCCAAAACCTCTATGTTTCCTAGTCTTGAAAGTGTGATTAGACTTGAAAATATCGCTGCTTTAGCAAGCTGTATCTTTCTAATGTCTGTTTGAGTTATAACAATCTTTTTACCATTCATTGTCTCATCTTCTTTTGCTAGAAGGAACTGAAGTTCACCGTTTTCCCTAAATACACGTTTACTTGAGCCTTCTAAAATTTTTCCTGTTTTATTAATTATTCCTCTTATCTTCATCCATGCAATAGTTTCAATTATTCCAGAACCACAGATTCCAACAGGTTTACTTCCACCGATTGTCCTATAATATACTTCGTTACCATCTTCACTTATGCTAACAGATTCTATTGCTCCCTCAACAGCTCTCATGCCATTTCTTATACTGTATCCTTCTAATGCTGGGCCAGCTGCACATGATGTTGCCAAAAATTTTTCTCCAACTTTAACAACAACTTCACCATTTGTTCCTAAATCTATTAATGCAGTTGGCTCACTTGCCTTATATATTTCTGAAACTAAAATATCTGCTACTACATCTCCACCCACATATGCGCTTATTAACGGTAATGTTCTAATGTATGCTGTCTGATTTACCATTATTCCTAAATCTCTTGCTTTACACTTTACTGGTAAAGTAAATGATGGTATATATGGTGCCTTAGAGGAATAGTGGCAGTCGTTGCCTAATAGAAATGATGTCATAACAGTATTACCTGAACATACCATATCATATATTTGATTGTATGAAATGTTGGCTGCTTTGACAAGCTCTTCTATTATACTATTGATTGTTGAAATAACTGCTTCCTGCATAAGCTTCATATTTTTATCACTTTTTCCCGCGAAGTCAATTCTACTTATTACGTCTTCTCCAAACTTTATTTGTTCATTGTATTTTGCTCTAACTGATATTAAGCTGCCATCTTCTAAATTATAAAGGTATCCTACAACTGTAGTTGTGCCTATATCAAAAGCAATGCCATATACTTTTGTTTTCGGTTCCTGTGGAAGGATATCCAAAAGTTCTTCATTATAAACTATTGCATTTACTTTAAAATTAGCATTCCAAAGGTTATGAGAAATTTTTTTCAATATTCTTGGGTCAAATGTTTGTAATTTTGATTCACTCAAAATCTTATTTAAATCGGCTTCCTGATGCTCTAAAGAAGGTTTTTTTATATTTAAGCTCAATATCTTAACTGATGGCTCTAATTCAAACTTTTTTTCAATAATCCAACTTAATATCTTCATTTTTGAACCAACAAAAGTTTCTAATACTTCTATAGTCGCATCAGATAATATTCTTGTTTGGCATGCAAGTCTATATTCGAAGCCACCTGCCTTCTGCCATTTTTTTTCTTGAACTGTTGTTTCTGAAGTTTTGCCTTCAATAACTTTTATCAAACATTTTCCGCAAAGACCTTTTCCTCCACATACGCCGCCCAAATCTATTCCATGTCTTAAAAGTGCAGACATTAGATTCTCATTCTCTTTTGCTTCTATAATGATCTTGTTTGGCAAAACTTTTACTTTATGTATTGTGTTGTTCAACTTTTACCCACATTCTGATAAAAATTTTTATGTTTATAAATATGGTACATTTGTTAAGCTTTTTCTATAATTAAAAGATTATAAATTAGTAAATTTTATTCTTTAAAGAGAATAATGAATCATAGGGAAAGATTTTTTAGGGCTTTAGAATTGAAGGAGCCAGACTTTGTCCCTATAACAGACCTTGCCCTTGATCCTCCAATTGTTGACGCTGTCCTAGGCCGTAAGGTTTCTAGTTCTGTTTTAACTATGGCTGGTGGTAGTGCAAGTTGGGTTTCATCAATAAACTATAGACTTTCACTTGTAGAAGCTTGTAAGAAACTAGACTTTGATGCAGCATCAGCTCTCTCAGACTATTCTCTTACAACCAAGGACTATAAGCCAAGGTATATTGATGATAAAAGGTACATTGACCATTGGGGTAGGATTATGCAGACTAGTGAAGAAGCTAAGTCAACATACTTTGTCGGCGGCACTGTTAACACGATGGAGGATTTAGAAAAATACGATCCTCCAAATCCCTATCATCCAGACATAATTGAAATGGTGGATAAGATTATGGCGTCTGTTAAGGGACAAGATATTGTGACAATGGGACAAGTTCATAGTGGCTGGCATATGGCTTTTCAAGTAAGAGGTGGTATAGATAAGATTTCAATAGACTTTTACCGTAACTCTAATTTTGCAAGGAAACTTATAGAAAAGGTTGCGAAGGCTTGTCAAGGTTTTGCTAAGATAATGGCTGAAAGTGGAATTGATGTTCTATTTGTGACAGACGATTATGCTGATAATAAAGGTCCTATGATAAATCCTAAACTTTTCAGAGAATATGAATTACAAAATTTGAAGGAGATTGTAAATATTGGGAAAAAATATGGTGTTCCTGTTCTAAAACATTCTGATGGAAACCTCTATCCAATCTTGGATGATATAGTTAATACTGGTATCGCTGGTTTACATCCTATCGAACCTGGTGCAATGGACCTAAAGGATGTTAAGGAAAGATATGGTGACAGAATATGTTTGGCTGGAAATGTGGATTGTAGATACGTACTACCCTTTGGAAGTGAAGATGATGTAAGAAAGGATGTTCGCAGATGCATAGATGCTGCAGCAAAAGGAGGAGGCTTTATATTAGCCTCAAGCAACTCACTACATGCTAATGTTAAAGTGGAAAACATTTTCATAATGGTTGATGAAGCAAGAAAATATGGAAGATATCCTTTAGTCTCAAAATAGACCAATTATAAAATTCTATCCTAAAACTGTATCTAATAAGAGCATTACTATAAGTCCAAGTACAAGTCCATAGGATGCAAGCTTCTCATGGCCTATTCTATGAGTTTCAGGTATAATTTCATCGCTTATTACAAAAATCATGGCTCCTGCTCCAAATCCCATAGCTAAAGGTACAAGATTTTGTGAAATAGTTAGGCTTAGTCCTCCAACTATTGCTAAAGGTATTTCGACAAGTCCCGAAAGCGTTGAGAGTATAAAGGCTTTATTTCTACTATATTTTCCTGTAGAAATGAAAGAAAATCCGACAGATAGTCCTTCTGGAATATTCTGAAAGCCAATAGCCCACATTAATGCGTAGGCTGCATCAATATTTCCACTTCCAAAACCTATACCAACAATTAATCCTTCGGGTGCATTATGTAGCATTATAGCAACTAAAAATAACCAAACCGCTCTAATCCTACTATCTGCCCCCTCTTTACCAATCAAAAAATGTAGATGTGGTACAAATTTGTCTGTTAACGCGACAGTTAGTGAGCCAACCACAATTCCAAAAATTACCGGAAAAACTCCCCCATATTCTATCCCTGGAACTATTAAACTTGTAAAACTGGCTCCTAACATAACTCCTGCTGCAAATCCTAGTCCCATGTCTAGAAACTTTTGCGAAACCCTCTTTAAAAATAGCACTGGAATCGCCCCTAAAAAATTTAAAATAAAGATAGTTACTCCACCAAATAAGCTTAAGAAAAATATTGTAACCGGATCCATCATCAGCTTCATTACTAAGTAAAAATGGGTAATATAACATTATTCTTTAGAAAAGTTTATACACATAATATTTCTAGTATTAAACATGTCCTTTAATTTCCTTAAAAATCCTGAAAATGAAATAGAGTTACTTATGAGTGATGTCGTAAGAGTTTTGGGTCTCCTACTAGGACGGCTATGGTTAAGTGAACTTTCTGCGGAAGTTTCAGCATTTAGGGCAAGCGTCGGTCGTCCTCTAGAATTTTCTGATAAAGATTTGCAGCTGGCCATTAAGAGGCTTAAGGAACTTAGTATAGTTAATACAGAAGAGGGGCTTAGAGCGACTTTCGGAAAACCTGAACCAGATGTTTTAGTCGGTCTTAATGTTGCTGTACCCATTATTGAATTTCTTTCTAAAGATGATGATGTTAAAAGATACAAAATGTTACTACGGGGAAGTTAAAAACAGTTATAAACATGATTTTTCTGTTTGCTTGGCGATAATAATATAATGCAGTATCAATTAAATAGGATAATAAAAAGATGCGAAGTTTGGAGAAACCGTCTACTATATTATCTAAAGCTTAAACCTTCACAGTATAATATTGAAATGGTCTGCCATTCTTCATCATACCTTATATCTTGGCTTAACGAGCTCCAAAATTATGATGAAGATTCATATGAAAAGTATTTATCAAATGTAAAGATTCTGTTAAAAAGGGCTTCTGAAACAATTTTCAACTATTACTATATTAGATGTAAAAGGTATGCTTCTTTAAACTCAAAATATTCTAAAAAGTATATAAAAAGTGTTAAAATGCTTTTAGATCACGTGTACTATGTACTATGGTGTAGCTATTATGCAGAAAACGATTCTTTTATAGAAAATGTATGCAATATTATTGTATGGGATATAGCAAAAAATCTTCCACCGACCCTTTCTATGAAAGATAAAAGGGATAGGTTGGTTGGAAGGAACCTTTGGGAGCTTATGATCTATTTCGAAAAATTCCTTGACTATGAAATTCCAGAATGGGCGATACAAAAGTTTCAAACAGAAAGTTTGATAAAACCTAAGATTGCTGAAGAAGAAACCTATAATATCATGGCTGTCTTAGATGAAATTGAAGAGTCTAATCCAAGTATATCAAGTGACCTAGAATATAGGATGCTGAGAAATGAACTTCTTTGGTCGACTGAATTTGGCTCTAAAGAAAGAAGAAAAATTTTAAAGAAGTTTTTACGCCAAAGGTGCGAATGTGGTCATGAATTTAAAATTGTAAAGTCTGACCTTCTCTTTGATATAAAAAGCAATGATATAATAATATATGCTAAATCTGTTTGTAGAAACTGTGGTAAAATGGTTGTCACAAAAAAACCTGTTGAAAAAACTAGAATGGAGTTCGATGCATTAGACAAGCTTGACGAGTACCTATACAATGTATATCAAATTTCCTTAATTGATAAAGTTAAAGCTATGATGCAAAAGCAAAGATATTAAACCTTTTTCTTACTTCTACTATATATTATGGAAACAATATAAGAAAAGCTTGCGATTGCAGCAATACTCCCACTACTAGGCAATCCTGAAATAATTGAAACTAAAATTCCACTATATCCAAACACTAGTGTAATGATAACCGTGTTCAAAAAGTATTTTCGAATATTTTTAGAATATTCTTTAGCAATAACAGAAGGTAACATAATTAGTGCAAAAACCATTAGACTCCCTATCGTTTTCGCTGCAAGCCCTCCAGCTAATCCAATGAAAAAGAAAAGGATATAATCGTAAAAGGGAACATTTAGGCCAAGAGCTTCAGCACCTTCCTGGTCAAAACATACATAAAGTATTTCACTCTTAAAAAGATAAAGTATTATTGTTCCACAAAATATGATCATAACTAAACGTATTAAATCATCATAAGTCAAAAGTAAAATATCTCCAACCAAATATCCATCAACAACAACCTTCAACTCCGCAGGAACCAGCGCCCTAAAAATTGCATAAAATGAAACACTTATGGCCAACATTCCACCAAGCGCTGCATTCAAAACTTCAGCACCACCATGTCTTCCTGCATATGCTACAAGCATTGCCGTAAATGAGCTAAAAAGTATTGCAAAATAGAAGGGTTCAACCCCAATCTTGAACATGTACCCTATAAAAACACCTATAGCAGCTCCTCCAAGTGCAGAATGGGATGCTTCAGCTGGCAAATATGATGCTCCACGTAAAAGTGCAAAACCACTGGCCAAACTCATAAAACCTGTTAGAACTATTGCAAAATATGCTCTAACAAGAAAGGGTGAGAAAGGGTCAAGCATGCACATCACCTGTAATAACTGTTGGGCAAGGCTTTCCTGTTATAACTTGTACAGACGGTCCATAAATTTGGCATAAACGTACATAATCTAATGCTTCAGTAGGCCTTCCAAAGGAAACAATTTTCCTGTTTAAAAGCATCACATAATCTGTAAGCTCAGCTAAAGGATTAATATCGTGTGTGACAACAACTATTGTAACTTTCTCCGACTTCATTTTACCCAAAAACTCCAAAATCTTCCTTTGATTATTAGCATCTACCCCATTAAAGGGTTCATCCAACAAAAGTATTTTTGGTTCATGCACTATTGCCCTGGCAATCAAAACCCTCTGCTGCTGTCCACCACTTAAATTAGCAAACATTTCATTCCTATAATCCCACATGTCAACAAGCTTTAGAGACTCTTCTATTCGCTCCCTATCTTTTCTAGTAAAAAATCTTGGAGCATGCTTTTTTGAAATAAGTCCCATTCCAACAACATCGGATACAGTTAAAGGAACCTCCAAATTTATCTTCTCCTTCTGAGGAACATAGCCTGCCACTCTCCTAACCTCAAAAGGATTTTTTATAGGATCTGCACCAAAAACCCTAACAGTACCTGAATCTGGAACTATAATGCCTAAAAGAACCTTTATCAAAGTAGTTTTTCCAGAACCATTAGGTCCCATTATTGAAAGAAATGATGATTCTTCAACTTTAAAACCTATATTTTCTAATACTTCCTTACCATTTAAACGAACCCTAACATTCTCCAACTCTATAACATTCATCTTCCCACTCTCCTAAAAATCAATATTATTAAAATAAAATTAAAGATTACGGAAATAATAGTTGTCTCAAGAAAGATGTTTGATTGGAAAAGGCTACTTGCTTCTGCACTCGTTTCAAAAACTCCAACCTTACCAATATTATATGAGAGAAGGTTCCTAAAATCATATATTTCAGGCAAATCCAGTACCCTAACTAAAATAATCTTTGCCCCTGTTTCAGAAGAAAGTTTCTCAATATAATTGTATAGTGGTAATTCTCTAGCGACTTCGGAAACCATAATATATTTAATATGTCCTTCCATCAGCTGACCTCTTACTGTTTCAAGCTTTTGGGGTGATAGCTCCAAATCTTCTTCACTCCCAGCAAGAACATCTACAACATTTAATCCAAAAGAATATGCTACATACTGTTCCTCATAAAACCCGATCAAAACATTATTTCCAAACAACCCCATCTTTTTGGAATTGTCTAAAGCAAAATCTTGCAACCTAACAATATCATCAACATATTTTCTTAAATTTTCATTATATATTTGAGCCAATGATGGCCTATACTCTGAAATCAATTTTGTAAATTCTTCAGCTATAACTATAACATTTTCTGGCAGAAGCCAATATCCATGAAGATTCTTTCCCCCTCCAGGAACATCTAGGAAAACAAGCCTGTTTCCTAACAAATTTAACGGATCAAATACAATTTTTCCACTTTCAACCGCTAATTCTTTAAGCTGCTGCTCCCAACCTATATGTCCAGAAGTTACAATAATGTCCGCTTTCAATGCCTTATCCAATGTAATAGGGTCTAGGGTGAAGGAATGAGGTTCAACATTAGAAGGCAAAAGTATTGTCAAGTTATCTTTAGGCGAAAGAATAGGGCTTATTATTGTAGCCATAGCGGAAATTGAGACAACAATATTAACACCTTCCGAATTTGAAGCACCCGCATTTAATATACCCGCTTTTGTATTCTGAATCGGCAGTATTATTATCATTAAAATTAGTATAAATGATATCCTCCTCACTTCCTTTCACCTTCATGTGAAAAGTGCGGTATTCTCCTACCATGAATACATTCACATGGATGCCCAAGCTTTGAGCACATAGCATAAACAACTCTATCATCAACATCCTCCATCAAAGACGCTTGATAACATGCACTTTCATAGTCTAATCCAAGAAACCTATAAAGAAATGTTTCAATGATCCTATGTCTAAAAACAATCCTTTCAGCAACCTTTATCCCATTCTCAGTCAACTTTACTGGCCCCCAAGGCTTCCTATAAACAAAACCCATTTCCTCAAGCTTTTTCACAACTTCAACAGCAGTAGGCATCTTAACTCCAGCTATTATTGCAAGCTCACCACTTGTAGTTTCACCATGCTCTTCAACCGTTATCGTATATATTCTTCTCAAATATGTTCTTATTTGTTTCGAATATTTTAAATTAGGCACACCCTAACTTAGGATACACCTAAATTATAAGTTTTAATAGCTAACCACACAAACTTGAGGTTATGTCAATTGATAATAAAAAACTATTTAATCTAATTCCAGAAATATACTCCTCTCTTCAAGAAAATGGTTTACTTCTAGCGTCAACTGGAAGTGAATGTAGTGTTAATGTGATGACTATAGGATGGAGTCATATTGGAATACTATGGCGTAGACCTTTCTTCATAGCATACATAAGGAAATCAAGATACACACACAATCTTGTTGAAGAAACTGGAGACTTCACCATAAATATTCCACCAAAGAATTTTAAACATGTTACAGAATTTTGTGGCACAAAATCTGGGAGACAAGTAAATAAAGTAAAAGAACTTGGACTAAAGGTTGAAAGCTCTAAAATTGTAAAAAGTCCAAGCCTCTCAGAATGTCCTATAACATTAGAATGCAAAATCATATTCAAGAAGGAAATTGAATCAAAAGATATTCCATCAAATATAAAGGATACATTTTATACAAAAGACGATTATCATACATGCTACTTTGCTGAAATAGTAAATTTAACAATAAGATAGAACAATACAAATAAGTAACTGGTCAAACAATAAAGTTTACATAGTAAATGATTTCTAAAGTAGAACACATTTATACATAAAAGCGTCTCCAAATTTTTATATTCTAAAACCTTCTATTCAAATAAGCAAAGTTCTAAAAATTTTTTCTACCCTTTATATAGTCTTTTGCAGGTTGGGGGGTAGCGGAAAAATATTGAATAAAAGGGCTTAAAAATAAAGTTTATAAGCCCAAAAATCCATAAAATAGGGTCGGAATCTCATAAAGAGAATTGAAAGATAAGCTTAATTCATCCTGCTTCTTTGCAGCCTTAAATGAGTGAATCTCATAAAGAGAATTGAAAGTAAGTATTGTATCCTAATATTATACCATATCTTTTTTCTCCCTGAATCTCATAAAGAGAATTGAAAGCCTATGTCTATGCGGTGAATGTGTGCATGAGGCACATATAGAATCTCATAAAGAGAATTGAAAGTCACTTTGTCTCAAAAGGATCACAATTATAATTTGTTGAATCTCATAAAGAGAATTGAAAGAAATAAAAGTAATTGTAAAAGGGCTGTGCACGATGGAAACGAATCTCATAAAGAGAATTGAAAGTTTTGCTGTTGGTTCTGGTAGTGTTTGTGCTAATTCTAGAATCTCATAAAGAGAATTGAAAGATGTGTCTTTACCAAACTCTCTTGTTTTATTTAATATTTTTTGAATCTCATAAAGAGAATTGAAAGACAAGCACAACACCGGGGTAGGCGCTCAGTCCCTTTAAACTGAATCTCATAAAGAGAATTGAAAGGTAATTACAAAACGCAAATCTATTGCGATAAAAGAAAGAGTAGGAATCTCATAAAGAGAATTGAAAGACTATAATGTATGCTTGTATTTTTAAGCGAAGTGCTTGAATCTCATAAAGAGAATTGAAAGTTAAGGATAGGATTGTGTATGATGTTTATAGTGGTTCTTCAGAATCTCATAAAGAGAATTGAAAGGTGTGATTTATGTTTCTCGTGTTCGGCTTTATCACACCAATGAATCTCATAAAGAGAATTGAAAGCCTGCGCCAAAAGCGCTTGCGGATCCACGTCCTCTTTCTTTTTCGAATCTCATAAAGAGAATTGAAAGATGTGATGGTCAAGGAAATTTGGAGGAATATATTTTCCTCCGAATCTCATAAAGAGAATTGAAAGTTTGTGCTAGATTATATACTATTATCATGTCAGTTATCTTGAATCTCATAAAG
>JAOAKB010000024.1 GCA_026413865.1 Nitrososphaeria archaeon
GGCCTATATTTTCAGGTAATATAATAAGGCAACCTGCTTACAAAAAAATAAAATATAGGGTGGCTGGAGAACTTAAAAATAGTGAAAAAATTATGAAAGATTCATTTTTTATTGGTATTCATCCCGGAATAAATGAGAATATGTTAAATTATATTATAGATGTATTTGAAAATTTTATCGAAGAATACAGATAGTTATTACATGTTCGCAAGAATAACAATGGGTTTGCATTAACATGGAATAAACATCATCTAGAAAGAATGAAAACATTATATGATGATTAAATAATGCATATAAAATGAAGGTTCCATGGAATATTCAAGTGCATAACAAAATTTGTTTTAAAATTTGTATGAAATTATTCAATAAATGTTAAGAATATAAAAATAAAACATAACATATAATAAGGATTAAAATTCCCTTATGGGCTGAATAAGGTTGCATTTAGTTGTGACTGGAGGATGTGGGTTTATAGGAAGTAATTTTATCAGACATATTCTGAATAGTTATGAAGATGTTAAAATTGTTAATGTTGACAGCTTATCTTATGGCTCTAATCTAAGTAATCTGAAAGGAATAGAAAATGATAGGCGATATAGGTTTGTTAAGGGAAGAATAAATGATATGAATTTGATGAAAGAATTAGTAAAGGATGCTGATGCTATAGCCAATTTTGCTGCAGAATCGCATGTTGACCGTAGTATTGCAGACCCTTGGCCATTCTTTAAAAGCAATACAGAAGGTATTCTAGCTATTCTTGAGGCAATAAGAGTTTCTGGAAAAAATGTTAGGCTTGTTCAAGTTGGGACTGACGAAAGCTACGGTGATATATTAGTAGGCTCTTTTAGGGAAGATGATAGGCTTAATCCTTCCAGCCCATATGCTGCCTCAAAGGCCTGCGCTGACCTTCTATGTCTTGCATATCATAGAACATATGGTATAGATGTTATTATAACTCGTTGCACAAACAACTTTGGCCCCTATCAGTTTCCTGAAAAGCTTATCCCTAAAACGATTATAAGGGCAGTGTTAAACTTGAAGGTTCCAGTATATGGTAGTGGAAAAAATGTTAGGGACTGGATATATGTTTTAGACCACTGTGAAGCTCTAGATAAGGTATTAAGGAATGGTAAAGCTGGTGAAGTATATAATATTTCTGGAGGTAATGAGCTTACAAACATCCAGGTTGTTGAACAAATTCTAGAATCATTAAATAAGCCTAAAGACCTTATAGAATTTGTTGAAGATAGGCCTGGCCATGATATACGTTACAGTCTAAACTCTAGCAAGATATTGAGGGAATTGGGTTGGAGGCCAAAATATTCTTTTAAAGAAGCTTTAGAACATACTATAGAATGGTATTTACATAATGATTGGTGGTGGAAGCCCTTAGCTGATGAACGAATCCTACATCCCACTCCATGGAAACTTAAATGGTAGTGGACATGAATGTTCTAGTTACTGGCGCAAGCGGCCTGCTTGGCTCAAAGCTTGCAGCCATTTTACTAAGCAAAGGCTATACCGTTTATGCAGGATATTTTGGTAATATGCCAGTACATGGTGTTCCAGTAAAGGTTGATGTGTCAGATGAAAATAGTGTATGCAAGGCTTTCATGTTATCGAAACCAGACGTTGTTGTACATGCTGCAGCATTAACAAATGTTGACACTTGTGAGCTTAAGAAAGATCAGGCGTGGGCCACTAATGTTATTGGAACAAAGAACGTCACCAAATTTTCGAAACAGTATAATTCATTTCTAGTATATGTTTCAACAGACTATGTTTTTAAAGGCGATAAAGGCTTATACTGTGAAGAAGATACACCTGAACCAATAAACTATTATGGCTACACAAAATTTAAAGGTGAAGAGGAAGTAAGAAATGTGCTTGAAGAATATTGTATTGCTAGGACAAGCGTAATATATGGTTCGTTTCCAGCAACTGGAAAAACAAACTTCGTGCTATGGATAATAGACAAGTTAACAAAAGGTGAAAGGATAAATGTTGTAGTAGACCAATACAATTCTCCAACATTAAACACAAACCTTGCTGAAATGTTATCGGAAATAATAGAAAGGAAGCATATTGGAATATTCCATTTGGCTGGTGCGACAAGGATAAATAGGTACGATTTTGCAAAAATTGTCGCAGAAGTCTTTAATCTTGACAAAAGCCTGATACAGCCAACAGCATCTGATAAAATTTCATGGGTTGCAAAAAGGCCGAAGGACTCTTCCCTAAATGTGGGTAAGGCTCTAAGAACACTTGACAATAAACCCCTTAGCATTAATTCTTCTCTTAAGAAGTTAGTGTCTGAAATCGGATAATCTTATCTATCCTAAAGGAATTTTTTTCTTTAATCTTTCTATTACAAGTCTTTTGCTTATTCTATTGGGTAATATTATGTGTGCTAAGATTTCTAAAGGTGTGAGCTTGATTAAAGGCACCTTATTGGCTTTAATCCTATATCCTCTACTTACTCTTTCTCTTGCATAATTTAGTCCATGCACTATTGCTCTTGATATATTCTCAAAATATTTTTTATTTATGATTGTAGGAAATAATCTTGATATTGATGCTGGTATTGCAAGATTTTTGTACCTGTTTTCTGTTATAAGTCTGAAAATAAGCCTATTTCTAACATTGCATTCATCAGCTAATGTGTTATAGTGCATAAATGTTGTTCCACTATAATGTATTCCTGCTTCGACTGGAACATATTTTGATTTATAGCCTAAATTCCACATTCTTACACCTATTAGGTCATCATCTAAGTATCCAAACGCTTCTGGAAAATAAACTTCGTTTAATCTTCTTAAAGCGTTAATTCTATAAACTGAGTACGCTCCATTTGTGTATGTCACATTATATGACTGTTTAATGTAAGGGTGGTCTATTTTACCTAATCCTATAGCGTAAGATACTAGAAACTCGTCTAAAAGATGGCCTGCACTATTTACAATCATATTAGGAAATCTTAAAATGCCTTGAACGGCACCAATATTATCTTCATTCCCAATATTTTCTATTAACTTTGCTAAACTTTCACTTCTAACAATAACGTCATTGTTTATGACAGCAAAATATTCATAATCTTTAGCAAGAAGATATCCTAAAAGGTTTCCTCCAGTATATCCATAATTTCTTGAAGTCCTATAAAACCTTATAACATTCTTCTTATCTACTCTTTCTATACTCTCTTTTATGATTCTATCACTTCCATCATTTGAACAATTATCTAAAACTAAAATTTTATAACTTGGATAATTTAATTCATACAAAGATTCTAAAGACTTTTGTACTATATTAATAAACTTAATAGAATTATAGTTTATCCAAACTATTGCAACAGACTTCATCATCAATATTTGAACATTGTTGGAAGAAAAACTTTGTTATAAAAAAATGAAAAATTATGCAAGTATTCTAAGACCAGATAACAATGATACCCCAACACTAAACGAAGAAAAAGCAATAGGATCACTAATAGAAGAAATAAAACAACAAGGATACACAAACACTATGCATATTAATAATGAACGCAGACAACACATATGATTTCATAGACATAACAAAATTCCTAGAATGCACATAAAACTATGACCAAATAATAGGAGTAAGAACAAAAAATTTATCCTTCATACACAGAATAGGAAACTGGATAATATCAAATAACCCGATTTATGACATTAGTTTTTTCAAATCATAAACTTAAACATGCTATAAGCAAATATCTATAAAAGACTATAGACTATTTAAGTGGGTGTAGAATTTGTCGCTTGAAGATGCTGAAGTGATCAGGCGTAGGGCTGAAGCATTTTTAGCTAACGCCCAACACCTAATCGAAATTAACGAATGGGACCTAGCAGTCTTCAACCTAGAACAATATTGCCAACTGATACTAAAATACAAATTGCTTATAAAATCAGGCTCCTATCCAAGAACCTATTCACTTAGAGGACTTATAAGAGAACTTGCCAAAATAAGCCCCAGCCTACAAACATTTATAGACGATGAAGCAAATCTACATTATATCGCCCGCCTTGAAGAAGCCTACATCGCCTCAAGATACTTTCCATACAGCTACGAGGAAAAAGAAACTCGAAGTCTTCAAAAGTTCGTTATAGAAAAATTCAAGCCACTTGTAGATGAAATCTTATGAGCATACACAACTATATTGAAATAGTTAAGCGGGTTAAGGCAATCGTACAGAGCATAGAACCAAACGCAAAAGTATACCTATTCGGTTCCACGGCAAAAGGCAAGGCTACCGCTGCAAGTGACATAGATATACTAATAGTTACAAATCTGATAGAACACAAATATGATATCATGGTTAAAGTTTACAGAACCCTAGAGGAACCTATAGAACTCCATATGACGACACCAGAAATGCTGAAAAACTGGTACAAACGCTTTATAACAGAAGAAGAACTCATAGAAGCATAAATCACAAGCACATCTTAATGCAACTAAAAATGGTGCAAATCAAAGGATTCCATAAACCCCAAAAAATAAACTTATGTCACCCATTCAGAGATGGTAACTTATTCCCTCTCATGATTACAGAAAAATTAATCTGTTATTTGATTAAGCAAGGACTAACTCCAATTCCTCTTAAAGAATTAATAACCAATTTTAGAAATTCAAGTTTTTTAAATAATTTGGCTTTTAATTTATCGTATGTAAAAAGGAGAATATATCCTCCGACTACTAAACAAGATTTTCTCGGTTTAATACTGGAAAATTTAGTAATTTTATATAAATGGTATAAAAAGAGCATTCGAGCTTCCAAATTTTATAAAGATCGACTCTTCCTATTTTTATACAAATACGTCTTTCCTATGTCTGGGCAACCTATACATCCTACATCATTTTCTTTTCCTTTTTCTAATGTTTTCGCTGAAAATTTCTTTCATGAATGGTGTCTTCTATGTCATAATATTTTTTAGTAGAGAAGGCTGTTAAAGTGTTGGAAGCATGTGAAAAATTTTATATTCTAATTAATGGTTGATGAAATTTTATGTCAATAGTTCAAGAAATTAAAGTTTGCTTTCAAAAAATTTGGAAAATGCTTATGTTTTCTAGGAAACTTCTCTTAATATGTTCTTTAAGAATTTTTAGGTTATGGGTTAGGCCTACATACTACTGGCCTAAGAATAAGGCTTGAAAAATGTCCATAGACAAGGATGTATTGAAAGCTAGGCTTTCTGAAATCTATTTTACGATGAACGAATTACAACGGTTAACCTCTAAACCATTTAATCAACTAAATGTTGATGGAAAATATTCCATGCGCTACAATATAATAGTCTTGGCTGAATCCATAGTTTCCCTATGCATGCACATTTCTACTGAAGTATATGGAAAGACTCCAACATCCTATAGGGATGCAGTCAATATAGAAAAAATAAGAGGTGTTTTTCAAGTTGAAGGTTAACTATTATCCTGTTTCAGTAAAAGACATATCAGAGAAACTAAAGGAATCCCTAAATAGTATGCATGATGTTAAGATAGCAGTACTCTTCGGCTCAACATTAACAAGGAACCTTGTCCGAGACCTTGATGTAGGAGTCCTCTTAGAAAGAGAACCGGATTTGAATAGGCTTATTGAAATAGCCAGTCTTCTAGAAGATTGTACAGGGATACCTCTAGATGTTGTGCCACTCAATAAGGCTTCACCAAAATTAAAACTTAAAGCTCTCTCCAATGGAGTTAAGCTAGTTGTAAGAGATCATAAACTCTATACGCTCTTGTTAAAGGAAGCTTTAGCTGAAGCCATGGACGTGGACATAAAGCTAAAGATAGTAGGATACAGAATGTTTCCAAAATCAGGTGTCTAAGCAACTATGAACAGTATGTTCTGCATGTATGGAATGGTCTTTTTGTAATGGTTGATGCCTTCATTTCCTCTGGGCCTAATAGGTTTAAAAATGTAATGGACATTATTAAGCATCTTTCTGGTATTGGGTTGGAACATTATTTATTTTAAAGTTAGAAGGGAAGATGCTGAAACCTTGTCTAAGTTATCTAATCGTAGGCTGATAAAATTACCTCCATTACCATAATCTCCAAGGTTGTTTACGTGATAGACTTTTATGTGGAGAAGGGTGAAATTTATTCTGAATATAAAATTATGCAAAAACTTATTAAAGTTTGGTAGTTCATAGCAGAGGCACCCTTGACAATGTCCGAACCAGATATGATGAGAGTCTCAGTCTTGAAGAACCTAGAATCTCCCAACTTGAGGAGTGTCTGACTAGCGTTTAATTGTATTCTGAAATTTATTTTCGATATTTTTCGAAAGCTTTATAAAGAATTTTCTCTTATGATAGAAACATGAAAGGGGAGCGTGTCTATAGGGAAATCCTGTACGGTGTGCTTGAAGGGAAGTTGAATCTATTCAAGCAACTGGAACTTAGCAGGGTCTGTAAGTTGTCTTTAAGTACTGTAAACTATGCTCTAAGCCCATTAGAGCGTATGAACGCTTTAGAGAAAAGGAGGTTCGGTTTCAGAATTCTGGATCCGAAAAAGGTTTTACTATATTGGGCATCGATCAGAAGACTGGAAAAGGATATAGTTTACCAAACCTACGTAGACGCCTCTATTGATGAAGTAGAAAGTGGGGTTCCAGCAAAATCCGTTTTCACTGCATACTCGGCTTTCAAGTTCAAGTTCAATAGGGTTCCTTCAGACTATAGTGAAGTCGTCGTCTATGGTGTGAAAAGAGATTTTGAAAGAAGGTTCGGGGAAGAGAATCTTAAGCTGAAGCCTAACCTAATAGTTTTAAACCTAGACGAGCATCTGGCAAAATTTAAGGTTGCTCCGATGGCGCAAATCTTTGTCGACCTATGGAACCTAAGGCCTTGGTATGCTAAAGATTTTCTTAAGGAAATGGAGGAGATTATAGATGGAATTTTGGAACGAAATAGTTATAGATAGAAGCTTCAAAATACTGCAGGAGCTTAGAAAAGACTTTGACTTTATTCTAATAGGTGGGTGGGCTGTATACTTTCTCACTAAAGCCATAAAGTCAAAGGATATAGACATCATAGTCGATTATAAGGATTTAACAAAGCTTAAGGTAATGATAGATGTTCAAAAGAATGATTTCCTGAAAAAATACGAGGGTAAGGTAGAGGGTGTTTCAATAGATATCTACGTGCCCTATTATTCGAACTTCGTTGTACCACCAGAGGAGATTATAAAGAACACGGTAAGGGTTGAAAATTTTAGGATTCCTAAACCAGAGGTCTTGCTCATATTGAAGCAGCAGGCTGAATTGCAGAGAAGTAGTAGTGTGAAAGGTCAGAAAGATAGAGTGGACATAATCTGTCTCGCTAAGAGTGGTAAAGTAAATTGGAAGCATTATAAACAGTTATTAAAAAAGTTTGATGTTGAAGTGTATGAGAAAAGGCTATTGGAAATAGTAGGGTCTGCAAAAGTTGAGTTCGAGTATCTTGGCATAAGAAATCTTAGGGAAATTAAGAAGATAAAAGACAGTATTTTTAAAGAAATCTCCATCTATGGCTAATACTTTTTGTCTATTCTCCATATTTTCTGATCTGTTTTAATGTTTTTAGAATATTCTATGTTAGGTTTAAATAATGTTTTCTGTATCATTTATTCTTTTGGCCTTCATCTTTCTGAACGTAAGATTACAATTGTTGATGTTCTAACTCTTTCTGACGATATATTCGATAGTTTTGAGGATGCTGAACTTTTATCAGACTTATCTTACAATAATCTAGTTATATTGCCAACTCTTCCTTAGACTTCTGGATGACAAATTTGAAGTCCATATCCATATGCTATTCAGTAAACTTGCAGCCTAGAATATATGCTAGTCTAACTTAAAGCAAAAGGTTTGGCGTAAATCCAATAAATTTTGAATATCGCTTGTTTTCCATAAACTTCTAAAGATAATCTTAGTACTTGTTCCTCTATTCTTTGCCAATAATAAGGATTTTGTCTTTTGTTAATAGAAATGCTTTGCCTCTGATTTCATCAAATTTGAACTTTTTAAAGAATTTCAACAATATTTCTTCATTTCAGTTATCCTATAAACCGGTAATACTGAAGTGCCAGTAACAGGACTATAAGATTCTATTTCTAGAAAATCGTGGTCATGTGTTAAAAGAATTCTCCCTTCCACTTCAGCAATGGATAATAGTTCAGAGTTTCTTAATCCTTTAGAAGCATACTTTACATCAAATCCCTTTTCTTCAAGGAATTTTATTAGACTTAATTCTATATTTTCATCAGCAAGAATCTTAGGCTGTGACAAGTCTTTCACCAGCAGCCTTTTTTGCTGCAAAATCTAAGGCTGCTTTGACATGCTCTACAGTTAATGTTGGAAATTCTCTTAATATGTCCTCGAAACTGTATCCTATTTTAAGCATTTCTAAAACTTGCCAAACCATTATCCTTGTTCCCTTAAAAGTAGGCTTCCCATGACAGATTTCTGTGTCAATTACAATGTACTCGTTGACTTTAACCTTCATAATAGAATATTTATTGGCAATCTTTATTTAAGCTTTTCTAGGTTTTCTTAAAATTAACTCTTTCTCATAAACTTAATAACTTCCTATCCTAATAAGTGGTATTCTTGCATAATTTTCTGTAAAAAGTTAGAATAAAAGATTATTGACTCTATTTTTAATTTCTTGGTTTATTGTCTTACATATTCTCTATTCTTCTGACCTTCTTTTTTTACATAAGCTTTAAACTTTGATTCTTTATATAAGATTTTGAATCTTGCTAACCTTTTGATTGTTGGTGTTTTAATGTTTAGGTTTATAGATATGTGTTTGCGTAGATGTTTATGGTAGTGTATATGGTTAAGAAGATTACGTTTCTTTTCAGAGATGATATGTATCAGTTTCTTGAGGAGAAGACTAGAAGTAAGAAGATTTCAAACCTTATAAACGAGATTATTGAATATTTTTTGAAAAGGGAAAGTATGTTTGGAACCATGAAGCGTGTTGAATTAGATGATTTGAGAGACCATAGTGATCGTCTATGGGTATGTAATAGGCTCTTACGCTTGGATAGAATACTTTATGGGAACTGATGCTGGAAAGAGGGTGAAATTTATAATAGAAGATAGAGGAAAAGATAGCTCCAACAATCTGTTTAGCTGTCTTAATTGTTTATGCGACTGGTTTGGTTAAAAGGGCTAATATAGTAACTGGAGGCGAGCATTTCAAAAGTTTGGAGAATGTGCTTTTTATCAAATGACTGGCCAAATTTTGTCCTCTGTTATTAAAGACTAGTATTATTGGCATTTAATGTGTTTAGTTTTTCTAGACCTTAAATGTTTGCCTTAACCTTTAAAATGTTTTTGCGTGATAGAAATGTTTTATCATCGGTTTTGGCTATATCTCTTTTGGTTGCAATATTATCTTCTGTATTTTCTATAGCAAACTATGTAAGCTTTCAGACTAGTTCTCTTGTAAAATATTCTGATTCTGGCACATATTTGATATTTGAAGCTGGTTCTAGGTGTCTTTCGGATAGTATGGTTGATGTTAGGTTAGTGGGGAAGCTTAAAAATTTGTCTCAAACCAAATATGTTTTTCCACAAAAGACTCTTTCTGCAAAAATTATTTTCTCAAATTTATGCTGTAGTGTAACATTTAGGTTTGTTGAGGATGTTGAGGCTTTTCTAAAATCTAGGGGTGCTTACGTTAATGGTACTTTTGCAAAAGGTTTTTTTGAAGCTAATGTTGGCGATCTTTTGGCAAAAATGTTTTCTCTGAATGTTGGAGACAACTTGACTGTTGTATTAGAGGATAAAGTTTTTTCTTTTAAAACTGTTGGAGTGTTTTGTTCTAGGGCTCAAGTTGATTCAGAAATACTTGTTTCTATGTCCTTTGCTGAAAACTTTACTGGAAACCCTGATTTTGTTTCGTTTATAGAGTTTGCCTTAAAGGATGATGTGCGTAAAACTGAAGCTATCAAATACATAATGGGCTTGCTTCCAGAAAATGTTATGGTTGTTCAAACGGCTCAGCTTAAAAACTTTGTTCAAGAAATTAATTCTCAAACTTTAACTTTACTGAACTTCTGGTCTATCACAGTATATGCTGCTGTAGCTTTGGTCTCATACATTATTACTGTAAGATACTTGTTGGAATCATCTTACACTTTTGCTATGCTTAAGGCTATTGGCTTAAAAAGGTATCATATGCTCACACTAATTCTAGCATACTCTACTTTAATATCTTTAGCTGGCTCTATCTTGGGTGTTGCCTTGGGCCTAGTTGGTTCACAGGCTGCCTCAACATTCTATAGGTGGATGAATCCAGCCTTTGAAGTATCTCCTTTTCTTGAAGTAGGACAAGTGCTTCAAATACTAACTTTAACTCTTATCTCATCCTTTTTTGGATGCATGTATCCTTCAATAAAGGCTATGAAGACGAGGTGGGTTGAGCATGATTTTAGTTAAAGCTGTGCAAAATACTTTTCTAAATATTTGGAGAAAGTTTCCTTTTTGGTCCAGTAGTAGAAAACGTTCACATTTTTCTAGTGGCATACATGATATGGTTTAATCAGACTAGGATTGTGCGCCTACATCTTTGGGGGATCCGGACGATATTTGTTTAGGTGATTGTTTTTGAAAGAATTTTTTAGACTTTTTAGTTTTAGATATCTTAGAGTCCAGCGTATTCTAACTCTAATGCTTATTATAGTTTTGTCTTCAACACTTTTTTCTATTACAGCATTAAGTCTTCTTGGCTTTTATAGAGGCTTCACCGTATATCTTGGTGAAAGTGAGGATATTGTAGCATTATATGATAGGAGGAGTAGTACACCTTTTACTGGCCTTGTACCCCTATACCTTTCAGAGAAGGTGTGTTTGCTTGATGGTGTTTTGGCTTCTAGTCCTGAAGTGGTTGCCCCATGTATCTTGGATGGTGAAATGGTTTTTTTGAGGGGTATTGTGCCAGAAGATTTTGCTAGATTAAATGACCTTATTTTTGTGGAGGGCTTTATGATTGGAATGGATGATTTAAACTCTATTGTTGTTGGAAGGAATCTTGCTAAAAGGCTTGGTCTGGATGTGAACGATAGTGTTATCGTATTAGGTGTGCTATCAGACCAGTATCTTGAACTGCATGTAAGGGGAATATATGTTTCAAACTCATTTTTAGATGATGAGGTTCTTGCACCCTTGTATGTTGGCCAGTGGCTTAGGGGTTCAGGCTACGCTCATGTAACATTAATAAGGTTTAAGGTTGATCCTGAAATTGTAGGTCCTATAAAGATTTTTGAAGAGCTTGCTAAAGAGTCTTCGCAGACGACTGAAGATTTTGGTAAAAAGAATGTTTCTTCAGCAATAGTGCCATCTATAGTATCAAGGTTCAATATTGAGGATATTGGTGTACTGGAAGTAAGTAGGTTCATGAAAGTGTATATGGAAAGGTATGGGCTGTCTAGGGAAGCCCTACTAATATTGTCTATTATAATCTTTATATTCTCAAGTGCGGGTGTAGCCTTGGCTTTTAGAACTGTTATAGTCCAGCATTTTAAAGAAATAGAGGTTCTAAGGTCATTAGGTGCTTCTTTGAAGGCTGTTAAATTTGACCTTCTAGCAAAACTTCTCCTACCTTCTCTAGCATCTTCTTTTACAGGTTTTATGTTGGCTTTGATGATACTTAAGCTTGTTCAAGAATTTGGTCTAATACGAATATTATCTTATACAATATCATTTTATCTTGACTTGACAGTTATCATCTTAAACTTTCTCCTATCATTGTCTCTTCTTCTATTGAATATTCTTTTTGTGAGATTAGAGCAGAAATAAATTCTAATTTGCTATAATATGAGGTATAGTCTGTTTTTAGCTTTAATTGTAGCCTTAACCATAATGTTAAGGCTTTATCCTCTCATGGCACATGTTATACTTTTTTCAACTGACGCCTGGAGCCCTATTAGAAACACTGAACTTTTACTAGAATATTCTCCAATAGCATTGGATAATATTGTAATGGATGGATACAACTGCTATTGGCCTGCGAACAGCCTTTTTGGAGCAATATTTTCACAAACCTTAGGTCTTGTACCTTTGAAGGCTATGGCACTAATCTTTCCAATAATAGGTTCATTAACCATCATAATATTTTATGTTATGGTTAAAAGACTGTTTGGCAAAGAAGTTTCTCTTATATCCTCTATAATTTTTGCTTTATCATTCACTCACATAATATTTACTGCTGCTGTAACGAAGGAAACATACGCTAACCCCCTATACATGCTACTAATCTTTGTTTTTTTAGCTGATTTTAAAAGTAAGCTGCTCTTGTTTACTTTAACTTCTATTGGCTTGGTCTTGGCTCATCATCTAACGCTATTTATTACTATAATGGTACTATTCTATATGACTGTAGCCTATCTTGTTTCTAATATTAGAGGAGCAAAGTATAATATTAGACTGGAATCTCTTCTTCTAACAATATTGGCTACAGTATCGTTCATATACTATATTCTTTATGCGAAAGAAGGTTTCAAGATAACTTTAACATACAACGATTTTATCTCATTTATATCATATCAGATTTTGGTCCTATTTCTTGCATCATACTTTACCATTAAGCCTACAGCAAAGTTTATGAAAATACTGCTATCATTTACTATCCTACCCTTATCTGTAGGGTTAATGTTTTTGGCTTCTAGGGTGCCTATTATGGTAGGAGCGCCACTGCTGCCATCACATTATCTACTATATGCTATACCTCTAATCATATCCTTTCCACTTGCAATCTTAGGCTCTGGGCATCTTAAAGATGTGAGAGGTAAAATGGTTTCATTAATAGTCTTTTGGGCTTCAACCATTCTTGCTCTGGAAGCTTATGCTTTCTTTGGAAACTCTAGTATAGGTTTAACTTTAGCCTATAGGAGTATAAACTATCTTTGGCCTCCATTAGCCATATTGTCTGCAATTTGCTTATATCGATGGTATAGGCGTTATAGTAGGCTAAACTATAAGCTTGCAGTTGCTTTAACAATTTTAGTTGTCTCTTTAATAGCTTTCATTAACTCCTATACAGTCTATGCTACTGTGTCTTTGGAGGAACGTTATCTAGGCTACTTCTGGAATTATAGGTTTCACGAGTTTGCTGCTGGAGCATGGGTTAAAAGCGTATATGGTGGCCAGGCTGTTGCTGGAGACGTTAAAGTCTCATATATGTTAAAAGATTATTTCAGCATTAAGGTTGATGTACTTCAGGGAATAAAATATATTTTTGAAAAAGCTTCTAGGCCAGAAATTCTATTCTTATACCATCAAATGTATAGGAATGGCTTTGTAGTTGCTGGTGGATATAGTCTTAATTTGCCTGGAGACTTTATTGAGAAAGTGTATAACCTTAACCTAATATACTCTAACGTCTACGAAACCATCTATGCCAGATAACTTGATTGAGCTTGTTGACATATGGAAGGCTTATGGTTCAACTCAAGTTTTAAAGGGCTTATGCTTAAATGTACGGGAAGGAGATTTTATTGTAGTAAGGGGAAGGTCTGGGGCTGGTAAAACAACACTCTTAAAAATAGTCGGCTTACTTGAGCCACCTGATAGGGGTATAGTGAGACTCTTTAACCAAAATGTAAATGATTTAAGTGATGACGAAAAATCAAGTGTAAGACTGTATAAGGTTGGGTTCATCTTCCAGTTCTTTAACCTAATCCCAAAATTAACAGTTTTAGAGAACATAGAACTCCCACTAGCTATAGCTGGTGTAGATAGAAGGCAGAGGAGGGAAAGGGTTTACCAGCTACTAAAATATTTTGGGTTACTGGATTTGGCTGAAAGGTTTCCTGAAACTTTGAGTGGAGGAGAACGACAGCGTGTTGCAATAATTAGGGCCATAGTTAACAACCCAAAAATTATATTGGCTGATGAGCCAACCTCAAGTATAGATAATGAAAATTCTGAGCTATTAATAAGTTTGCTTAGCAGAATAAACAAAGAAAGAATTGTCACAATTATTTTAACGACCACAGACCTTTATGAAAAGCTTCCTGCAACCAGAGAATATCTGTTAAAGGATGGTGTTCTAAAACAAAAATAGTATGGATTGAAGTAAACGTTCATCAAAATTATCAAGTAGTCTAATATTCAATAATATTTATTAACCCATTTTTAGAGGAACACATAAGTTTGAGCGACCTATACCCTATTCTTACTATAGGTGTACCAACTTATAATAGACTCTATTGCATAGATAGAGTATTACAGTCTATTTTCTCCCAATCTTATCCGAAGAAATATATTAAACTGATTTTTGTGGACAACTATTCAACAGATGGTACATTTGAAGTTCTTAAAAATTTTGTAGAAAATGTACAAAAAGAATACTTGGCTGTAGAGCTTCATCAAGTTAGGTCAAATATACCTCAGGCAAGAAATATTTGCTTAAAAAATATGATAGGCGATTTTATTTTATTTTGGGACAGTGATGTTCTGGCACCAGATGAGAAGGCGGTTGAAAGAATGGTAAAGTTTATGTTAAAAGAGAATAGTGTGTCAGCACTTGGAATACCATACTATCTTGAAGGTGAGAAAAAACTTGACGAAAAGATGTATATGATCAGATTAGATAAGGGTATCACAGAAGTTTCCGGTCTTGGACTAGGCTTTACTCTAATAAGAAAAGATGTTTTTGACAAAATAGGCGGCTTTAATGAAAAGATGGCGTATTCAGAAGATACCGAATTCTTTCTAAGAGCTAAAAAGGCGAAGCTTATGATTGTAGCCGATAGTGCTACATATTGTATTCATCTTAAACCTGATGTCTTCAAACATTCAAGGGGTTATATGGCAAAAGCTAGGAGCCTTAACTATCTAAAGTATGTAAAGTACTGCTTCCAAGTTATGCCTACAATTTATAATGAGTTCCTTGCTACAGGTTCTATTACGCATTACTTTAGGCTAATCATCTATTTGTTTTTGCCATTAGCACTTGTTCTTACTTTCTTCTACTGGTTTGTCCCCCTATTATACTTTATACCCTTACTAGCCTATCATATCTATAAAGCGAAACGTAATCGCCTTTATGGTTTTCTTACCTTTTTCTACTATCTTTTACCTGGACTGGCTCTCTCTTATGGATACATTTTTTATAAGCTTAGAAAAAGGAAACAGGAAATTAAACCCTTTAAAAGTGCATGATAATATATACAGAAAATGAGAAGTTATTCTTGTATAAATTTAAGTTTTATACAATAATTTATCCATTTCCTGTTAATTGCCTCCATTA
Source organism: Nitrososphaeria archaeon (assembly GCA_026413865.1). Taxonomy (GTDB): domain Archaea; phylum Thermoproteota; class Nitrososphaeria; order JACIWG01; family JACIWG01; genus JACIWG01. Next base: position 15,264 of record JAOAKB010000024.1, read on the forward strand.
ATCCATCCCTTAATAATATAAATGTAAGTTAAGTACTGTGTTCTTGCTGCCTCACTGTTTTTTGTGCTAATATATATCCATATAGATTTTGGTACACCCAATAACAAGTACATGATAACAGTTGGCAGTTTGAGAAAGCCTATTTTCCTTGCAGCTTTCCCAAAGATAAAGTAATCCCTCGGCCTCTCTCTTGTATGTGTGAAATGGTAGCAGTAGGGTCTTGGAACAGAAAGCCATAGATAACCTTTCTTTTCAACATACATTCTTATGTAATGGTCTTCTAATACATGCAAGTCATTGGGTATAATTATACCTTCAACAGCTTTTGTCCTAATGATCGTGTCATGGGTAAGTCCTCTTTTTCTTCCCGCCTTTACTGCAATCCAAAACTCGTCTTTTCCATAAAGTTTACTCATTGCACTATACCTTGCAAGGTGCGCACTGTCTCTTTGGAGAGCTGCACCCCAAACTGCACCAACTTTGGGGTCACTTAGGTATGGTTTAACATATTCAAACCATTTATCACATAGTATAACATCGCTGTCAAGAAATATGAACCATTCCGTTTCTACTGCCTTAATGCCTAATTGTCTTGATGTAGCCCTATTTCCTTTTGTATCCATGATGATTTTAACCCTTGGATAGCGCTTAAGTAGTTCAAGTGTCCCATCACTGCTTCCTCCATCAACTACAATTAGATTATTTATCGGAATATTCTTATATATTGAGTCAAGACATTCTTTTAGGCATGGTCTTATACTGTTCTTGGTTAGCATTATTGCATCTACAGCTTTCGTCATTAGCATCATTTGGATTAAATTTGATACAGTATTTTAACCTTTACACATATTCATTTTATTTAAATAGATTCTTATAGCAAGATGGTGTAATGTTTTGTCTGATAAAAAATTGACGGCTTCTGTGCTTATAATCACATATAAAAGGGCAAAATATCTCAGAAATGCACTGGATTCACTTTGTAAACAAACTGTTAAACCGGATGAAGTTATAATTGTTTTAAAACCCTCAAATGATGGAAGTGAAAAAGTAATTATGGAGTTTGTGGATAAACTTGTAGTAAAATTGTTGATACAGAAGGGTGTAGGTGCGATTGACGCTTACTCGCAAGGAATAAATTATGCCTCATGTGATGTTATACTTTTCCTTGATGATGATGCTATAGCTGAGGCAGACTGGGTTAAAAAGTATGTTTGTATTTTTAATGAAAATCCAAGAGTCGGAGGTATTACAGGTTTAACTATAGATACTGAAATAATAAATAATACTATTAAAATTAAAGGAGAACAATTTTATGAAGATTATGCTGAAGGTTTCCATAGACAGCCACTTGAAATCCTTAATGGGTATTTTGAATACTTTTCAACTTCTGGTTTATTCGGTGCCTCTAGAAAACTTATGGAATCAAATAAAGAAATTATAAAATCGATCTCTTTTGGAGGTCTAAATATGGGTTTTAGAAGATTCTTAATTAAGGATTTTCCATTAAAGATTCTTTATAAGGGGTCAAAAAAAGCATTCTGGTTCGAAAAGCATCTTGCGTTGAATGTTGTGGTTAAAGGATATGATGCTATAAAAGTAAGGGAACGAAAAAAATCGCCTATAGTATATCATACGTTAGGTGTTGACTCATTAACGAGGTCTAAAGGTTTTTGGCATGAATTTTGGTTAAACTATGATAGGGCCATGAACTATTGGAGAATAAAAATGTACGGCTTAAAATGTAGTTTCATCAAATACATTATAGGGCAGATTATTATTTCACGTAAAAAGTTTCTTCCAAGATTTTCAGCATTTTTATATACATTCTTTCTAGGATTTTACTATTATCTAAAATATAGGAAATTGGTTAGACACTATTTTGTTAGTATCAATAACTAATTTTTATAGTCCTCTAAGATGGGTTACATTTAAATAGGTGGGAATAAACATATAATGTGGGATATTTTATGGAAGTGGTAAAAGTTGATAAGAAGGGTAGGATAATGATTCCTAAGCATATTAGAGAAAAGGTTAACGTAAAGGAAGACAACTATGTTAAAATAAGGGTTGATGAAAAGAGTATAATCATCGAACCTTTTGAGCCCGTTGCTGACAAATATTTTGCAGTGTTTAAAATATCAAAGTGGCCTGAGGACTTAGATGATTTTGTGAATGAGGTTATAGGGAAATGGTGGACCCAGAATGCTATGTAGATGCAAATGTATTTGTTTACTGGCTTGGCGGTCATCCGGTATTTGGTGAAGCTTCATACAAGTGGATAAAGGAAATTGAAAGGTCTTTGAG
>JAOAKB010000025.1 GCA_026413865.1 Nitrososphaeria archaeon
CCTTTATACTCATGTTTGTTATTTGATTTTTTAATATTATAATTTACTGCTCATAATAGGTCTTGTTTCCATTTAACCAATTCTCTAATCTAATTTGTTGTAAATTGTCTCTTTCTCTAATTAATGAATTAAGCAATGTCATATTTTTGTCTAACCAAATTTTAATCTGTTCTCTTTCCTTTAATAGTGATTGAATTTCTATGGTCTTTTGGCCTATGATATAATTGTAGTACGCTATGGTTCCTATCATTTATTGGAATATTATCATATAAAAGTTTGCTGTATACTTTGAACACATTAAACACTATAATTTTTTAAAGGTTAAAAAGGTGTTTTTTATTTAGTTCTGTGACCCTAAAAGTTGCTTTCAGAAGAAGTTATAACCGTTGATACAAATACAACTTTACTAGTACAAGGCCCGGCAGAAATTGAAGTATTGAAGAATTTTGTTGAAATTTTAGGCGTAAAACTCTTTCCTTCAGAAAGAATTTGCATTAAAAGAAATAGAATTGTTCCAGTAGAGTCTAAGGATAAGGCTCTTGTTTCTGTGATTGTATCAGATGGTGGAAAATATTGGTTAAGTGACTTTGAATGTGGTGTCAAAATATGGTCCAGCGAGGTGGAAAAAGTTTTTGATAAGTTTTCTCTAGAAGCGAAACCCTTGCAGATAATGATTGTAGGTGAAACTGATTCAGGTAAATCGACACTGTCTACCTATTTAGCAAACTATGCTTTATCGAAGGGCTTAAAGCCCTGTATACTTGATTGTGACCTCGGACAAGGTGATCTTGCACCACCAGGATGTATTGGCCTAAAATTGGTTGAAAAAAACTTTTTTGATTTAAGAGAATTGGCTGCAGATTATTATGAGTTTATAGGAATAATTTCTCCAAGAGGATTTGAAGAACATATAATAGATTCTATTATTCGTTTAAAGTCAGTTGCATCTGAACGTTCAGCGGATATACTTATCGTTAATACTGACGGTTATGTTAAGGATAAAGGATTAGATTATAAAGTTAATTCAATTTTAAAATTTAAACCAGATATAGTGCTCTGTCTTGAAGATGAAAATAATTTAAATAACTCGAATCTTTCCAAGACTATTTCTTCAGTATATTCTGGAAAAGTTATCTCACTTAAGAGAGCCAAGGTCAAACAAAAAAGTCGTGATGAAAGGTTTTATAGAAGATTAAATCAGTATAGACGATTTTTGAGAAAAGGAAAGCTTAGACTATTTAACCTTTTTAATTTAAATGTAAAATTTTTGAATAAAAATTTTTATGCAAATAGAGGTTCTTTTTTTGGAAATTATAGTATTTGCAAGTTAAATGATACTGGGTTTAACCTTATAGTAAGGCCTCTTGACCTTCAATGTATATTATGTGACTTAAAAAATAATGAAATTATTTTCAGTTCTTATGCTCTTAATAGAATGTTTGTTGCATTAGGATACAAGGGGAAAACCAAAGGTTTTGGACTAATAACACAAGTTAACCCTGAAATGACATTAACTGTTTTAACCCAAGTTAATGATGAAATTGATACTATACATTTAAGTACTATTAAGCTCATGAACAACCTAAATAATGAGGTTATTCTGCCAATTCTTAAACAGGGCTTTCATGAGGAAGTTGTCTAGAATTTTATTTTTTCTTTAAGCTTTTATAAAATATAATAAATTTTTTAAAAATATTTATTTTACACAATTTTAGGTTTTAGCGAGAGCGTTGGACACACTATTAGGTTTTCTTGCACTCATATTAAGTTATGGTCTCGTTATTGTCTTAGTTGTCAAGCATGTAAATTATGGTCTAGCTTTATTCTCTGGCGCTATCGTTTTAGGAGTACTTTTTGGAATAGACTTAATGGGTATTGCATCAACACTTTTGATGACTGCAAGTGAGCCAATTACATACGAACTTGTTTTAGCGGTTTCTCTTATTCCTATATTTGCACAGGCCATGATAGAAAGTAAGTTAATTGAAGAGCTTATTGACGGCTTAAAGATGATGTTATCTCAAAGGGCTGTTTTAGCAATTATTCCTTCTGTTTTCGGCCTTTTTCCCATGATGGGTGGTGCGTTGGTTTCTGCACCACTTATAAATGGTGAGGCTGAAAAACTTAAAGTTAATAGCGAGAAAAGAAGTTTGATTAACCTATGGTTTAGACATATGTGGTTTTTTATTTCTCCATTAGTTACCACATTAATAGTAGTGGGCAAAGTTACTAACACAAATATATACAATATTATTGTTGTCGACATTCCTGCATTCATTGTGTATGTTGTTTTAGGCTACATTTTTTTAATTAGACCAATAAAGGTTTCTAATGTACATATTAGTAAAAGTTCCTTTTCATACTCGTTTTTGAAAGGTATTTTTCCTATCGCTTTGACAATTGTAACAAACGTTTTGGGTATTCATTTGATTATCTCATTAGTTTTAGGAATATTTTCTGCAATATTATTGGGTAAAGCAAATTTATCTAAGGTTCTAGAAATTTTTAGAAAAGGGTTTAGGTGGCAACTTGTAGCATCAGTTATTGGTGCACTATATTTCAGAAATATTATAAGATACATGCATGTAGACACTTTTATAGTAGAAAATGCAATTGCATTTGGTTTTCCTACACTAGCTTTTTTTAGTCTTATTCCATTAATTTTTGGTTTTATTACTGCAGAACCCCAGACTTCTGCTATAATGAGTGCTTCATTAGTTTCTGACGCCTTTAAAACTATGTTGCCTGAACAGGTTGCTTTACTATATATAAGCAGTTTTCTTGCATATTTTACTTCCCCATTACATCTATGTCTAATTTTGACAGTTGAATTCTTTAAATCAAAGATTAAAGAAGTGTTTAAGTGGCTTATTCCCTTATCGATACTTGTATATACTATACAGTTTCTATTCTGTTACTTTTTAATAGAATATGTTTAGTGACTAAATTTCTAAGAACATTCCTGGGTAGGGTAAACAAATCTTTTTAATTCTATCCAAAATTTTTTCAACTTCAATTGGTTGAGGCTTCTTATAATAGTGTACGAGTGCAAGTATATCCACGTTTGCTTCTGCTGCTATTTTTATAGCATCTTGGTACGAGCTGTGCCCATATTTATATGCATCCTGCGAGTAATTTGATGCCTCATGTATTAGTAAATTGCATTCCTTAGCAAAATCTTTTAGTTTAGGATTATATGTGGTGTCACCACTATAAACTATGCATTTTCCATCAACATTCACTTTAACTGATACGGCTGGGATAGTGTGAAGTGCTTCAATAAATGTTAATTTATAGCTTCCAACATTAAATTCTTTGTAAGGTTCTAGCTCAACTATTTTTACAAAATTTTCAGCATTATTATAGCCTGTAATTTTAAGCAAAGTTTTTATTGTTTCTACAGTTTCATAAAATGTTATAATACAAAGTTTTTCTAGACCATTATGAATACACATCTGTACTAGGGTTGGTAAACCAAGAATGTGATCCCCATGAGCATGAGTTATTATTACATAGTCAATATCGTCAACATCATAACCGAAGTGTTTTAACTTAGCATAGACGCCTTCACCTGCATCTAAAAGCATCCTTTCGCCTTTAGAGTTTTCTATAAGAATTGATGTATGGCCTAAGCTTGGTTCAGATATCCAACCACCAACACCTAAAAAAATTATGCGAACCAACAAAAACACCCATTTAATCTAAAAACATACTATACTTCAACTTTTAGTAAGCCTTCTACAAGTTCTTTAACTATACCATGGACAAGCAAACCTTTATACTGGTTACCATACATGTCTGTTAAATGAACATTTATCTTATATTCATTAGAATAGTCTTTAAATAAAATTTCGCCTTGAGTTTGAGCAAGCTCAAGTCCTTCTTTAGGCCTTACCATTATACCATAATTAGAATTATTAGAATCAATTATGCATGCTGATGTTAGAGTGCCAACTGCAAAAATAATATCTGCTCTTTTTACCTTAAATTTACTAATATGTTTAAATAGCTTTAATGGAAAATTCTCTTTCGGCCCACATGCAAAGAGGATTGTGTCACCTGATTTTGGGCTAAAATCTTCTATAGGATAAGTTCTTAAATACATTAATCCTGTATTAGGGTCAACATCTCTTTTAAGCGATTTTCCAGTGAGAGGAACAATCTTGATTTTAAGTTTTCCAGCTGGTGCGTCTACTAAATGACCACTAAAAATTCTTCTTGTCCCAATATTTGTAAAAACAATATGTAGATGAGGTACAATGTCATACTTTAAATTTTTTGAATTATATATCGGGAGGAAGAATCCTGTAATGCTTTGTATTTGATTTGTCCCTTTAATTGTGGCTTTTGCAAAAGTGGGTGTAGGTTTATGCTTGGTCAGGAAAAATGCAATACATACATCATTAAGTATTCCTTCATTACATAATATGTATCCTTGTTCAACGTTCATGTTCCCAAACATTTCATCTATTAATGAACTATCTTCAAAGTCAAGGTCCCTAACAATTTCCTTTCCCATTTTTATAATTGATGTATGTAATCCAGTATCAAATTTTATATACTTCTTTTTCTTTTCTACTGCAACAAAGTCGCCCTCTACATCTTTACCTAAATCTTTTACAACTTTAAAAAGTGGTTCCAAGAATTTTCAGAAATAGAATTTATTATCTTAGATAAAAACTTTTGATAAAAAAGTTTTTAATTTGATGTTATTAATAAAATGTACATTTATCTTTTAAGTTTGCTGGTTCTACTTTAGGATATTTCCTTTTAAATGATGAAAGTGTTATGCATGTTATTCTCATAAAGGTCTTTTATCCTTCTACGGCTTTTCTAAATTATTCACTATCTTCTTTATTTGATGATTTTTATTTTCCTTAATATCATGAACGATGTTGTGATTATTGTTGGTATAATAAAGGTATAGCTAATGGAAGCATTTGCTACAATACCACCTATAAAAGGACCTAGGAAAGCCCCTAATCCTAGTATTGATTCAAAGAGGCCTGCATAATGTCCTCTTTTTGATTCTGAGATTGATAAAATTTTTGATAATGCGGATGCATATGTTATGCCCAAGGCGAAACCTAATGAAAAGAAGAGTGGAGGAAAAAGTATATCGTTTGTAGAAAACACTAGTCCTAGTGGTAGAAAACCTAACAATATAGTAAATGTTGATTGCATTGTCTTTTTATCAAATATTTTGTTATTTGATATAATAAATGCTATTAATCTTCCTGAATTCATAAAACTTAAAGCTAGTCCTGAAATATTTAAGGAAAGTGATGTCTTTTCAGCATAAATGGGGAAAAATGTTAGTGTAGTAAAACTAATAATTCCATAAATAAATGGAAAGAATAGAATACTATTAATTTTAAAATCATTTAATTTATTTATTTTAATGTCATCGATTACTAAGCTATCTTTTCCTACTTTAGATAATAATACTGATGGGAGCATAAGACCAATTGATGTTAATAGAATATTTTTTGCGCCAAAAATTTGGTAAATGGTGCTGCCTAAATATGGTGCAATAGTAGCTCCAAAACCCCACATAATATTATATATTTGCAACTTTTTCTTATCTTCACCTAATATTGCCTCCATGGATGGCCAAACAAAAGACCAGCCTACACCTTCAATAATTCTTATTAGAATAAAAAGTACTGGATTTGAGACTAAAAGGAAGATAATATAGCATAATGATACAGTTAACGTTCCTATCATTAACCCCTTTTTTCTTCCAATTCTATCAGAAAGATTACCGGCTATAAATGGGATAAAAATATATGGTATGCCTGAAGCTGCGCCCACTAAGCCTACTTCAATTTCTGTAGCACCAAGTTGGTACGAGTAATATGGAAGATAAATTGATATTAAGACCATTGCAGTTTCTGAACAGAATGCAAACAGATAAAATACTATGAATGTTTTTTCAAGTTTTTTAAAAAAATCGTAGCCATTGGACATAGAAGTTTCCCAACTTTCCTCTCTGGTACAAATATATATTTTATAATCTTTTTTAATTTTTTTAAAAATATATAAAATAATAATGTTGTATCCTCATTGACTATATTATGAGAATGTTTTGTGTTGTCGGCGAATCAAGTAAGGGCAAGACATCTCTAGTTGAGCAGCTTACAAAGGCTTTAACTTCAAGAGGCTACTCTGTATGTACTGTAAAACACACACATCTTGAACATTTTGATCTACAAGGGAAAGATACAGCACGGCACTTAACTTCTGGTGCGTCAATGGCAATAGGATTAGCTGAAGATGAAACAGTAACTTTTATGGGTAAAAAGGATATAGAAGATGTTAAAAGGTTTATTTCTCCAATAGACTTCTTGATTATTGAAGGAGGTAAAGAATTAATTTGTCCAAAAGTCTTGGTTGGAGAAACTGATGTTACTGGAGAAAATTATATAGCCAAATGGAAACTTGGAGAACCTATTGAGCCGGTTTTGGAGGCAATATTTAAGTTGCCAACAGACTCTGTTCAATTATATGTTGATGGTAAAAGAATAAATATAAAACCATATATTCAAAAAGCAATAATATCCATGTTAATTGGATTTATTTCAACTTTAAAAGGTGTAGATAGTATGGAAAAGGAACTAGTAGTAAAAGTTAATTTACGGGAATTTTTTGAGAAAGAAAAAATTGAAGATAATTCATGAACAATTTTTTGCTGTAAAATAGAATCCTATTGATGTTAATATAACAACTTATTATAATTACTGCAATGGTTAATTCATAATATATTATGGATATGCCGTTACCGCATAAGTTTGTTATCCTAAAAGAAGGTCTGAAAGAAAACCTGCTATTAATATTAGTCCAGCAAGGAAGAAGGCTAGCTCAAAGGCCATTACTTCACCAAATATTAGATTTATCTTTTGACCTTTATAATTTTATCTATTATAATAGTTTTAGCTACATAAAAAAAGATTTTTAAATATGGGTAAAATCGCCATTTTTAATGCAAGAATATGAGACAATAATTAATAAAATAAAAATCGAGGTTTCTAAATATTATGAAGACAATTTTTTTAGTGGACACGAATATGCACATAGTTTAAGAGTCTATAATTTATGCAAGATTTTATCTGAAGGCGAAAGAGTCGATATGCTTGTTCTAGAGGCCGCAGCACTATTACATGATATTGGCCGCGAACATGAAAGAAAAGATCCAAAAGTAGATCATGCTGAAAAATCCGCTGAACTGGCACAAAAGATTCTAGATAAAGTAGGCTTTCCAAAAGAAAAAGTTTCCGAAGTCTTGTATGCTATAAGGGTTCATAGGTTCAGTAAAGGTATTACTCCAAAAACTCTTGAAGCCAAAATTTTGCAAGATGCTGATAGAATAGATGTCAGCGGGGCAATAGGCATAGCCACAGCTTTCGCTTATGGGGGTGCGTACGGTCTTAAACTATATGATATCAATGACCCTTTTGCAAAAAGTAGGCCACTAGACGATAAAAAATATTGTCTAGATCACTTTTTTACTAAGCTTTTAAAACTTGATAAAACATTGAACACAAAAAAGGGAAAGAGGTTAGCTCAAAAAAGGAAAAGGTTTATGATAAAATTTTTGAAACACTTCGAAATGGAATTAATGAAATAAAGTATTTAAAATTTTTTCTTTTTTATTTTAAATTGATTTTGGTGTTGAAAAAATTTTTCCACCGGTATGTAATAGTATATTTGCTTCATCGATCCAAATACCATTTTTGAACAAGTCTTCTTCAGCACAGGCTCTTTGGATTTCCGCAATATATAAAATCTGCTCATTTAAAATTAATCTTTCTTTCACCTTACATTCTAGAAAGCCGATGCATTCTTCAATCAATGGAGGTGATATAGTTTTTGATGGACTAAATTTTAAATTCAGAATCTTTGTCTTATCAACTTTGCTTCCACTTTTTGTTCCAGCAAGCCAAACTTGTTTCATTAATTTAGAAGATGGAATATTAACCGTAAACTCTTTAGTTTCATCAATTATATTGTGTGTATAGCCTTTTGCCCAAAGTGATATTGCTATAAGTGGTGGTTCATCACTTACAGGTGTTATCCATGCACAGCTCATTACATTTACTTTACCATTCCTATCTTTTGTGCAGATAAGTGCTACTGGTCTTGGATGCAGTAGACTGTACGCTTCATTTAGACTTACATCCTTCTTCATACCAGAAGTTTTATTTTTATGAGTAAATAAATTCTTTCTATGCTTATTATGTAAAGAGGTTTATAAAGGGTTTGAATTGATACATTTATACTATGGATGAATTTATTGATAAGAGTAGAATTAGAGCTCTTGCTTTAGAAAAGGGTGTACCAATAACAAGATTCATTTTAAAATTCAATAGTCGTGTACATGAAGATAGATTCACTCTTATTGCAGTAAATGCAAACTCTATTTTAACCATAAAATCAGCATTAGCAACCGCTAGAAGATATAATGCTCCTATCATTTTTATTACTACATTAAACCAAGTTGATTTGGATGGGGGTTATACTGGCTGGAATCAATACGATTTTGTTAAAATTGTGTTAGAAGTAAGTAAGAATGTAGGATTTGATGGACCCATAATTTTGGCTTCAGATCATTATGGCCCTTGGCTTAAAGATAAACAGGTTGTCGAAAGATGGTCTTACGACGAATGTATTCAATGGCTACAAAAGTCGATTGAAGCATGTATTGATGCTGGCTATGACCTTTTACATATTGATATGACTAGGGATATAGAATTATCTAAAGATAAAACTCTTGATGTTGATAAAATTGTTGCAAGAACAGTTGAAATGATAGAATTTTCTGAAGAAATAAGAAAAAGTAAAGGTTTGTCTAAAATAGATTATGAAGTTGGTACAGAAGAGGTTAGTGGAGGTCTAACATCTATTGAAATGTTTGAAGAATTTCTTATAAAGCTCAGGCAAAAATTGGTTGAAAAACATATTGATGTTTGGCCATGTTTTGTTGTAGGAGATATTGGAACAAGTCTATACGAACCAAAGCTTGACTTTAACAGAGCAATGGCATTGGTTAATATTGCTGGTAAGTATGATTGTTTTGTCAAAGGACACTATACCGATTTCGTAAGAGATTTGGAACTTTATCCAAAGGCTGGTGTTGGTGGCGCTAATGTTGGTCCAAAGTTTACTCAAGTTGAGTTTGATGCACTTGAAAGACTTGAAAAAATAGAACAAAATTTTTTGAAACATGATATCCAATATTCAAAGTTTATGAAAGTTCTTTATGACTCTATTTTGAGAAGTGGGCGATGGAAAAAATGGCTTTTTAAGTACGAGGAAGGTAAAGAATTTGAACAACTTTCTAAGAAAAGGAAGAAGTGGCTTCTACAAACTGGTGCAAGATACGTTTGGATGGAAAAGGATGTTAGAAAAGCTCGTGAACAATTATATAATAATCTAAAACTTGAAGGAATAGATGGTGAAAAGATGGTCCTAAATAGGCTTAACCGTTCCATGTCAAGATTTTTTAAAGCATTTAACTTAATCAACTTGAATAGTAGGATTACGAAATTAATGAATTAACCATTATCAATAGTAGTGGGAATATTATTGTTGCATCACCGTTAACAAAGCAATATTCTGCCTTAGGCTTTATTTTACCCCATGTGATTGCCTCTCTAGGCCTAGCTCCACTTAAGCTTCCATCAAATTCTTGTGCTGTTGAAATGTACACTGCATAATCTAAGCCTTCTTTAAACTGGTTCCACCATATTGTATGATGTTTACTTATACCGCCGCCGACAATTATTGCCCCACTCTTTTTTGCCTTAAAAATTATATCAGCTAATTCTTTTTGATCTTTAAAAGGGTCAATTAATATCTTATTTATTGTTGAATAAGTAAACATTGCGGTACCGAATGCACCATCCAAGAATCCTGGAACATATATTGGTATGTTTCGTTTTCTTGCACAGTATATAAACGAATCTTCATTACCTAGTTCGCTACCTATGAAATCGATTATTTCTCTGACGCCATAATATTTTTCTTTATCAAGTTTAGAAAGCACCTTATACACTATCTTTTCTACTACAGGACCATAGTTTTCTAAAGGAATAAACACATTGCCTAATCTGTGAATTTGTAGCTCTTCAAGATATCTATCATCTACATCAAATGTTCCTGTAAAATAGCCTCCACCGGACGATCTTGCAATGTCATGGTCTATTGAGCCACATGTTGTTATTATAACATCAATAAGCCCTTCTCTAATCAAGTCCTTTATAAGGCCTCTGAAGCCAGTTGACACTAGATTGCCCGTAAATGAAAAAAACTTTACACAATCTTTATCTTTAATCATTTTCACAAAAATTTCTGAAGCTTTAACAAGGTCTGCTGCAGAGAAGCCCCAAATTTGCTCATATAATTTAACAAGATCTCCTAAATGATTTACCTCATTAATTGATGGATCTTTTATAACAGTTTTTAGAATCTTTTCCCGTTCATCTCTTTTCAATTTCCTTTCAAGCATAAGGTCAATATTTTTGGGAATAAAAACTTATTTAGCGTTAAACTTTTACCGCAAAGTACCTTTTTGCATGTGAAACCATTTTTGATACGACAAAGTTTTTAGGCCAACAATAGTCCCTTGCTGTCTCTAAAAGGTTGTCTAAATAGTCAATTTCATTTGATAAAATACTTTTGAATATTGTTGTTAGAATTTTAACTTGCTCCTTAAAACTATATTTAGTCGTAAATGTGGAGAGTGTCTCGTTCAATGCAAGCCACTTTGCTGTAAGTTTTGCCCAATAAATTGATTCCTCTTTTGTTTCTGAATTCTGGAGATTTTTTAGATGCTCTTTAAAGTTAAATCCACAAATGTGTAAATATTTGTTTACGGTGCTCGCTGTCAAGTTTTCAGAAATTGCACGATTGAACTTTTCAAAAAACTCTGACACATTCTTTTCCTCTTGAAAATTTTTTGTTATATAACATAAATTGTCTGGGCCATCCTTTATGGATGCTACTGTTTGATTACAATTGCATAAGTTATGTAATCCTTCTAGAATCGTGTACCCTTGGCTACAGGAAGTTTTTGAAAGCCATGCAACATTCAATACTTCCTGCAAAAATTTCTTTCCACTTTCTTCAGAAATAGCTTGTCTCACTATAATTTTTCCTTTAACAAAAAATAGTACATATTCCCCGTTATCTTTCTCGATTCTTAATGCACCTAATTCTGGTGAAAATTTTGAATATAATATTGTAGCTTTATCAAATAATACTTTTAGAAGCTTCTCGTGAAAGGGGTTTATCTTAATTCCTTCCACCTTTTTAGGGTAATAAACTATCATTAATCTTGATGCATCTGATGCGCATGGGACTATACTTGAAATACCTGTTCCTTCCTCTATAACATCATCGCCTATACCTTCATCAATAAGCTTATATACTTCATTCAATGTATCTTTTTTCTCATTTAAAAGTAATGGGCATTCTTGTGGATCGAACTCTCCTTTAACAATAGCTAGTGCTGCTTGTCTGCAGCTTACGTGGCCGCATAGGCCGCAATCTTCAAACGGCATTTTTGCCTGTAATTCTTGCATAAAATGCATTTAGGACACCATGGTGTCAACTATATTTTTTAATATTTCCATGAACCTTCATAGTTTAGGCATTAAATTATTTAAATTATATTAAAATTAGTTTTTCTAAATGATATTTAATTGACTTAATAAAAAGAAATAGTTATATAATGCTATTGGCAAATTATATCAAGGGTATAAATATGGTATCAGAAGAATTAAAAAAACTATTAAATGATGCCATTTCAAGAGAACTTCAAGTTAGCATTCAGTATATGTGGCAGCATGTTCAATGGAGAGGAGTTAAAGCCTTTGCTGTAAATGAAGAATTTAAGAAAATTGCAATTGAAGAAATGAAGCATGCTGAAACGATTGCTGAACGATTATTTTATCTTGGCGGCATTCCTACTACAAAACCATCGCCGATATTTGTAGGTGAAAGCTTAAAGGATATGCTTACGCAGGATGCAAAAGACGAGGAAAATGCAATAAAATTGTATAAAACTATAATTCAAAAGGCTGAAAGTGAAGGTGACAATACTACTGCATTCATTTTTAGAGAAATTTTAGAAGATGAAGAAGAACATCATGACTTTTTCACCTCAGCTCTAGAAGAAATATAGAAGAACACCCCATTAATTTTTTATTTCACTAAAATATATTCTATCCCACGACTAAACTTTATTATTTTTTCCTTGAAATCATTAAGTATTCTTAAAGCTTCTTCAATAATAAGCTCTAATTTTTCCAATTCAAAAAGAAGTATATTCTCTAACTTAATTGGAACTACCAGCAATTCTTTACCCTTTAATTCTAAATGCCATCCAGTTTTAGTTTTCATGAAAATTTTACTTTCTTTAAACCCAGTATTTCTTGCCAACTTTATTAATTCTGTTGCAATTTTAATGTTAAGACATGATACATGTATTATTGGAGGCTGAAGATATAACCATAAATCTTCATCTTCCAATTCTAAAATTTTTCTTAAAATCTGTTGCTTTGAACTTTTATTTATTTCATGAATTTTATAAACTATTTTCACGTTTCGTTTTTTCCAAGGAACACGTGATGCTATAATCAAAATCCTACCAGAACAGCTACTTGTAGGATAAGCGCCTTCTATCTTAAAAATTGTTCTTATAAGAGACTCCATTTCCTTATCAAAATAACCTGTAGCAATATCTCTCTCCATCCTACTATAAAATGAAGCCTTCCTTTTCTCCCACTTTTCTCTCAATTTATAAACATCATCACTCATTTTCTACACATACCTTACATATGTATCTTACTTAATG
This sequence comes from Nitrososphaeria archaeon, assembly GCA_026413865.1. Taxonomy (GTDB): domain Archaea; phylum Thermoproteota; class Nitrososphaeria; order JACIWG01; family JACIWG01; genus JACIWG01. The sequence continues at coordinate 12,857 of JAOAKB010000025.1, forward strand.
TTTTTATTTACTTGCACCAAAAATACAAGCGATGCCACTATCTGTTAAAGTATTAAATATATTATCGGGCAAAAGAGCAGCTATTTTAAATAGACTTGATGCAGAAAGTTTAGGAATAAACGTTTATGATAGAATAAAGATAATTCATGAAAATAAAACTACAACTGCTTTGGTTGAAATTAGTGAAGAGCCTGAGCTTGTTCCAAAAGGCCAGATCGGTTTATATAAAGAAATCGCCACCGAACTAGGTGCATTAAATGGTGAAATAGTATATGTTGAGGTAGCTAAAACCCCTCAAAGTGTAACATATATTAGAAAAAAGCTTAGAGGTGAAAAATTGTCTTCTGAAGAAATTTCAAGTATTGTACAAGATACTGTTGCTCTTAACTTAAATGAATTGGAGATCGCAGCTTTTCTACTTGCACAAGATTTTTATGGAATGAATATGGATGAGATTGAAGCCTTAGCAAAAAGTATGTTAAAGACAGGCGATGTTCTAGATTTACCTGGGAAAGCTGTTGACAAACATAGTATAGGAGGAGTTCCGGGAAATAAGGTTTCATTACTAATTGTGCCCATAATAGCTTCAACAGGTCTTCTTATTCCAAAAACGTCTTCTAAGGCAATAACAAGTCCTTCAGGGACAACGGATACAATGAGTGTCTTAGCCAATGTCGAATTCTCTATAGAGGAACTTAGAAAGATAGTTTTGAAGGTTGGTGGTGCAATTGTATGGGGTGGTGCATTAAATCTGGCGCCAGCAGATGACATTTTTATTAGGGTTGAATATCCACTTAAAATTGACCCTAGACCTCAAATGCTTGCAAGTATCATGTCCAAAAAGGCTGCAGAAGGAATATCATATCTTGTAATAGATCTACCAACTGGTAGAGGTGCAAAAGTTCAAACTAGGGAGGAAGCATTTTCTTTAGCCCAGGATTTTGTTGAACTAGGAAAAAGAATGGGTATTAATGTAAAATGTGGTGTAACATATGGTGGCCAACCTATTGGGAAAGCTATTGGACCAGCATTGGAGGCTAAAGAAGCTTTAAGTGCACTTGAGCGTCCAGAAGAAGCCTCCAAGAGTCTTGTAGAAAAGTCTGTTTCATTAGCGGGACTTATTTTGGAAATGACTGGATATGCGTTTAAAGGTGAAGGAAGCAAGCTTGCTATGGAAATATTGAGGAGTGGTAAAGCTTTAAAAAAATTCAGAGAAATTATTGAGCATCAAGGTGGTAATCCTAACGTTAAGACTGAAGATATACCTATTGGTAGATATAAGTATGAAGTTTTGGCCGAATCAGATGGTTATGTAACTTTAGTAGACAATACAGTTATAAATGCTATTGGTAGGGCTGCTGGCGCACCTTTAGAGAAGGGTGCAGGTATAATGATTTATGCAAAACAAGGTTATAAGGTTGAAAAGGGCCAAGTTTTAATGGAAATATATGCAGAACGTTCAACTAAACTTCAAGAAGCAATATCCATATGTAATAGCAGTCGTCCAATTGTTGTAGAAGGTATGCTCCTATCAACGTATCCAGAATTTTAGCTTTCTACTTTTATTAGTAAAATTTTTAAATTGTACTTAAAAATTATTTGGTGCATTGAGCATAGAAGGATTTGAAAACATTTTAAGAAAAATACATGCTGCTTATAATAAGAATCCTTTAGGTTGGAAAGTGTTCATTAGTAAGGATGATAAGGGATTTCCAACAATATTATTCTATTCACCAGAAGAAATATGGGAAATAAAGTTAGACAGCCTATATAAGCCTGACCCTCTATGTGTAGGATTAAACTTTAAAAATGAAAATAGTGAATTTATAGAAAAGATAGAGAGTCCACATTATGGTTTTAGACCTGTAGAAGATAAGATCGCTAAACATATTCTTGAATCTCTTTCTAAAAACGAAGTTCCAGTTAATATCATTAATAATATACTAAAAAGCGAACCAAAACCTCTAGACGAAGTAGAGAAAAATAGAATGATTCTACATGGGCCAGTTATTCATTCACATAAACTACCCCTTGTCTCAGAAAAACAGGTTGACTTAGATCTAAAATTAAGACAAGAACTTCAAAAGCTTCTTATGAATAGAGGAATATATTCTTTATATACTTAAAGAGTTTGATCAAATGTATCCACTTATTGAAAAACCAATTTGGACATACATTTTCATACTAGCATGTGTTGTAATGTTTATTTTACAAAATCTAACACAATATTGGATATATCTTGCATTTTTCCCATACTATGCCTTTAAAATGCCTTGGACATTCATAACCTCAATTTTTCTTCATGCTGACTTTGAGCATTTACTATTTAATATGATCGCTCTCTTCTTTTTTGGCCTAGGCTTAGAAAATATTGTTGGTAGAAAACTTTTTGCAATCATATTCATAATATCAGGTATCATTGGCAATTTAGGCTATTTGATCGCTGACCCCTTCTCTAGCATTCCAGGAATTGGTGCTTCAGGTGCAATATATGGTATTGTTGGCACATTAGTTATCCTAACACCATTTAGACGCGTTTTCTTGTATGGTCTATTTCCTATCCCATTAATATTGTTGGTTATATTATGGGCTTTAATCGATTTTGCTGGACTCTTCTCACCTTCAACTATTGCACATAGTGCTCATCTAGCTGGTCTAATTATTGGAATACTATTCGGTCTTTACTTGAGAAAGTACTTGGTTAAGGTTGAATACTATTAGACATTAAATCACATATAGTTTTAGAAATTAATTCTTCTACTGGAGGAATTCCTATTGCTTTAACCTTATAATCATTATTTTTATTCAAAACCACTGTTAGACTTGCATTAGGAATTACTATCCCCCATGCACTCAATTCATCTTCGAGACCAAGCTGTTTTGCTATAAAAGCTCTAATAAGGTCATAGTGTGTAACTATTATAGTGCTCTTACCCTTTACATTTTTTATCAAATCATAGATCCTAAGATACAATTCATCCCATTCTTCAACACATTTTTTTGATGCTTCATCAATCAAAAAAGTTTTCCAATCAAGAGGGTCTATTCTTTTATTGTTAAATTTTCCAAAAAACCTTTCTTTTACCCTCTCATCATAAATTATAGGGCATTTAAGATATTCTGAAATGATCTGGGCTGTTTGTCTACATCTCAAAACTGGACTTGAGTATATTATATCTATTTTCAATTTTTTTAATTCATTACCAAGTATCTTACTTTGTTCTAAACCCTTTTCAGTTAATGGATAACTTTCAATATCATGGCTTATCAAATGTTTAATGTTACTTTCACTTTCTCCATGTCTAATAAGAAGTATAACGTTCATGACATTATTCCCCTTTTATCCGTTACTAAAAGTAGCATGGCTACTAAACTATATGGGTAAAATAATGCCAAAAAATACTGTTAAAAGTGGAACAGTAAGATTATCGTCAACCCAAGGCTGATACTCGAGTAATGTAGCAATAATAGAAAGTGTCACTCCTTTGTATCCCAAAAATAATGCACCTATAAATAGACATGTTATTAGCATAGCAATGCTACCAGACCAATGTTTGCCCCTATTTTTTAGAAAACGTGACCTAACTATACCTGTCACTGAATCGCCTACGGCCATAAAAAGCATTGCAACACCAGCTAATACTCTATAGTTTTCCCAGCATGGGATCGCTAATATAGCAAAACTTAGGCAGAAAAATACTTCACCATAATTTTTTTTCTCTTGAAACCAAGATAATTCCTTTGATTTCGCGTGCGGCAATACTAGAAATATTACAAAGAAAACAGCAAAAATAAAGAATATATAAGGTTCATTAAATATGAACATGTAGCATAAAACAGCTGGTACTACTGAAAGATGTATCATTTTCCTGTTTATCCAAATGTTAGAGAATTTCTTTGTTAACAGTACTGTTGCAACAATAATAGAGAATAATAAAAGTGCTATGATTAAATCTGATACTAGTGTACTGAATAAATCGCTCATGTAAAGAGATTTTTAAAAAATATTTATAAATATTTAATTTTTATGATAAAATAATAATGAGAGATATTTTAAGGTTGATCAGAGCCTTATATGACATTGCAATTTTAATATATTAGCCAAATTAAGGGCTCTTGTATGCTAGCTGATATTAGAGGTATATTTTTTGATTTAGATGGTTGCATATATAGAGGTCATACGCCGATAAAAGGTGTAGGGGAAACAATATCTTATTTAAAAAGTAAGGGTTTAAAAATAATTTATTTAACAAACAATGCATCTCGATCACAAAAAGAATATGTTGAGCATTTTAAAAGAATGGGTTTAGACGCTGTAGAAAATGAATTTTATACTTCTGGAATGGCTACAGTAGAATATATTTATAGAAAATTTGGATCCAATAATAAGGTTTATGTTGTAGGTGGGAATTCACTTAAAATTCTTTTTAAAGAAAAAAAGTTTACAGTGGTCGACGAAGAACATGCAAAAGAAGCAAATTTTGTTGTTTCATGTTTTGACCCTGACTTTAATTTTAATCGTCTTAAAGCAGCATGTTATGCTATCCAATATGGTGCTAAATTCATTGC
>JAOAKB010000026.1 GCA_026413865.1 Nitrososphaeria archaeon
CTATAACATAGTCTTTATTTGATAAAATTTTTTCAACAACCTTCTTAGAATCGAATCCTTCAGACATTGTACATACCAATATGTAGTGAGTTATATATTGTTTTATAATTTTGATGAAAGCTCCCTATCCAAATTCTTTAACATATCAAATTTTTTACTATTAATTGACTTTATTCTTTCATCAAACATGTTATTTCCATTTGTGTCAATGGATACTATTAGTGGACCAAAGTTTTCAACCTCTAAAATCCAAAGAGCTTCAGGTACACCAAGGTCAAGCCATTCTACACCCAGAACCCTTTTAACCCTTTCAGCTGCAACAACAGCACAGCCGCCTGGAAATATAGCGTGAACAGCCTTAAACTTCTTACATGCTTCAGCAGTTCTTGAGCCCATGCCACCTTTACCAATAATCATCTTTATACCAGTCCTTTCTATAAAATCATATTCTAAAGATTCCATCCTCATACTTGTGGTAGGACCTATGGAGACAATAGACCAACTATCATTAGTCTTCTTAACAATAGGGCCAGCGTGAAAGATTGGGAGAAACTTTAAGGTTATAGGCAGTTTAAACCCATGTTTCAAAAGCCTTTCATGCGCAGCATCTCTGGCTGTTACAAGAACGCCGTTCAAGTAAACGATATCCCCAACTTTAACCTCTTCTAACACATTATCTTTAATTGGAGTGTTTACTACCAAATTCATAAAACTACACCCTTATATAATGGAAGTTCGTAGGTTAGATCAGATTTTATCTTTATCACACCTCTCCTATGAGCCCAACATCCAGTCGATACACCAACAGCCAGGGTTGCAGGATGCCTTGCAGAATATTCAACATTAACACCTAAAACTGTAGTTGAACCACCTAGTCCCTGTGGGCCGATTTCAAGACCACATACTTTTTCATAAAGAATCCTTTCAAGTGATGCAGCTTTAGGATTAGGGTTTATTGAGCCTATAGGCCTTAAAAGAGCCCTCTTAGATAGGAGAGCAGCGGTCTCTACTGTTGCACCAATCCCCACTCCTAAAAGGAATGGTGGGCATGCATTCAAGCCATAACTTGAAACCACATCAAGAACAAATTCTATAACACCCTTAAATCCAGAGGCAGGTGGTAGAACCTTTGCATTTCCCGTCAAAGAAGTACCTCCGCCAGCAAGATACAATGTTATTTCAACATAGTCAGCCTCTGGTACAATATTCCATTCAATCCAAGGAAGCCTTGTACCAACATTATTGCCAGTATTCTTTTCATCAAAGGGCTCAACTACATTAGGCCTAAGTGGCACCTCCTCTGTAGCCTTAATAGTGGCAACCTTCAAAGCATCATAAAGTTTGTTCACGTAAGGAAAATTTGTTCCAACATCAATAAAAAACATTAGCACACCAGTATCCTGACATACGGGTACACCTTTCTCTAAAGCAAGATTAATATTATCGAACATTAGAGAATATACAGCCTTACCCCAGTAAGAGCTTTCCTTTGAAGATAGTTCCTTTAGTGCAGATAAAACATCATCAGGTAATCTTATTGCAACAGTCCTAATAAAGTTAGAGAGAAGTCTAACAAGCGCGTCCATACCGAAAAAAGAAAATTGATAGAGTATATAAGTTTAAAAAATGGGGGGCATAGAAAAATCTATGCCTTTAGAACATGTCTCACAAAAGAAAGTTCAGGCAAAGCACCTTCAAACGAAATCCTATCATTTATTACAACTTTTGGCACAGCAAACACTTGATACTTGTTTGCAAGATGGGGAAATTCTGTTGCATCAACCATGTCTGCTTTAACAAGATCACTTTCTAAAGCAAGTTTATGTGCAGTTTCAACAGCCATCGGACAATATGGGCATGTTAGAGTTACAAAAACTTGAATATGCACAGGTTTTGACAAAGATTTTAGCATATTTCTTGAATCTTGTGAGAGGCCAGAATCTTTTGAAGAAACAATCTTTATAGCATGTAATAGAGAATTAAATTCATAGCCACCAGGAAGCCCATAAAATCTTATTCCATAATCCTTTTCACCTTCGACAACGATTGCAGGAATTTTATCGATCTCATATTTTTCAACCTTATCCTTGTCAGAAACAAAATCGTATATCTCAATCTTAACCTTATTAGAGAGTAGAGAAAGCTCTTCAGCAAGCTGTTTGACATCAACACAAGTTTCACATTCAAACTCCTGTGTAAATATTATAAGTTTTACTGGTGCAGGAAGAGTGTCAAAAACTTCTTTAACACGCATTCTTATCCTTTCAGATAATAGAGGCATTAGTTTATCACCTAAAATTTTTAAAAAGATGGAAGGCTATAAACTTTTAGAAAGTATACCATCCAAAACTTTTAACAGTTTCAACCCATGCTAGAAAGTTTTCAACTCTAGCATCTGAGGTTATAACATTGCTTGTGGTCATTATATAGCCTCCATCTTTTGCAGCAGATGTTAGACATTCAAGAGTTTCCCTAATAACATATTCTTTCCCCATACTACCACCTAGTGAACCATCTATGTTACCTATAATACAAACTCTCTTACCATAAACTTCTTTAATCCTCCCAATGTCCATACCAGCCTTCTTTTCTAGAGGATGAATTCCGTCTACACCAGCATTAACTATATCTTCTAGGATTAATGAAATGTTTCCGTCCGTGTGCTTTATAAAAAATGCACCTTTTTTGTGGACTTCATCACAAAGACGTTTGAGGTTAGGTAAAATGAATTCTCTAAAATGTTTTGGAGAAATCATAGGCCCCATCGTTGTAGCATAATCATCATTTTCTATTATTGCGTCAGCACCAGCATCTATCTTAGCCTTTACACGTTCAACGTTAACCTTCAAGTAATAGTCCAACCACATTCTTAGCACATCAGGTCTCCTATGAAGCCAAACCATCATATGTGTTGAGGGAGAAAAGAATGGTAAAAATGTACCCTGCACTACGGATAAAATGAATCTTTTATACTTTAACCTTTTCGCAATCTTTTCCAAAACTATCACCTCTTGATCGGGTACACTTACATCAGACCATATGCTTTTCAAAAACTCTTTTGCTTCATCAGGATCTGTTGGAAGAAAGGGCTTTTGAACATATAGTGAATTAACTTCAGGCATATACTGTACAGGTACACCGTTTACTTCCCAAAGATTTTCACCCTTCTTAACAACCTTACAGTCTTTTGGAAAATATTCCCATCTTGGGTCAATAAGCCATCCTCCAACCTGATTAACTTCTCTAACAGCATCTAAATCAAATCTTTCAACCAATTCTATATGGTCTTCAACCGTCAGCATGTTAGCCTTTTCAACTTCACCTTTAGAGCACATTTCAAGGTAAGCTTTAGGGTTTCTTTGCATCACCGGCCTACCAAGAAGCTTCTCCAGGACAACACCATTTATTCCAAAAACAAATATTGGAACCCTATCTGATCTACTACGATACAACGCTTTAATAAAACGTTCTCTAGAATCCATTTCTAAATGAATTAAAAAACATAAATATTTTAAGCTTTGCCCATATTTAATCCATAAAATACCAACAACAAACATTAAGTTAAATCATTCAAAACAGATTTTAATCCTTCTTCAAGAGAAAGTTTAGGGTAAAAGTTCAAAAGCCTTTTAGCCTTGGAAATGTCAGCACAACTGTATCTTATGTCACCACTTCTTCTTGAAGCAAAAGATGGATCTCCATCAAAATTGGCAAGAGACATAATCATTTTTGCCAAATCTAAAATTTTTACACCTTTACCTGAACCTATATTAAACTTTTCATTAACATGTGATGATTTAAAAGATGCTTCAATTGCACAACATACATCATGAACATGAATAAAATCTCTTGTCTGAAGACCATCACCAAAGATAATAGGCCTTTGACCACATTTTACACAATTAACAAATTTAGTTATTACACCAGCATATCCAGTAATCGCTTGACCTGGCCCGAATACGTTAAAAAGCCTTAGAATAACATACTTTAAACCATTAATTTTAGAATAAAATTCAATAATATTTTCGCCTAAAAGTTTACTTAAACCATATGGTGAAAGAGGGTTTGTCGGATGATCTTCGTCAACAGGAATCTTTATAGGATCACCGTAAACTGCAGCCGAACTTATGTAGACAAGCCTTTCTACACCCAAGTCAACACAGGCTTTAGCTACGGCAGCTGTTCCCACAACATTATTTTCAAAATATGACACAGGATCTCTTAAAGATTCCTCAACATCAATTAAAGCTGCAGCATGAACTACAATATCACAATCTTTCATTAACTCAAAAATTTTATTACAATCTCTAACATCTGCCACATACAGAGGAATATCCTTTAAAGACAAAAGCCTAACATTATTATCAAGAGACCTAGAAAGGTTATCAATACACATAACATTGTAGCCAGAACTTTTTAAAAAGACTGCAAGATTTGAGCCAATAAAGCCAGCGCCACCAGTAATGGCAACATTTACCATATAGAATGGTATACTAAAAACTTCTTATAAACTATTAACTGGATGTTAATAGAAGTTTAAGCAAATAGCATTAACCCCATTTTTATAAACTTATTAAACCAGAAACTAATAATTATTTTTAAAATTAATAAACTTGCACCAAAAAACTATAGCATCATATGAAATTAGATAAGGTGGATAAAATAATTTTAGAAGCTATAGATGAAACCTTATCAATTTTAGGAGACAAAGGTAAAGAATCAATATACTATTTTTTTGAAAAAGAATATCTTCTAAGTAAACAGGATATACCATCAAATTTAAAAAAATTTCATGAATGCCTACAAAAAGTTTTTGGTATTGGAGCAAATGTTCTAGAAAAGCATCTCCTAAACATTCTAAAAAATAAGACAGGCATAGAAACAGAAATGGATCAGGAAATGGATTTTGTTGAAAAACTGGAGAATCTTAGAACAATTATGAAAAAGAGAATTTCAATGGTGTGATAGTTTAAAAAATTGAAGAAAATTTGATCAATTTTGTCCCTTATTTGATTTATAGAAAAATGACAGCACTATCCCTAAAATCCTTTCTTTCCTATCTACATATATAGTGATGGAATAATCTATAAAGTACCAAGGTGTGTTAAAAATTTTTCATTTTAGCATCCTTTCACATGAGATCAAAATAGAATTTTATTTATTACACTCACTATTTGATTTTATGATACATGAGAAGGATTTTGAATTTTATTAGTATTTGCACTTCTTTTTTACTACTTTTCTCTATTTTACCAGTTATTTCATAAATTTTTTTGAAATAATAAATATTATCATTTTCCCTCTCATCAAAAAAAGGCACCATATCTAAAATAAAGGCGCCCAGGGCGGGACTTGAACCCGCGACCCTCCGGGTGACAGCCGGAGATACTAACCGATCTATACTACCTGGGCGGACATGCTGGTTTCTGAAATAGGTTTATAAAAATTTTTTCCTCTAACATTTTAGGCTTCTGACGCGGGCTTACCAGATTTTCCCCAGTTCTTTTTCTCTACATCATATATTATTACAGTAACGTTTTCAGGCTTTATATTGAGTACTTCACATAATACGTTTGTGACGCCTTCTATTATCTTCTTTTTCTGTTCATCAGACCTACCAGCCCACATACTTATCTGGACTACAGGCAAATTTTTCACCTCCATTTTTGTAGTATTAGATATATATTTAATTTTTTATGAATTTTCTAAATTATTTTATAAAGATCGAATATGAGAGTGCATAATATATTCTTCCCCTCCCGTCTTCAACTTCTAGCACGATAGTATATACGCCCGGAGCTTGCACAAACCTTTTAAGATCAAGTGCTATTTCAAAGTCTAGACCCTTCTGAACCCATTTTGTTGCATAAATGTATGGTATATCAGTTTGATAACCTTTGTCTAATATTGCACCTAAAAGTTTTCCAAAATTATAGCTTCCATTATAGGGTGCTTGCTGTAAATCTTCTCTAGAAAGAGGGGTTGGAAGAGGATCAAAATAAACTAGAAACATGTATGGTTTAAGGTTCTGTAAAAACCTTCCATTCAAGACTATTGTAGTATTCTTTATAGTGTATTCCTTCCATTCTATTAGAATGTTTTCAAAGTCTTGTACAAGAACAACAATTTGACTATTGTATGCAATACCAATATTCACATGTGTATGGGATGGATCGAGTATATTTTTTCTGTGACCCCATTCTGAGGCAGCATCATTATACATCATTTCATACTCTAATTTGGATAAGAAGGATTTTATTTCCTCATCTGATAAAGGATTAGTTCTACCAAACATGAAAACGGCTGCAACATTTTCTTGAACAAAATTTTTGCCACCAAAAAGTGTATAGCGCATGTAAGGTTTCATTCCATTTGTATCCCAGTGGCTTAAACATAATATTTTAGCAAGATTTTCAGCATGAACTTGAGCTGCTAGATTATTCCCTAATTCTACAGGTTTAAGACCATTACCTACTCTATCATTATTTATTAGCTCAAGAGCATAGTTTATTAAATGCGAGATATTTGCTGACTGGATACTAGATGTTGATGTTTCAAGTGCACTTGTAACAGTTGACGTGAGATAGGAAGTTGTTGACCTTGTTACTGTAATAGTTGATGTACTTGCTTCTGTTACCACAACAGTGTTTTGGCGAAAAATTTGAATTTGAGGATTTATGTATAGAAGATATGCTGCAATAAAGATGAACCCAAATACTATCAATGGAGCAAGCCTATACAGTTTAATTCTATGTTCTTCCAACACAAAATATTGTTTAAAAAGCATAATATAATTTTTACACTATTTTGATATAGAAAAGCCTTTTGGAAAAGATTAAAATATGATAGAAAGATTGTTTATTGAACACAAATGATAGAAAAGATAAAGGTTTTTGGCGACCATTATGAAATGGGTTTAGAATATGGAAGGATACTTAAGCAGCGTATAAAAAAGATGATGGAAAACTTGGCGGACATGGGAATGATAAAGGCTATGAGGCCAAAAATTGTTCCAAAAAAATGGTTTTTGAATACATTAAAGAAGGATACAGAAAAGTTGATGAAAAATGATATACTAAAATATTATCCTAGACAATGGGAAAGTTTAAAGGGTATAGCGGATGGCGCGGGAATAGAAAATTCTATGATCATCCTCATGATTTCACTTGAAGCATCTGGATTCAGTCTTGGAGGTTGTACAAGCCTAGGATTACCTTCTCAAATGACAGTTGAAGGTGAACCAGTCTTGGCCAGAAATTTTGATTTTCCAATAGAGTTTACTGAATATCAGGTGGTTATAGAATCTAGACCTAAAGATGGTTATGGAAGCTTAGGATGCTCAATAATACCATCCCATGGAATATTGGATGGATTAAATGAATATGGTTTAGCTGTAGCATGTAACTTTGCATATTCTCTAGATAAACCAACATGTATAGTTCCATTATCGATTACATTACAAGAGATGCTAGAAAATTGTAGGAGTGTAGATGAAGCAATAGATTTTCTGAAAGCGTGCAAAAGGGGAGGATATGGGGCTATTATCACAATTATGGATACAAACGCTAATATTAAGGTTATTGAACTTTCATCCCACAATTATAGCGTTAGAGAAGATGGTACTACAATAGTTACAAACCATTATATTACAGAAAAAATGCAGAAGATCGAAATTCCAAAACAAGCAATTTACTCAAAAAAGGCACCTAAAGAGCTGTGGGGAAAAAGAGTTCACGAGTCTAGCGAAAAAAGGTATATTAGGGTCGAACAACTTTTAAAAACATATAATAAAGTTCAAGAAAATGATATAATAAGAATATTAAAAGACCATGGAGAAGAAGATCAGCCATCAGATTCAACCATATGCAGACATACACCATACCATAATACGATTAGGTCCACCATCATTTACCCAAAAAAGAGGATATTAAAAGCAACCTTTGGAAATCCTTGTAAAACAGAATACCAACAATTTTCCTTTTAACAAAAAAATTTTTGAACATAGAAAGCAAATTTATTAATTATATTATCTGTAACTTAAAGATATGAATATAAAAGAGGTAAGGTTAGAGGAACTTGACCCCCAAAGGTTCATAAAAGAAAAAGTTGAGGAAATAAGGTCCATTGTTGGAGAAAATTATGCAATAAACGCACTTTCTGGTGGCGTCGACTCATCAACCGTTACGATGCTTGGACATCTTGCTTTAGGAGAAAAACTTAGAACATACTTTATAGACAATGGGCTTATGAGAGAAAATGAACCTGAACAGGTTATAGCCCTATTCAAAGAATTAGGAGTAAACGTTATTCTAGTTGATGCAAAAGAAAAATTTTTTAACGCCTTAAAAGGCATAAAAGATCCTGAAGAAAAAAGGGAGACAATAACTAGAGTATTTTATAGAGAGGTTTTTGGAAAGATTGTTAAAGAAAGTGGGATAAAATTCCTTTTACAGGGAACAAATTATACAGATATTGAGGAGACTGTGGCAGGAATAAAAAGACAACATAATGTGCTTGAACAACTAGGTATTGATACTGAAAAAGAGTTTGGTTATAAAGTTATAGAGCCACTTATACAACTAAGAAAACCGGCTATTAGGAAAATAGCGGAGGCTTTAGGACTACCAAAAAGTGTTTATGAGAGAATGCCTTTCCCAGGACCAGCCCTAGCAGCTAGAATAATAGGTGAAGTAACACCAGAAAGAGTTAAGATTGTTAGAAAATGTACTAGTATTGTTGAGCAGGAGTTAAAGGATATTAAAGCATTCCAATATCTTGCAATATTGCATGAAGATAAGGTTACTGGGATTATAGAGGGTAAAAGAAAACTTGGGTTCCAAGTTGAAATTAGATGTTGGGAAAGTTTAGATGCTAAAACAGCTTCACCTACAAGACTACCATATGATATATTAGAGAAGATAGCAGAAAGGATAACTTCTGAAGTAAAAGATGTTGTAAGTGTAACATACAATATTACAAGAAAACCACCATCAACTATAGAGGCGGTTTAATGGACAACATAATTAAAAAGAAAGATAAAGAATATTCTAAGGAAATTGAGAAGGATGTTTTAAGGGCGATGATTATACTCCATGGCTCAGCTTGGAAATCAGATTTACATGATACACTTTCTACAATATGGAGGCTAAAGAAATTAGAATTTCATGAAATGGTAAAAGCAAGCGAGAAACTTCCAAAAATTTTAGAAAGACTTAGGAGTAAAAAGATTCTGCAATGGGAGAAAAGATTAAGAGCAGATTTGAGTAGAAGTGAACCTATAGAGGACACACTATATTATCTAGAAAATTTGAAAGAAGTTTCAGACAGGCTGTCAAGTGACCATATAGTTTTAGAGTACCGTAGTAAAATTATGGGCTATAATAGCCTAAAAATCTGATCATTCACTTAACATTTTTAATGTGCCTAAACATTTTTCACACAAAATCGGTTTTTTAATATCAACTTCAGACAAACTGTTTGAGAATGACATCAAACATTCCCTGTTCTTGCAATGATTTAATCCGAGCAGATGACCTAGTTCATGGGCAGCTTCCTTCAGAACCCTTTCTCTAAAAATTTCTTGATTATCCCCATATCTTCCGAAAGTTAATCTAAAAATTGAGAGAACTGCACAGCCTCGACTCACATCAGCAATACCGAAAACAAAATTCATTTGCGGAACATATATGTCTGAGGCAGTTACACCCATACATAATTCAAAATCTTTTTTAATTCTATAAATCTGCTCAAGCAGCATTAGAGCATTAAATTGTCGCCTATCAGGATTATAAGATAATTCACTTAACGGAAAACTAATATTTAACAAACGCCCCTTTAAGGAATACAATGATGCAGCCTTAAGAAGCTCGTTTTCATATAATAGAGTACGTAATGTGCTACCTAATGGGACAAAAACCACTTCTTTTGCCACACTCCTAAGTTTATTACATTAACTTATAAAATTTATTAAATTAAATTTTTTAACAATTTTTTATAATTAGAAAACAGAAAATTAAGAATAATCTTTTGTATATTATAGGACAATAATTTTTAACCATAACATATATAAATAGTCATATCCCTTTCCTACATGGTACTTTGGTGGATAAAGATGTCAGAAAGTGACACAATACTGGTCGGAAAAAAGCCTGTAATGAACTATGTACTCGCATGCCTAACACTTTTACAGAATGGGTCAAAGTCCATAACTTTAAAGGCTAGAGGAAAAGCGATATCAAAGGCAGTGGACACAGCACAAATTCTGATAAAAAGGTTTGCGACAGACGTTAAGGTAAAGAATATTATCATAGACACTGAACAAGTAAAGGATTCAGAAACAGGCGCCACAACAAATGTGAGCTCAATCTATATTGAGCTTGGAAAGTAGGCGCCATCCAAATCCCTTTTTTATTATAATTCCAAAAATCTTATTTAGCATTAGAATATTAGGGTTGGTTGGTTATATTTGAAAACACCAATATGCAATTTTTGTGCAAAAACAGGCGTACTCTGTCCAGAAGATAATAGGAAGCTGAAAAGTGGGCAGATTACAGATTTAGATGTAGAATGTTCTGTAAAACTTTCAAAATTGGCTGAAAAGGATAAAGTTTTAGATAAGCTAACCTTTGTTAAAGCTTTAGAATCTAATGGAGACCTTATACTACTTTTTGGAGGGGGAAACCTTAAAGTTTTAAGGTCAAGCCAAGAAACCTTAAAAAAAATAAATGAAATGTTTGGGAGAAGAGTTTGGGTTTTTGAAGCAGATGCATCAGAAAGAAAACTTTTAGAAGAAGTATTTTATCCTATTAGAATTCTAACAGTGAATGTTGTGTGGCTTCCAGATGGAAGCAAACTTACAAAGGTAATACTACCATATAGTAGAAGAGTTATGGAACAGGTTGATGAGAAGGCAGTTAAAAGAGTGCTTAAAACTTTAAAGGGAATAGATGTGATGATAGAATATGAACGTAGACAAGCAGTTTAAAAGATATTATGCTAAAGAAGTGTCCAGCCTGTCTGAGGGAACAGCGTGCATTGTAAGAGGATGGATTGAAGATATTAGACCTTTAGGAAAACTCACATTTATTACAGTTAGAGATAGGACAGGATTAGCTCAAATAGTCTTAAACAAGAATATTGTTGGTGATGAAACCTTTAAGATGGGGGAAAACCTTACGAGACAGAGTATAATAGAGGTTCTAGGAAAAGCTCAAAAGAGTAAATCACAGAATGTGCCCATGGAAGTTCTTGCTGAAAAACTTACAGTACTTGCTAGAACAAATCCACCTTTTCCAATAGACCCAACAGGAAGAGTCTTCTCAAGCTTAGATAAAAGATTGGATGCAAGAGCTCTAGACCTAAGAAATCCTCAAGTAATGGCAATATTTAAGATAAGACACACAGTATTAAAATCCATAAGGGAAACATTCTATAGGCTAGGATTCATTGAAGTAAACACGCCAAAGATAATAGGGCAAGCAGCTGAGGGGGGAGCTAATCTGTTTAAGCTATCATACTTTGAGAAGAAAGCGTATCTTGCGCAGAGTCCCCAACTTTATAAGGAGCAGTTGACAATGTCTCTTGAAAAAGTTTTTGAGATAGCACAATATTTTAGAGCAGAGAAATCGAATACGTTAAGACATGTTTGCGAGTTCACAAGCCTAGACATGGAGGCAGCATATATGGACGAATTTGATGTAATGGACATAGCAGAAGAGGTAGTATATAATGTTATAAAGGATGTTGAAAAAGAGAATGCTGAAGAAATAGAGATATTGAAAATAAAATTGCCAAAGGTTGAGAGACCATTCAAAAAAATATCTTATACAGAGGCTATAGAAAAGCTTAGAGAGAAGAAGACTATAGAATGGGGTGAAGACCTACAGACAAAGGATTTAAGAATGCTTGGAAGAATCTTTAAAGAATTCTATTTCATATACCATTGGCCTCTTGCAATAAAACCATTCTATATAGAAAGATTGGACGATAAACTTTCAAAATCATTTGACCTAATGTACGGTTACCTTGAACTTGCATCAGGAGGAAAAAGAGTAAACAATAGAGAAGAGTTGGAGAAAAGACTTAGGGAGCAGGAACTTGACCCAAAAGATTTCGAATACCATCTTAAAGCTTTTGACTATGGAATGCCACCTCATTCTGGATGGGGGCTTGGCGTAGACAGACTTCTAATGGTAGTAACAGGAAGAAACAATATTAGGGAAACCATCCTCTATCCAAGAGATCCGAAGAGGCTGGTCCCATAAAAGGTTATAGGGCTTTAAAGTTTTCAGTCCAAGTAATATAAGCTCTTAACATTTCTTGAGAAACACTAGGACGTCTATATCTTAAAACTTCCTTAAAATCTTGCATCCTAATCTCACGAGGCTGAGCATTCTTGTCTACAGCAGCACCTGACTCAAAAAGTTCTGATACAACCCTAAGTTGGACAGACTGGCATATGTCACGAATGTCACTGCCAGAATAGCCTTCGGTAAGCTTAGCAAGCTGATTCAAGTCAACAGAAGAGTCAAGTTTTAAAGGTGCAGTATAAAGTTTAAACATTTCAAGTCGAGCCTTAAGGTCTGGAAGTGGAACATATATCCTCTTCTGAAAACGTCTCAAAAACGGTGAATCAAGAGACCAAGGCTTGTTAGTTGCACCTATAACATAAAGTTGTAAAGTTTTACCCTTATCCATTATACCATCCATTTCCTTCAAAAACTGGTTTCTAACCCTAACTTCTCCACCAACTTCCTGAGAACGTGTACCCAAAAGGGAATCTAATTCGTCAATAAATATTATTACTGGACCATTATCGTCCAAAAGCCTTCTTGCATAGCTGAATAGTTTAGAAACATTCTTTTCAGCCTCGCCAAGCCACTTAGACATTATAGAGGCAGCGTCTACTGTTATAAAATAGCCTTCTATTTCACTAGCTGCAGCGGCAGCCAACATAGTTTTACCACAGCCAGGGGGACCGTACAAGAGTATACCTCTAGGCCAGCCAAGTGGAAAGAGGTCAGGTCTTTTGACTGGAAAGATTATAGACTCCTTTATAGCCTTCTTCGCATCATCTAAGCCTATAACTTCCTCCCATCTAACATTAGGCTTTTCCTTCATAACAAGGTCGTCAAACGTAGCCTTGAGAGTTTCAACCCCCTTTGAGGCTTGAACGGTTTGAGTTACTGGAGCATCTGAGGAGTCAGATGCTTGAGGGACACCTCTTGCAGCCTGTAAAGCTTTAACACGTTCCTGATATGCTGCAGCACGCTCCAAATACATTTTATTAAGCTTATAGTCTGGATAAAGTTGAGCCAATTTTATTAAAGTGGCAATAGCCTTTTGATAGTATGTTATAGCAGTAGCATAAGAACCTTGAGAATCCATCTTAATGGCTTGAGAAGCATAATAGTATGCTGATTCCTCAAGCTCTTTGGCAGCCTGATAGCTCAAAACTATTCAACCTCCCCAATATGGATCTTTCCAGCGGCAGCAAGCCTAAATATTGATTGCTCAACCTTGTCTACAGGAACACCTAAGGAGGAAGCAATTTCAACAACATTATATGAACCTTTCACCCTAATATGTTCTAGAACACGATTATCCAACACAGCCTGCTCAGGATTTGGAGGGGGGGCATTCAATAGTGTAGCCTTAAAAGGCTCCTCTTCATCGTCGCCAGAAGCAAGTAACGCAATATTCTGTATTCTTTCCAAAGAAGGTTCACCCTGCAAAGATTCTGGAAGAGGCTCCTCAAGAGAACTTATCTTTTCTTCAACATACCTTTTTGCAGACTCTAAAATTTCTTCACCACCACTAACATCCAATACAATAGAAGTTTCCGGACTAATCTGCTGAAGACTAGACATAGTTTCAGCAAGCACATCATTAATCTCCTTCATTGTACTTTCAAGCTGGGGCATTATACTATTCAATTCTTCACCTATCTTTTTAACCACCTTAAAGGCAGCGGAAACCTGCATAATAATGTCTCCAGTATCACATATACTCTCTAACCTAATAGCAATCTGTGTAAGAGCAAGCTCACTCATTGTAACAACCTTAATAACACGCTTTATTTCAGCATGCTCCATAGCATAAACTTTAGCCCTAACCCTATCCCTAGCCTCCAAAGACTTAACAGTCAAATTAAATAGCTTATCCTTTCTACTTTCAAGACGCCTCTTAATATTATCAAGCTCCCTCTTATGAAATTCTATACTCCTAATAGATTCAAGAATACGATCTCTTAGAGGCTTATCCTCATTTACCTTCCAAAACCTCCAACTCAAGAAGCTCACCAAAAAAATTTTTGATGAAGACGGTTACCCAAACCTGGTAGCCCAGGTTCAAGCAAACCGTCTTCAACCCTCAAGTTTAAGTGAATGCAGACTCTCCTGTTGGAACACCTGTTGGAAGTTCTGGGAACTTTTCTTTCATTCTCTGTTCTGCTACAGCTGAAGCTTCAGCAAGGATCTTTTCTGCATCCTCGTTCGCTGCCTCAAAGTTTAGTGTTGTACCACTAACCTGTCCAGCGTCAACAAGTATACTGCTTAATAGACTGCTTATTTCGTTAATTTCTCTTTCAGCTTCAGGTAATACGCTTATTATACCAGATTTAACGCTTCTAATCACGGCCATTGCAGGAGCCAATGTTACGACAATGTCTCCAAGTTCTGTTACAGTATTAAGTCTGAGCACAATCTGTTCTAGAGCAAGCTTGGATGATGTAACCATCCTAAGCATCTTTCTAATTTCTGCAAGCTCATTAGCAAAGACACTAGCATGCTGAGTATCATGTTTCTGAATAGATGAGACAACCTTGTTAAAGATTGCAGCATCCCTCTCCTTCAACTTTGTAGCCATAGCGTCGAGCCTAGCAATCTGAGTCTGTATAGCACGTATAGCGTCTTCAAGTCTCGGCTTTAGTGGACCAGAAGGTCTTATCGCTTCCCTAACCCTATCACCCATTCCAGGCTTCTGTTCCTTAACCCACTTTTCTTCAAACTTAGACATTTTTTACCACTGGGTCTTAATCTTCAGACATTCTCCTATTATTTTGTATGTTACTGAAGAAAATGTAACCTTGGTGACAGGTGAAAAGGTTACATGATAGGATCAAATAACGAGTATATTTCGCTACAGGAGTTCGGGTTAAGCGAGTACGAGTCAAAAGTTTACACAACACTCTTGAAATGTGGTAGAATGAAGATTAAAGATATCGCACTAAAGTCAGGAGTTCCTAGAACAAAAGCATATGGTGTCGTAAAATCCTTGTCAGAAAAAGGGCTTGTAGAGTTTTCAGGAAAAGAACCACTATACTGTGTACCAGTACCACCAGAAGAAGTTTTATCAAAAAGACTAGAGGAGGAGAAAAAGAGGTTTAAGAAGATGGTTCTAGTATACAAAAAACTTGAAGAATTAAAAAATGAAACAAAGCTGCCAACAGACATTGAAGAAAAAAAGTATACTGTATATAGTATGAGAACATTCCAAAAGAGGTTGAAGGAAATACTGGAGAATACATCCAAAAGCGTTTACGCATGCCTAAACTGGTGGGGACTAAACGTGCTATCAGAACATATAGAAAAAATAAATATGCTTTCAAAGGAAGCTAACGTTAAGATTATTGTAGGATTATACAATGATGATAAAGTTATAGAAAGATTTGATTCAACAATAGATGTTAGAGTTACTGGAAAAAGCATTAACGTAAACATAATATTATTTGATGAGAAGACAACAGTACTGTTGGAAGAATCTGGAAAAATAACTGAAATAAACAACATGGAAGTATGCAAGCTTGCAAAAGAAATCATAATAGAAAAGTTTTACAAAAAATCACTTTTATGGAAAAAAGCATACCAGATAATACAGTTGGGAGGAGAAGACTTGATAACATTATATTCTGGAGAAGAAAAAGTTTATGAAGCATTCGTTCAAGCAGTAGCAGAAACAGTCTTCGATGAAGAAAAAGTTTACCAGATAGGAGAAAAGTTTATAGAAAACCTTACAATGATGCTACAGCTAGACCTATTCAACAAGGGATTCGAGATACAGCAGCCAATAATTTCAGCACTAATTTCAGAAAACCTAGGAAAAGATTCTACAACAAGATTCGACCAACTAACAAGACTATACACGCTAGAGGCGCCGATGGCATCAAAAGGTCTACCAGCAACAGTATGGTTCTTTGCACTAGCAGGAGCGGCAAAAAGAAGTGAGATGACATTCAAGATACTACAGAATACAAGCATACAGGTTGAAGGAAAACATATTATACAGGCAAAGATAGAGAAAAAGCCCCTAACCTAACTATTTTGAAAGATAGGACCACAATATAATTGTAATGTCCATTATAAGAGCACCAGCAATTCCTGAAAGAAAAGCTCCAGCAATTCTTGGATCACTAAAAAGTTGAGGCAGGACTGTAGCAAGAAAATCTATTAGAGATGGTGAAACAAGATACGCGATAAAGCCTATAGCAAACCCGAGAAGGGTGAAACCAGCCAATATAGTAAACCTACCCATATATTACACCATCCTCTGGTA
>JAOAKB010000027.1 GCA_026413865.1 Nitrososphaeria archaeon
TCTATACCATGCGCCATGTAAGCCTCCGCCCATGATGAACCTAATATGGTCATCAGAAATACCCGCATCTTTCAATTCTCTTAAAACATGAGGTATAATCTGATATGCTCTTGTAACCCTTGTCATATCATCGACAACAATGACCACGTCCTTTTTTCCTTCAGCAAGTTTCTTAAGAGGTTTTGTTCCAATAGGCTCACGTAATGCTCTAACAATTTCTTCTCGTCTAACTAAAGGTTTACTATATCCTATCATGGGCAAAAATGAGACTTGCCATTCCTCTGGAAATTGCAGTTCTTGCATCTTTTGTCCATACCAAGCTAATGCTGGAACCTCAAACTTTTTATACATAATTAATATTCATCTCCTCAATTAAACTATATTTTCTTACATTATAAAACTTTTTAATCTAACTTGCTATTTTTTGCATCTTATTTTATAAATGTAAATTAAAATAGAGGTGAGTAATGCTAGAATAATGATTGTTAGTATAAGAGAATAATTTGTTTCTATGTAGCTATTTTTTTCTTCATTTGTATTTTGGTAGGCTAAAATTTTTATGCTATTTTGTTCTTTAATATTATCTAATAAAATCGTTATAATATCTTGGTTTTTTAATACTGTTGCATTAACTTTTTCATCTAAAATCAAATCTATGTGACTATAATTTTCGATATTTCCTAAATAGAGATTAATTAAGGATTTATTGCTTGAATAGTAATTGATTTTTATTTCCAAAACTTTACCATTATGATTATAATCGATTTTTTCTATTATTCCAGTTGTAAATCCAGCAACATATATATTGTAACTTTCAAGATTTAAATTGAATATTTTATTAGATAATGTTGTATCAGGGCAAGCTGGCATTTTTCCTTCATCAGAATATCCAAGTGTCTCCCATAACCCTTTGTAATCATAGTCTATAACCTCTATTTTTGTAATTTGTGTCACCCACTTATAACCCCACCTGCATGGTAAAATGATACGAATACCGCCTTCTCTACTTGTTATTTTGGTCAATTCTGTACCATTTGCTTCTAAGGCAAGAATAACTGTAGGGTCTAAGGCCTCCTTTAAAGTTATGCTTGAAGTAAAGCCATCGGCTGCGTGAAATATAATTTCTTTTGCATTTTCTTTAAATTTTGCCTTAGAAAGTAGGTAAATTAGTGGTACACCTGTCCAATTAAATTTTACCACTTTATATCCTTCAACACACCAAAGTTCCACTATCTCCCAAACCTTTGGAAAGCCTCTTAATTCTTCGTAGGAAATTTTTAGTGGGTTTTCTACTAATCCTTCAATAATAATTTCTTTAGGTTCTTTTAGCGAATAGCTTATGCTATTTAAGTTAGATGATAAAACTGAAGTTATAAAAAGAAAGATAAAAATAATGTTTATTTTATTCAAACTTGTACACTTTTAAATTTGATTTTAAGATATACATGTTTATAATATTTTCTAAAAACTTTCTTTTTTTTACTGATATATTATTCAGAAAGTATAAAAAACTGATAGCTAATACAAGTGGCATGAGGTGTAAATTTTGAAGGTTAAAGAGGCGATTGTAAATATTTTGAAGATGGAAGGAGTAAATTTTGTTACATGTTTTCCTCCAAACAAGCTGATAAATCCTTGTGCTGCAAACGGTATTAGAACAATTTTAGTCCGCCAAGAAAGGGTTGCAATAAATATTGCTGATGGTTATGCACGCGTAAGCTTTAAGCCTGGTGTAGCTCTTGTTGCAGGTGGTGTAGGTATAGAAAACGCCTTTTCAGGAATTTCGCAAGCTCACTCCGATATGGTGCCAATTCTAGTTTTCGTCGACCAGTCTTCTACAGACAGAATTGGCACGAGGCCAATACAAGACTTTGATGCGGTATTCACCCTAAATAAAGTGGCTAAATGGGTTGAAAGAATATATTCTATAAAACAGACTGAAGAATTTTTGAGGAGAGCATTCACATATTTACGTTCAGGTAAACCTGGCCCTGTAGTCTTGGAACTTCCAGAAGATTTGGCTGAAGAGAATATAGCTACAGAATTATCTTATAAACCAGTTAAGGGTTGGAAATGTGCTGGTGACCCAGAAGATATTAGTACGGTTGTAAAGGCATTGTCTTCTGCAAAAAATCCTCTACTTTATGTTGGTGAAGGCGCCTTTTATGCTCAAGCTTGGGATGAAGTTAAAGAGTTCGCTGAACTATTACGTTTACCAGTTATGACAACTTTGAAGGCTAAAAGTATATTTCCAGAAGACCATCCACTTTCTATTGGTGTTGGCGGTAGAGTTGGTAGCAAGGTTGCTGCATACTTTCTAAAAAAGGCTGATTTTGTTCTCGCTATCGGTGCAAGCTTAACCAGAGGTTTGACTACTTCAGTAATAGGTGCGCCAATACCTAAGGGAAAAATAATTGTACAGTCAACAGTCGATGAATGGGACATAAATAAGGACTATTATGCAGACTATGTAATAGTTGGTGATGCTAAGCTTGTTCTAAGACAGCTTATTGAGGAAGTTAAGAGACAGAATGTTAGGCTTACTGGAAGAGAGGATTTAGAGGATGAGATTAGAAGATTGAAGGAAGAATGGTTAAGGGAATGGATGCCGAAGCTTACTTCAAACGAAGTGCCTATAAATCCGTACCGTGTTGTATGGGAGATTATGCAAACTGTTGATAGAAAAAGCACTATAATAACGCATGATGCAGGCTGTCCAAGAGACCATTTGGCACCGTTCTATGAATCAATAATACCTAGAGGGTATTTGGGTTGGGGCCACCATAGTACACTAGGTTATTCACTTGGTGGCGCCATGGGCGCAAAGCTTGCATGCCCAGATAAAACTGTAATAAACGTTATAGGTGATGCAGGATTTGGCATGGTAGGCATGGACTTTGAAACCGCAGTACGTGAAAAGATTCCAATATTAACAGTTTTAGTAAACAATTCTGGAATGGGCACATATTTTGAATGGACACCTTCTACATCCAAACTTTCTGGCAACTATGCAAGAGTTGCGGAAGCGTTAGGTGGATACAGTGAAAGAGTTGAAAAACCAGATGAAATTTCGCCTGCACTAAAGAGGGCTATAAAGGAGACTAAAGCTGGGAAACCCGCTCTTGTCGAAATAATAACAAAGGTTGATGTGGACTTTCAAACAAAGTATTGGAAAGACTTTTAGCCTAAACGAAATTCACCAGTTCCACCAAACACTTAACTTTTTTTACACCCTTTTCTCTAATTTTATCTTTTCTATCAACTAGTATTGCACTTACTCCAGCATTTATTGCACCCATGTAATCGTTTTCTAGGGAATCTCCAACAAAAAGTGTTTTCTCTCTCTTCAAATTAAATTTCGTGAGTGTTTTAATAAAAATTTCTTTTTCAGGCTTAACACATTTAAATGTATCTATTCCAACTTTTATCTTAAAATATTCTTTTATGCCTGTAATGTCTAAAATATGCTCAATATCATTTTCAAGAGAATTTGAAATAATTCCTAGAATAATACTATTTTTATACAGTTTTTCTAATGTTTCTATAACATCTTCATACAATACTATGTTAACATGATCCCACCACATTCTATCCATTGCATCAGCAATCTTTTCTATATCATCTCTAACTTCAAGCTTTTCAAGCAATCTAAGATTAAAGTTTATCCAAAATCTTCCCTCCATTAAAACGATTTCCTTTAAATTTGCTGGACTATTTAGTTCATCATAAACTTTAGCGATATCCTCTACTTCTCTAACAACATTATACCTTTTTAAAATTGTAGCATAAACTCTTGCAACTTCTAGTATATCTGAACCTTTTATTAGTGTTCCACCTAAGTCAAATAAGACTGTAGTAATTTTAGGCATCGCCTATCTTTCTTTTAAATGTGTAATAAATTTTTTAAATTTAACAAAATTAAATAATATTTATATAGGTTTATATCGGGGTCGATATCGAT
Source organism: Nitrososphaeria archaeon (assembly GCA_026413865.1). Classification (GTDB taxonomy): domain Archaea; phylum Thermoproteota; class Nitrososphaeria; order JACIWG01; family JACIWG01; genus JACIWG01. Next base: position 3,962 of record JAOAKB010000027.1, read on the forward strand.
GTCGATATGATGCATAGGCACTGGGAAAGGCACACAGCATGTGTTCCAAAAGGCTTCCTAAGGTTAACTATACTAAAACTTTTAAACGAAAAGCCTCTTTCGGGCTCAGAAATAATGGATATAATAGAAAGTGAAACTAAAGGTCTTTGGAGGCCTAGTCCTGGCTCAGTTTATCCTTTGCTTGCATGGTTAATGGATAAGGGGTTCATTAAGGAATCACAAAAAAGTGATGATGGTATGAAACGGTACACCATAACGGAAGAGGGTAAGGCCTTTCTAAAAAATGCGAAAGATGTAATTATGGATCTTGGTTCATTAAAATTTATGATTCCAACACTAATAACACCACTTGGCATAACACCACGTGAAGAAGATTTTCAGCTTAAGGCTTACTTGACCCGATTTTTTAGTGACTTAATCAATTTTAGAAAAAGTTTTGAAGTTAACCCATCTAAACAAAAGTTTGAGAAAGTTTGCATGATTATCAAGGATGCTTGTGAAAGAATTGAAAATGTTTTAGGTGAAATTGATAAAGTTAATAGCTAAGGTGAAATATTGTATGAATCTTGTAGAGGTTAAAGGTTTAACAAAAATTTTTAATGGAACTGTAAAGGCTGTAGACAATGTTAGTTTTGAAGTTGATGAAGGTGAAGTCTTTGGTCTTCTTGGTCCTAATGGTGCTGGTAAGACAACAATAATAAACATGCTAACTACTGTGCTGAAACCTACCTCTGGAACAGCATTAATTGGTGGATACGATATTGTAAAGCAGCCTAGAGAAGTAAGACAGTTGATTGGTGTCGTTCCTCAAGAATATACCGCTGACGAAGATTTAACAGGATACGAGAATGCCCTATTATGTGCAGACCTATATGGCGTTCCAAGAAATATTTCAAAACAAAGGATAAACGAGCTTTTTAAATTAGTAGAACTTGAAAATGCGGCACATAGGCTTGTGGAAACATATTCTGGTGGAATGAGAAGAAGGCTTGAACTTGTTTGTGGTCTAGTAAGTAGGCCTAAACTCCTATTTTTGGATGAACCCACATTAGGTCTGGATGTACAAACTAGGGCTGCAATATGGAACTATATTAGAAAATTAAAGGAGGAATATAATATGACAATATTTCTAACAACACATTATTTAGAAGAGGCAGACTCGTTATGTGATAGGATAGCAATAATAGATCATGGTCGTGTACTAAAAATAGGCTCTCCCATTGAATTAAAAAATAGTATAGGCGGCGATATTATAGAAATTGAAGTAAAAGAGGATGCAGACGATTTATCAAAGATTTTGCTAGACATAAAGCACGTTAAGGATGTAAAAAAGAACAATTCCACCTATATAGTCAGGGCAGAATCAGGTGAAGAAGTCGCGCCTGAACTTATTGAAGTGATTAGAGTAAGGGGACTACATATTTCAAAGATATCTTTAACAAAACCTACATTGGATGAAGTATACTTAGAGTATACGGGTCGGAAGCTTAGAGATGCACAAGCAAGCTGGGAAGAGATTTTCTCAATTAGAAGTACAATAAGGAGGGCTAGATCTTAATGAATACACAGAAAGATTCTGCAGATAATAGACATCTAGAAGTTGACATGAGCCCATTACATGGCCTTTGGGCTCTAACAAACAGGGAGTTGAAGAAGTGGTATAAGCGACCATTTATACTCCTAATGTCTCTAGTACAACCATTTATCTGGCTTGCGCTCTTTGGTAGATCAATGAATATTAGTGCAATATTCACAAGTGGGTCATTCAACATACCTGGCCTAAACATTCCAAAAGAAGTGATAAATCAAATATCACGGCAGATTATGGAATCCACGTTCGGAACATCAGATTATTTCTCATTTCTCGCTGTTGGAATGCTCTCTTTTATAGCATTATTTACAGCCATGTTTAGTGGTATGTCAATTGTGTGGGATAGACGTTTGGGCTTTCTAGGTAAGATTCTAAGTACCCCAATATCTAGGGGCATAATCCCACTAAGTAAGGTTCTAAATGCCGTGATTCGCGCAGTCATTCAAGTGTCAATTGTTTTGATTATAGCTGTATTACTGGGTTTAGATACATCACATATTACATTGTTCAGTGTTCTAGGCACATTTTTTGCACTCTTCTTAATGGTATTAGGATTCTCATCTCTTTTTGTTATGCTTGCTATACGCTCTACAAGCTGGGAAACACAACAAGCGATAGTAAATCTTCTTAACATGCCACTGATCTTTGCAAGCAATGTAATGTTTCNGGTAACATATATGCCAGACTGGCTTCAGCCAATTGTTAGCATAAATCCTATTAGCTATGCAACAGATATTTCAAGACAACTATTATTAGGTTCACCCGGTATGGCAGACCTAGTCTTTGATTTTCTATATCTTGGATCATTTGCATTGATTACAACTACAGTAGGTATTATACTCTCTTGGCATTATCTAAGCAAATAATAGAGGCCCATATCTTATTCTAAAATTTTCATCCAAGATTTAATATTATAAATATCCTTAATATGCTTATTTAATGTATCCTGTAAAATTTGTTTCATAAAATTTGTTAGCTCACTATCTTTTTTGATGGTTTCGTAAAGTTTGGTTTCTAAACCTTCTTCCAAATTTAATAGGATCTTTGTTGTCCAAATTTGTTGTACTGCTATCGTTTGTGTATCAGTATTCTGTTCATGTGTTCTTACTTCATCTAATTTAGAAATATTCTTTTTTAATTTTTCATTTTCTATAATATTTAATGATTGTTTAAGGTTAATAGCCCATATTAGATCTGCTAAAGGTCTAATTTCTTCTGTTAAAATTTTTTGTAAGCTTTTAATAATTGGCCAATCTAAATCATTTTCTAGCCAAAGATTCCATTTACCAAAAATAAGGGGAAGATGATTCACGTATAAATTTATTGTCCCTTTAACTGCACCAGCAAATCTTTCAGGATTTTTGATGGCTATATATTGTAAGTATGCTAATAAGCCATTAAGAGTTAATTCGTAAACTTTCTTGTCCTTACCTTTTTTGGTTGACGGCTCAAAGCGTATTACATGAATAAAGTTAATATCTTCAAGTTGTTCAAGGTGTCTTAAGATCTGTCTATAGCTTTTACCAATTATCTTAGGCAAGTCATATTGATAAATTTCCCTATTCTTAGCTATAGCTTCTAGTATTCTTATACTGGTTTCTAGCGTATTACGGTAAACCATTATCCCCACTATGTTATGACTTTTTATTGTCTAAATATGTCATAAAATTGCATATAAACTTTTATATGTCTAAAACAATAATAATTTTTTAATATTGTGGTCTTAAAAACACTTTATCCGTTGGTTTATATTGATATGGTTGTCCAAATATTTCACTGTAAGCCAAATTATTTACTCCCCTCCTTGGTGTTAACATGGGCTCCTCGTCTGGATATCCTACTGGAATTATTGCTACTGGCTTTAGTTCTTTCGCACTAACACATTTACTTACTTCATCATCATTAAATGCTCCTATCCAAACACTACCTAATCCTAAAGCTGTTGCTGCAAGTTGCAAATATGCTGCTGCAATAGTGGCATCCTGTACGCAGTAAAGATCCATACCACGTTTACCATATCTTCTAGCAGACCTTTTCGGGTTACTTAAAAATACAAATACAACAGGTGCTTCTGCAATAAAATTTTGGTCTAATGCTGCTTCAGATAATCTTCTCTTCCTCTCTTCATCTTTTACTACAATGATCTCATAAGCTTGTAAATCTCCTGCGGAAGGTGCAAGATTTGCAACTTCTAAAAGCCTGTTTACTTTCCATTCTTCGACAGGATCCATTTTAAAGGCTCTAACTGAACGTCTCTTAATAATAGTTTCAAAAAATTCCATGATAAAAGCTGTTCTTATATTATATAAAAATATTTTTAAATAATACTGTGCGCTATTTACTATTAATAGAGAGTATGAGTCTTGATGGTGGATACAAAAGTTTTTGATGGGAAATTGGAAAATCTTGAGAACAAACTGTTTGATGAAAAACTTATAATGCCTGATTATAATAATCTTTGTATAGTCAATTTATATTCGCTTATTGAAAAATTTTTTGAAATAAAATGTTTATCATCTTCAAAAATGTATATTGAGCATCTTCCAGATTTCACTAATATTAGTAAAATTGTACTCTTTATTATCGACGGTCTTGGATACAATTTTCTGAAGAACCATCTAAGTAAGACGAACATTCTTCTTCCTAATGTTAAGGAAGGCTTCCTTACTCCAATTACATCAACATTTCCCTCGACCACTTCAACATCCTTGACAAGCCTTTTCACGGCCCAAACTCCGGTTGAGCATGGTATCATAGGATATACAATGTATCTGAAATCTTTAGGCCTAATAATGGACATGCTAAATTTTACACCAATTTATGGTTGGATGTCAAATGAAAATATAATTCAAGAATTGAGTTCAAATAAAACATTTTGGATTAAGAAACTTATGGAAAATGGAATAAGTGTGAGTATATTAACAAGATATTCTACGGTTGAAAGTGGTTTATCTAAAATAATCTATCGGGACCAAAAGATAACAACCTACGTACTTGCAACAGATTTAATGGTGAACCTAAAAAAGTTACTCGAATCTCCAAACCCTCTTATGCTTATTGTTTATTATCCAGGATATGACACTCTCTCACATTTATATGGTCCTTTTTCTGAAGAAGCGGAAACTGATTTCATCTTCTTCGAAAACCTGATTAAAACATTTTTGAGTGAAAAGCTTGACAAAAAAATTAAAGATGAAACACTATTTATATTAACTTCTGACCATGGCCAGGCCCAAACAGAAAATATTATCTTCATAAAGGATATGCCTAGGATATTTGAGCATCTTATAATACCGCCGGCTGGAGACAGTAGAGCAACATTCCTCTTTATTAAACAGAATAGAGTAGAGGCGCTAAAAGGTTTACTTCAGAAGGAGCTAGTGGGCTTTAAAATATTTGATTCTGATGAAATGTTGGATAATGGTTTCTTTGGAACTCCAAATACTAATGAAGAAAAAATTTTATTAGATGAAAGGATAGGTGATTTGACTTTAATAGCAACAGGCCAGAATGCAATACTTTACCCATATTCCGAAAAAGATAGGGAACGAAGTAAAAAGGGATCACATGGCGGACTAAGTTTAGATGAGATGCTCGTCCCACTTTTTACTTTTAAACTATAATAATATCTTAAAAGCCTCTTACAAATTTGTTTTACAAATTTTTTATCCTCCTTCAGACTTAATCTGTGTAATACAATATGATAGGGATCAGAAAATATAATGAAAAAGATTTAGAAAAAATCTTGGAGATAGAAAGGTCATCGTTTAAATTTCCATATCCAAAGGAACTTTTTAAAGAACTATTATCAATGAAGCAGACAAGGATGCTGGTCGCTAAAACGGATTCCGAAAAAATTGTTGGATACATACTCTATTCCATAAAATCTCAAAGGTGTTTGCTTGTTTCAATAGCTGTAGTCCCTGAATATAGGCGTATGGGTGTGGGTACTATGTTAATGAAAGCTTTTCTCGATGATGTAAAAAATGTTGTTGAAAAGGTTGAGTTACAAGTTGGCTGCAGTAATCTTGAAGCAATAAATTTTTATCATAAATTTGGCTTCAAGGTTAATGGTATATTGAAGAACTATTATCCTGACGGAGAAGATGCTCTCTACATGGTTAAATATTTAAATTAATTTTTGTAGTATATAATTAATTTTTTCCTTAACCATATTATACAATCTTTCACTAAACATTCCCTTTGTAAAGGCTTCTTCAAATCTTTCTTCATCAACAATCTTTATTGAACCATCAGGGTAGACACATACATCAACCTCAAGGTCAACATACCTGATGCCATTTGGGATCAGCTCAACACCTGTTCCAATGTTTATATATTTTCCTTTAATTTTTCTATCTTTAGAAAGATACTTGGTGATAATGTACATTTCTCCAATTTTAGTAAAGGATTCTGCAATATCATTCTGCTCTTTTTGAACCTCAAGCCCATCATAATATCCATTACTTTTAATAAACCTGGAGTATTCTAATTTATCATCAAGGAAACTTTTTACGATAGCGGTTCCAAGCTCGTATACTTTTCCATCTAATTTATGATGTAAAATTCTAATCTTATCTCCCTCATAAGGTAAATATTTTCCAATAACTGCATAAAAGAGCTGTTTTACACTTTCATATGGTTGTCCCATTTCTAATAGTTTCTCAGCCTGCACAACATATGAAGTAATTTCATTATTCCATGTTTTGAAAAGATGGTGGTCCTCTATTGTTGGAGTGATAGTGTTCCTTATCTTATCCAATTTTCTTTTTGAATATAATGGAATTATTACATCTACAATGCCATTTACTACGCTTTGAGGTGTAAGGTATCTGAAAATAGTGTCATCTAAATTTTCTTTTAAAACTCTTAAAATATCCTTTATGGTTTCATTTTTTCCAATAACAATTACACCATTTTTGTCTAATCTGTCTCTGACTTCAGCATCAAAATTTTCTTCGTTAGGTTCAATATTAAGCCTATTTATGATCTCAATAGAAGGTTGTGCAATTTTAAACCCGTTTTCGAGTAAAAGTTTAGTTAAGGCTGTAGCATATATGCCCCTAACCTTTACCTTAGTCATCAAACATTACACCCTTCTTATCATCCAGTTTCCATTAACCTTTGATACTAAAAATTCTGTTCCCAATATCTTTTCACAGAGCCAAATATTTGTTTCTAGATGGTCTGAAACTTCTCTAACTATAAACGCAGACTCTTTATTAGCTAATGCCATGTATGGTATTAGCATATCAGCTAAGTGAACGTCAACTGTAACCTTTCTCTCTATTTCTAAAATAAGTTTTTCAGCTGCCTCCATACCTACATTTTCACTAGATTTGCCTATTTCTCCTATCGCATCAGAACCCAATATTGTCCCTTTATCTGTTTCACACCATAAGACAATGGAACTCCCCTTCTGCATTGGATTTGACTCATCATATATAATATCAATTCTTGAATCAAATCCCCTTTTCTTTAACTCTCTTGAAGCAGCTGAAGCCTGCCTTTCAGAAACCTTTCTATCTTTTAAAAATGTACATATAGAAATACCGCATATTTCTTTTATGTTTCCAAACTCTTCCAATATTAATGGAAAAAGTTTGTTTACTGGTTCTACGGAAAGTACTGCTTCTCCCATGCCAACTGGATAATATCCATACTTTATTACTTGAATATTTGCATTAATTCCCATTTTGTTTAAAACCTTAAGTAACACATTTTTTAGATAGTTTATAGTGGGTGCTGCTCTAACATCTGTTCCACCCTTTTTTACTGTTAAATTTACTTTTTCTTTAGCAAATATGCATATGGGTAAAACTGTCATAAAAAGCATCGGAATACTTCCTGCTGTACCTATTTCACTTTCAAAATTTCCACCCTTTATCGTACCCGGCTTAAACCAAATCTCCTTTGAGCCTAAATATGCTCCCTTAACTTCTGCATTAACAAGCTTTGCGGCAGTTAAAACAGCCTCTAAATGTTGTGGCCTAAGACCTGGATTATCCCTCTTCTTCCTAATATTAAAAATATGAAGTTCTTCGTTTAGTATTGAAGCTAAGGCTATAGAAAGCCTAAGTATTGTACCACTTCCACTCTTTTCTCCACCATCTATCTCTAACATAGAATATGCTTATGAAAATATGATTGTGATATAAATTTTATGAAAAAAATAAAATTAATTTCTTATTGGTTTACGGGCTTCTTGAGCAGTAGAATCACTATTATTATTCCTATTGCTGCAAGCAACGCTACTATATAGAATGATGAAAGATAACTTCCTGTAATATCACGTATTATACCAGACGTTAACGTGCCTATAATTGCACCAGTACCATAAGCTGTAAAAATAATACCATAATTTTTTCCATAAAATTTTGTTCCAAAAAATGATGCCGTAGCAGTAGGTGCAATAGCGAGCCATCCACCAAGATTAAGCCATAGAACACTGAAACCAACCAAATAGAGTGCCACATTTCCCTCTCCAAAGAATGCTAATGCTAAAGATGCTGCAATAATCATAGTATAAGACAGTAGTGCTGTATACCTTGGTGTTATTCTATCAGTAAGCCAACCAAATAATGGTCTTCCAAATCCATTAAAAACTGCAAAGATTGAAACAGCTAAACCAGAAGTTATTGGGTCAACTTTCGCTACTTCTCTTCCAAAGGGTGCAGAAATGCCTATTGCCATTAACCCTGCTGTTGTCCCTATAGTATAGGTTAACCAAAGTGCATAGAAGCATTTCGTTTTAAGCATTTGGCGAGGCGTATAATTGGATGATGTATTGGCATTGTAGCTATTACTTTGACTTTTTAGGCTAAAATTTTCTGGAGGAAACTTGAGTGGTAATGAAAGTAAAAATAATGTTATTAGGAAAATTATTCCAAGATATCCAAAGGTTGTAAGTGGTCCTATGTTTAAAATTAAATATGTCATTAGTGGTGCCATAACAAGTGCTGATAAACCAAAGCCTAAGACTGTTAAACCTATAGCCAACCCTTTTTTGTCTGGAAACCATTTTGTGGACACACTAATTGGCACTCCATATGTGATCCCTACACCAATTCCTCCTAGAAGGCCATATAATATTGTTAGAGTATAAATGTTAGAAGAGAAGCTTGCAAGTATCCAACCTGTTCCAACCAACAAACTTCCTAGTATTGATGTCTTCTTTGGACCAATCTTTTCTAAAATTATACCGCCAAATGGCATAGTGTAACCGAATGCTGCTAGAAAAACCAGATACGGTAATCCACTTTCTGTCACAGAAATGTTCCAAAAGCTCTCTAAAGGTTTTCTGAAAACACTAAAGGCGTAGATAGAACCAAGTATTAAATGTATTATTGCACCGACAACCACATAAATCCATCTTTTATTGTAAAAGTTAATTTGTGATGTCATATGTATGCCCTATTTGGGTGCAAAGAATACAATTTATATTTTTTTCTTCAAAAACGGTAAAAATTTTTTTTTAAAAATAATGTACAAACGTAATGTGTGCGCCAGCTATATAATGATAAAGACCTTCAAGCCTATATCAAATTAAATTACATTGATGCAGAAATTCTCTATTTTAAAGAACATGTTATGACCGTAGATGCTGCGGCAGAAAATTTGAAAATATCCACAGAATACATTATAAAAAGTATTTTGGTATTAAATGAGAGAAATGAACCCTTTTTAATAATATTAAATGGTGATAAAAAGGTATCATTTGATAAGGTTATGAAAATTACTGATTCAAAAAATATTAGGTTGGCTAAAGCAAAAGAGGTTAAAGAAATTCTAGGATATGAAGTAGGAAGTGTTCCACCAATTTTTCACAAAAATAGTGTAAAAGTTTTTNTTGATGAGCGTGTTCTTAAATATGATTATGTTATTGGAGGCGGAGGTTCAACTCATTCTCTTCTTAAAATTAGGCCAAAAGATATCATTAATCTAACAAAAGCACAAGTTTATGATATTAGTGAATAAAAAAATAAAATGGGGGAACACTACCTACGCTTTCTAAGTAATAGCCCTATTACCACTATCGCAACGATTACTACTATAGCTGCAGCTAAAATCGTTGAAGTATAATCTGGCTGAGATGGTTGTGTTACTGTTGTTGCTGTTGTTGTGGTTGTAGCAGTAGTAGTTGTTACAGTAGTTATAACTGTTGTAGTAGGCACAGTAGTTGTAACAACTGTAGTAGTTGTTGGAGGTGGTGATGTTATAGTTTCTTCATATATGTATGTGTTGACTAGGGCGTCCCAGAACACATATCTTCCGACAGGAATGTCTGTACCCTTTATACTTCTGGACTTTACGTTCAAGAAAACTACGTTATACAATGATATTTCTGGAAGTTCACTTGTCAATATTTCCTCAAGTTTCTGTAAAAGTTCTATTTGTTTAGTTGGAGATACTTCTTTCATCCATGAATCGAGTAACTGGTCAACCTGTGGGTTCCGATATAGCATTGTGTTTGAAAATGCTACACCCGGCTGAATCCATGATGAATGGAAGAGCTGATATGACCACATTGGTTCAACCCAACGTTTTAGAAGTGCGAAGTCGTACTGGTATTTTGTCTCCAAGTCTAGCATTGTGCCAAAATCCACTCTTTTCAGTACAACTTCTATTCCCACTTTAGAAAGTTGATCTTTAATTAGGTCTGCTACAGCAGCTTCTTCGGCTTCACCGGTTCTTGTTAATAGTTCAATTTTGAACCTCTTACCATCTGCACCTTTCGGGTAACCTGCTTTGTCAAGAAGTTGATTTGCCTTTTCAAGACTATAATCGTATTTTGCTAGATTTGGTGATGCTGGAATTGTTTCTGGAAGTATTCTATATGTTGGTGTACAGAGTCCTAGTGTTGCCTTTTGAACTATATCCTTTCTATCTAAGGCATAAGATATTGCTCTTCTTACATCAGGATTGCCTAAAATAGTGTGGTTTGTATTAATCTGAAGTGTTATCTTATATGGTGGCCTCTGGTGCGCTATCACCTCAAGATTTGGTTTTGTGCCAAGTTTTGCTGCCGCCTCATATGGTAAACCTCTAAACACATAATTGACTTCTCCTGTTTCTAAGGCTGAAACCATTGTCATAGGGTCTGTTATAAATCTGATAATCAGCTTTTCAAGGTATGGTTTACCTTTGTCCCAATAGTTGGGGTTTCTTTCCAACAATATGTGGCTTCCTTTCACCCATTCCTTAAATACAAATGGACCTGTACCAACTGGTTTTGTCCTAAATTCACTTTTTTCAAAATCTTGTCCTTCTAAGATATGTTTTGGAACTATTGCTGTGTCAACTGAGGCTAACAGAGTTAGCTGTACAGCCGGAAGTAACTGTTCAAGCTTCAATTTGACGGCTGTCGCATTTAATATTTCTACTTTAGCGTTCTTAAAGTATGCTGCACCAAATATGTCATACTTTGAAATTATATTTTCGAAAGAAAATTTCACGTCTTCTGGTCCAAAGGGCTTTCCATCATGCCATGTGACTCCCTTACGTAGGTTGAAGACATATGCTTTTTCATTTTCTAAAATTTTCCATGATTCTGCCAAACTTGGTACAATGTTTAAGTTAGAGTCTGTATTTAATAGTGAATCAAATATTTGTGCTGCGACAAAGGATGCGTGCCACGCTCCGGTTGTTGGGTCTATAACTCTTGGTTCTGCAACAAGTCCGACAACTATTTGTCCTCCAACTTTAGGTTTTGTTAATGCTTGCGAAGCTATCGATGTGGTTAGTATAAGTAGTATTGGTATAGCTATTTTCCAATATTGCTTATGTTTTTGCATTCCAAAAAGTGCATGTATAATGTTATTTAAACTTTACTATATTTTTATTGTAATATCTCAATTTAAGAATAAAAAATTTTATAATGTATAATATATTAAAAAATAAATATTTTTTAATAAAAAATTTAAAATATTAATTCGAAAAACGAATCTGACTCTTTCAGCTCTAATTTATTAGCTGACACCAAATACTTAAAATATTTTGTTTCAACTCTTTCTCTAATGTTATCTAAAATTTCTATACTATTGTCTTTTTGTTCGACAAAGTAAATGTCTAACGTCCTATTATCCAATTTTATTCCTAGAACTAGTCCTAGGTTTTCCATTTCATGCATTAATG
>JAOAKB010000028.1 GCA_026413865.1 Nitrososphaeria archaeon
CACTATCATAGACACTCCTACACCTTGAATAAAACGGAGTATGTAGAAGAGTTCTTTAGAGTTTGCAAAATATGTTAGGAGAGAAAATGTGGTGAAAAGTGTTAATCCTGTTGAGAAAATCTTTTTCCTACCCCTTATGTCTGCAAGCTTTCCAAAGGGTATGAGGAAAACTACTGAGGCTAGAAGGTAAGTGTTCTGTATCCAGCCAATTTCTATGGGAGATAGATTAAATTCTATTCCTATTGTTGGTAGGGCTACGTTTACTGCTGATATTGTATATGAAACTAGAAATGATGCTATTGTTGTTGAAAGCAAAATTATTCTTTTTTGCAGAAGATTTAAGTTCTCATTTTCTTTAAGCAATCGCTTTCCACATTATAGTCCAAAAATTTTATTTTATTAAAACTTATTTTCTAAAAAATTTTTAGAAAAAGTTTTTATGTCTAATCATACAAAATTTTGTGCGGTCACTTTGGTGCTTCCAGAAGTCGTTAGCTTGATAAATCGTGGAGAATATGGGTCAGCAATATCTCTTATGGAAAAGATTGTTAAAGATAAGAGTAAGCCTGCTAGCGAGCGTATAGAATATTGTGTATGGATTGCGGAATGTTATAAAAAATTGAATGACCTAAAACTTAGTGGAGACTGGTATCTTGAAGCGGTAAAAATAGTGCTTTCACAGGATTCTGAAATAAGGTTGAAGGCGAAACAGGCTTTACCTTATTGTGAAAAGGCTTTAGAAAACTATAGAGAAGGTGGCGATGCTCTTGATGTTATGGAGGCTGTGAAACTGAAACAAAGGTTGCAGGAACTTTCAAGGTAGATGATAAAAATATTAAAATAGCTCTCTTATCATGGTATATGTTTCTTGGACAACAATAAGGTTTGTCCCCTTCACAATATTATCTGCTGGAGACATATCTTATTTTTGCGGATATAGTGGGCTGTCCCTTTGATGTTACAATAAATTTTTTCCCATGATATTATCTTACATCAATAATTTTTTCTTGAATTTAGGAGTTTATAGGAATTTAAATGTTTTTGTGGAAAAAAGGCTTAAGATAAGAGTACTGCTAATATTCCACTTAAGAATATTCCATCGAATGTTCCAGCCCCTCCTATACTTGCATATGGTGTTCCTAGATTTCCAATTTTTCCAATATTAGTTAAGTCTGCTCCAATAAGTGTTCCAAGTACACCACTTACATATGCAATGATAGGTTGCTGAGTTGTTGGTAGAATCATTGCAATCAGTGCAGCTGTTATTGGTGGTATGAATGCGGGTGTAACAATTCCCACTCCAGGCTTCGGTACTGCAATTAAATGCGTAATAAATGCAACAACACAAGCACCTAATGTACCATAGACGAGTATTTGATAATCTTTTATCATAAAATACACACTTACAAGTACTGGAATTATTGCCCCACCCAAATTTATTGCAATAGTCGTATATGCTTCTATTTCCCTCATTTCTGGAACTCTTATTAGAATTCCAAAGAAGCTTATCTCTTTAACCCTAACTATTGGAACCTGAGACCTTATTTTGAAAAGTGGAATGTTCACGTAGCTTCCAAGTAATGTTGCCAAAAGTAGTAATGCTACTGTCATTGTACTAAATCCTATCTTTCTGAAAGCGTATCCAATGAATCCGTAAAAGAAGAATAATATTGTGATAGCGAACAAGACTGCTAGAAGTGTAATATAAATTGGAGGATGTGGTGCATAAACAACTTTTCTATACATTAGCTCACATAACTTGAATGCCAAATAAAGTTTTTAAACTTATTTTTTACCCAAAATTGATGTTATGAGCTATAATGTAGAAATAATAACTCCAATGGAAAAGGATTCATTAGTCGACAAGTTTTCAAAAATCTTCTTGTATGAGAGAAAGGCTGAAATACATGGCGCATGTATTAAACTTCTAACTAATGTTAAACAGTTTTATGAAATGTGGATCGAAAACTTTAAGCCAATTTCAGAAGAGATTAGACCTCATGGTAGACTTTTTGTCATAAACAGTGAAGAAGCGAATCCTTTAAAAGTAAAGTATGAACCAATATCAAAAACTTTGATAATATTAGACTGCGATTATTACGGGTTTGTTAAGAGTCTTGCACTATCCTTAACCTCAGACTTTTTTGAAGAATATCATAGTGAGCATAGAAGATATTCTGTTCATGGTTCACTAGTTGATAGGCAGGGAAGAGGCCTTGTTATTATGGGTCCTCCAGGAAGTGGTAAAACAACCCTCACTTACGGTCTACTAACTAACAGTATGTACAATTATGTTGCAGACGACTGGTTCTTTGTAAGAATAATGGGTAGTGACCTTATAGGCTATGGTTCAGAAAAAAATTCCTATATTAGAGAGGATCTTGCAAGTAACTGGCCGATTTTTAAGAGAAGATTAGAAGACCTTATAATTGATAGTAAAGGAAGGGCTGTTGCAAATGTCCATCTCCTTTTTGGAGAATATAGGATAAGAGAATCAACTCACATTAGAGCTGTTGTCCTATTACATAGAGATAAGAGTAATCCAAAAGTTTTTTCAGAACTTGAGCCCTCTGTAGCATTAAATTATCTTGTTGAAAACCAGTTCTTCAACCCACATCAGCTTGTAAGGGATGAAAGAAAAATTTCATTGAGAAAACAGTTTTTTAAAGAAGTTTTCGAGCTCGTTCCTGTCTACCTACTTAACACTATAGAAACGCCTGAAAACTCATTAAATCGTATTCTTTCAATAGAAGTTTAGCTAGTAAACTTGTCCTAATGGAATACCGTCTCCTCTGTAATCGCATGCAGCCCATTTAACATTATCTCTTACCTTAACTGCTTGGGCTACACCTAAACCATATTCCCTCCTTATAGAAAGGGTAGGCTTATTTTCCAGCATGCTATAGTATAATCCATTTTCTAACAGAATTTCATCATTTCCATTCCATACAAATCTAGGTGCATCTAGGGCATCTTGAATTCTATTTTCATAATTTATGTAATTTGTTATAAGCTGAGTATATATTTGTGGCCTATAGTCCCCTGCACTCGCACCCAACGCTAAAACTTCATCTTTATTTCTTAGTATTGTTGCTGAAAGAGTATGTGCAGGTCTTTTTCTTGGTTCAAGTTTATTCACACCATCAAATTTGAAGCCTCTTGCTCTACAATTCAATGTTATACCATATTCTGGTACAGTTAAGCCTGAACCAAAGCCAAGATACAAACTTTGTATTGCAGAAACTATGTTCCCTTCTTTATCTGCTACTGCAAAATATGTAGTGTCACCGCTGGCAACCTTTGTTCCTTCAAAGAATTTTTCTTTCCTTAAAAGGTCTTTAGCGTACTCTTTAGATAATATCTTTTCTAAATCTATTTTAACAAATTTTGGGTCAGAAAGTACTTCGTCTTTCACCCTATATGCTATTCTAAATATATTATACAATTTCTCCACATATTCTTTTGAAAGATGAGGCATGCCTTCTAATCCTATTTCTTCTATCATATTTAGTATAAGTAAAGTAATCATACCCATACTATTTGGAGGTATTTCAAAAACTTCATAATCTTTGTAAAATACTTTTATTGGCTGCACCCATTCTGGCTTATAATCTTTTAAATCCTCCTCAATTAATTTTCCACTATTCTCTTGTACATAATCTACTATACCCTCGCATACTTCGCCTTCATAGAATCCTTTAGGCCCATGTTCCTTTACATTTTCTAGTGTTTTTGACAATTGTGGGAATCTCAAAATTTCGCCTTCTTGTGGTATACTAGAATCACTTTGTAAGAAAACTTTTGATGAGCCTGCATCTTTAGCCAATAGCTCATAATTTTTTCTTATAGCCTCAGAAAATCTTCTACTTATAGGAAATCCTTTCCTTGCTAAAATTATAGAAGGTTCTATCAGGTCGCTAAACTCAAGACCTCCAAACTTTTTGTGAAGCTCGTAAACACCATAAACGTATCCAGGAACAGTTATAGAAAGCGGGCCTCTATCAGGTATTTTAGAGTAGCCTTTTTCTCTTAAATATTCTATAGTTAAATTTTTTGGCGCATATCCAGAAGAATTTATACAATAAACTTTGCCACTATTATTCTCATAATATAATGCAAAAAAGTCTCCCCCTAATCCACACAGGTTTTGGCATGTCACAGATAAGGCTAAACTTGTTGCAACTGCAGCATCAACAGCATTTCCCTTTCTATCCAATATCTCAACACCAATTTTTGAAGCGAGATAATGTTCGCTGGCGACAACTCCACCGCAAGTTAAGAAGGGTGTCTTATACATCATATCATAACATCATGATTAATATACAAATTAATTTTATTGGGAAAAAAAGAAGAAAAAGGGGGTTTTTATAGTTTTTTGCCGACAACAAACATTTTTGTTCCACAGACACTGCATACTCCCTGTACTGCTGGTTTACCGTTCTTCAGAGTTACTTGAGTAGGATTCTTTATCTCTCTTTTTGCCTTACATTTGACACAATAGCCTTCCATATATCTCGTCAACTGGATAAAGCGGGCTATTATATAAAGGAATTTGTTTATATGCTAATACACTAATATACTACTTGATGCGTCTTCATTTACAGAAGAAGGCTATAAGATGCTTTGGTGTAGCTGAAAGTTTCAGAAAGGGTGCATTACCTTATTCTATTCTCTCCGGCGTAGTTATGAGATCTGACCTTATTTTAGACGGCTTCTCTTTTGGTAAAGCTACCTTGGGCGGTGATGATGCGACAGACTCCATACTTAACATGTTTAGATCATTGAACAGAATGGATGTCAATATTATCATGTTAGGTGGAAGTATCATTAGCCTCTTTAATATTATAGATGTCGATAGAATATATGATACCCTTTCAATTCCTGTAATTTCTGTAACATACAATGTTTCAGAAGGACTTGAGCCCCACATATTACACCATTTTAAAGACAAGGATTACGAAAGGAAGCTGGAAGCTTACAAAAGGCTTGGTGAAAGGAAAAAGATATTTTTGCATACTGGAAAACATGTTTTTATAAGATGTGCTGGCATAACGGAAGTAGATGCAGCCTCTATTATAGATAAATTCACTTTACAGGGTAGTGTTCCAGAACCGATAAGAATTGCACGACTAATTTCAAGAACTCTATTAAACTTTCTTACTATATCCAAATAGACTTCTACTGGCCATGTAAATGTATAACTGTGCATATCCTGCATATTCTCCAAACACTTTCCTAGCAATATTTCCCATGAACAAATATTTTCTTCTATCTAACTTCAATTTCCTAAAGCATATTTCATCATGTACATTTTTATCAATAAATTCTTTTAGGACTATAGGGTACGCTCTTAAAACCCATACATCTATTGGAAAAGCCTCCAACTTATGAAATCCATACAAAAGGATACAGTCTGCAACCTTTAACCCGACTCCATTTAACTTCATGTCCCCTGAAGTCATAGCATGCAAAGCATCACTATAATTCATATTTCTAATTCTATCAATGTACGTTTTATCCTCTAAAATTTTCTTTGCAGCACACAGAAGATATTTTGCTCTATATCCCAATCCAGTTTCCAAAAGTTCTTTTAAAGAACTATCAGCTAGCTTTTCAATATTAGGAAGACTAAAAAATTTTATTTTACCGATTTTTGCTTCTTCCCCATACTTTTCAGAAAGTTTTGTAATAATTTTCTTTATTGCGGGAATATTCTTGTTCTGTGTACAAATAAATTCTATTATTGTATCAATTGGATTCTGTCTTAAAATTCTAATACCAGAATATAATTTTATAATTTTTTTCATAACATCATTAACTTCGATTTTCCCGTTTATTTCCTCCATGTCATCGTTTAAGCTAAAAAAATGTATTATATCCTCTTCTAACATTTCTTTGTTTGAGTTAATAATTAATTTGTTTTCTTCTTGAGAAATTCTAATTGGTACACTATTTAAGAATCCATACCATCTTTTGTCCACCTTAGTCCATCCAAAAACTTGTCCACTACTCATACAATATTCTAGATTAAATATATAATATTTGTTAAGATTGATGGTGATTAACGTCATTCTGTTAAATATATTGTAAATAAAATTATTAATATTTTTAATAAATTTTTTTAATAATATATTTAAATATTGCTACACCAAAACCCGTTGGTGATGAATTTGAAACATTTTTTTAGTATTGACTTTATGGAGCTAACAAATAAATTTTGGTCTGCATTTATTGAAATTCTCCCAAAAATTGTTACCGCTATGTTGGCTTTAATTATTGGTTGGTTTCTAGGTCATATAGTTGGTTTTGTGATATCATCAGCTATACGTAGGAGTGGGCTTGATGATACATGGGCAAAGACAACTCTAGGAAAAGGATTAAAACAATCAGGTATCTCATTGTGTAGAATTGCTGAGTTTATATCACGTTGGTCAATATATCTAATTTCAATTTATGTGGCTATAGAATTTTTGAATATCGAGGCCCTGAAACTTTTTATGAGTTCAGTAATAGGATATATTCCATATTTTATAGGTGGAATTGTAATATTTGTAGCAGGTTTTCTAGTTGTTGAATTTATGGCAAATGTTGTTTCTGGCATTGTTAAAGATTTAGGGTACAAGTATAGTACGATCGCCGGCCACTTATTGAGAATATTAGGTTTTCTTATTGTTATTATAACTGCACTTACTATAATGAAAATAGATGTTTTTGTATTAAATTTGTTTATCATAGCGGTTGCTTTTGGTATTTCAGTAGGTATTGCTTTGGCCTTAGGTATATCTTTTGGCTTAGGTTTAAAGGATATTGTTGCCAAGAATGCAGAAAGATGGTTCATTAGTTTAAAGTTAGGTATAGACAAATTTCAAGAGGATATAACAATAAAATCTTTGCAAGAGAGAATAAAAGAACTTGAAGAAAAGATAAAGGAATATGAATTGAAGCTCCAATCTATAGAAAAAGTTAAGAAATTTAAGTTAGAGGGTTTGAAAATGCCTATTGAGGATTTAACCTCTTGGCTTAATGAGACCGTTAATGAAAAGGGTCAAGTTAGT
Organism: Nitrososphaeria archaeon; assembly: GCA_026413865.1. Classification (GTDB taxonomy): domain Archaea; phylum Thermoproteota; class Nitrososphaeria; order JACIWG01; family JACIWG01; genus JACIWG01. The sequence goes on from JAOAKB010000028.1 coordinate 7,056, forward strand.
GAAGTTTATGGTGGTTATAAAATAGTCGTGTTAGATGAAATAGATTTTCCATGGCATGAAATATTACTCGCATTAACTTATCATGGTTACGAAGTATGGCTTTCTAGGGAAAAAGATAAAATAATTATTCAGGGTAGTTTGCGTACAGAGTGAGCAAGAATGGCCAGAGCAAATGAAATCTTTAAAAAGCTTCCTATATTGAATGTTACAGTAGTAATATTATCGACACTTTTTATTGCAGGTCTTGCATCCTTATTTAACTTTTCATTTAATCAAAATGTCGCTTTAACTATTTTCTCCTTTAAAACGGCTGCTGCACTTATGTTTTGGAGATACAGATTACCGTTTGCAACATTTGGTCTTGCCTTATTGTTCCTTTTCGGAGTTTTAGATGTACCCCATATGGTTGAATTTGCATCACTTGATATCGTTTTATTCCTTATTGGTATGATGATTATAATAGGTTTTCTTGAGGAAAAGGGCTTTTTTGAATATTTAAGTCTAGGGTTCTTAAAATTTGCAGGTCTTGAAGGAAAAAGAATTGTTGTTGCAATTATGGTTTTTTCTGCTTTATCTGCTGCTCTTATAGATGAAGTTACATCAATCTTAATAATGGTTAGCTTAATTTTCCGCATAGCAAGTAAATGTAAAATCAGTACAATACCATTGATTCTGATGTCTGTTTTTGCAACTAATATTGGTTCTGCTGCCACGGTAGTAGGAAATCCAGTTGGCGTTCTGATCGCATTTAGGGGGGGTCTTTCCTTCCTAGATTTTATACGTTGGTCTACTCCTATATGTATAATAGCTTTATTAGTAATCATATTGATATGTTTTAAATATTTTTCAAAATATATCAGTAAATTAGATAGTTCACTAAAGTATGAAAAAGAAATATTTTCTAAGCCGAGTGAAGAATATTCTATGACTCCTAGGGATCTAATTGTTTCCTGGCTCATATTCTTGATAACTCTTGGTCTTCTAATATTACATCATCCATTAGAAGAGTTTTTTCACCTTAAAAAGAACACTCTATTATTAGGTATCCCACTTTTAATGGCAAGTATAGTATTGGTACTTGAACCACAAAAAGCGAAATATTTAGTTGAACGAAGGGTTGACTGGTGGACACTACTTTTTTTCATCATGTTATTTGCATCTGTTGGTACACTACAGTATGTTGGTGTTATCGACATTCTAGCTAAGGGATTAATTAATTTAGCTGGCAACAATCTTCTTACTTTAGCTTTATTATTTATCCCCGTAATTGGATTACTTTCAGCGATGTTAGATAATGTCTTAGTTGTAGCCACTTTTTCCCCTGTTGTAATTGAAATTGGCGCTATTGGGATAAACAATTTTCCTCTCTGGTGGATAATGTTGCATTCTGCATGTTTTATAGGTAATCTAACTGTGATCGGAAGTACTGCGAATATTGTTGCTGCTGGTGCTTGTGAACGAAAAGGTGACCATATATCACTTCTAGAATGGGTAAAAATTGGGGCCTTAGTTTCTGTACCCACTATTCTTGTATCTTTTATACTTATTTATGTACAATTAATTATGTAAGCAAAATAAGCAAAAAAAGTTATACTATAATTTTTTTTAAATATTTGATTGTAAATAATCAAACCATAACCTTATATGTTTGTAAAAAAGTTTAGTATTAATATCATAATGAGTACTTTACTCAATATAATTGGTGAATTCTTTTAGATTTAATTCTTCTAGACAGTACTTTTAATCATTTTGAAAATTTAAATAATCCTGATTATTTTTTAGAGTGGTATATATGATTAAATCTTCCTTTACTAGGCTGGAAAATCGTATTCTATTAAAGAATAGGTTATATGAGAAAGGATTTAGTGTGAGGTTTCACAGTTACGAATATTATGTTATTAGAAATAAGTTTGTTTCAATTATATTATTAGAACCAAATTTTAATAGGGTTCTTATATATAAAATAAGTTGGAATCCAATTGAATCTGAGATCGCTGTTAAGGAAATATATTCTATTATAAAGAAAATTGACCCGTTTGTTAAGATTATTGTAGAAGAGAATAAAGAATATTAATTTATATTATTTGTTGATGGTATGGTGTTAAAACGATGTTGAATGATGCCTTTAATAAATATGATCCATCACAAGTTTCTCTCTATGTTTACGATGTTTGGAAGACTTATAATGGTGTAAAAGCATTAAATGGTATATCTCTTTATGTTAAAAGAGGTGAAATTCTTGGACTTATAGGCCCTAATGGTTCGGGAAAAACTACTACTATAAAGATCATTTTAGGTCTAATTAAGAAGGATAAAGGTGTAGTTAATGTGTTAGGCTATGATATTGACAAGGAACCGTTTAAGTACAAGCAATTTGTTGGATATGTTCCTGAAGCTGCTTTAATACCTGAATATTTGACAGCATACGAGTTCTTATACTATGTTGGGCGTATAAAAAATGTTCCTGGAGATGTTTTGAAAGATAAAATTGATAGTTTCATAAGTTTATTTGGTTTAATGGATAAGAAGAAAGATTTGATTATTTCGCTTTCAAAGGGTATGAAGCAGAAGCTCATCTTTTTGTCTTCTATTATATATGAGCCTAAACTTCTATTACTAGATGAACCTTTTATAGGGCTAGATCCTGAAGGTCAATATGAAATCAAGTCTATTCTCAAAGAACTTTCAGAAAGTGGTTGCTCTATTCTCCTTTCAACACATTTACTTGATTTTGCAGAAAGATTCTGTGATAGGGTGGCCATAATAAATAAAGGTAAGAATATTGCTACCGGTGACTTAGAATATCTTAAAAAACGTGCAAGTTTAGGTGAAGATACTACTCTTGAGCAAATATTTTTAACATTAACAAAGGAACAAAGTTTGGTATCAAAAGATAATCGTGTGAATGAAGAAGGAAGAAATCTTTTTAAGAGGTAGACCTTTTGGCAATAAAAGAAATCTATTTTCTAAGAATTATTGCATCATTTGGATCTTTAAGAAAATCTAAGTCTGACATAATTGTAATTTTAGCTCTTTCATTTATTGGATTAGGATTAGTTCCCATGATTTTCTCAGAAAGTTCCTTTCATGAAAATCTAATTATTAACATTTTACTAAAATACCCTATCCTCTTAATATTTCCTCTTCTTTTTCTTTCTTCAGCTTTAGTAAGTAAAATGAATGTAACAGAATATGAGCGCGATTTTATTTTATCCGCAAAGGTATTTCCTTCAGAATTTCTAATAGCAAAGACTTTATATGATTTAACTATGATTTCAATTCTATTTTTTTCTCCCCTTCTAATACCTTTTATTCTCTCAATAATTTTTTTGAAAATTTTCTATATTTTCCTGTTTTCTTCAATTCTTATAATACTTATAATTTCAGTTTTACTTGAAAACAGTTTTAAGGTTTTAATATTATTCTATAATAAAAACATTGTTCGACTATCAATTTTATTAATTATAATAATTTTTTCTCTTCCATTGTTTAACAGTCTTTATCCTGAAATTTTTCCTGGTTGGCTATATTACATTTCCCCAGTAGGATGTCTTCAAATATTATTATTAGATATAAATTTTGTTCCTTCAATCATCACTATCAGCGTTTGGACATTTTTTTCTCTAATTTTATTATTTAAAGCTTCTTGTCTAAATTTTATCCCTTATGTTCAAGTTGTTCCATTGCGTACAATGTTTGATATAAGTTTAACTTCTCAAGTTAAGATGCAAAAGCATATTTTAAGTAAAGTTAGTTCTTTTTCCATACCACTAGGACTTTCTACAGCACCTAAAAATAAGATCCTGTTCTTTATGAAAGATTCTATCACTAGAACATTTAGGTTTGGAGATTTCTATATCCTAATTCTATCAACAGTTTTTCTCTATTTGCCTTACATTTTTTTTAAACCATATTTGTCCGATATTTATAATTTATATCAGCTAACTTTTTCTCCAGCCTATTTCATAATAATATTTTATCCTATGATATTTACACAGTTATGGTTTACCGAGTTTGGAGAATGCATATGGCTAGTAAAAACATATTCTAGAGAATTTCTATCCTATATTATTGGTTTATTCCTTTGGCAACTTTCTATATCTGTACCAGTAATTTTTGTGGTATGTATAATAGAATCTGTATTAAATTTATCTTACTTATTATCATCTTTAATTCTTTCAACTTTAATTTTAACCGTAAATTCTGCTTTCGGGATATTTTATACTTTATGGCTTCTAAAAAGGAAATTTTTTACTCCATTAATGTTCTTTATCGGAATAATTTTCTATATACTTCTATCGACGCCTATACTTTCTCTACTATTTATTAAAGAACTTTTTATAAACCAATTAGGGTTTGTTTTTGACATATTCCCTATAATTTATTCTCTGACTTCCATTTCTATTTTCCTATATAAGGCTTCAAAAATTTTTGAAGAAATAGAAGTGTAGTCTTCATCTTTTAAGAAATTCTTCCATTTTTAAAATAGCTTTCTCTATTTTCTCTCTTGAAGTTGCATAAGATATTCTAAAATGTTTTTCATAACCTTTTCCAAAACCTTCTCCTGGAGTAGTACTAACTGCAACCTTTTCCAGCAAATGTTCTGAAAAGTTTTCCGCCTCAGAGTAGACGTCCATAGCATTTGGAAAAATATAGAATGCTCCTTGAGGTTTTTTAATTTTGAAGCCCATTCTTCTTAGTCCATCATAGAAAAGGTTTCTTCTGATCTTAAACTCATTTACCATATTCCTTACATAACTTTCGCATTCATATAATGCTGTAATGGCGGCTTTCTGTATGAATGTTGGGGGATGCGTTGCAGTTTGCTGCTGAACTTTCAAAATTTCCTTAATTACATTCTTTGGACCGCATATGTATCCGAGCCTCCATCCTGTCATAGAATATGTCTTGCTAAAGCCATTGATTGTAATAGTCCTATCCCTCATTTCCTCAATCTTTGAAAATGGAATAAATTCTCCATCGTAAACTAGTCTACAATAGATTTCATCTGAAACAACCCAGAGTTCTTTCCTTTTTACTATTTCGGCAACATTCTCTAAAACTTTCTTATCATAAATCATACCCGTAGGATTGTTTGGATAATTCAAGAGAATTGCTCTAGTCTTTTCTGTAACAGCCTTATCTATCCTATCTGGAAGAAGTTCAAAATCTTCTCCACTCCTAACTTCAACTGGAACCCCTCCAACAAATTTTGTAATATCAAAATAGCTTGGCCAAGCCGGTGTAGGAATAATCACTTCATCGCCTTCATCTAAAAGTGCTGTGAGTGCATAAAAGACACCCATCTTAGCTCCCGCGGTAACAACAATTTCATTCGGCAAATAATCTACTCCAAAAATTTTTCTTAAATTATCTGCTATTGCCTCTCTAAGCTCAGGTAGTCCTTGGCTTTGAGAATATTTTGTTAATCCTTCGTTTAAAGCCCGGTATGCTGCCTCAATTATAGGCTTTGGGGTTGGAAAATCTGGTTCACCAACATCAAGACTTATTACATTAACACCTTTTGCTCTTAGTTCTCTGGCTTTTTCAGCCGCCTTCATAGTCGCAGACTCGCCTATTTTCAATAGCTTTTTTGGTGGAGTATAGTTTCTCATCATGAACAGTATTTAAGAAAATTATTTTAAACTTTATCTAAAACTTTTATAGTCTAAATATTGAATCCTAAATGTCATTAATTATGCCTAAGAAGGTTCTTGTTCTCTCTGACACGCATTGTAGTTCTCTTGCACAACTTTCATCTAAAATTTATGATGAAATAAAAAATGTTGACATTATAATCCATGCAGGAGATTATACACAAGTTGGTATAGTAGAAGAGCTAGCCAAACTTAAAACATTTTATGGAGTTTATGGAAATATGGACAGTTATGAAATCAAAAACAAGTTACCTGAAAGGCTTGTAATCGAATTAGAAGGTTTCAAAATAGGTATTATTCACCCACCAGAAGGTGGTCCTCCATTAGGAATAAAAAAGAGGGTTAAAGCATTAATGAAAGAAAAAGTTGACACGATTATCTTTGGATACACTCACAA
>JAOAKB010000029.1 GCA_026413865.1 Nitrososphaeria archaeon
TAATGATAAGGGTCAAAAATAGTAAGAGAAAGGAAGCTAAAAATTGTCTTCAAGCATCTTCTAATATATTTTATAACATATGTTACAAAAATTTTTAAAACTGGTTGAATTGTTTTGATGGTAATAATGCAGCATTTTGGTATACAATGTTATGACATAACATGACATGTTTGATTCCTTATAAAGTGAATTGGAACAAAATTTTTTAGCATATATAAATTGAAAGGGTGGTAGTTTAGGCCTAATTCGGCTGACAAATGAAGTTTACCAGGATGTATTTTAGTGCAGTCATAAAGAGAATTAAAGTTGGCTTATTTCTACCTACTTTTCTACCATTTTTTCTACCTATTTTCTACCTATTTTCTACCATTTTTCCACCTTTTTTCTACCTCCATTCTACCCTTTTCTACCAATTTTCTACCTTTATTCTACCAACTTTCTACCAACTTTATACTTTTTTCTACCTTTTTTCCACCCACTTTCCACTTTTTTCCACCATTATTCTACCTTTGTTCTACCATCTTTCTACCTTTTAATAGTTTTATTCTACCTTCTGACCACCTTTTTCCTCGTTGTCTTAATGGGCCTGATAATGAAAAGAACATAGTTTTTGTTTGCAAAGAATGTAATTCTTCTAAGGGTGCAAGAAGGCTTTACGAGTTCTGGACTTTGAAGAAGGGTTTAGAGGGTGCAAAATATGAGGTGCCAAGGATTGCTGAAGGCAAATACCTTAAATTCGTTTACGAAGTTTTAGAGGAAAATGGCTTGCTTGACCTTGACATAAATGAGATTAGGAAACGTTTTTGTCGAGAATGTGATGTCCGCTTCTTATGTGTTAGAGAAAAGAGTGTTGGTATGCTTTCGCCACTTTGTTTAGACGGTATTGTTACAGCATGTGTTAGAGGGAAGATTAATGGGTCTACTTAATCTATAAGCATAATTGAGGTTTGGGATACTGGCAAATTATAAAGTTGTAAATAAATACTTGATATTCTCTAAAAATTATCCTATTTTTTTATTGTGTATGCGATTTTCCTTAGCTACATCAATCACTATCTCATTTCCTTCAACTTTCTTATAGTCTTGCTTATTTTAACATTATTTTTCTCTAACTCTTCCTTTGAAACTCTAACACTTATAATGTTCATTCTAGTATCATATTACATGTTATAATAAGAAAAATTTTAATAAACATTGTTATAAATACATTGTCAAAATGTTGGATAAAAAGTTAGTTTTCTCAGCCATAAAAGAATATAATAAATATCATAGTCCAGAAGCTACTGTAGAATTAAAAGATGTTGGTAAAAATTTTCTAACAGTAACCTTTTCAGGCCCTTTTTGCAACACTTGTGGCGTTACAGAATGGTTTGAAGACTTTAGAATAGAGTTAGAAAAGAGGAATTTGAAAACTTACATTGGAGAAATAAAGGAAATTGATGGCCAAACTTTCCTAGTAAAGTTCATAATTAGGTAACTGTTTCTAGAAAAATTTAAATAATAAAAATAACAACTTCAAGATTATGAGTAAGGATGAATTAATTAGAATGTTGAATAAAGCTTTAGAGTTGGAGCATGCAGCAAGAATTCAATACTTAAGTCATGCTGAACTAGTAGATGGGTTGAATGCAGAACCAATAATAGCTAGGCTTAAAGAGATAGCAAAAGATGAAGAGGAGCATGAAGAAAAATTTAGAACCTTGATAGGACCCTATTTGGGTGGTGTTCCTTCGATGGGCATAGAAAAAACTTATCCTGCAACTAATATAAACGAAATATTGGAAGTAAACTTAAGAGGAGAAAAAGAAGCTGTTGATTTCTATTTAATGATACTAGAAAAAATAAGGGCTATGAAAGATGAATTAAAGTACGAATATTTAAAATTGGATCATGAAGTCAGACATATCATTATGGATGAGCAGGAGCATATAGTGGAACTAAAAACTCTTTTGGCATTGAAATAGTAGAAGTAAAATTTTTGTTCATTTAAACAAAAAAATTAAAAACTTTACACTATGATTTTAAAGTGAAAAACCTTTTCCATTTTTTTATAATATTTTCAAAATTTTAATCTAAATCAGTTTAGAGTTTCTTTATACATTAAGCCAATAAACATCTTTTTTGTGATCTTATAAAAAATTTTTTATATTCCTAATTTAATGTATTGTGTGTTTGAATCTAGGTTTACTTTCTAATATTTTTTCTTATATTCGTTTGATTAGACCTTCAGCGCCTATCCTTATATCTTTAGTAACCTTTACAGGTCAAACTATATCTCTTAAAGCTTTTCCTAATTTTGAATTAATCCTATTTCCACTTCTAACTTCTTTTCTTCTAACAGCTTCCTCCTTTGTAATAAATGATTACTTGGATTTTGAAATTGATTGTATTAATAGACCTAATGCACCTATCCCTTCTGGTCAAGTTTCTAGAAATTCAGCCCTATATTTTGGCATAATCTTGTTTATTCTAGGCTTTTTATCCTCTATAATGTTAAATTGGTTAGCAATGTTAATTGCATTGTGTACATTTCTATTATCAATATTATATAGCCTATATGGTAAGAAATATGGTTTGTTAGGTAACATTATTGTGTCATACTGTGTTTCTATGACATTTATTTTTGGCTCGATTACAGCTACTGGCTTAATCGAACCCTTCATTATAGCTATATTTATTTTAAGCTTCTTCGCAAACTTAGGAAGGGAAATAACTCAGAGTATATCTGATATGGAAGGAGATAAAGTTAAGAAAGTTAGAAGTGTCGCAATAATATATGGGCCTAAAGCAGCGGCTATACTTGCTTCAGTATGCTATCTTATAACCGTTTTTCTTGGGCCTATGGTATTTCTCTATCTTTTTAATAAGCTGGATATGCTAAGAGCTTCATTTGTTCTTGCATCTGAAATAGGTTTCTTTTATTCTATCTTCTTTCTTATTAAGTATCCATCAAAAGAGAGGGCTATGATGACTGTAAAGCAAATTAATCTTTGGACGATAATAGTTTTAGTAGTGATAGCACTGATAGGGTTATATTTTTAAAATATGTTCATCAGGATAAATCTATACTCTTATTCGCATTAGAATGGCATAAACTCATAGGAAAATACTGTTATTTAAAACCATCTTTGGCCTAAAGAGATCTAACAAAGCTTCACCGGTTCGTCCCCCACTTTAAATATGTATTAAGTCTAATTTTGGTTCCAAAATATTTGCTAATGCTATACCAAATATAATTTCTTTAGACTTTGATTATATCAAATAATATCTGTTTAAGACACGATCCAAGATTGCTAAAAAGATGAATGTTTGGGATATATTTTTAATACTAAAGTTTTATTCAAATGTATTGGTTTTATCCAGCTTATTTATATTGTCTTTATTTTCTTTTGATATTTAATTGCATTATTATTTATAGACATTTGTATCAAAAGTTCAAAACAATATCAAATAATTCTAGAATATGCTTAGAATCAAATTGAAACAAATTTTTAGTATATTTTTTCTAATATTCTTTTTGTGGGTTTAGTAGTGTAAAGAATATTTTTACGTTTTCAATATTTTCTTTGTTTCCAGTTATCTTCTCTAACACTCTTCCCTCTACTTCTGAAACGAATTCTCCTGTAAACTTTTGTGATACACTAACGAGGTTGTCTACAAGGTCAAGGCATAGTGGTAGGTTTGTTGCCTCGTTGAAGAAGTTTTTTTGTCCAAGGAACTTTAGAAGCTTTTCTAGGCTTATTGATGAAGGATACTCTATTTCTGCTGGAGGTATATGACTGTATGCTCTAACCTGTAGTCTTCTCATATTATCTAATATACTTTTATCATATCCTAGTATTTCGAAAGGCCTGTATGCTTTTTCTAGGGCTTCAGCCTTTATTGTCTCAATATCTGATTCTGGTGTAATTAGCGATGCTAGGCTTGTATAAAATTGTACTGGCATGTTTCCCAAAAGTTCCTGGTAATTAAAGTACGTTTTTTCTGGCATGATTGTTGAAAGTAGGTGCTTGTCTATTGTTGTCGTAAAAGGTGTTTTCCTATCTTTTTGGGCTAGGTACCCTCCTATTGCCCTTGTATGGCTTCTCTTTATCACTCCAATGACCTTACCACTCTTTCTTAACTCTTCTGTTAAATTAAATGTTTCATTTACTTTTTTATCTTCTTCTGGACCATGTAGTCCAGACTTTCTCATCCTCTCAACTGGTATTAGGAAGCTGTAGAAGCTTCCATCTAATATTAGGAGGTCACATTTGTCTAACGCTTCTAAAGCCATTTTTCTCTCTAAATATGTTGTCAGTAGGCTGAAAAAGTATTTGCTCTTGTCCTGTGAAAAGGCTTGTTTTCTCTTAAATGTTCCAACCTTATACATTTCCCCCATTTTTTCTATGCCCTTCAAAAATATTAGTCCTGTAGCAAACACTCCGTATCTTACACCTAATCGTTCGCTTAGATTCGCGCTTCTTGAACTATCTACTGCAGCAACATTATATGTTTCATCATGTAATGGTAGTGTGTGAATGTGTTGCATTAGTATGCTTTTGACTTCCTTAACCTTTGAAACGAACTCTTCTATAGCCTTAGCAAGTTTTGTCGCCTCTTCCTCTGCACATTGGAAGAACTGATGCTGTACGTCTGGTGGAAACTTTAGCCAATCAACATACTCTTCATGCATGTGCTTCAACCTTATACGTTATGAGTAATGGTGTTGGTGATGGATTCATTAGGCCTGTAAAATAGAATCTTCCAGGTTTAAGTTGGAGTAGTTGGTCTGCCGTTATACCATATGGTGCCAACCATTCTAGTGCTCCACCCTCTCCTGAAGCGTCAAGTGGATGTATTCTTCCAAAAAAGTTTGATGTCAGATTTCTTCTGACAGCCGCATTTATGCCAATCTCACCCTTGACACCTTGTGAAATTAGTGTTAGATTGAACATTCTCTTTCTTCCTAATGCTGCAAGATTCTTTATCATCTCTGTTGAAGTCTCCTGTATTCCTTTAGGAGAAAATGGCGCATACTGTGGTGCCTCATCAATTATTAGGGAAAGGTTAAGATTTTCTCCTGTCTCCATTAGACTGTATAAATAATTTGATAGGGACAAGAAGAATCCAAGTTTTCCCTCACTTAAAGCACCACTCATATCAATAACGATAATCCTTTTCTCACCAAGTCTTTGATATATTTCTTCGATGGAAATTGTTCCCATTAAGGGAACTAAATCTTCAGGCTTTAATCTTCTAAAAACTCTTCTAGCAGCCCTTAATGCTGGTTGCTTACTTCGTGTATCTAACGAGTTAGCTACATTTTCTACATGATTCCTAATCATCTTATACAAAATTTCTTCAGACTTGCTTCCTTCTTTTGCTATGTCTTTTGCATTCTCTACTTTACCTGTCCATCCTTCAATGAATTCATCAAATGCATCTCTCACATTATCATTCTTAGCAAACTTGAGAGCCTTGTCTTCAAAATAGCTTAATATCGATTCCTCATCCATTGCAATTTCATTAATCTTAATAACTTCTGTTGTATCAGAATTTTTATAGTGTGGTGCATAGTCTGTTCCACTCCAGTCCAAAATTATAATCTTGTAGCCTGCATCCAAATACAATGGTACTAGAATATATCTTGTAAACCAGGATTTTCCACTACCTGTTGTACCATAAACGCCAACATGATATGGTATAAAATTTTTCACAACCGGCACCCTCCATTTCTCATGCCTTTCAATGTGTGCTTGAGTCCAAATTACATCTAAGTCTTTAACAATCCATTCCATAGGATTGTCTTCATCTTCAAGAATATAGACTGGTGCTCTTGGCTGTATTATGAGCCTATTCTGGTCAAGTCCCTCATCAGTCACTACACCAATAGGTTTAATAGCAAAAGAATAAACTTCCCTTGCTCCAGAAGGTTCTCCTCCAAGCTTCATATATGCAACATCAGGTCTATAAGATGATGCACTAAGAAACTCATTCTTACCCAACCCTTCCCTCAATACTCCAAGAATCCTGTTCACTCTCCCTTCAACAGAATTTTCTATAAGAACAAGTTCTTCCGCAGCAACCTTCTTCTCAAAATCCTTCATTAAAATAAGTCTGGCGGAAGATTCTGTAGAACCGTCAGCAACCCTGCCAACCAGCTTCATATTCTTTAGCCTCCAAATTTTTAATTACAAACTAATATATAAGCCATCACATACAATAAAAAGTCTCCATTCTTTTATGTCCTGTACTTAATTTTTTTTACATTTATCGTAAAGAGAAAATTTTTTTATCATATGTGCTCTAGTTTCAAAAATAGTTTTCTCATGTTTTCTCCATTATTTTTCCACCATTCAAACAATATTGAAACATCTGTTCCAATACAGAAGTCTTTTACACCCATGTTCATGTACTCTTCTGCCTTCTCAAGACTATCCAACTCGACCCTAGGTCTCTTACCCATTTTTAATGCTGTCTTTATTGTCTTCAATTCTGCCTCCTTAACCTTTGGATGATTCAATCCCCAAGGTGTCCCTGGTTCTCCTGACAGTCCTATGCTTAGACTATAGTCCCATGGCCCAAACTGTATCATATCAACACCTTCAACAGACAATATTTCCTCCAAATGCTCAACAGCACTCTTTTTCTCAATCATAAAAGCTATAACAGCATCATCACATGCCCTCCTATAATCTGAGGGCGAAGATTTAGCAAACAAATACTCTACGCTTCTGAACATTCCCATTCCCATCAAACCTTTAGGCTCAGCCCTTACAGCCTTCACAGCCTCCTCAGCATCCTTAACCGTTCTGATGTCAGCAAAAAGGAAATTCTGTATTCCTGCAGCTAAAGCCCTTTCCGCAATAAACATTCTAGGCTCCTGATCAACCTTAATCATTGAAGAGATACCAACTAACTCTGTAGCCTTAGCCACATTATCAAAATCATGCAAATCCCAAGGAGTGTACGTGCTAAGAAATTCGATGTAATCAAACAAGCCAGTGTGGCCAACAAGCTCTATAACACCAGTCCATGTACTCATAACATGTGTACCTAAAGTCGGCTTATCCTTACTAATTAACCTTCTAAGCTTATTCTCTCTCATACAAGTAAACTATTTTTCCAAGTATATAGCTGTTATTATGATTGTCCTAATCTCTTGATAAAGCTTTCACTTTTTTATTTTGCTTAACTTATTCCCAGATACAGTTTACCTAGTTCAGGATGTTCTAGCAAATCGTTCGACTTACCTTGAAATCTTACTCTCCCACTTACAAGCAAATATGCTATATCTGATATTTCGAGGGCTTGCTTAACATTCTGTTCCACTAAAATTATAGTTATACCTGACTCATTTAGTTCCTTAATTTTTTGGAAGACTTGATAAGCTAGTTTTGGCGATAGGTTTGCTGATGGTTCATCGAACATCATAAGTGAAGGGTTGCTCATAAGTGACATTGCCATGGCCAGCATCTGTCTTTCTCCTCCACTTAATGTTAAGACTTTTTTGTCTAATGGTATGTTCGCTATAGGAAACATTTTGAGTATGCTCTCCATTTTTTCTTTTATCTCTTTTTTTGGTAGTAAGTATCCCGCCATAATCATGTTTTCTCTTATTGTTAGATTAGGGAAAACGTTTCCTGTTTGAGGTAAGTATGCCATGCCAAGTTTAACCTTTTCATATGGTTTTAGATTTGTTATGTCTTTCCCATTAAATTTTATAGATCCATTATAAATTGTTGTAAGGCCGAATATTGTTTTTAATAGTGTTGATTTTCCACTTCCATTTGGTCCAACAATGGTGCATATTGATTTTTCTGGAACTGTTAAATTGATGTCAGCTAGTACTGGTATCTTGAAATATCCTGCGTTAAGGTTACTTATAGTAAGATATGTCATCGTATCAAGACCAAAACCATTTTTTAAGTATTTAAAATTTTATTAACCTTTTTGATTAAGATGCTATATTCAGGCCGGTAAAGGTGAAAGATAGACTTCATATAGTTCTTTTCTCTTTAGGACTTCCTCTGGTACACCTTCACAGAGTATTTTCCCATTTACTAGAACATAAATGTAGTCCACATATTTTACGGCTATGTCAAGTCTATGTTCTACAATGATAAATGTTTTTCCCATATCATTTCTAGCCTCTGTTATATATGAAAAGATTTTGTTGGCTAAAACAGGATTTATGCTACCTACTGGTTCATCAAGAAGGCATAATGTGGGGTCTGCCATTAAAAGTTTACTATATTCTAAAAGTTTTAGTTGTCCGCCACTAAGTTCGTTTGCCCTTCTATTAAGTTGTGATTCAATTTCTAGTGTTTGTACTGTTTTGAAAAGTTTTTGTGTGGCTGCCTTCTCCTCTTCTATCCACTTTTTTCTGAAAAGCGAGTTTATGAGTCTCTCTCCTGGATTTTTTCTATAAAATATGAGTAGGTTTTCAGCTAATGAAAGGCGACTAAAAGCCGCTGGAATCTGGAATGTTTTCATAACTCCCATATTTGCTATCTCATGAGGCTGTTTTCCTGTAATATCCTTTCCATTAAACCATATTTTTCCCTCGTCCGGTTTATATATTCCGGCTATACAATTTAGTAGAGTCGTCTTACCACTTCCATTTGGGCCTATTAGTAGAGTAATACTCTTTTCTGGTACTTCAAATGATATATTATCGACTGCTTTTAGACTCCCAAATTTTTTAACAAGCTTCTCCACCTTAAGTATTGTTCCCATTTCTCTCACACTCTATTTTTTTTTAGGTAAAAAAATGTTAAGTGTGGGAAATTATTTTCCCACAATTGTAACTGACATGGTTGAAGAGTCAAAGTATGCGAAGTCCTTCCACTTATATGTTCCACCTTCGTAGACGACCTTTTGAATTACAAAGTTTATTGATACTCTATCTCCATATTGATTTAAGGTACAAAGTCCTGATGTTCCAAAATATGATTCGGCAACTTTAGGTAGAACAGCCTTTATAGTTTCGCCCTTATATTCTTCGGCTGTGAGAATAGAAAGTGCTGTAATCCATACTGTGTCATATGCATTGTATCCGTACGTGTACGGTTTAGAACCATACTTAGTCAAATGTTTTTGGATGAATGATTGTGTTTTAGGTGTCATGGCAGCCATCGGCCCTGCACTAAGAAAACCTGTCTTAGACGCAATTTCTCCAGCATATTGTAGCACATCAGTTGCTCCTGCAGCATTTGGTCCTTGGAAATATGCCATATCCCATAAGCTTGGAAACTTGGCTATAGTTGTAAGCCAAGGTGTGCACATTCCTCCCACACCAATTATATTAACACCAACCTTTTCCTTGCCATACTTTGTCACAGCCTCCTTATATGTTTGCTCTAAAACAGAGGCTTCTGCAGTAAAGTCTTTTGCAGATGGATCATATCCAAAATTTTTGTATACGGTTATACCATACTCTTTACATAACTTAAGCATTGCCTCGTTACCTGGCTGACCAAATGAATCTTGTGAATAAAGTACTATCATCACCTCTATTCCTAAACTCTTAGCTAAAGCTACATGTGACCTATACCATTGAGGAATACATGCTACGTTTCTGAAAATATAGTCTCCTGCTATTTCAACAGCTGGTGAACCTGAACTTGGAGAAAATAATACAATCTTCTTCTCATCTACGGTTGATTTTAGTGCTGCTACATGTGTGCTCCACGAAGTGCCCAAAATTACTTGGCACCCTCTTGCTATAAGACTTTCAGCCTTTTCCACAAGCTTTGTGGTAGACTCTTCAGCATTTTCCTCTAGTGGCACAAATTTTACAGGTAAACCGGTCTCCTTGCACCATTCATTGACTTCTTCAAATGCAATATCATATGATGGCTTAAAATATCCGGCTTCAGAAGATGAGCTGTAGAGAACTCCTATAGGAATCTCTCCTTCAAGTCTTGGTTTAATAGTGGGTACTGGATTAAGGAATGGGTAAATGAAATATCCACCAATTGCTGCTACTATGATTAGAATTGCTACAACTATTGCGATTCCTTTTTGCATTTAATCCACCAACTAATTCATACTTAATATTTATGCTAATAAACTTTTTTGTTTTCATTTTATTAGATCATCAAAAAATTTAATATTTAACTAAAAATCCATTTAAAAGATAAAATTTTTGTAGGTTTAAATCCTATAAAATTTATTTAGATCTTGTTCCTCTGAGGATGTTTCCTAACTACTTTGGTGGCTCATTTTGTTGTTTAACCTGGTATGGTTTTTCAGGCAAAATTCCCTCAGGTTTGTATATCATAACAATCATGAATGCTAACCCTAGCAAAATATATTCGAGCCACATTATGTCCACTGGCAAGAATATAAGATAGAATTTCAACCAATAAACTATTCTTCTAATAATAATGCATAAAAATGTTCCAAGTAAACATCCTAAATTATTTCCAGCTCCACCTAACATTATCATTAACCAAGGCCAGAAAGAATAATCTACTCTATCAAATGTTCCAGCTACAACCGATCTCATTCTAAGAGAAACAAGCACTCCTGCTACGGCAAGAAATGCAGAAGTTAAGGCCATAACTTTAAGTTTAATGTTAACAGTGTTTCTTCCTAAACATTGTACAGCTAACTCATTTTCCCTAATAGCCTTTAACAATCTTCCAAAGGGTGACTTAGTAACTTTTTCATATACAGCAAATATTATGAATGGAATAATAATAAAGAATGCTGATTGAATAATCCAACTATAATTCCCAAGCCATATAAAGAAATTTGGTAATAGAATACCATTCGGCCCTCCTGCTAATGGAATAAAGTTTTCACCGAAAATTTTGATGGCTTCGGCAACACATAAAAAGAAAACTGCAAGATAAGTTTCAGTTAATCTTAAAGATAAATATGTGAAGGAATATCCAAGTATTCCTCCAACTAACATCGCGGCAAAAAAGGTTATTATGAGCAAAAGTGTTGGTGTAAGGGCATCTTTTGCAAATCTTTCGTTCAACAATGATACAACTAGAGCATTTTGGTAAGCAAAGTCCATATTTATACCATAAAGCCAAACAGCTAAACGTGTTGGTAAGGCTGCAATAACATATGCTCCAGAAGAAATGCTAAAAAAGAGTCCTAAATTAGAAATTCCTGTATACCCTTGCTGTATATTAAGGCTTGAACTACAAACTAGATATATAGAAAAGAATGTTAAAGTCTCTATAACTAAAGGTAATAGTGTTTCGAGAACCATTTTTCCTATTTCCTCCTTTTTTCCCTTAACGCCTCTATACTACCCATAATACCCTTAGGAAAGATCAGTAATGTTATAGCTGCTATAACAACAGGTATTATTGGCCTATAAGACGTTATCCATACACCAACATTAAGTGCAATACCCCATAGTAATAAAATTTCCATACCACCAACAATAATACCTCCTAATATACTACCATATACACTGAACAAACCTCCTACAACACAAGCAGCAAATATATCACTTAACATTCTTGGCCCGGTCCAAGGGTCTACACTAAACCAGAAAGGCCAAACTGCTCCAGCCAGACCACCTATCCCACCTACAATAAACCATGCTATACCAAGTGCACGGTCTGTGTTAACACCAAGAGTGGCTGCAAGTGAATAGTCTTGAACAATAGCTCTTATGGCAATCCCAAACTTAGTTCTAGTCAGAATAAGATGAAAAAAAGTTGTAAGTGAAATCAATAGAATTGGTGCCAAGAACACAATACCTGGTTCTCCAAACAATGTGATGTCAGCGTTTGCAAGTGTAAAAGTGCGTGCCCAAGCTTTTAGAACATAAGATAAATAATCAGCGTAAATATTCATAATACCGTAGATGATTAAACCAAAAGCTAAAGAAGACATCATCTGTCCAACTGGACCTGTTCCACGTGTTCTTAAGAATGCTAAAAATTTGTAAAGAAACCATGATAGAAGTGATCCAATTAAAAAGGATAAAGGAAGAGCTAAATAAGGATTTACTCCAAAAAGCCAAAATGATAAGGGCATATATGCTGAACTAAAGCATATAGTAGTATGAGCTAAATTGGGTACCTTTAATGTAATAAACTGTAATGTGAAACCTAAAGCCATTAAACCTATAACACTTGAAGCAACGATTGCAGCAGCAAATATTGGCTCCATTGCACATACATAATAAAACAGCATATATAAATGGTAATAAATTCCTCTTTTTATAATATTAGTATAAATTCAATTTAGTTTGAATTAAAACATTCAATAAAATTTTTCAACCAATTTTGTGAGTTATAAATAGAAATAATGCTTTTAAAAGGTCGGGCGCTAATCTTCTAAAGAATGATTAATAGACGTCAACTATTCTATATTTATGCTGTCTCTGTTCTAGGATTAGGTTTTGGTATAGGCTATGCTGAAACCAAGCGTATAGAAGTTACAAAGCTAAGTTTTGGTATAGGAAGAAAAATTGCGTTTTTAACTGATCTTCATGTAGGCATATTTAATAATGTGTTAGATAATATTATTGATTTAGTTAATAGAGAGGAACCAGACATTATTATGTTAGGAGGAGATACTATAGACGAGCTAACCTTAGATATTGAATCTGCTCTAAAAATTCTTTCTAGTCTAAGTGTTCAAGAAAAGTTTGCTGTCATGGGAAACCATGAATATTGGAGTAGTAAAGCTGAAGAATTTGCGTCTTTTCTTAAAGAGCAAGGCTTTAAAGTTCTCTATGATTCAGTTGTCCAAAGCAAGGTTGGAAAGATTTACGGCTTAGACTGGAAAGAAGATAGAATTTACCCACAGATAAAGGCTGAAGGAATAGTTATTGTTCATGACCCAAATGCTGCAATGTCTATAGTTGGTAATGCTCTGATA